>NZ_MECL01000216.1 GCF_014596445.1 Streptomyces sp. CBMA29 | reverse complement strand
GTCCCGTGCCCGCCCCCGTCCCCGCCGAGCCGCGCGCGGCGCAGCCGGCGCCCGCCGCGCCGCGTCCGCCCGCGAAGAAGAAGGGCCGCTCCAAGGTGGCCCTGCTGGGCGTCGGGGTGTGCACCGTCGCGGTGCTCGCGTACGGCGCCGGACTGCTGATGACCCACGGCGACGTGCCGAAGGGCACCACCGTGGTGGGCGTCGACATCGGCAACCAGAACAAGGGCGACGCGGTCAAGATGCTGGACACCGCGCTCGGTGACCGCAAGACCGCACCGCTCGAACTGACCATCGGCGACCGCAAGTTGAGTCTCAAGCCGTCGGTGGCGGGCCTGTCGGTCGACACCGACGCGACGGTCCGGGGGGTCGCGCACTCCGACTACAACCCGGTCTCCGTCGTCGGTTCGCTCTTCGGCGGCAGCCGCGTCGCCGACCCGGTCATAGTCGTCGACGAGGACAAGCTGCGGGTCGCGCTCAAGTCACTGGCGGGCCAGAGCGGTTCGGGCTCCGACGGCATGGTCCGCTTCGCCGACGGCAAGGCCGTCCCGGTGGCCGGCA
The DNA here is from genome assembly GCF_014596445.1 of Streptomyces sp. CBMA29. GTDB lineage: Bacteria > Actinomycetota > Actinomycetes > Streptomycetales > Streptomycetaceae > Actinacidiphila. The sequence goes on along the minus strand of NZ_MECL01000216.1, from coordinate 34,735 downwards.
AGCCCGGTCAGTCCTTCGATGTGAACGCCGCCGCGGCCAAGGTCGCCGCCGCGTACCGTACGCGCGCCGAGACCGGTTCCAATCCGGCCCTCGCGCTGCCGGTCACGACCACCCCGCCGAAGGTCACCCAGGCCGAACTGGACGCCGCGGTCAACGGGTTCGGCAAGCGGGCCATGTCCGACTTCGTCGTCGTCCGGGCGGGCCTGAAGTCCATCAAGTTCGGGCCGACGAAGTCGATCCCGAAGTTTCTGACGATGGTGCCGGACGCGGACGGCACGCTTCAGCCGCACATCGACCTCGCGGTCCTCAAGGGCCTGTACGGCGGCACGTTCGACGCCGTCAAGCTGAAGGCGAAGGACGGCTCCACCAGGGCCGTCACCCCGCAGGACGTCGCGGACGCCCTGCTGCCCGCGCTGGACGCGACGGGCGCCAAGCGCGATGTGACCCTGCCGAACGTGGCGGGCTGAGACCGCCCTCTCCGGGGTTCTCAGACGCCGGTCGGACTCGTCTCGTCGGCGCCGACCGGCACCGTCGCCGTCAGGCGGAAGCCGCCGTCGCCCGAGGGCGCGGTGCGCAGGGTGCCGCCGGCCAGAATGAGCCGCTCGGTCAGGCCGTTGAGGCCGTTGCCGGGGGTGTGGCGGGGAGCGGGGCCGCGGCCGTCGTCGGAGACGGTGAGGGTGGCGGCGGCGCCGTCCGCGCTGGTGCTCAGGGCGATCACGCAGGTGAGGGCGCCGCTGTGGCGTACGACGTTGGTCACCGCCTCGCGCAGCGCCCAGGCCAGGGCGCCCTCGCCGTCCGGGGCGAGACCGGGCAGCCGGTCCGGCTGGTGGACGCGCGCGGCGATCCCCGCGGAGGCCAACGCGGAGCGCGCGGAGGCCAGTTCGGCGGCCAGCGTCGGGCGGCGGTAGCCGCTGACCGCCTCCCGTACGTCGACCAGCGCCTGCCTGCTGACCTTCTCGATGTCGGCGACCTGCCGCGCCGCGTCCTGCGGCCGGTCCGGCAGCATCCGCCCGGCCAGTTCGCTCTTGAGCGTGATCAGGGACAGCGAGTGCCCGAGCAGGTCGTGCAGGTCACGGGCGAGCCGCAACCGCTCCTCGGTGGCGGCCAGATGCGCCACCGTCTCCCGCGCCTCGCGCAACTCCCGCATGGTCCGCACGAGTTGCCGCACGCCCACCATCGCGAAGCCGCCGAGCAGGGCCGGGACGACCAGCGCCGGGTAGAGGTCGCCGCTGCTGTCGACCCAGGCGCCGACCCCGGCGAGTGCCGCCGTGACCGCGGGAATCGCCCACCGGGACTGCGTGCCCGGCAGCGACGCCCCGCAGGCGACGGCCACGTAGACGAACATCACCAGCCAGTCCTTGCCGAGCGTCGCGGACAGCGTGAAGGCGAGCGCGACCTGGGCGGCGAGCACCCCGTACACCCAACGCTCCTGCATGTAGGCGGTGTTGGTGCGCAGGAAGACGACGGCGAGGTAGGAGACGACGAAGACGAGCAGGCCGCAGCCGGCGACGACGGTGACCAGGGCACCGTGGTGGCCGTCGGCCAGGTCGCTGACGGGGGAGCCGAGGTAGAGCAGCCAGATGCCGATCCACATCAGCTTGACCAGGGCCTGGCCGCGGGTCTCGGGGGCGCGGCCCATGGCGGTGGTGTCCGCGTCCTCCACCGCCTGCCGCCACGACGGCCAGGGCCGGTCCCGCTCCCGCGCCTGTTCCTCCGCCCGGTCCCGCGCCCGCGCCTGTTCCCGCTGCCGCCGCGCCCGCTCCTCCTTCGCCATCCGCGTCACGCCTTCTGCGTGTCCTTGCGGTACAACCAGGCGGCCGTGCCCGCGAAGAGCAGCAGGTAGAAGGCGAGAACGGCGATGTCACGGGCGTGCGGCGCGTTGCCGAACTCGATGGACTGGCCGAGCGCCGCGTACGGCCGTCCCGGCAGATAGTCGGCCATCGTCTGGAGCCAGTGCGGGAAGGTGGTGATCGGCACCCACAGGCCGCCGAGCATCGCCAGGACGAAGTAGGCGAGCATCGAGATCGGGCGGGCGACGTCGGCCGTGGCCACGTATCCGATGGCGACGCCGAGCGCCGCGAAGACCATGCTGCCCGCCCAGGTCGCGGCCAGGATCGCGATCCACTGCCAGGCGTCGAGCCGGACGTTCTTCACGGTCGCGCCGAGGATCAGCACGATCAGGATCGACGGCAGGCTGACGGTCGCGGCGGAGGCGATCTTCGCGGTGACGTAACCGCGGCCGGGCAGCGAGGTCAGCCGCAACTGCCGCACCCAGCCCTTCTCGCGCTCCCTCGCGATCCGCTCGGCGTTCCCCATCAGCACCGCCGTCATCGCGCCGAACGCCGCCATCGCGACCATGTAGTACGCGACCAGGGTGAGATTCAGGCCCTCGATCTTCTTCGACTTGTCGGCGCCCGCCGTGATGATCAGGAAGAGCAGGCCCGGGTAGAGCACCGAGAAGAACATGAACTTGCGGTTCCGCAGGGTGCGGACGATCTCCAGTCTGACCAGGGTCTTCATCGGTTCTCCGCCTCCTCGGCGGACGCTGCGTCGGTGATGGCGAGGAAGGCCTGCTCCAGGCCGAGGCCCGAGACCTCCAGATTGCGCGGGTACAGGCCGAGCGTGTACACGGCGTGCGTCGTGGCGTCCGCGTCGTCGGAGCGGATGCGGACGGTCGGCCCGGTGATGTCCAAGCCGACGATGTGCGGCAGCGCTTTCAGCGCCTTCTCGTCCGGGGTGCCGTCCAGGTCGAAGGTGATCCGGCGGGCGCCCGCCCGCGCCTTGATCTCCGCGGCCGTCCCGTCGGCGATCAGCCGCCCCCGGTGCAGCACCAGGACGCGGTCCGCGATGGCGTCCGCCTCCTCCAGGTAGTGGGTGGCGAACAGAACGGTCCTGCCCTTCTCCACCTGGCCGCGCATCGTGGCCCAGAACGCCTGCCGCGCGCTGACGTCCATGCCGACCGTCGGCTCGTCCAGCACGATCAGGTCGTTCGCCCCGGCCGTCGCGAGCGCGAACCGTACGCGCTGCTCCTGACCGCCGGAGAGCTTGTTGACCTTGCGGTCGCGGATGTCGGCGATGTCGGCGCCGGCCAGCACCTCGTCCACCGGGTACGCCTTCGGGTGCAGGTCGCACGCCAGGCCCACCAGCTCCCGTACGGTCACTTCCTCCATCAGGCCGCCGCTCTGGAGCATCGCCCCGACCCGGCCCGCGGCGATGGCCTGCGCCGGGGTCGTGCCGAACAGCCGCACGCTCCCGCTGTCCGCGTTCCGCAGCCCCAGCATCAGGTCGAGCGCGGTCGACTTCCCCGCGCCGTTCGGGCCCAGCAGGGCCACCGTCTCGCCCGGGTGCAGCGTCAGGCTCAGCTCCGCGACGGCTCGCACCGGCCCGAAGCTCTTGTTCACATCGCTGAAGGCGACCACGGGCTCGCCCTTGACGGCGGCCCCCGGCCCGTTCGCGGTCGTCATCCCCATTGCGCTCATGCCACCGATTTTCGCTCGCCCGCCCCTCGCCCGTGCAGTGCCGCGAGTCGTGTCTTCCCCATGACAGATGTCATACGGCGGTCCGCGTCCGGGTCCGGCTGTCACCGCCGGGTCCTCGGGCTGTAACCATCCGTGCCGGGGGTGGGACGCCGTGCCCGCGCGCTCGGTACGGTCCGGCCACCGGGCGCCGCCGTGGCGCCTTCTTGGGGGGAGTCGACGTGATGCGTTCCGCTACGAGACGTGTGATCAGACGTACGGTGCCGACGGCCGGGGTCGCGGTGGCCGCTGTGCTCCTGCTGGCCGCCTGCGGCGGGGGCTCGGGGGGTTCCAAGCCGTCCCCCACGGGGTCGGCCAGGGCCTCCGGCAGCGCTCCTGCCGCCTCCGTGTCCGCGTCCGCCTCCGCCACTGGTGGCTCCGGCGGGGCCAATCCGGTCGACGGCCCGACCTTCTGCGCCTTCCTCGCCAAGGAGGGGCCTCGCATCAAGGACTCCGGCGCCCCCGCGGGCGCCAAGGCGTTCTTCGCCATCGACCTCGCCAACTGGATCGAGCAGCACCCCGACCAGAAGCCGCGCACCGCCGCCGACCTTGACGCCGCCGCTCTGGGCTCCTGCCCCAAATACCGTGCGACGGTCACCTCCGCCATGGGCGCCACCAGCTTCACCGAAGCCCTCGGCTAGCCCCCTCCGGGGGGGGGTCCCACACCCTCGGCCCGCCGACCTCTCACGGGGCCCGCCCCGAGGCGGTATTACCGGGGCGGTGGGCCGATCTTTTAGGGGCGCGGGGAACTGCGCGCTCAGCCCGCACGGTGGCGCGGCTGAGAACCGGCCCCAGCGGGGCAGATGCTGTTTGTTTTCGGGCTGACAGCCCGGTGGGGCCGGGCCGCGCAGTTCCCCGCGCCCCTAAAAACGCGGCCTACCGCCCCGGTAAAAGAACCGCCCTGGGGCCGCGCCCCTCAAAGGATCGGTCTGCCGACCAGGCAGGGGAACCGTTGTGGGGGAAGGGCGGAGCCCTAGGGTGGGGGGATGAGGAGAAGCGTTCGGGTGCTGCTCGCAGAGGACCAGTCGATGGTGCGAGAAGCACTGGCGACGCTCCTCGGCCTCGAAGAGGACATCGAGGTCGTCGCCCAAGTGGCCCGCGGCGACGAGGTGCTGGCGGCAGCCACGACGCACCGCCCGGACGTGGCGCTGCTGGACATCGAGATGCCGGGCCTGACCGGCATCGAGGCGGCGGCGCAACTCCGCGAAGAGCTGCCGGAGGTCAAAATCGTGATCGTCACGACCTTCGGCCGCCCCGGCTATCTGCGCAGAGCGATGGAATCGGGCGCGGAGGCGTTCCTGGTCAAGGACGCGCCGGCGGCCCAACTGGCCGACGCCGTACGGCGGGTGCTGCGTGGCGAGCGCGTCATCGACCCCGCGCTGGCCGCCGCGGCGCTCGCCGACGGCGCCGACCCGCTGACGGCCCGCGAGCGCGATGTGCTGCGGGCAGCCGCAGACGGTTCGGTCAACGCCGAGATCGCGCGCTGCCTGCTGCTGTCGGAGGGCACGGTCCGCAACTACCTGTCGACCGCGATCCAGAAGACGGGCGCGCGCAACCGCGCGGAGGCGGTCCGTATCGCCCGCGAAAAGGGCTGGCTCTGAGCGGCGGGCTCAGTTCAGCAGCGCCCGCGCCGCGCGGGCCTTGCGGCGGATCTTCTCCGCGGTCTCCGGGTCGAAGCCGCCGATCAGTTCGGCGTACTCGTCGAGGGCCGCGGCGCCGCCGGTGAAGTCGCCGAGCCGGACGAGGAGTTGGGCGCGCTCGTAGCGCAGGCGGGCCGGATGGCGGGGGAGGAGCAGGCCGAGGTCGATCGTCCACAGCTCCACGGGGGCCTGTTCGAGGCGGGCGGACGCCCAGGCGCGGATGTTGTTCAGGACGCGGTGCACGGTGTCCAGCGGATCGGCGGGCGTGAGCATGCCGGGCGCCAGCGGGGCGCCGGTCGCGCCCGCGACCAGGAGTTCCGCGTCGGGCCCCGACAGCACCCGGCCGCCCTCGAAGGGATCGACCAGGACGTACGCGCCCGCCGGATCGCCGAAGCCGACGACGTAGTGGCCGGGCAGCGCGACCCCGTACACCGGCGCGCCGGCCCGCCGGGCGACCTCCGTCCAGACCGCCGACAGCAGGATCGGCAGCCCGCGCCGCCGCCGCAGCACCTGCTGGAGCAGCGACGACGAGAGCTTCTGGTAGTCGCCGGGCTCGCCGTGGAAGCCCAGCCGGGCCCCGAGCAGCCGGTGCAGGGCGTTCGCCCACTCCAGCGGCGTTGTCAGGCCGTACGGGAGCATCCCGGCGAGCCGGTCCAGCTCGATCTGGGCCGCGTCGATCGCGACGCCGTCCAGCGCCGGGTCGGCCTCCGCGCCGATGAGCAGGCACAGTTCGGCCAGGTCGGGGCGTTCCTCGCGCGCCGCCGCCGCGAACCGTTCCCGTACGTCCGCGCTCATACCGAGGGGCGCCGGTAGTGGTAGCCGTGGTGGTCGGTGAAGCCGAGCCCGTCGTAGAGCGCGCGGGCCGCCTCGTTGTCGGCCTCCACCTGGAGGTACGCGCTCCTCGCGCCCTCGTCGGCGGCGCGCAGGGCGAGCGCGCCCATGACGGCGGTGGCCAGGCCCCTGCGGCGGTGCGAGGGCGCCACCTCGACCGCGCCGAACAGCGCCCACGGCCCGTCGATCACGGCCCGCCCGATCGCGCCGGGCGCGGTCGCGAACCACACCGAGGGCCCGCCGGAGACCACCTTCAGCGCCGCGTCGGCGAGCGAGCCGGTGCGGTGGTAGGCGGCCAGCCACGCCGCGTCGGGCGTCCGGGACAGGGTGACGTCGTCCGCGCCCGGCAGCCGGGTGAGCGGCGCCAGCGGCGCGACCCTGACCAGCGTGTCCGCCTCCCGTACCCACCCGCGGCGCTTCAACTCGGCCGCGTAGGGCGAGGAGTCGGGCACCTGGAGATACGGCGTCGTGCCGCGCGACCCGTACCAGCCGACGACGTACGCGAGCGCGGCGTCCAGCGGGCGGTCGGGATCGCCGTCCACCAGGACGGAGTTGGCGCGGCGGGTGAAGCCCTCCCGTCGCCCACCACCATCCTTGTCCTGATGCGCTTCGCGCGCCCCTCCTATTGCCGCGCGCAGCGTCCACCGGCCCAGCGGCTCGGTCTCGGTGGCGGGCCAGGCGCGCGAGGCGAACGCCTCAAGCTCCTCGGGGGACGCGGACGTCACACGCGACATTCTCCGTGACGGCGGGGTGGGCGGCACCACCTTCCCCGCGACGAGGAGCGATTCGTCGATGCGTACCGTTTCCCCGGACCTCCGCGTGACGCACACCACTCCCGCATCCCACGATACGAGAACACCGACCGTATCGGTGAACGTAGGATGCCCGTCGGTGATCTCCAGGACCTGCCGTACCGATACGCGTTTTCCCACGTCAGACGGGGTAATCCGGATCACGAGCCGCGCTCCGGAAGAGAAATCCCCTGCCATGCGTGCCCCTCCTGTTCGGATCGTGCTCAGGAACGGAGATACTAGGTGCGGGCATCGACGACGCCGCGCTCCCGCGCGAGATGAGCCCTATCGAGGAGGAACGACAGCGTGACCTACGTCATCGCGCAGCCTTGTGTCGACCTGAAGGACAAGGCGTGCATCGAAGAGTGCCCGGTCGACTGTATCTACGAGGGCTCCAGGTCCTTGTACATCCACCCGGACGAATGCGTCGACTGCGGCGCCTGTGAGCCGGTCTGCCCGGTCGAGGCGATCTTCTACGAGGACGACACCCCGGAGGAGTGGAAGGACTACTACAAGGCGAACGTGGAGTTCTTCGACGAACTGGGGTCGCCCGGCGGCGCGTCCAAGCTCGGTCTCATCGAGCGCGACCACCCCTTCATCGCGGCGCTGCCCCCGCAGGCCCAGGACCACTAGGTCGGTCCGCCCGGCCCCGTACGGCGCGCGGAGCGATGCCGTACGGGGCTGTGGCGTACTCCGCCCGACACGCGCCCGACAAGCGAGAGTGAGCACGTGAGCATCTCCGCCCGCCTCCCCGTCTTCCCGTGGGACCGCCTGGAGCCCTACAAGGCGACGGCCGTCGCGCACCCGGACGGCGTGGTCGACCTGTCGGTGGGGACCCCGGTGGACCCGGTGCCCGAGGTGATCCGGCGCGCGCTGGCCGCCGCCGCCGACAGCCCCGGCTATCCGCTGACGTACGGCACGCGGGCGCTGCGCGAGGCCGCCGCGGGATATCTCAGCCGCTGGCACGGCGTGAGCGGCGCCGACCCGGCGAACATCCTGCCGCTGCTCGGCTCCAAGGAACTGGTCGGCTGGCTGCCGACGCTGCTGGGCATCGAGGCGGGCGACCGGATCGCGTATCCGAGCCTGGCGTATCCGACGTACGAGATCGGCGCGCTGGTGGCCCGCGCGGAACCGGTCACGTACGACGACCCGGTGACCGAACTCGACCCGGACGGCCTGAAGCTGCTCTGGCTCAACAGCCCGTCCAACCCCACGGGCCGTGTGCTGTCCGCCGCCGAGCTGCGCCGGATCGTGGGGTGGGCGCGCGAGCACGGGGTGCTCGTGGTGTCCGACGAGTGCTACGTCGAGCTGGGCTGGGAGGGTACGGAGCCGGTCTCCGTCCTGCACCCGGACGTGTGCGGGGACAGCCACGAGGGCCTGATCGCCGTCCACTCGCTGTCCAAGCGGTCCAACTTCGCGGGCTACCGCGGCGCCTTCCTCGCCGGTGACGCGTCCGTCGTCGCCGGTCTGCTGGAGGTCCGCAAGCACGTCGGGATGATCGTGCCCGCGCCCGTACAGGCCGCGATGGTCGCCGCGCTCGACGACCGCGAGCACGCGGTGGAGCAGAAGGAGCGGTACGCGCGCCGCCGCGCCGCCCTGCGGACCGCCTTCGAGGGCGCGGGTTTCCGGATCGAGCACAGCGAGGCCAGCCTGTACCTGTGGGCGACCCGCGCGGAGAACTGCTGGGACACCGTCGGCGACCTGGCCAAGCGCGGCATCCTGGTGGCGCCCGGCGAGTTCTACGGGCCGACGGGCGAGCGGTTCGTCCGGATCGCCTTCACCGCGGTCGACGAGCGGGTGGCGGCGGCCGTGGAGCGGCTGCGCTGAGCTCACCTGGCTGGGCCGCCTTTCTGGTGTGAGGCCGCCTGCCCGACAGACACGCGCGGGGGCCGGGAGCAGTCGCTCCCGGCCCCCGCTGTCGTGCGGTTCTGCGATCAGCCCAGGGGGAGGCCCTTGAGCGGCAGCATGTCGGTGGTGGGCAGCGCGCCGGCCGGCAGTTGGCCGGTGTTGGGGAGCGCGGAGACCGGCAGCGTCTCGGTGTGCGGGGCGACGCCACCGGCGGACTCGGCGGTCTGGCCGACGATCCGGCCCGCGGAGTCGGCGGCGTCGCCCGCGGTCTTCTGCGCGGCCGGGGCGGCGGTCTTGCTCGCGGTGCCCACGATGCGGCCGGTGGCCGGGAGCGTGGTCTTCATCGCCTGGGTACCGGCCTGCCCGGCCACCCCGGTGGCCTGCTGGGAAGCGCTGTCCAGCGTGTTGCCCACGTTGGCGCCGTCCAGGTTGCTCAGCCCGCCCAGGTCCGTCGGCGGCAGTGCGGCGGCCTGCGCGGCGCCCGCTCCGATCAGCGGCGCGGCGGCGGCGCCGATCAGCAGGGCGGCCTGGGCGAATCGGCGGGTCAGGGGGAGGGACATGGTGCTCCTTTTACGGAGTTGGCTCCGTGAGGGGACGTGTTGCGTCCGCCGGGCGGACGTCGTGACTACCGCTCAAGGAGCCCGAAGGTTGCGGCCGTTCGAGGTAAAGAGTTGGCAATGCGTCGCATTATAGGAATCCGACAGATCGGATATAGCGGACAGCTCATATGACTTTGATGAAACGTCACATCCCTGCTGCGGCAAGGGAATCGACATCCGGTCGAGCGGTTTTCCCGCAGCCCGCGTTTGACCGCGAGAGCGGGCACTCCCGGGTGAATGCGCGCACTATTGCGCGACGGTGATCCGTACGTATCCGTCCGGCTTGACGGCCGCGGAACCCTGCGCGCCGCCCGCTTTCTGCTTCTGCCAGCCCTTGCCGGACTGCGCCGCGGCCCACTTCTGGCCGCCGAAGGTCACCTGCTCGACCTTCAGGTCCTGCGCGTGCGCCACCGCCCACTGCGCCAGCTCCCAGCCGCGCCGGGTGCCGTCGCCCTCCGCCGCGCCGCCCGCGGGCCTGGCGGGCACCGCGACCGTACGCGGCTCGTCGGCCGCCACCGGCTTCAGCTGGCTGCCGAACTCCCGCGTCAGCCTGGCCGTGACCTGCGACGTACTGCCCAGCTTGCCGCCCGCGCTGAAGGGCGTGTCCGAGCCCGTCGTGCAGCTCAGCGCGCCCGCCTTGCGGCCGTACAGCGCCGCCGACAGCAGCGTCGCGTCCGCCTCGTGCTTCGCGTACGCCTGCGGGAAGCCGCTCTTCTGCACGCGCTGCGCCGCCACGGTCAGCGGCAGCCGCGAATAGCCCTCGATCTTCACCAGGCCGTCGAAGAAGGCGTTCGTCGAGTACACCGGGTCCTGAACCTGCTGCGCGGTGCCCCAGCCCTGCGAGGGTCGCTGCTGGAACAGGCCGAGCGAATCCCGGTCGCCGTGATCGAGATTGTCCAGCCGTGATTCCTGCAACGCCGTGGCCAGGGCTATGGTGAGCGCCCTTTCCGGCAGCCCGCGCGAGGTGGCCACCGCGGCGATCGTCGTCGCGTTCGCCGCCTGCGACGGGCTCATGTCCAGCGTGTCGCCGTCCGCCGTCACCGTGCAGTCCGCGCTTTCCGGCGCTTTGTTCTCCTCCGCGGCGCGGTAGAGGCCATAGGTGGCAAGCCCCAGCAGTACGACGGCCGCAGCCACGACTTTGCGGCCTCGGCGCTTGGGCTCTGCGGGCTTCTTGCGGGGGGAGCTGGGCACGCGCCCGAGCGTACCGAAGGCCGCGGGCTCCGTAAGCCGCCGAACGGTGCGGGCCTCCGCTGCGTCCTCGATCGCCGGACGGGCTGAATCGTTCCTTCCGGCCTTCGCTCCGCCGGGCCCCCGCCTCGAACGCCGGCGAGGCCGGTTTCTTTGCGTCTGGCCCTACTCTCGGGTCTATGCCTCACGAACTCGACCTCAGCCAGGATGCCGCTCGGCTCACCGCCCAACTCGTGGACGTACCGTCCGTGAGCCAGCAGGAGAAGGCGCTGGCGGATCTGGTGGAGGAGGCGCTGCGGGGGCTGCCGCACCTGGCGGTGGACCGGGACGGCGACGCGGTGGTGGCGCGGACCCGGCTCGGGCGCGCCGAGCGGGTGGTGCTCGCGGGCCATATCGACACCGTGCCGATCGCGGACAACCTGCCGTCGCGGCTGGACGGGAACGGGCTGCTGTGGGGCTGCGGCACCTCGGACATGAAGGCGGGCGTGGCGGTGCAGCTGCGGCTGGCGGCGACGCTGACCGCGCCCAACCGCGACCTGACCTACGTCTTCTACGACGCCGAGGAGATCGCGGCCGAGTTCAACGGACTCAAGCGGCTGGTCGAGCGGCACCCCGAGTGGCTGGCCGGGGACTTCGCGGTGCTGATGGAGCCGACCGACGGGAAGGTCGAGGGCGGCTGCCAGGGCACCCTGCGCATCCGGGTCGAGACCACCGGCCGCCGGGCGCACTCGGCGCGGAGCTGGCTCGGTGACAACGCCATCCACAAGGCCGCGCCGATCCTGGACCGGCTCGCCGCGTACGAGCCCCGCCGGGTCGTCATCGACGGCCTGGAGTACCGCGAGGGGCTGAACGCGGTGCTGGTCGAGGGCGGCCACGCGGGCAATGTGATCCCCGACTCCTGCGCGGTGACCGTCAACTTCCGTTTCGCGCCCGACCGCAGTGAGGCCGAGGCGCTCGCGCACGCCGAGGAGGTCTTCGACGACTTCACCGTGGTGCTCACCGACAGCGCGCCGGGCGCGCTGCCCGGCCTCGCGCACCCGGCCGCCGCCGCCTTCGTCCGCGCCATCGGCACCGAACCCGCCCCCAAGGACGCCTGGACCGACGTGGCCCGCTTCACCGCGCTCGGCGTGCCCGCGGTGAACTACGGACCCGGCGACCCCAAGCTCGCCCACGCCCGCGAGGAGCACGTCGCGGTCGCCGCCGTACTGGAGGCCGAGGAGCGGCTGCGCGGCTGGCTCACCGGCTGACCGGCTGACCGGCTGACCAGCTGACCGGCTGACCGGCCCCGATCCCGCGGCCCCGGCGACCGCCCCGCCTCACTCGTCCGACTGATCCGGCGAAAGGCGGAGCAACCGAACAGGGGTGCCCATCGGTCTTCCCTCCCGGCATGGTGTGATCGGAGCCGTAGGGATCGGTTGGGGGAAGAGGCGTGTCGTGGGACTGACCAGCAGATGGTTCGCCGTACTGCTCCTCGTCGTCGCGGTGGCCGCGGTGGCGGGCGCGGTGCTGCTCTGGCCACGGGTACGGGGCCCGCGGCCGGTACGGGTCGCCGCCCGCGTCGGGATGATCGTGCTCTGTCAGGTCACCGCGATATTCGTGGTGATGGTCACGGTCAACAACGACTACGGCTTCTACGCCTCCTGGGACGACCTGCTCGGCAACGCCAACAGCGGCGGCAAGTCCGTCGCGGGCCCCACCGCCACGCCCACCCCCGCCAAGCCCGACTACCGGGTCAAATTCGCCTCGTATTCGCAGGGCTTCGAGAAGGCCACCGTGCGCGGCTGGAAGTCCGGGACGAAGGGCGACGTCATCGTCTGGACGCCGCCGCAGTACAAGAAGAAGGAGTTCGCGCACACCCGCTTCCCCGTCATAGAGGTCCTGCACGGCATCCCCGGCACCCCGCACAGCTTCCTGCGCGGCATGCGGCTGGGCCAGATCATGCAGGACGAGATCACCGCGGGCCGCGCCGAGCCCGCGATACTCGTGCTGCCCACCATCACCCCGGACCGGGCCAACACCGGCTGCGCCGACGTGCCGGGCAAGAGCAAGGTCGGCACCTGGCTCACCGACGACGTGGCGCAGACGATCGCGCACAATTTCCGTACGCTCCCGGCGCCGCGCGGATGGGCCGTGATGGGCATATCCACCGGCGGCTACTGCGCGGTGCGGCTGGCGCTCGAACACCCCGACCGGTTCGTGGCCGCCGCCGCGATGGCCCCGGACAATCCGGCCGAGTCCGCCCGCGGTGTCCGCTCACCGCTCTGGCTGGCCCAGAACACCCGTCCCGACGTGCACATACTCATCGAGTCCAGCAGGCAGGACCCGGAGAGCCCGCCGAAATTCGCCGACTGGATCACCGCCGCCGTCCGGCCGCCCACCTCGGTCAGCACGCTGCGGATCGACCGCGGCGGGCACAACTGGAAGACCTGGGGCGGGATGTTCCCCGCGGCCTTCACCTGGGTCAGCGCCCGCCTCGAAGCCCCCCGGGCGGTCCCGTTGGCGCCGTCCGCCGCACCTTGATGCGTACGCTTCCCGTATGACTGACTCACACACGGGAGCGGGCGGGCAGAGCCCGGACGCGCAGGAGGCGGCTGCCGCGGCCAACGAGGCGGCGGAGACCGTGCTGACCGGCAGGGGCTGGCCGGAGCGGCACACGGGCCCGGTCGTGCGGCGGCGCGGCCAGGTGCAGGCGGGGACCACCGATCAGCGGTTGCTGGACAGTCGAGGAGAGTCGGACTGGGTGCACGGCGACCCGTGGCGTGTGATGCGGATCCAGTCGGAATTCGTCGAGGGCTTCGGCGCCCTGGCCGAACTCGGCCCCGCCGTCAGCGTCTTCGGCTCCGCCCGCACCCCGGTGGACTCCCGTGAGTACGCGGCGGGCGTACGGATCGGCCGCGCCTTGACCGAGGCCGGTTTCGCCGTCATCACCGGCGGCGGCCCCGGCGCGATGGAGGCCGCCAACAAGGGCGCGCTCGAAGCGGGCGGCGTCTCGGTCGGCCTCGGCATCGAGCTGCCCTTCGAGCAGGGCCTCAATCCCTATGTCGACATCGGCGTGAACTTCCGCTACTTCTTTGTCCGAAAAACGATGTTTGTGAAGTATGCGCGGGGATTCGTCGTGCTCCCCGGCGGCTTCGGCACCCTCGACGAACTCTTCGAGGCGCTCACCCTCGTCCAGACCAAGAAGGTCACCCGCTTTCCGATCGTGCTCTTCGGCACCGAGTACTGGGGCGGCCTGGTCTCCTGGATCCGCTCCACGCTCGTCGCGGGCGGCAAGGCGTCGGAGGCCGACCTGGAGCTGTTCCACGTCACGGACGACGTGGAGGAGGCCGTGGCGCGGGTGACGAAGGAGAGCGCCTGAAGCCGTCAGTGCCGTTCAGCGCCGTCCGTGCCGTCCGTGCCTGACCGGGCCTTCAGGCCAGGCCCCTGCGGGCCACGGCGGGCGGGCGGTGGCCCGCGATCGAGGCCACCATCTCCAGCACCTGACGGGTCTCGGCGACCTCGTGGACGCGGTACACCCGCGCCCCGAGCCACGCCGACACCGCCGTGGTGGCCAGCGTGCCGATCAGCCGCTCCTTGACCGGCCGGTCGAGCGTCTCCCCGACGAAGTCCTTGTTCGACAGGGAGACCAGCACCGGCCACCCCGTGGCCGTCATCTCCGGCAGCCGCCGGGTCGCCTCCAGCGAGTGCCGGGTGTTCTTGCCGAAGTCGTGCCCCGGGTCGATCAGAATCCCGTCGCGCGGCACGCCCAGCGCCGCCGCCCGCTCGGCGAGCCCCACCGTCACCCGCAGGATGTCGGCCATCACGTCCTCGTACCCCACCCGGTGCGGCCGGGTCCGCGGCTGCGCGCCGCCCGCGTGCGTGCACACCAGCCCCACGCCGTACCGCGCCGCGACCTCCGCCAGCCGCGGGTCCACCCCGCCCCACGCGTCGTTCAGCAGGTCGGCGCCCGCCTCGCACACCGCCTCGCCGACCTCGTGCCGCCAGGTGTCCACGCTGATCACCACCTCCGGGTGGCGGCGGCGCACCTCCGCCACGAAGGCGACGGTGCGGCGGATCTCCTCCGCCGCCGAGACCTCCTCGCCGGGGCCCGCCTTCACCCCGCCGATGTCGATGATCGCCGCGCCCTCCGCGACGGCGCCCGCGACCCGCTCCAGCGCGGGTTCGTCGGTGAAGGTGGCGCCCTGGTCGTAGAACGAGTCCGGCGTACGGTTCACGATCGCCATGATCACCGGCTCCCGCTCGCCGAATTCGCGGGTCCCCAACCGAAGTGCCACTGCCGCTCCTCATCTCAGACTCATGCGATCGTGGCACGATCGTGCCTGACACGTAGGCCGGACCCCGGGAGATCGAGTTGTTCTGGTTCATGCTCATCGCGCTGGTCGCGGTGGTCGCCGCCGTCGCGATGGCCGTACTCGGTGACGGCGGCACCCTGCGGGACTCCGAACCCGACCGGATCGACGACCGGCTGCCCGCCGACCGCCCGCTCATCAGGTCCGACATCGACGCCGTCCGGCTGCCGATCGCCGTACGCGGCTACCGCATGCTCGACGTCGACGAGGTGCTGGACCGGCTCGGGGCGGAACTCGCCGAGCGGGACGCCAGGATCGCCGATCTGGAGGCCGTGCTGGCCGGGACGCGGGCCGGCGCGTCCTTGTCCAGGGACGGCGCCCCCGGGACCCCGTCCCTGGACAAGGACGAGCCGCCGCGGGACGACACCGGTGAGTGACACGGTCGTCGGGCCCGACGGACTCGCACGCTGCCCCTGGGGGCTGTCCGCGCCGGATTACGTGGCCTACCACGACACCGAGTGGGGGCGGCCCGTACACGGGGACGACGCCCTGTTCGAGCGGACCTGCCTGGAGGCGTTCCAGTCCGGGCTGTCCTGGATCACGATTCTCCGCCGCCGCGAGGGGTTCAGGGCCGCTTTCGACGGCTTCAAGATCGACGCGGTGGCGGGCTTCACGGCCGAGGACGAGGCGCGGCTGCTGCTCGATCCCGGGATCATCCGCAACCGGGCGAAGATCGCCGCCTCCGTCGCCAACGCGCGGGCCGCGCGGGTCCTGCGCGACAGCCACGACGGCGGGCTCGACGCCCTCATCTGGTCTTTCGCGCCCGATCCCGCGGCCCGGCCGGCGCCGCGCCGCCTCGCCGACGTCCCCGCCACCACCCCCGAGTCGGTGGCTCTCGCCAAGTCGCTCAAATCCCACGGTTTCCGCTTCGTCGGCCCCACCACCGCCTACGCCCTGATGCAAGCCTGCGGCCTGGTCAACGACCACCTCGCCGACTGCTCCGCCCGCTGATTCCCCCACCCGGGGTCCTCAAGCGCGGGGCGGGCTGGAAAATCAGCCCGTCCGGCGTTTGAGGACCAGCCCCGGCGGCGATGAGCGTTCGCGTCAGCGCCCCACGTAGCGCGGGGGCTGCTTGGCCACGAAGGCGTTGACCGCGATGCGGTGGTCCTCGGCGGCGCCGGCCAGGGTCTGGAGCTCGTCCTCCTTGGCGAGGGTGGAGAGCAGGGAGTGCGCGGCCCCGTGGGCGAGCGACGCCTTGATGGCGGCGTAGGCGACGGTCGGCCCCTCGGCGAGCCGCCGGGCCACGGCGACGGCCTCGGCGGGAAGATCCGCGGCCGGCACGACACGGTTGGCGATCCCGAGGTCGTACGCCTCCGCGGCCCCCACCGAGCGCGGAAAGAGCAGGAGATCCGCGGCCCGGCCGTGCCCGACCAGCCGCGGCAGCGTCCACGACACACCCGAGTCCGCACTGAGCGCCACCCCGGCGAATGACGTGTTGAAGGCGGCGGTGTCCGCCACGATCCGGTAGTCCGCGGCGAAGGCGAACCCGGCCCCGGCGCCCGCGGCGACCCCGTTCACCCCCGCCACCACCGGCTTGGGCATCGTCGCGATCGCGGTGACGATCGGGTTGTAGTGCTCGGCCACCGTCGCGAGCCCGCCGCCCGCCGCCAGCGTCGCCAGATGCTCCTTGAGGTCCTGTCCGACGCAGAAGGCCCGCCCGGTCGCGGTGAGCAGCACGGCCCGCACCGCGGTGTCGTCGGCCGCCTCCCGCAAGGCGTCCCGCAGGGTGTTCTTCGTGTCCGTGTCGAGCGCGTTCATCGCCTCGGGCCGGTTGAAGGTGACGGTCGCGAGCCCGTCGCTCACCTCGTACAGAACGCTGTCGGCCATGGCTGAACCCCTTCGTCGCGGCATCGGTCCTGGCCAGAATGCCGGACTTCCCGGCACCCCGACATGTGACGTACGTCAAACGTCCGACCGAACCGATACCCTTCGGGAACCCGGTCGATCACTGTCTACTCGCCGAATTGGCCGGTTTTGGGGAGGGCCCATGCTGAACGTAGTGCGACCGATGTTGGTCATCGGGTCGATAGATGCGGGATAATGGCCGAGAACCAATGTGTTCGAGTCCGAGCTGGTTTCAGGAAGGGGAACGAGCATGGCGGCCATGAAGCCGCGGACGGGTGACGGCCCGCTCGAGGTGACCAAGGAGGGGCGGAGCATCATCATGCGCGTTCCGCTTGAGGGCGGCGGGCGGCTTGTTGTCGAGCTGACCCCGGACGAGGCGGATGCCCTCGGCGACGCGTTGAAGAAGGCCATCGCCTGAGACCAGCGGTCCCATTAATCGTCGCGGCCCCGTACACGGAATGTCGTGTGCGGGGCCGCCGTCGTTCTCTCCTCGGCGTCACCCGCGCCGCCGGGTCACTTCCGGCGCACCGCGCACAGCAGACCGTCGTCGGTCGGCAGCAGTACGGGGGACAGCCGCGGGCTGTCCCGGACCGCGCGCATCAGCTCGCGCAGCCGCACCGACTCGGCGTCCTGGTGGGCGGCGTCCAGCGCGCGCCCGCGGGCGAAGGCGCCCTCGAAGCAGACCAGGCCGCCGATCCGCAGCAGCCGCAGCGCCTCGTCGAGATAGTCCAGGTACTCCAGCCGGTCGGCGTCGCAGAAGACGAGGTCGTAACCGCCGTCGGTGAGCCGGGGGAGCACGTCCAGGGCCAGGCCGGGGATGACCCGGGAGCGGTTGGCGGCGAAACCGGCCTCGCGGTACGCCTCCCGCGCGAGCTGAAGGCGGTCCGGCTCGGTGTCGACGGTGGTCAGGATGCCGTCGGGGCGCATGCCGCGCAGCAGGTGGATGCCGGAGACCCCGGTGCCGGTACCGACCTCGACGACGGACTTCGCGTCCCCCGTGGCGGCCAGCAGCCGCAGGGCCGCACCGGTGCCGGGCGAGACGGGCCGCAGTCCCGCCGCGTGGGACCGGGCGCGGGCGCGTATGAGGGCGTCGTCCTCGGCGACGAACGCGTCGGCGAACGCCCAGCTCGCCTGCCGGTTGCCGGTAATGTCCCTCTCCCTGTCCCCGGGTCGATCCCTGTCGTAGGTGCAGCCCGCCCGGCGACTGTATCCGCTGGGGGCGGGAACCCGCTGATGGGACTGTGCGTTATCCGTAAGGACGGCTACCGGCGGGAGAAGGCCCCGGCTCTCCCCGCCGGGTGGAAGTCTTTGGAAGTCAATGGCAACAGCGCACTTATCCGGAGCTAACGGGCGAGGTGGATATGGTAGGGGCTCTACTGGAGACCACCAGAGCCGACAGGGGAGGTGCGGCTGCGGCCGGTGACAAGGGAGGGACGCTCAGGCGTATTCTCCGGTCCGCCGGACAGCCGAAATCCGTGACCAACACTGCTGATGACCGTTCACGCGAAAACACTCCCGCGACCGCGACGTTCGCCACCGACGGGGACGCTCAGGCGTGGACGCCTCCCTCTTGGGAGGAGATCGTCAGTACCCACAGTGCCCGGGTGTACCGGCTGGCGTACCGCCTGACCGGCAACCAGCACGATGCGGAGGACCTCACGCAAGAGGTCTTCGTGCGGGTCTTCCGTTCCCTGTCCACTTACACGCCCGGCACGTTCGAGGGCTGGCTGCACCGCATCACGACCAATCTCTTCCTGGACATGGTGCGCCGCCGCCAGCGGATCCGTTTCGACGCTCTCGGGGACGACGCGGCCGAGCGGCTGCCCAGCCGCGAGCCGTCCCCCGCGCAGCACTTCAACGACACGCACTTCGACGCGGACGTCCAGCAGGCGCTGGACACCCTCGCCCCGGAGTTCCGCGCCGCCGTGGTGCTCTGCGACATCGAGGGACTGTCGTACGAGGAGATCGCCGCGACGCTGGGTGTGAAGCTGGGTACGGTGCGGAGCAGGATCCACCGTGGCCGCTCCCACCTGCGCAAGGCTCTGGAACACCGGGCGCCCGGCGCCCGGCCGGCTCCCGCGCTCGCTGCCGCCACACAGAAACCTGGCCAGGAGGGCGGGAGAACGTGAGCAGTAGCGGTTCAGGCGAACAACGTGCAGCGCCTGCCGAGCAGCACCTTGGCGACCGGCTCGCCGCATTCGTCGACGGCGAGCTCGGCGACGACACCCGGGACCGGGTGCTCGCCCATCTGGTGACCTGTCCGCAGTGCAAAGCCGCTGCCAGCGAGCAGCGGCGTCTCAAGAGCGTCGTGGCGGCCTCCGAGCAGCCGATGCTCTCCGCCGGGCTGCTGGCCCGGCTCCAGGGCCTTCCCGGCCTCCCACCGACCGGCGACGGGACCGACGGCGGCGACCGTACGCCTGACCGGCGCGACCGGGACGACCGGGGTCACGGGCCCGGCGCTGGCGGGCGCGACCAGGAGCGGCGCGGCCCCTTCGACGGCGGCCTGCTCGGCTCCGGCGTGTTCGGCGGCGGCGGTTCACGGCGCCGCGAGGAGTTCTCGTACCTCACCCCGGGCCGGGACCTCATTCCCGGCGGTTCCGGCGGTTCCGGCGGTCGCGGTTTCCGCATCCATGAGCTGACCAGCGCCGCCGCGGCCGACGGCAGCCCCGAGGACCGGGAGCGGCCGGAGCCCCCCGCGCACAGCGGCTCCGGCACCGCGGCCTCCCGCGGCAGGCGGTTCGCCTTCGCCGCCGCGGGCGCCTTCTCGATGGCGGCCATCGCCCTGGGCAGCGCACTGCCCATGGAAGCCGCGGTCGACGGCGGCGCCCGCCCCGACGACGGCCCCGCGGTCAGCCCGCTGAGCGCCAACTCCGTGCCGGACACCCGCGGCGTCACCCCGCGCGGCGTGCTCGACGCGGGGGACCGGCGTACGCTCCGCGCGCCCGGCGCGGTCACCTCGGTGACACCCGTTTCGGTGACCCGGCCGCTGATGGCGCCAGGCGCCCTGCCGCTCGTGACGCCCGCCGCTTCCCCCGTCTCGCCCGGCCCCCAGGTCCCCGCGATACGGCGCTGACCGGCCACCGGCCGGTCTCCGGCCGGTCACCGGAGCGGGCTCGGGGGCTGACCCTTTACCCCCGGGCGACGTACTGTTAGCCGGAGCCACTCCCGCACCGCCCGCGCGGACAGGTACCGTAAAGTCCGCCGGACCCTGCCTTCCCGGCTGTGGACGTCCCAAGGAGCTGCAAGGTGTTCTTCGACATAGGCCCGCTGGAGCTGGTCGCGATCGTGGTCCTTGCCGTCCTTGTCTTCGGCCCCGACAAGCTGCCGAAGGTCATCCAGGACACCATGAACTTCATCCGGAAGGTCAGGGAGTTCTCGGACAGCGCCAAGGAAGACATCCGGCGGGAGCTGGGCCCCGAGTTCAAGGACTTCGAGTTCGAGGACCTCAATCCGAAGACGTTCATCAAGAAGAATCTGATGAGCGACAGCGACATGGACGAGCTGGGCCTCAAGGACATCCGCAACGGCTTCGACTTCCGCAAGGAGATGGCCGAAGTCACCGACGCGGTCAACGGGGTGGAGCCCGCCTCCGCCGCCAACGGCTCGTCCGGCGCGGCCGGTTCGTCGTCCGGCACACCGGGACCGGCCTCCGGCGGCGGCTCCTCGGCCACGCCCGACCGGCTCCGCAAGAAGGACGGCCTGGAGCCCGGCGAGGCTCCGCCGTTCGATTCCGACGCGACCTGAGTCAACCAGATCACGCCTTTTCACCCCTCCAGGTGGCTATTGTCCGTGTGTTCGCCGTCACCGTGAGCCGGTTCGGCTCCCGAACCCACCCAGGGTCGGGCAAGATGGCGAGTCGCCCAGATGGGCACGGAGGAGGCGTAACACCGCATGGAGACGAAGACCGGCAGTGCTCGTGGGACGGTCGACGGCTACTTGATGGCCGACTTCCCTTGGTACGGGCTGGACGAGGCGTTCACCGGACGGCGCTGGCTGGGCACGGTCGGCGTCAGCGGGGACGGCACGGTCGAGCACGGCTCAATAGGGCATGGTGACGAGCCTTCGCTGAAGTCGGCTCCAGCAGACACCAAAGAACTGCGGTTCGCCGCGGTCGTCACCCTCGCCAACCGCCCCGGACGGCGCAGCTCCGACGGCACCGGCGTACTGGAGGCGACCTCGGTCTCCTCCGCGGCCTGGATCGCCGGGTCCGGCCTGCTGTCCTGCACCTGGCCCACCACCATGGACCGGGCCCTGCGCGAGGACTGGCTCGACCAGCAGACCGCCACCGCGTGGGATCTCGCCGACGACCTGGCGGGCAGCGGCTGGTCGACGCTGACCCTTCCGGTCGACGGCGACCCGACGCCGTTCCACTACCGCGAGTCCGAGTACGGCTGGGTCATGGCGGGCTCGGCCCGCGGTGTCCACCTCGGCGCGTACGGCCGCGGCATGAGCGCGTACGGCCTCGGACTGGCCGTGGTCAAGGACGTGACCCTGTACGAGGTCTGAGGCGCCCTCAGGGCACTCTCAGGCGCCTTTGAGGCGCTACGCGGACGGCGGGGGCGGGCTGATCACCGATCAGCCCGCCCCCGCCGTGTCGCGCCGGGCGGCAGGCCCGCCCGCCGAGCGCTCAGAACTTGTTGCGCGGCGTGATCCCCAGCGACATCCCCGCCAGGCCGCGCTGACGGCCGCCCAGCTTGCCCGCGATGGACCGCAGGGCCGCGCCCGCGGGGGAGTCGGGGTTGCTGAGGGCGACCGGACGCCCGTCGTCGCCGCCCTCGCGCAGCCGCACGTCGATCGGGATCTGCCCGAGGACGGGCACGGTCGCGCCGGTCGTACGGGTCAGGCCCTCGGCGACCCGCTCGCCGCCGCCCGCGCCGAAGACGTCGATGATCTCGTCGCAGTGCGGGCACGGCATGCCCGCCATGTTCTCCACCACGCCGACGATCTTCTGGTGGGTCTGCACGGCGATCGACCCGGCGCGCTCGGCGACCTCGGCCGCCGCCTGCTGCGGGGTGGTCACGACCAGGATCTCCGCGTTGGGCACGAGCTGCGCCACCGAGATGGCGATGTCACCGGTGCCGGGCGGCAGGTCGAGCAGCAGCACGTCCAGGTCGCCCCAGTACACATCGGCCAGGAACTGCTGGAGCGCGCGGTGCAGCATCGGCCCGCGCCAGACCACCGGCTCGTTGCCGGGGGTGAACATGCCGATCGAGATGACCTTCACGCCGTGCGCGGACGGCGGCATGATCATGTTCTCGACCTGGGTGGGGCGGCCGTCGACGCCGAGCATGCGCGGCACGCTGTGCCCGTAGATGTCCGCGTCCACGACGCCGACCTTCAGCCCGTCGGCCGCCATCGCCGCCGCCAGGTTGACCGTCACCGAGGACTTGCCGACCCCGCCCTTGCCGGACGCGACCGCGTAGACCCTGGTCAGCGAGCCCGGCTGGGCGAACGGGATCTCCCGCTCCGCCTGCCCGCCGCGCAGCGACGACGCCAGGTCGCGGCGCTGCTCGTCGCTCATCACGTCCAGCGTGACGCGGACCGAGGTGACCCCGGCGACGCCCTCGACCGCCGCCGTGACGGCGTTGGTGATCGTGTCGCGCATCGGGCAGCCGGACACCGTGAGATAGACGGTGACGGCGACCGAGCCGTCGGCGCCGATGTCCACGGACTTGACCATGCCGAGGTCGGTGATCGGTTTGTGGATCTCCGGGTCGTTCACCGTCGCGAGCGCGGCGCGCACGGCGTCTTCGGTCGGCGTGGAGACTGCGGTGTCGGTAGCCATACGTCGATGGTACGGCGGTGGCCGAGCGCCGTTCAGCGCCCCCGGCCGTCGCCTTCGTCACTGCCCTCGGAGCCGGAGCCGGAGCCGGAGCCGGAGCCGGAGCTGGAGCCGGAGTCGGAGTCGGGGCCGGGGCCGGTCCCGGCTCCGCGCGTGCCGTCCGTGCCGAGCCTGGCCTCGGGGCCGCGCCTGGTGTGGGCCCTGCCGCCGCTTGGCCTGCCGCCGGGGCCCGTGCCGTGGCCGCCCGCCGCCTGCCGGTCCTCGATCTCCTTGAGCAGGTCCTGGAGTTCGGAGCGGATCCAGTCGCGGGTGGCGACCTCGCCGAGGTTCATCCGCAGCGCCGCGACCTCGCGGGTCAGGTACTCGGTGTCGGCGATGCTGCGCTCGCCCTGCTTGCGGTCCTGTTCGAGGTTGACCCGGTCCCGGTCGTCCTGCCGGTTCTGCGCGAGCAGGATCAGCGGGGCCGCGTACGACGCCTGGAGGGACAGCATCAGGGTCAGGAAGATGAACGGGTAGTTGTCGAAGCGGATCGACGGCGGCGCGAAGATGTTCCACAGCACCCACAAGATGATGAGGACCGTCATCCAGACGATGAACCGTCCGGTGCCCAGGAAGCGGGCGACGCGCTCGGAGAGCTTGCCGAACGCCTCCGGGTCGTACGTCGGCAGCAGGCTGCGGCGCGGCGTGCGCGGCTGGTCGAGCCGCACGCGGGGGCGCGAGGTGGCGGTCGCGCCGGGCGGGTGCCGGAAGCGCTCCCGGTCACGGTCATCGGCCGCCATCGTCGCCCACCCCCGTCATGCCGCCCCGCGCGTCGTCGTCCGCCGCGTCGTCCGTGCCGTCGTCCGTGCCGTCGTCCGTCATGTGGTGCCCGTGCGGCCCGACCGCGCCGTGCAGATCCGTCTCGCGCCAGTCCTCGGGCAGCAGGTGGTCCAGCACGTCGTCCACCGTGACCGCGCCCAGCAGCCCCCCGGTCGCGTTCACCACTGGCGCCGAGATCATGTTGTACGTGGCCAGATAGCTGGTCACCGCGGGCAGCGGGGTGTCGGGCGTCAGCGGCTGGAGGTCGGTGTCCACGATCGAGGCGAGCAGCGTGAACGGCGGGTCGCGCAGCAGCCGCTGGAAGTGCACCAGGCCCAGGTACTTGCCGGTCGGCGTCTCGTCCGGCGGCCGGCACACGTAGACCTGCGCGGCCAGGGCGGGGGACAGGTCGGGGTTGCGGATCCGGGCGAGCGCGTCGGCGACCGTGGCGTCCGGGCGCAGCACGATCGGCTCGGTGGTCATCAGCCCGCCCGCGGTCCGCTCCTCGTACGACAGCAGCCGCCGTACGCCCGCCGCGTCCTGCGGCTGCATCAGCGTGAGGAGCCGTTCCTGCTCCTCCGCGGGCAGCTCGGCCAGCAGGTCGGCCGCGTCGTCCGGGTCCATCGCCTCCAGGACGTCCGCCGCGCGCTCCTCCTTGAGCTTGCTGAGGATCTCCACCTGGTCGTCGTCCGGCAGCTCCTCCAGGACGTCCGCCAGCCGGTCGTCGTCGAGCGCCGCGGCCACCTCGCCGCGCCGCTTGGGCGACAGGTGGTGCAGGACGTTCGCCAGGTCGGCCGGGCGGAGCTGTTCGAAGGTGGCCACCAGATTCTCGGCGCCCTGGCCGTCCTCGGCCAGCCGGAAGCCGGTCACCGCCGACCAGTCGACGGTGAGGGTGGCGCCCGCCCGCCGCCCGCCGCCCCCCTTCCAAGGAAGCGCCGCGCGCGCCCCTTTGGGCCTGCCGCGGCGGACGAAGACCTTGTCGATCTCCCAGTCGCGGCGGGCCGGGAGCTGGGTCATGGAGACGTCGAGGACGGTGACCTCCGCGCCGGACTCGCCCGCGCTCCCGTCCGCCGCGCCCTGCCCGCTGTCCCCTCCCGCGCCCTGCCCCGCCTCCTGAGCTGCGTCCTGCCCCGAGCCCTGGCCGGCGTCCTGGCCCGAGCCCTGTCCCGCGTCCTGTCCCGGTTCTTCGGAGACCAGCCGCACCCGGCGGTCCAGCAGCTCGCCCAGCACCAGCGTCTCGGTCGGCCGCTGCTCGAAGCGGCGCATGTTCAGGACCCCGGTGGTGATCACCTGGCCGGACTCGACCCCGGTGACCCGCGTCATGGGCAGGAAGATCCGGCGGCGGCTCACCACCTCGACCACCAGGCCGAGCACTCGCGGCGGCCGTCCGCCGACCCGCAGCATCACCACGACGTCACGGACCCGGCCCACCTGGTCGCCGTTCGGGTCGAAGACCGCGACGCCCGAAAGATGGGAGACGAAGACCCGCGGGCTGCCTGCGGCCATCGGGGGGCCTCCTACCGGTCCACGGAGGGCTGCTCCGGTCCACTCGTCATCCGTCGCCAGGCTACTCCCAGCGGATCTTGCCCGCCCCATGGGGTGCCCGCCGGGGTACCGTGCGGTAGCTTCTGGACGCCTCCCCGGACTCGTCCGGGGTGCCCCCCGCCGTCTCCGCAGGAGGACGAGAACACGTGTATCCCGGCCGCCGGACCGCAGCCGCCGCTCTCGGAACACTGTGCGCGGCGACCGTGCTCACCGGATGCCTCGGCTTCGGCGGCGACCCCGACGCGGGCACCAACGGCGTCGCCAAACTGCCGCCCGCGACCGTCGAGCAGAAGGCGAAGACCGCCGCCGAGACCGCGCCGACCGTACGCCTGGCGGGCACGGTGATCAGCAAGGGGCAGAGCTTCCGCCTCGACATGCGGCTGCGGGACAACGGCGGCGTCGGCGAGGTCACCACCAAGGGCACGACCTTCCAGCTCCTGCGGGTCGGCGCCGACCTCTACCTCAAGGCGGGCGCCGACTTCTACGGCGACGCCGGCGCCGACACGAACGGCAAGGCCGCCGCCCAGAAGCTCGACGACAAATACGTCAAGGTGCCCACCGCCGACCCCGCGTACAAGCAGTTCAGCGGATTCACCGACAAGAAGGTGCTGCTCGCCGACCTCTTCGTGCTCGACGGCGACCTCAAGCTCGGCGACCACCGCAAGGTGGGCGACACCAAGACCGTCGCCCTCAACGGCGCCAAGGGCGGCTCGCTCGACGTCTCCCTCAAGGGCACGCCCTACCCGCTGCGCTACCAGCGCGCGGGCAACGCGGGGACGCTGACCCTCTCCGACTGGGGCGAGGAATTCACGCTCGCGGCGCCGAACAAGTCCTCGGTGGTCGACTACGGCAAATCGGTGACGACGAAGTAGCCGGGCCCGGCGCGCTGGGGCGTGTCCGCGAGGTCCCTCCCCCAGACTCCGTCCGGGAGGTGCCCGGGGCTGGCGGTGTCCGGTGCGTGCGCTCGGCAATGGCGGTGGGGGCACCTCCGGACGGAGTCGGGGGGAGTGCGTGCCAGGCGCCGCCAGGACCGCCCATGATCCGCCGGACAGGCCCTACGCCTTGCGGCGGCGGGCCAGCAGCTTCGGCAGGCCGGCCGGGACCGGATGCCGGGTCGTGGCCGGGGTCGCGGCCGGGACCGCCGCGCCGGAGACGTCCGGCATCGCGCCTGGGTGCTCGACGGGAGCGCCCTCGGGCGCCAGCCGGAAGACCCGGCAGTCGCGGGCCCAGCGCTCGGTGACCGTCTCGGCGTCGACGGAGTTGAGCCGCTTGCCCTTCAGCTCCGCGACGGCCGCCGCCCACGCCTCTCCGTCCGGCGGCAGCAGGGCGGCCAGGGCCGTCCAGGCCACCAGCCGCCCGCCCTTGTCCTTGCTACGGACGACGACCGTGGCGCGCCCGCCGTCGGCGAGCCCCGGCGGCAGCGGCTGCTCGACGGGCCCGCCGCCGACCACGCACATCGCGCCGTCCACCCACGCGTGCCACAGCGCCTGGCCGTCCACCCACACCAGGCCCGACTTCTTGGTGGCCTCCTCGACGAGGGCGGTCTGCTCTGCGCTCACAGCGGTCGTCATGCCGCCACTTTAGGCGCTGGTCACAGGCAGCGGACCCCGGCCGGTACCACGGTACGGACCGACAGGTACGTGGACCCGCCATGGGCCTTACGCTGGTGGCTGCCGACGGGCGCGGCGCCGTATCCGCTCCCGTGTCCGACGCTCCGATGTCCGACCCGCGGCCGCCACCGTCCCCGTCACCGCCCCCGCACCGCGTCCCCCCTGAGGAGTCCCGTGACCGCCGAGCCCGCCGCCGCCGCGCTTCCGCTGCCGGACACCGGTACGGGGCCCGCCGCCGCGGGAGGGCCGGGCGCCGAGCCCGCCGCCGCGCGGACGCTGGACTTCACGCTGCTCACCGTGGCCATCGCCAGCGTCTCGATGTCTGCCCCGCTGATCGCCTCGACAGCCGCGCCCGCGCTCGCCATCGCCTTCTGGCGGAACGCGATGGCGGTCGGCGTCCTCAGCCCGTTCGCGCTGTGGCGGGGCCGCGCCGAACTGCGGCGGATGGGCCGCAGGGCGCTGACGCTCTCGGTGCTGGCCGGTGTGGTGCTCGCGCTGCACTTCGGGCTGTGGCTGCCGAGCCTGTCGATGACGTCGGTGGCCACCTCGACCGCGCTGTGCACCACCACGCCGATCTGGACCACGATCATCCTGCGGATACGCGGCCACCGGCCGCCCCGGCTGGTGTGGGTGGGCACCGCGCTCGCCGTGGTGGGCGTCGTCATCCTCACCGGCATCGACCTGTCCACCGACACCCGGGCCCTCGCGGGCGACGCCCTGGCCCTCGGCGGGGGCATCGCCGCCGCCGGATACGTCCTGCTCGGCTCCGAGGTGCGCAGAACCGCGAGCACGACCGCGTACACCTACGTCTGCTACGCCACCACCGCCGCGGTCCTGCTGGTCACCTGCCTGGTCTCCGGCTCCGCGCTCGGCGGCTACGACGGCCGTACGTGGCTGAAGATCGCCGCCCTCACCGTCGTCGCGCAACTGCTCGGGCACTCGCTGCTCAACCGGGTGGTACGCGGCCTCGGCCCGTCCACCACCTCCACCGCGATCCTGCTGGAGACGCCGGGCGCGGCGCTGATCGCCGCGCTGTGGCTGGGCCAGATCCCGGCCTGGTCCGCCTACCCGGCGCTCTGCGTGATCCTCGTGGGCCTGGCCCTGGTGATCCTCGCCGACCGCCGGAAGACCGCCTGAGCGCCGCGCGGACCCGCGTGCCCGCGGCCCCGCGTATCCGCGTCAGAGCCAGCCGTTGCGCCGGAAGCCGCGGTGGATCACGTAACAGATCGCCACGATGCCGATCAGCACGGTCGGATAGCCGAACTTCCAGCGCAGCTCGGGCATGACGTCGAAGTTCATCCCGTACACGCCGGTGATCATCGTCGGGACGGCCAGGATCGCCGCCCACGCGGTGATCTTGCGCATGTCCTCGTTCTGCACGACGGTGGCCTGCGCGAGGTTGGCCTGGAGGATCGAGTTCAGCAGGTCGTCGAAGCCCATGACCTGCTCGTGGACGCGGGCCACGTGGTCGGCGACGTCGCGGAAGTACTTCTGGATCTCCGGGTCGATCAGTCGCATCGGCCGCTCGCCGAGCACCTGCATCGGCCGCAGCAGCGGCGCCACCGCGCGCTTGAACTCCAGCACCTCGCGCTTGAGCTGGTAGATCCGGCCCGCGTCGCCGCCGCGCGACGGCTTGCCGTTCTCGGCCGAGAAGACGTCGATCTCGACCTCGTCGATGTCGTCCTGCACGGCCTCGGTGACGGCCAGATAGTCGTCCACGACCTGGTCGGCGATGGCGTGCAGGACGGCCGACGGGCCCTTGGCCAGCAGCTCGGGGTCGTCTTCGAGGCGGTGCCGCAGCGAGCGCAGCGAACCGTGGCTGCCGTGCCGCACGGTGATCACGAAATACCGGCCGGTGAAGACCATCACCTCGCCGCTCTCCACCACCTCGCTGGTGGCGGTCAGCTCGGCGTGCTCGACGTAGCGGATCGTCTTGAAGACCGTGAACAGCGAGTCGTCGTACCGCTCCAGCTTCGGCCGCTGATGGGCGTGGACCGCGTCCTCGACCGCCAGCGGGTGCAGGCCGAACTCCTGGGCGATACCGGCGAACTCCTGCTCGGTCGGCTCGTGCAGACCGATCCACACGAAGCCGTCCCGCCCGTCGCACTGCTCGCCGCTGCGCCCGGCCCGCACGCTCGCCAGCGCCTCGCTGAGACCGGCGGTGTCGCCGCACCGCACGCCGTCGCGGTAGACCGCGCAGTCCACCACCGCGCTTCCGGCGGCCGAGACGTCGTGAGTCGGCCCGTAGTCGTAGGACGCGGTGCTCTTGCGCAGCGCGGGGCGTACGACAGCGCGCAGATCACGGATCATCGACATGGCAAGCTCCTTCACGGACTGGCCGACGGCATCACGCCGCACTGAATGCTGATCAGGACGGGATCAGTACTGGCTGATCACCAGGCAGTTCAGGGCGCTCTTCCGACGCGGATTCGCTCCGCGGGCAGATCGTGAGGATCGTGAGGTCACGCGTTTCACGGCACAAGGGCCGGGTAGGTAGCGCGCAGACTCACATCACGGGACGGCGTTCGGAAGAGCTGCCGGTACTGCACGGTCGACTCGGATCCACTGCAGTCCCCACCTCCTCCGGCCATGCCCCGCTGGGGGATGTCGTATATGAACGCCCCACCTTAGCGCGTCCGCGTGCCCGCTCGACCGCGCTTGGCCGGTTCCATACGCGATCTATGCTCGCCGTATGGGTGATCTCCTGACGCTGGTCGAGGCGCGGCTGCGCTCCGCCTTCGGCGCGCCGGACGCGCGCGCCGCCGTGACCTTCCTCGGCGTCGACCGCATCGAAGTGCTCCGCTACCGCGACGGTGACCTGCTGCGATACGCCACCCTCGGGATGTCGGCGCGGCCCATGAACGAGCCTCTCGCCACCGTCGCCGATCCCGTACGCGGCCCCCGCGCCGAACTGCTGCTGTCGGTACGCGCCGGTGTGGCCGAAACCGACAAGGTGCTGCGGCCGCTCGCCGTACTCGGCGCCTCTCCGCAGGTCGAAGGGGTCGTCGTCGGCCCCGGCAACTCGCTGGACGTCGGCGAGCCGCTCTGGCCGGGCGCGCCCTTCTCCGCCGTGCTCGTCGCCGAGGGCGGCGGCCTGGTCGAGGACCTGACCCTCGACGCCCTCGACCCCGTCCGCTTCCTGCCGCTGCTGCCCATGACCCACACCGAGGCCGCCTGGAAGCGGGTGCAAGGCGCCGCCGCCCTCCAGGAACGCTGGCTCTCGCACGGCACGGACCTCCGCGATCCGCTGCGCGGGGCCGTGGCCCTCGACTGATCCGGGCCGCTGGTCCGGCCGATGGCGCCGGTCGGGATCGCGTTCCGCCACGCGCGTGTTGTCGCTGAACCACCTGGGTGATCGTCCTTGACGGCGGCACGCACCCGGAGGACCGTTGGTCGTTATGAGGGGCGAACCCAGTTGCCCGAAGTGCGGTGGCAGGGTGCGAGCGCCCGGCCTCTTCGCCGACTCCTGGCAGTGCGACGAGCACGGGACCGTGTATCCGCTGCAACCTGTCGTGCCCCCGAGCGTCGAGGCGCTCGGCGTCGTCGTGCACCGTGCCCAGGTGCCCGTCTGGATGCCGTGGCCCCTGCCGGTCGGCTGGCTCTTCTCCGGCGTCGCGGCCGCGGGCGACGACCGCAGCGGCGGCCGGGCCACCGCCGTGGCCTGCTCAGGGCCCGGCCCGCTCGGCGGACCCGGTGAACTCATGCTCATCGCCGAGGAACTGGGCGTCGGGCTCGGCGCCCGCCACGCCGGCATTCCCGGGCCCGATCCCGGGCCCGGCATGTGCGTCGACAAGCCCCCGCACGCCAAGGTGCTCGCCGCCGGGCGGCCGACTCCTCTCTGGCACGTCAACGGCGCGCCCGACGACCGCGTCGTCTTCGCCGGCGAGGCCCGCGGGCTCTGGCTCTGGGCCATCGTCTGGCCCGAGCAGACCGGGCTCCTCATGTACGACGAGCTCGTCCTCACCGACCTCCGCGACGCCGGAGCCGAGGTCGACATGCTCCCCTGCGGCGCCCTCTCCCCCCGCCTCCTCGGCTGACGCCTCCCCGCACCTCGCGCAAGTCGGCACACCCTAGGGGCGCGGGGAACTGCGCGGCCCGCCCCCACCAGCGGGTGGTCGGGATACATCCGAATTGCCCCTTTGGGGCCGGTGGTGACGTGCGGGAGCGCGCTGGCTGGCCGCGCAGTTCTCCGCGCCCCTAAAAAGATCGGCTCGCCGTCCGGACGAAAGGTGGTGTGCCCCGTGAGGGCCGCGCCCACGCGGCGGCAGCCGCATATCAGGCACGGTCCCGCGCCCTTAAAAAGATCGGCTCGCCGCCTGGCGAATGAGGGTGTGCCCCTTGAGGGGCGCTGGGGGCACCTCCCAGCTACCGCTGGGGGAGGAACTGCGCGGCAAGGCCCCACCGGCGGGTGGGAGGGTGAAGGTTATGCTGGCGGCTGGCCGAGAAGACACTACTGCCCAGCGGAGCGCCCCGGTGCGGATTGATTTGCACGCTCACTCCACCGCGAGTGACGGCACCGACGCGCCCGCCGAGCTGGTGCGGAACGCGGCGGGGGCCGGTCTGGACGTCGTGGCGCTGACGGATCACGACACGGTGGGCGGATACGCGGAGGCGACGGCGGCGCTGCGCGAGCTGACGGTGCCGTTGACGCTGGTCACCGGCGCGGAGCTGTCCTGTCGGATCGACGGCATCAGCATGCACATGCTGGCGTACCTGTTCGACCCGCAGGAGCCGGAGCTGTACCGGGAGCGGGAGCTGGTACGGGACGACCGGGTGCCGAGGGCGCGGGCCATGGTGGCAAAGCTCCAGGAGCTGGGCGTGCCCGTGACCTGGGAGCGGGTGGCCGCCATCGCGGGGGACGGCTCCGTCGGGCGGCCCCACATCGCGACCGCGATGGTGGAGCTCGGCGTGGTCCCCACCGTCTCCGACGCCTTCACGGACGACTGGCTGACGAACGCCGGGCGGGCCTACGTACCCAAAC
This sequence comes from Streptomyces sp. CBMA29, assembly GCF_014596445.1. Lineage (GTDB taxonomy): Bacteria > Actinomycetota > Actinomycetes > Streptomycetales > Streptomycetaceae > Actinacidiphila. The sequence goes on along the minus strand of NZ_MECL01000216.1, from coordinate 3,413 downwards.
ACGAGCTGAACCCCTTCGACGCGGTACGGCTGGTGAAGGGCGCGGGCGGGGTCACCGTCTTCGCGCACCCCGGCGCGCACAAGCGCGGCGAGACCGTACCGGAGTCGGTGACAGCGGAACTGGCGGCGGCCGGGCTCGACGGTATCGAGGTCGACCACGTGGACCACGACGCCCCGACCAGGGCCCGGCTGCGGGCCTTCGCGGCCGAGACGGGGCTGCTGGCCACCGGGTCGAGCGACTATCACGGCAGTCGCAAGACCTGCCGTCTCGGCGACTGCGTCACCGACCCCGAGGTCTACCGCGAGATCGCCCGGCGGGCGACCGGCGCGGTGCCCATCAGCGCCGTCTAGCGCCGCTCCGCGGCCCCGCTCCTCGCTCCGGGGAGCCCCCCGGGCCTCTTCCCGCGCCCGCGGCGCGGTGCGTTCTCCCGCCCCAAGCCACCCGCGCGGATGTGATGTCGGCTGACGGCCTCCCCGTGGGGGTTCCCGCCGTCGGAGTCCGCGGCCCGGTGGGCCCGTCCCACCCCCACGCCGTCTGCCGGGCGCAGCCCGACTCGCCTCCCCTCACCAGAAAGTCGCCCCATGTTCGACGTCACCCTCTTCGGGTCGGTATTCGTCACGCTCTTCGTGATCATGGATCCGCCCGGTATCACGCCCATTTTTCTCGCGCTGACCTCGGGGCGCGCCACGAAGGTGCAGCGCCGGATGGCGTGGCAGGCGGCGCTGGTGGCGCTCGGGGTGATCACGGTGTTCGGGATCTGCGGTCAGCAGATCCTCGACTACCTGCATGTGTCGGTGCCCGCGCTGCGAGTGGCGGGCGGGCTGCTGCTCCTGCTGATCGCGCTGGATCTGCTGACCGGGAAGGCGGACGAGCCGACGCAGACGAAGGACGTGAACGTCGCGCTGGTGCCGCTGGGGATGCCGCTGCTGGCGGGGCCCGGCGCGATCGTGACCGTGATCCTGGCGGTGCAGCACGCGGACGGGTTCGGTCAGCAGATGTCGGTGTGGGTGGCGATCATCGCGATGCACGCCGTGCTGTGGCTGACGATGCGGTACTCGCTGGCGATCATCCGGCTGATCAAGGAGGGCGGTGTGGTGCTGGTGACCCGGCTGTCGGGCATGCTCCTGTCGGCCATCGCCGTCCAGCAGGTCGCCAACGGCATCTTCGGCTTCATCCACGGCGAGGGCTGAGCCCTCCCGCGGGCCCCCGGAGCCCCCGCGGGCCCCCGCCGGGCCCCCGGACACGCGAAAGCGCCCCGTACGTCTTCTGTACGGGGCGCCGATGCGGTGGGCCAGGCCCTGTGGTGTCGTCAGTCCGCGGGGCGGATGTAGATGCGCTGGCCCATGGCAGCGGCCTGCTGCACGATCTTGTTGACGGCGGAGGCGTCCACGACGGTGCTGTCCACGGCGTTGCCGTTTCGGTCGTCGAGCCGCATGATCTCGAAGCGCATGGGGCTTCTCCCTTCGTCGCTCGTTACATGTGTGGTCAACCAACACCCCCTCGAAAACATTCCCTAGACTAAAGAAACTCTTTCTCGATCTAATTACTCACCGGTAAGGCTTGTGCTGTCGTCGCCCGTGCCGCCGGTCCAGAAGGCGATCAGCGCCGCCGCCGTCTCGGCGGGACGCTCGGTGTTCGGCGAGTGCTCCGCGCCCTTGATCACCGCGCGCCCGGCGCCCAGCCGAGTCGCCATCGCGTCCATCCACGACAGCGGCCACACATGGTCGACCTCGCCCGAGATCACCAGTTTCGGCAGCGGCCCGGCCGCGGCCAGCTCGTCCACCCGGTCCGGCTCGTCCATCAACTGCCGTGCGGTGACAGCGAGTTGCTCTGGCAGCGTCGTCACCCAGCGGCGGTGCAGAAACGCCTCGACGGCGGGCGGGGTGTCCGGCTGCTCGCCGTTCTCCGCGTCCATCGACCGCATCGCCTGCCAGACGGCCTCCAGATCCATCACCGGCAGCACATCGATCAACAACTGGGTGCGGGTCTGTTGTTCCTCGGAGATCGCACCCGGTCCCGTGCTCATCAGCGTCAACGACGCCCACGCGCCGGGACCTTGGCCGATCACCGCCGCCCGTACGACGAGACCGCCCAGCGAGTGGCCCAGCAGATGCACGGGGCCGCCCCCGTCGGCCGCCGCGAGCGCCGCCGTCTGCGCGACCACGTCCGCCGCCAACTCGCCCTGCGCGTAGGCGCTCTCCTCGCGCGGGCCGCCCGACTCGTACTGGCCGCGGCCGTCCACCGCCACCACCCGGAAACCGGCCGCCGACAGCGGGGTGAGCAGCGGGAGGAAGTCCTCCTTGCTGCCGGTGAAGCCGGGCACGAGCAGCGCGGTGCCGCGCGGCGGGGCGTCGGGGGCGGGGGAGGCGTCGAGTACGGCGAAGGATCCGCGGGCCGTCTCCAGCCGATGGGCGGACACGTTCTCCGGCAGATCCAGGGCAGTGGGTCGGCTCATGAACCGAGGTTACGCGGTGCATATGTCCGACAGGTTGCCTCCGCCCGATCCCGGTGTCCCCGGCACGCGCACGCCCCCGGCCCAGGGGCCGGGGGCGTGCGTCCGTACGGGTGCGGCGGCGGAGACGGCCGAGGTCAGCCCTCGTCCGTGGCCGTCGCGGCGACCGCCTTGCGGGTGCGGCGGCGCGGGGTCTTCGGCGCCTCGTCCCCCGCGGTGGCGGGAGCCGGTACCTCGGCGACCTCGACCGCCAGGGCAGCGGCGGCGGTCTTGCGGGGCGCCCGCTTGCGTACCGGCTTCGGCGCGTCCGCGGTGCTCTCCGCCTCCGGCGCGACCGCGGGCGCGGGCACCTCGGCGGTGACGGCCGTCGCGGCCTTGCGGGTGCGGCGGCGCGGTGTCTTCGGCGCTTCCTCGGTGACCGGGGTGACCGGGGTGACCGGGGTCGCGGTCTCCTCGGGTTCGCCGTTGAGGATCGAGCGGCGGGCCGGTCGGCGGGCTGCCTTGGGCGCCTCCTCCTCGACCACCGGGGTCACCGCGGCGGGCGCCTCTGCGACCGCCTTGCGGGTGCGGCGGCGCGGCGTCTTGGGGGCCTCGTCCGCGACCGGGGTGACAGGGCTGACGGGGGTCGCGGTTTCCTCGGGTTCGCCGTTGAGGATCGAGCGGCGGGCCGGTCGGCGGGCTGCCTTGGGCGCCTCCTCCTCGACCACCGGGGTCACCGCGGCGGGCGCCTCCGCGACCGTCTTACGCGTACGGCGGCGCGGCGTCTTGGGCGCTTCCTCGGCGACCGGAGCGGCGGCGACCGGCTCGACAGCCGTCACCGTCTCCACGGCGACCGCCTCGGGAGCGGCGCCACGCGTACGGCGACGGCGGCGCGGGGTGCGGGGCGCGGCCCCCTCGTCCGTGCCGGGCTGGGAGACCGCGACGGCGGACTCCACGGCCTCGGCGCCGACGGCCGACGCGG
>NZ_MECL01000215.1 GCF_014596445.1 Streptomyces sp. CBMA29 | reverse complement strand
GTGCTCGCCGCGGACTTCCTGGCGCTGTCGCTGTGCTTCCGCTTCGGCTCCCGCTCTACCGTCGCCGCTGCCGAACGCTCCGCGCACGCCGTCCGCGTACGGCTCACCGACCGGATGCTCGGGCCGGGCGGGCCGCCCCCGGGCGGGACACCCGACTGGGGCGCGCTCGCCGAGCAGCAGGCCGCCAGCGGTGCCAAGCGGCGCAAGCTGATGATGCTCGGCGGCGGGATCGTCGCCGTCGCGGTGATAGCGGGCGGCGTCGCCGCCGCCGTCGTCATGTCGGGCGGCTCGGACGACGAGCCGGTGGCCGGACCGTCCTCGGCCACCAGCGGCGCCACGACGCAGTCACCGCTGCCGCCCGCGCCCTCGTTCTCCTCGGTCGCTCCCCCGCCGCCGCCCAACCCGCTGGACTTCATCTCCACCGCCGCCAAGGACACCGCCCCGATCACCGTGGGCGGCCTCTTCCCCGGCAAGCAGTTCCGAATAGGCGGCAACGTCTACTCCCAGACCGCCGCCACCACCACCGCCAAGTGCGCCGACGGCGCCCGCAGCGAACTGGCCGCCGCCCTCACCGCCAACGGCTGCCGCAAGCTGATCCGCGCCACCTACGTACGCGGCGGCGTGGCCGTCACCGTCGGCATCGCCGTCTTCGACGACACCGCCCACGCGGCGAAGGTGCAGAAGACCGCCCACTACCTCGGCCCGCTCAACGGCGGCGGCATCAAGGACTTCTGCCACGCCGTCGCCTGCCAGATGACGTCCAACGCCGTCGGCCGCTACGCCTACTTCACCATCTCCGGCTTCAAGACCGGCAAGACCCTCACCACGACCGACACCACCGCCAGACAGGCCGCCAACGACGCCTCCGACTTCGCCTTCCAGCGCGTCATCCAGCGTGGCCGCGACGCGGCGAGCGCCGCTACGCCGTAGCGCCCGTAGCAGCGGGACCGGCCGTAGCGGCGGGACCGGTGGGACCGGCGGGAGCGGCGGGACCGGCGGGAGCGGCGGGAGCGGCGGGAGCGGCGGGAGCGGTCACGCCGGGGGCGCACGGCAGCGACCTCATGTTCCGCGCCTCCGCCGCCCTCGCCCCCATCGCGTCGTCCGCCGGGTAGCCGACCTCTTCCAGGGTCAGGCCGTGGGGGCGCAGGACCTTGACGGCGGAGTGGCGCTCGCGGCCGGCCAGGACCTCGCCGGGGAAGCCGACCGGGCGGTGGCCGTCGCCGACCAGGATCATCGCGCCGATCAGCGCGCGCACCATGTTGTGGCAGAAGGCGTCGGCGCGCACCGTGGCGACCGCGAGACCGTCGGCCGTACGCTCCCAGCGCAGGTCGAGCAGGGTGCGGATGGTCGTGGCGCCCTCGCGCTTCTTGCAGTACGCCGCGAAGTCGTGCTCGCCGAGGAGGAGTCCGGCCGCCGCGTTCATCCGGTCGACGTCCACCGGACGGTCGTGCCACAGCACGTGGCCGCGCAGCAGCGGGTCCACACCGCCGGGGTGGTCGCCGACGCGGTAGGCGTACCGCCGCCACACCGCCGAGAACCGCGCGTTGAACCCGGCGGGTGCCGCCGAGACGTCCCAGACGCGTACGTCCCACGGCAGCCGTCCGGCCAGCCGCCGGCGCAGGTTGCCGCCCTCGGCCGCCCACAGGTCCGCGGGCAGGTCCACGTGCGCCACCTGCCCGCGCGCGTGCACCCCGGCGTCGGTGCGCCCCGCGACGGTCAGCTCCACCGGCCCCGCCATCCGCAGCACCGTCGGGATCGCCGCCTCCAGCTCCCCCTGCACGGTCCGCCGGGTGCGCTGCTTGGCCCACCCGGAGAAGTCCGTACCGTCGTAGGCCAGATCCAGCCGCACCCGTACGGCGCCGGGCGCCACCTCGTCGCTCACGCGCGCATTCCTCTCAGCGGAACAGGGGGATTCGGGGCTCTCAGCGGAACGGGCCCGCACCCCTCGGAAAAGAGGGATGCGGGCCCGTCCGTCGCTCACGCGGGGTCTTGTGAACGCTCAGGCGTCCTTGGACTCCTTGGGCTCCTCGTCGGCCGGAGCGGCGTCCTCGACCGCGTCGTCCGCGGTCTCGGGCGTGGCGTCCGCCGGCTCGGAGTCCTTCTTGAGGTCGGCCAGAGCCTCGTCACCGGCACGGTCCTTGGCGGAACGCTTGGTGGCGGCCTCGGCCTCGCCCGTGGCGGCCTGCGCCACGGTCAGCGCCTCGACCAGCTCGATGACGGCCATCGGCGCGTTGTCGCCGCGGCGGTTGCCGACCTTGGTGATCCGGGTGTAGCCACCCGGGCGGTTCTCGTACCGCGGCGCGATCTCGGTGAAGAGCGTGTGGACGATGCTCTTGTCCGTGATCGTCTGCAGCACCTGGCGACGGTTGTGCATGTCGCCCTTCTTCGCCTTGGTGATCAGCCGCTCCGCGACCGGACGCAGACGGCGCGCCTTGGCCTCGGTGGTCTTGATCCTGCCGTGCTCGAACAGCGACTTCGCGAGGTTCGCGAGCAGCAGCTTCTCGTGCGCGGCGCCGCCGCCGAGGCGGGCACCCTTCGCGGGCTGAGGCATGGTCTTACTCCTTCTCCGCTGCACCGGCCGTACGAGGTACCGATGTCAGTGCCGAGCCGGCGGTCGCCGGTTCGGATAGCTCTCCGGGTCACCCCGGAAAACGGCGCCCCCAAGAGGGCGCTCGCGGCGGAACGGCGCGCTCGGCCGGGCCACCCGCCGGTGGCCCGGCCACGACAGCGACAGTGCCTCGTGGCCGGTGACGGCCCATGGGGCCGTCGTGGCCGCTCGCGCAGTTCCTCGCGCCCCTGTGCGGGGCGCACCCGGCCCCCGGAGGGGCCGGAAAACACCGGGCGATCCGCGGAGCGACTCCGCTGCCCGCCGGAGGGGATCAGTACTGCTCGGTCTCCACGAAACCGGCGTCCACGTCGTCGTCGGCGCCGAAGGCGTCGGCGGCGGCGGTGGGGTCGAATCCGGGCGGGCTGTCCTTGAGGGCCAGGCCCATGCCGGCCAGCTTCGCCTTGACCTCGTCGATCGACTTCGCACCGAAGTTGCGGATGTCGAGCAGGTCGGCCTCGGAGCGTGCCACGAGCTCACCCACGGAGTGGATGCCCTCGCGCTTGAGGCAGTTGTAGGAGCGGACGGTGAGTTCCAGCTCCTCGATCGGCAGCGCCAGGTCAGCGGCCAGGGCGGCGTCCGTGGGGGACGGGCCCATGTCGATGCCCTCGGCGTCGACGTTCAGCTCGCGGGCCAGGCCGAACAGCTCGACCAGGGTCTTGCCCGCGGACGCCATGGCGTCACGGGGGCGCATGGCCTGCTTGGTCTCGACGTCGACGATCAGCTTGTCGAAGTCGGTGCGCTGCTCGACACGGGTCGCCTCGACCTTGTAGGTGACCTTGAGCACCGGGCTGTAGATGGAGTCGACCGGGATACGGCCGATCTCCTGGCCCTGCTGCTTGTTCTGCACCGCGGAGACGTAGCCGCGACCGCGCTCGACGGTCAGCTCCATCTCCAGCTTGCCCTTGGCGTTCAGCGTCGCCAGGACCAGGTCGGGGTTGTGCACCTCGACACCGGCCGGGGGCGCGATGTCGGCGGCGGTGACGACACCCGGGCCCTGCTTGCGCAGGTACATCACGACCGGCTCGTCGTGCTCCGAGGAGACGACGAGCTGCTTGATGTTGAGGATGACGTCGGTCACGTCCTCCTTGACGCCCGGCACGGTGGTGAACTCGTGCAGGACACCGTCGACCCGGATGCTGGTGACAGCGGCACCGGGGATCGAGGAGAGGAGCGTACGGCGGAGGGAGTTGCCGAGGGTGTAGCCGAAGCCCGGCTCCAGCGGCTCGATCACGAACCGGGAGCGGAATTCGTCGACGACCTCTTCGGTCAACGAGGGACGCTGAGCGATCAGCATGAGTGTCGGTCCTTCATTCGTGGGCGCCCGCTATTTGACGCCCCCTGTACTACGAGGATACGGGCGGTACGACGGTTGCCCGTCGTACCGCCCGGCATCGCCTCGGTCCGTACGCCGAAGTAAGTGCTTACTCAGTAAGTGCTTACTTCGAGTACAGCTCGACGATGAGCTGCTCCTGCACCTGGGTGTCGATCACCTGGCGCTCGGGCAGGCTGTGCACGAGGATCCGCAGGTTGCCTGCGTTGGCTTCGAGCCACGCGGGCACCGTCTTGTCGCCGGCCTCGCCCTGGGCCACCGCGAACGGGGTCAGGTTGCGGGACCGCTCGCGGACCTCGACGATGTCGCTCACGGCCACGCGGGCCGACGGGATGTCGGTCTTGCGGCCGTTGACGGTGATGTGTCCGTGACGGACGAGCTGCCGCGCGTGGTCGCGGGACTTGGCGAAGCCTGCCCGGTACACCACGTTGTCGAGGCGGGTCTCAAGGATGCGCAGAAGGTTCTCACCGGTCTTGCCGGACTTCTGGTTCGCTTCCTTGTAGTAGTTCACGAACTGCTTCTCGAGAACACCGTAGATGCGCGCGCACTTCTGCTTCTCGCGAAGCTGGAGAAGGTACTCGCTGTCCTTGGTGCGCCCGCGTCCGTGCTCACCCGGGGGGTAAGGACGGATCTCGATCGGGCACTTCGCGCTCTCGCACTTGCTCCCCTTGAGGAAGAGCTTCTGCTTCTCCCGACGGCAACGCTTGCAGTCGGCCCCGGTGTAACGCGCCATTGTCTCGTGTCTCCTGTATCAGCTTGTCAGACGCGGCGGCGCTTGGGCGGGCGGCAGCCGTTGTGCGGGGTCGGGGTGACGTCCTGGATCGAACCGACCTCAAGGCCGGTGGCCTGGAGCGAGCGGATCGCGGTCTCGCGGCCGGAGCCGGGACCCTTCACGAAGACGTCCACCTTGCGCATGCCGTGCTCCTGCGCGCGGCGGGCGGCCGACTCGGCGGCCATCTGCGCGGCGAAGGGGGTGGACTTGCGCGAGCCCTTGAAGCCGACGTGGCCGGCGGAGGCCCAGGAGATCACGTTGCCCGCGGGGTCGGTGATCGAGACGATCGTGTTGTTGAACGTGCTCTTGATGTGGGCGTGCCCGTGAGCGACGTTCTTCTTTTCCTTGCGGCGCACCTTCTTGGCTGCGCCCTGACGGCCCTTAGGAGGCATGTGTCAACTTCTCCCGGTGGAGGTGGTCGGTCCTACAGCGAAGACCGCTGATGAGCGTCCGCTGAGGACTACTTCTTGCCCGGCTTCTTCTTACCGGCGATGGCGCGACGCGGACCCTTGCGGGTACGGGCGTTGGTGTGAGTGCGCTGACCGTGGACCGGCAGGCCACGACGGTGGCGCAGACCCTGGTAGCAGCCGATCTCCACCTTGCGGCGGATGTCGGCCTGCACCTCGCGACGGAGGTCACCCTCGGTCTTGAAGTTGGCATCGACGTACTCGCGCAGCTTGACGAGGTCTTCCTCGGCCAGGTCGCGGACGCGGATGTCGGGGTTCACACCGGTCTCCTTCAGCACCTGCTGGGAGCGGGAGCGCCCGATGCCGAAGACGTAGGTGAGGGCGATCTCCACGCGCTTCTCACGCGGGAGGTCAACGCCTGAAAGGCGTGCCATTTTCTTGGCTCCTGATGGTTTCGGAGGTCTTCCGCAGTGCCGGCTCCTGACCGCCGACCGCTCGTGTGCCGAGCGGTGGTACGACCAGGTCCCCGGCCTCCGCCGGAGGTGTCGTCCCCTTGAAGCAGGAGACGGACACTGCGTATGTACGTGTGTGCGTCGCGCGAAGTTCTGCGGATGCAGGTAGGTCGGCGTGCGTCAGCCCTGGCGCTGCTTGTGGCGCAGGTTGTCGCAGATGACCATGACCCGGCCGTGACGGCGGATCACCTTGCACTTGTCGCAGATCTTCTTGACGCTCGGCTTGACCTTCATGAGGTGAGGTTCTCCGGGTCTTGAGATCTACTCGTTGCTACTTGTATCGGTAGACGATCCGTCCGCGCGTCAGGTCGTACGGAGAGAGCTCCACGACGACCCGGTCATCCGGGAGGATACGGATGTAGTGCATCCGCATCTTGCCGCTGATGTGCGCGAGGACCTTGTGACCGTTCTGCAGCTCCACCTTGAACATCGCGTTCGGCAGAGACTCGATCACGGTGCCCTCGATTTCGATGGCGCCTTGCTTTTTGGCCATGTCCTGCTTTCGGGATCGGCTACCTTGATCGGCCCCAGACATGCCAAAGGACACGCGAGAGCCGACGTGTCAGTCTACGTCACGCCACCCGGAAAGACGAATCAGGGATGTATGCCCTGCCTCGAAGATCCTTAAGCAGGGGAACGTCAGACCGGTGGATCATCATGCGAGAGGATCCGGGGCGGTCGTGATGCCGTACTCGGCCAGCTTCGCCTTGCCGCAGTCCTCGGCGGTCAGGACGAGGGGGCCGTCCTCGGTGAGGGCGATGGAGTGCTCCCAGTGGGAGGACCAGGAGCCGTCGTCGGACTTGACCGTCCACTCGTCGGGGAGGACGTGGGTGCGGGGGGTGCCGAGGGTCACCATCGGCTCGATGGCGAGGCAGACACCGGGGATCAGCTTGATGCCGCGCCCGCGCTTCTTGGTCACGTAATTCAGCAGGTGCGGGTCCATGTGCATCTGGGTGCCGATGCCGTGGCCGCCGTAGTCCTCGACGATGCCGTACTTGCCGGAGGCGGGCCGCGGCTGGCGGCGGATGTAGCCCTCGATCGCCTTGGAGATGTCCTCAAGGCGGTGGCCCTTGCGGAAGGCGGCGATGCCCGCCCACATGGACTCCTCGGTGACCCGGCTCAGCTCGATCAGCTCCGGCGCGTGCCCGCCGCCCACGAAGCACGTGAAGGCCGCGTCGCCGTGCCAGCCGTCCACGATGGCACCGGCGTCGATGGCGATCATGTCGCCGTCCTTGAGCACCGTCTCGCGGTCCGGGATGCCGTGCACCACCACGTCGTTGACCGACGTGCAGATGTTGCCGGGGAAGCCGCCGTACCCGAGGAAGTTCGGCTTGGCGCCGTGGTCCGCGATCACCTTCGCGGCGACCTCGTCCAGGTCCTTGGTGGTGGCGCCGGGCACCGCCGCGGCGCGCGTCGCCCGGTGGATCGCCGCCACGACCAGCCCGGCCTCGCGCATCTTGGCGATCTGCTCGGGGGTCTTGATCTCCACCATGACGGCTGGCGCCTTCCTTGTACGTTTTCGGGTCCGTTCAACCATACGGCCGTGGTGCCCGTCGGGGCACCACGGCCGTATGCCGTGCAGAAGGGGGCGGCGGCCGTGCTATCGCCGCTCGCCCGCGCGCAGCGCGTCCATCGCGCGCTGCGTGACCTCGGCCACCGGGCCGAGCGCCGAGATCGTCACCACAAGGTCCTGCTGCTTGTAGTAGTCGATGATCGGCTCGGTCTCGCGGTGGTAGACCTCGATCCGGTTGCGGACCTTGTCCTCCCCGTCGTCGCTGCGCTGGTACAGCTCGCCGCCGCAGACGTCGCAGACGCCCTCGGTCGCGGGCTTGCTGTACTGGACGTGGAAGACGTGCGCGCTGTTGTTGCGGCACACCCGGCGGCCGGCGATCCGCTTGACGACCTCGTCCTCGGGGACTTCAAGGTCGAGCACACCGTCGAGCGCGATCCCGTGCCCGGCCATGTACGCGTCCAGCGCGCGGGCCTGGAACTCGTTGCGCGGAAAGCCGTCGAGCAGGAAGCCCTCCACGGCGTCCGCCTGCTCCAGGCGGTCCTCGGCCATGCCGATGGTGATCTCGTCAGGTACCAGGTCACCGGCGTCCATGAACGCCTTCGCCTGCTTGCCCAGGTCGGTCCCTTGACTGATGTTGGCGCGGAACAGGTCGCCCGTGGAGATGTGCGGGATCGACAGGTTCTTGGCGAGGAACGCGGCCTGCGTCCCCTTGCCCGCGCCGGGGGGACCGACCAGGACGATTCGCATCAGCGGAGGAACCCTTCGTAGTTACGCTGCTGGAGCTGGCTCTCGATCTGCTTCACCGTCTCCAGACCGACACCCACGATGATCAGGATGCTGGTGCCGCCCAGCGGGAAGCTGCCGTTGCTCCCGTTGAAGACCGCGATGGCGACCGTTGGCACGAGAGCGATGAGACCCAGATACAGCGATCCCGGCCACGTGATGCGATTCAGCACGTAACTCAGGTACTCCGCGGTGGGGCGGCCGGCCCGGATGCCGGGGATGAAGCCACCGTACTTCTTCATATTATCCGCCACTTCCTCGGGGTTAAACGAGATAGCGACGTAGAAGAAGGCGAAGAACACGATCAGCAGGAAGTAGGCGGCCATGTAGATCGGGTGGTCGCCCTTGGTCATGTTGCGGCTGATCCACTGGGCCCAGCCCGCGGTCGACCCGGAGAACTGCACGATCAGCGCCGGGATGTAGAGCAGCGACGACGCGAAGATGACCGGGATCACACCCGCCTGATTGACCTTCAGGGGGATGTACGTGGAGGTGCCACCGTACGAGCGGCGGCCGATCATGCGCTTCGCGTACTGCACCGGAATACGGCGCTGGGCCTGTTCGACGAAGACCACCAGGCCGACCATCGCGAGGCCGACGGCGATCACCGCGAGGAACTCCACCCAGCCGCCGGCGATCTTGCCGGAGACCTTGATCGCCCACAGCGAGCCGGGGAATCCGGCGGCGATGGCGACGAACATCAGGATCGACATGCCGTTGCCGATGCCCTTGTCGGTGATCAGCTCGCCGAGCCACATGATCATCACGGTGCCCGCGGTCATGGTGGTCACCATGGTCACGGTGGTGAAGATCGACTGGTTCGGCACGATGTCGAACTTGTTCTGGCAACTGGAGAACAGGCTGCCGGAGCGGGCGGTGGCGACGAGGCCGGTGCCCTGGAGGACCGCGAGCGCGACGGTCAGGTACCGGGTGTACTGCGTGATCTTGGTGGTGCCCGCCTGGCCCTCCTTCTTGAGGGCCTCCAGGCGTGGGATCACCACCGTGAGGAGCTGCAGGATGATGCTCGCCGTGATGTACGGCATGATCCCGAGCGCGAAGATCGTGAGCTGGAGAAGAGCGCCGCCGCTGAACATGTTCACCAGGCCGAAGAGGCTGTTGCTGCTCTTCGTGTCCTTGATGCACTGGTTGACCACCGAGTAGTCGATCCCCGGCACCGGAACATGCGCACCGAGGCGATAGATCACCACGATGCCCAACGTGAACAGCAGCTTCTTCCGCAGGTCGGGCGTCCTGAACGCCCGTGCGAACGCGGTGAGCACGGTGCCTCCTGCACCCCCCGCGCGCGGCGGAAGGACGGTCTGATGAGGTACTGACTGATACGGGCTGACAACGCTTGGCCGTACGGCTGTACCACCCGCGAAAGCGCACAGGCTCTGCGAACAGTAACAACCGACGTCACCCTACCCGCGAGGCGGGCTCCCTAGGAATGACCAATCGGCCAAGGAAATACAAGGAAACAACGACCGGGGATGCCCCTAGGTGCTGGGCATCCCCGGTCGTCGTGTGACATCTGACTCAGATGAGTTCGGTCACGGTACCGCCGGCAGCGGTGATCTTCTGCTGGGCGGACCCGGAAACCGCGTCCACGGTCACCTGGAGCGCCACGGTCACCTCGCCGGTGCCGAGCACCTTGACGAGCTGGTTCTTGCGTACCGCGCCCTTGGCGACCAGATCGGCCACCGTGACCTCGCCACCCTCGGGGTAGAGGGTCTCGAGCTTGTCCAGGTTGACGACCTGGTACTCGGTGCGGAACGGGTTCTTGAAGCCCTTGAGCTTCGGGAGACGCATGTGGAGGGGCATCTGCCCGCCCTCGAAGCGCTCCGGAACCTGGTAGCGGGCCTTGGTGCCCTTGGTGCCACGACCGGCCGTCTTGCCCTTGGACGCCTCACCACGACCCACACGGGTCTTGGCGGTCTTGGCGCCGGGGGCCGGACGGAGGTTGTGGATCTTGATCGGGTTCTCGTTACCCATGATCAGTCGACCTCCTCGACCGTGACGAGGTGGCGGACGGTCTGGACCATGCCGCGGATCTCCGGCCGGTCCTCCTTGACCACCACGTCGTGCATCCGCTTGAGACCGAGCGAACGCAGGGTGTCACGGTGGTTCTGCTTGCTGCCGATGTAGGACTTGGTCTGGGTGACCTTGAGGCGAGCCATTACGCACCCACCCCGGCACGCGCACGCAGCAGGGCGGCGGGCGCGACGTCCTCGATCGGCAGACCGCGGCGGGCGGCGATCTCCTCGGGGCGCTGAAGCCCCTGGAGCGCGGCCACCGTCGCGTGCACGATGTTGATCGCGTTGTCCGAGCCGAGGCTCTTGGACAGCACGTCGTGGATACCGGCGCACTCCAGGACGGCGCGCACCGGGCCACCGGCGATCACACCGGTACCGGGGGAAGCAGGCTTGAGCAGGACGACGCCCGCGGCCTTCTCGCCCTGGATCGGGTGCGGGATGGTGCCCTGGATACGGGGGACCTTGAAGAAGTGCTTCTTGGCCTCCTCAACACCCTTGGCGATGGCGGCCGGCACCTCCTTGGCCTTGCCGTAACCGACACCCACGGTGCCGTCACCGTCGCCCACCACGACCAGCGCGGTGAAGCTGAAGCGACGACCACCCTTCACAACCTTGGCGACGCGATTGATCGCGACGACACGCTCGACATAGGCGGTCTTCTCGGCCTGCTGGCCGCCGTCCCGCCGGTCCTTACGGTCCCGTCGCTCGCCGCCACCGGCACCGCTTCCGCGGCGCTGGGGTCCAGCCATTGGAATTACCTCTCGATCCTTTTAGCGTTTCCGCTGGTGACGGAACCGGTCAGAACTTCAGACCGGCTTCACGGGCGGCGTCCGCCAGGGCGGCGATGCGCCCCGCGTACTGGTTGCCGCCACGGTCGAACACGACAGCCTCGACGCCCTTGGCCTTCGCACGCTCGGCCACGAGCTGGCCGACCTGCTTCGCCTTGGCGCTCTTGTCGCCTTCGCCGCCGCGGATGGACGCGTCGAGGGTCGACGCGGACGCGAGCGTGTGGCCCGCGAGATCGTCGATGACCTGCGCCACGATGCCACGGTTGGAACGGGTCACGACCAGGCGCGGACGCGCCTCCGTGCCCGAGACCCGCTTGCGGACGCGGATGTGGCGACGCTTGAGTGCCGCACCCTTGTACGCCTTGCCCTTGGCGATCTTCACACCGTATGCCATGGCTACTTACCAGCCTTTCCGACCTTGCGGCGGATGACCTCGCCGGCGTACTTGACGCCCTTGGCCTTGTACGGGTCGGGCTTCCGCAGCTTGCGGATGTTGGCGGCCACCTCGCCGACCTTCTGCTTGTCGATGCCCTCGACGGAGAACTTCGTCGGGTTCTCGACCTTGAAGGAGATCCCCTCGGGGGCCTCGACGAGAATCGGGTGGCTGTAGCCCAGGGCGAACTCCAGGTTGGAGCCCTTCGCCTGGACGCGGTAGCCGACACCGCTGATTTCGAGCTGCTTGCTGTAGCCCGCGGTCACGCCGGTGATCATGTTCGCCACCAGCGTGCGGGACAGGCCGTGCAGGGCCTTCGAGACACGCTCGTCGTTGGGGCGGGTGACCAGCAGAGTGCCGTCCTCGCCCTTGGCGATCTCGATCGGCGCGGCGACGGTGTGCGAGAGGGAACCCTTGGGGCCCTTCACAGCGACCGTGCGGCCGTCGATGGTGACGTCCACTCCGGCGGGAACCGAGATGGGCAGCTTGCCGATGCGCGACATTGCTATACCTCGCTTTCCCGGTTACCAGACGTAGGCGAGGACTTCCCCACCCACGCCCTTCTTCTGCGCCTGCTGGCCGGTGAGCAGCCCGTGGGACGTGGAGATGATCGCCACGCCCAGGCCGCCGAGCACCTTCGGCAGGTTGGTGGACTTCGCGTAGACCCGCAGACCAGGCTTGCTGATCCGCTTGATCCCGGCGATGGAGCGCTGCCGCTCCGGACCGAACTTGAGCTCGAGGACGAGGTTCTTGCCGACTTCGGCGTCCTCGACCTTCCAGCCGGTGATGTAACCCTCCTGCTGGAGGATCTCCGCGATGTGCGACTTGATCTTGCTGAACGGCATCTCGACGTCGTCGTGGTACGCCGAGTTCGCGTTACGCAGACGGGTCAGCATGTCCGCGATGGGGTCGGTCATGGTCATGAGTTGGCCCTGGGCCTCTCTCGCCGGGGTTTCCTATCTGTGCCATCCCTCTCCCCGAGAGGTGCTCCGCGCGGTGGCGGACACGTCGGGACGGGTGCGGTACGGGGACCTACGGCGTAGTAAGTCGAATCGGGCGGCGGACGCCCAACCCTTCTACCTTACGGGAAAAAGGTTGGGCCCCCGACCGTCCAGATGCTTACCGAGAGTTCCTGGTGATCCCTTGCGGGGATCTACCAGGAGCTCTTGGTCACGCCCGGCAGCTCGCCACGGTGGGCCATCTCACGAAGGCACACGCGGCACAGGCCGAACTTGCGGTAGACGGAGTGCGGCCGGCCGCAGCGCTGGCAGCGGTTGTACGCGCGCACAGCGAACTTCGGCTTACGAGCGGCCTTGGCAATGAGAGCCTTCTTCGCCACGGCTCACGCCTCCTTGAACGGGAAGCCGAGGTGACGAAGGAGGGCGCGGCCCTCATCGTCGTTGGTCGCCGTGGTGACCACGGTGATGTCCATACCCCGGACGCGGTCGATCTTGTCCTGGTCGATCTCGTGGAACATGACCTGCTCCGTGAGACCGAAGGTGTAGTTGCCCCGGCCGTCGAACTGCTTCGGCGACAGGCCGCGGAAGTCGCGGATACGCGGGAGCGCGAGCGACAGCAGGCGGTCCAGGAACTCCCACATGCGGTCACCGCGCAGGGTGACGTGGGCGCCGATCGGCTGACCCTCACGCAGCTTGAACTGCGCGATGGACTTCCGGGCCTTGGTGACCTGCGGCTTCTGGCCGGTGATCGTGGCGAGGTCGCGGATGGCGCCCTCGATCAGCTTGGAGTCGCGGGCGGCGTCGCCCACACCCATGTTGACCACGATCTTGGTGAGACCGGGAATCTGCATGACGTTCTCGTACGAGAACTCGTCGCGCAGCTTGCCCGCGATCTCCTCGCGGTAACGCGTCTTGAGACGCGGCTGTGCGTGCGTCGTAGCGGTGTCAGTCATCAGATGTCCTCACCGGTCCGCTTGGCAACGCGGATCTTGTTGCCCTCGTCGTCGAACCGGTAGCCGACGCGGGTCACGACCTTGTTGCCGTCCTTCTCCACAACGAGCTGCACGTTGCTGACGTGGATGGGCGCCTCGGTGGTGATGATGCCGCCGGTCTTCGAACCGCGGTCGGTCTGGCCGGCCTTGGTGTGCTTCTTGACCCGGTTGACACCCTCGACGAGGACACGGTCGAGCGCGGGGTAGGCAACGATGACCTTGCCCTGCTTGCCCTTGTCCTTACCGGTGATGACCTGGACCAGGTCGCCCTTCTTGATCTTCATCGGTTACAGCACCTCCGGCGCGAGCGAGACGATCTTCATGAACTTCTTCTCGCGCAGCTCACGGCCTACGGGGCCGAAGATACGGGTGCCGCGGGGGTCGCCGTCGTTCTTGAGGATGACGGCGGCGTTCTCGTCGAACCGGATGTACGAGCCGTCGGCGCGACGGCGCTCCTTGACGGTCCGGACGATGACCGCCTTGACGACCTCGCCCTTCTTCACGTTGCCACCGGGGATCGCGTCCTTGACGGTGGCGACGATGACGTCACCGATTCCCGCGTAGCGGCGACCCGAGCCACCGAGAACACGGATGCAAAGGATCTCCTTGGCACCAGTGTTGTCGGCGACACGAAGTCGCGACTCCTGCTGGATCACGTCTATCTCCTGTTTGTCGCGTCGGTTCCCGGCGGGGCCCACTCACGGGGAGCGGGCCACCGCCGAGCCTGACGGAACGGTCCTGAGGGAGTGCCCTCAGGGATTTCTGGTCGCTCTGGACTACTTGGCCTTCTCGAGGATCTCGACGACGCGCCACCGCTTGGTCGCGGAGGTCGGCCGGGTCTCCATGAGGAGGACCCGGTCGCCGATGCCCGCGGCGTTCTGCTCGTCGTGCGCCTTGAGCTTGTTGGTGCGGCGGATGACCTTGCCGTACAGGGCGTGCTTCACACGGTCCTCGACGGCGACCACTACGGTCTTGTCCATCTTGTCGCTGACCACAAGGCCCTCGCGGGTCTTGCGGAAGCCGCGCTGCTCGTCGGTCGTCTCAGTCACATTCTTCTCGCTCATCAGGCGCTCTCCACCGTCTCCACCGTCTCGATGCCCAGCTCACGCTCGTGCATCAACGTGTAGATCCGGGCGATGTCCTTGCGGACCACCTTGAGCCGGCTGTTGTTCTCAAGCTGCCCGGTGGCCCCTTGGAAGCGGAGGTTGAACAGCTCCTCCTTCGCCTCGCGCAGCTTGCCGACGAGCTCCTCGTCGCCAAGCTGGCGCAGCTCGGAAGCCTTGGTACCCGCCGCCATCACGACTCACCTGCCTCGCGCCGCACGATGCGGCACTTCATCGGAAGCTTGTGCGCGGCGCGGGTCAGCGCCTCACGAGCAACCTTCTCGTTCGGGAATGACAGCTCGAACATCACCCGACCGGGCTTGACGTTCGCGATCCACCACTCGGGAGAACCCTTACCGGAACCCATGCGGGTCTCGGCGGGCTTCTTGGTCAGCGGGCGGTCCGGGTAGATGTTGATCCAGACCTTGCCGCCGCGCTTGATGTGACGGGTGATGGAGATACGAGCGGACTCGATCTGCCGGTTGGTCACGTAGGCGGGCGTGACGGCCTGGAGGCCGTACTCGCCGAACGCCAGCTCCGTGCCGCCCTTGGCCATTCCGTCGCGCCCGGGGTGGTGCTGCTTGCGGTGCTTGACCCTACGGGGGATCAGCATGGTACTTAGCCTTCCGTTCCGGGGGTCTCCGCGGCTGCTGCCGGGGCCTCGACGGCAGGAGTGTCGGCCTTGGGGGCCGCCGCTCCATCGGTCTGAGGACGACGACCGCCACCGCCACCGCCACCGCGGCCACCGCGCTCGCCACCGCGGCGCTGCGGACGCTCGTTGCCGCCACCACGCGCCGGGCGGTTGCCCGCACGGGCCGCGGCGTTGTCGGCACGGACCTCGGCGATGTTCTTGACGTCGCCCTTGTAGATCCACACCTTGACACCGATACGGCCGAAGGTGGTCTTGGCCTCGAAGAAGCCGTAGTCCACGTTGGCGCGCAGGGTGTGCAGCGGGACACGGCCCTCGCGGTAGAACTCGGAGCGGGACATCTCGGCGCCGCCGAGGCGGCCACCGCACTGGATCTTGATGCCCTTGGCGCCGGCCTTCATGGTGCCCTGCATGCTCTTGCGCATGGCACGGCGGAAGGAGACGCGCGAGGAGAGCTGCTCGGCGACGGCCTGGGCCACCAGCTGAGCGTCCATCTCCGGGTTCTTGACCTCAAGGATGTTGAGCTGGACCTGCTTGCCGGTCAGCTTCTCCAGGTCACCGCGGATGCGGTCGGCCTCCGCGCCGCGACGGCCGATGACGATGCCCGGCCGGGCGGTGTGGATGTCGACGCGGACGCGGTCACGGGTGCGCTCGATCTCCACCTTGGAGATACCGGCGCGCTCCATGCCCTGCGTCATCATCTTGCGGATGGCCACGTCTTCCTTGACGTAGTCCTTGTACAGCTTGTCGGCGTACCAGCGGGACTTGAAGTCCGTGGTGATGCCGAGGCGGAACCCGTACGGGTTTACCTTCTGGCCCATTACCGGGTCTCTCCCTTGCTGGCGACGACCACGGTGATGTGGCTGGTCCGCTTGCGGATGCGGTAGGCGCGGCCCTGGGCGCGCGGCCGGAACCGCTTGAGGGTCGGACCCTCGTCCACGTACGCCTCACTGATGAACAGCGACTCGGCGTCGGTGTGGTCGTAGTTGTGCGCGGCGTTGGCAATGGCGCTGTCCAGCACCTTGCCGACCGGCACGCTCGCGGCCTGCGGGGTGAAACGCAGGACCGCCTGAGCCTCCGTGGCGTCCATGCCACGGATGAGGTCCACCACGCGGCGGGCCTTCATGGGCGTGACGCGGATGTACCGCGCCTGGGCCCTGGCTTCCATGGTTGTCCCTTCAGTGTCTGTCTTCGTCGTCACGGTTCAGCCCGCTCAGCGACGCCGCGACTTGCGGTCGTCCTTCTCGTGCCCGCGGAAGGTGCGGGTCGGTGCGAACTCGCCGAGCTTGTGGCCGACCATCGACTCAGTGACGAACACCGGGACGTGCTTACGGCCGTCGTGCACCGCGATCGTGTGACCCAGCATCGCCGGGATGATCATCGAGCGGCGGGACCAGGTCTTGATGACGTTCTTGGAGCCTGCCTCGTTCTGTACGTCCACCTTCTTGATCAGGTGGTCGTCGACGAAGGGCCCCTTCTTGAGACTGCGCGGCATCTAAACCCGCTCCTAGCGCTTCTTGTTCGACTTGCGGCGGCGGACGATGTACTTGCTCGATGCCTTCTTCGGCGAGCGCGTACGACCTTCCTTCTGACCCCACGGGGAGACCGGGTGGCGACCACCGGAGGTCTTGCCCTCACCACCACCGTGCGGGTGGTCCACCGGGTTCATGGCGACACCGCGGACGGTCGGGCGGACGCCCTTCCAGCGCATGCGGCCGGCCTTGCCCCAGTTGATGTTCGACTGCTCGGCGTTGCCGACCTCGCCGATCGTGGCGCGGCAGCGGACGTCGACCATGCGGACTTCACCGGACGGCATGCGAAGGGTGGCCATGGTGCCTTCCTTCGCCAGTAGCTGGACGGAAGCGCCCGCGGAGCGGGAGATCTTCGCGCCGCCACCGGGCCGCAGCTCGATCGCGTGGATCGTCGTACCCACCGGGATGTTGCGCAGCGGCAGGTTGTTGCCCGGCTTGATGTCGGCGTTGGGGCCGTTCTCGATCCGGTCACCCTGCTGGAGCTTCGCGGGGGCGAGGATGTAGCGCTTCTCGCCGTCCGCGTAGTGCAGCAGCGCGATGCGCGCGGTGCGGTTGGGGTCGTACTCGATGTGCGCGACCTTGGCGGGCACGCCGTCCTTGTCATGGCGACGGAAGTCGATGACACGGTAGGCGCGCTTGTGGCCACCGCCTTGGTGGCGGACGGTCACACGACCGGCGTTGTTACGGCCGCCCTTGCTGTGCAGCGGGCGGACCAGCGACTTCTCCGGCGTGGACCGCGTGATCTCGACAAAGTCGGCGACGCTGGAGCCACGACGGCCCGGAGTCGTCGGCTTGTACTTGCGGATACCCATTTCTCAGTCCTCGGATGAATTCAGGACTTCGACACGATCCGGCCTCCGTTAGGAGACCGGGCCGCCGAAGATGTCGATTCGGTCGCCCTCGGCAAGGGTCACGATGGCGCGCTTGGTGTTGGCGCGCTTGCCGAAACCGGTGCGGGTGCGCTTGCGCTTGCCCTGCCGGTTGATCGTGTTGACCCCGGTGACCTTGACCGAGAAGACCGCCTCGACGGCCTGCTTGATCTGGGTCTTGTTCGCGCGCGGGTCGACGACGAACGTGTACTTGTTCTCGTCGAGAAGCGCGTAGCTCTTCTCCGAGACCACCGGCTTGATCAAGAGGTCACGGGGGTCCGTGTACGTCTTGCTGGTGATCACGGGTCCGGTGGTGGTCGTGTCGTCGCTCATCAGGCTTCGCTCCCTTCGAGCTCATCCTCGGAGGCAACAGCCTTGCCAGATGCGACAGGTCCAGCCACAAAGCGCTCGAAGGCGTCCTTGGTGAAGACCACGTCGTCGGAGACGAGCACGTCGTACGTGTTGAGCTGGCCTGCGTCCAGGATGTGCACCTGGGGCAGGTTGCGGGCGGAAAGCCACGCGGCCTCGTCGGCGCGCTCGATGACCAGGAGCACGTTCTTGCGCTCGCTGATCTTGCCGAGCAGGCTCTTGGCGGCCTTCGTCGACGGGGCGGAGCCCTCGATGACGCCGGAGACGACGTGGATGCGGTTGTGCCGCGCACGGTCGGTCAGGGCACCGCGGAGGGCGGCCTTGACCATCTTCTTCGGGGTGCGCTGCGAGTAGTCACGCGGCTGGGGGCCGTGTACGACGCCACCGCCCACGAACTGCGGGGCGCGGGTCGAGCCCTGACGGGCGCGGCCGGTGCCCTTCTGGCGGTACGGCTTGCGGCCACCACCGCGGACCTCGCCACGACGCTTGACCTTGTGCGTGCCCTGACGGGCGGCGGCAAGCTGCGCGACGACGACCTGGTGGATCAGCGGGATGCTGACCTTGGCGTCGAAGATCTCGGCCGGGAGTTCTACGGTCCCGGCGGTGTCGCCCGACGGCGACAGGACGTTGATGGTGCTCATAGCCTTCAGGCCCCCTTGGCCGCGGTGCGGACCAGGACGAGGCCGCCGTTCGGACCGGGGATAGCGCCCTTGATGAGCAGCAGTCCCTTCTCCGCGTCAACGGCGTGGACGGTCAGGTTCTGGGTGGTGACCCGCTCGTTGCCCATGCGACCCGCCATGCGCATGCCCTTGAAGACACGGCCGGGGGTGGCGCAGCCACCGATGGAGCCCGGCGAGCGGTGCTTGCGCTGCACGCCGTGCCCGGCGCCGAGGCCCTTGAAGTTGTGACGCTTCATGACACCGGCGAAGCCCTTGCCCTTGCTCTTGCCGGTCACGTCGACCTTGACGCCTGCCTCGAACACCTCGGCGGTGATCTCCTGGCCGAGCGTGTACTCCGCGGCGTCCGCGGTGCGCAGCTCCACCAGGTGGCGGCGGGGGGTGACGTCGGCCTTCGCGAAGTGGCCCTTGAGGGGCTTGTTCACCTTGCGCGGGTCGATCTCGCCGAAGGCGAGCTGAACCGACTCGTAACCGTCGGCGTCGTTCGTACGGACCTGGGTCACAACGTTCGGACCGGCCTTGACGACAGTCACTGGGACGACACGGTTGTTCTCGTCCCAGACCTGGGTCATGCCGAGCTTCTCGCCCAGGATGCCCTTGATCTGCTTGGTCATCTTCTCCGTGCCTCTCAGAGCTTGATCTCGATGTCGACGCCGGCCGGAAGGTCCAGGCGCATCAACGAGTCAACGGTCTTGGGCGTCGGGTCGAGGATGTCGATCAGGCGCTTGTGCGTGCGCATCTCGAAGTGCTCGCGCGAGTCCTTGTACTTGTGCGGCGACTTGATGACGCAGTACACGTTCTTCTCAGTGGGCAGCGGCACCGGGCCCGCGACCTGCGCACCAGTACGCGTCACCGTCTCGACGATCTTCTTCGCCGAGGAGTCGATGACCTCGTGGTCGTAGGCCTTGAGCCGGATGCGGATCTTCTGTCCCGCCATGGCTACTCCGTAGTCCTTGTCTCTGTTTACGCTCTGACATCCGCTTCGCCGACCCACGCGGTCGGGCGTGTCGCGCCCCTTCCGCGAATTTCCGCATGCGGAAATCCCTCTTCAGGGGGTTGCGTGGGAGATAACACCCACCGGATGCCTGACCGGAACCGCGCTCACGCTTCCCGGAAGATTCCCGTACGTCCGCCCCAGCGCTGCCCCGAGGGGCAGTTAAGGCGACGAGTACTGTGGGACTCGCTTCCGGTCCTCCCGACGGGAGGCGCGCAGCATCGGCGCTCGACCGAGCAACTTGGACAGTGTGCCATATGGGGCATGGCCGTGGCCAATCGGGCCGGAGAGCTTACCCCTCCGCCATCGGCCGCCAAACCTGGGCTCGCGCGGGCGTCCAACGGCGGCCCCCGGCGCGGCTTTCCGCCGGGCTCAGCGCGGGTGGGTCCTGATGATACGTCCCGTTCCGTCCGCTTCCAGGCTCGCGCTGCCGTTGCCGCCGGTGACGGACACCCGGATCACCACGGCCCCGGTCTTCGCGTCTCGAGCGATGTCGATCTTCCAGGAGCCGTCGCCCGCGCCCGTGACCCCGAGCCCGGTCCTGGCCCTCTCGACCAGTGCCGGCATCCGCTCGTACGGCAGGTCGCCGAGCACCACGGGCAGTTGACCTGGGGCCCACTCGTCCGGCTTGGTACCGCGGGCCGTCATACGGCGGTCGGTGACGCCGACGCTGACGGCGGTGGACACTCCGGCCTTGAGCAGCGCGTCGGACGTGGCGCGCAACTGCCCGTCGGTGAGGATCGAGGTGCTGACGTCGGCCGTGGTCACGCTCTGCGAGACGGTCGTGCTCGTACCGCTGGAGCCGCTGGAACCGCTGGAAGCACCGGGGCCCGCCGGAGACGGGGAGGGCTTCGCCGGGTCGTCCGTGAAGAGGTCGCCGCGGAAGAGCAGGACGACGACCGCGGCGCCGATGAGCACGCCCAGCACACCGACGAAACAGCAGGCCGACCCCTTGTCCGGGTCCTTGATCAGCGTGGACTCGGGCGCGGAGTCCAGCGACGCGTCGGCCGCGCGGCGGGACCATCGCGCGTCCGGCGTGGTGACGAGCTTGACGTCCCACGGTCTGTCCGGCCGGTACTCGACCACCACGACACCGCGCACCGGGTAGTCCGGGATGTCGACCAGATTGATCGACTGGCGGGCCTTCGCCCGGTAGGCGGGCCGGTCGTCGGGGGCCACGGTCAGCTCGAAGTCGACCGGTACGTCCGCGTACTCCCCGCTGGTGGCGCGCCTGCTCTCGATCATGGCCAGCGCCTTGCGCCGCCCCACGACCGGCTTGCGCGCCTGCCGTCGCACGCCCAGGACGAGGGAGACCGCCGAGACGAGCAGGAACGCCCCGATACCGCCGATCCACAGTCCGGGCTTCCCGATGGTGGCGCCGACCACGATCGCCGCCAGCGCGGCGCCGTACAGGGCGCAGGTCAGCAGGCCACGCACCAGCGCCCAGGCTCCGCTGCCGCTCCCCTGCTCGGCCTGCGCGGCATCCGTCGTCGTCACAAGGAGTGATTCTGTCGTGAACAGAAGGCGGCCGGAAGGCTTTTGGGTGTCATCCCGACGACGTCCGGGGACGGGCCGGGGCCCGCCCCCGGCCCGGCGATGCCGGTGGGGCCCACAGGGTCAGTGGGGACTCAGTGGGGAGTCAGTGGAGTCAGTGGGTGTAGAGGTACACGAACCCGTTGCCCGCCGAGCAGAAGTAGTTCGGCCCCCACAGCGCGATGCCCGCGGCGCCCGCCGCCTGGCACTGTTCCTGGGTGTAGTAGACGCCCGACACGTGGAATTCGCCCGCGGCGCTGGCGGAGGTGGCGGCGCCGAGCGGGACCAGGACCGCCACCGCGGCGGCGGCGAGCAGACCGATGCGTTGTCTCACGTTCCAACTCCTTGAACAGGGTGATTCCCTGACAGACAGTCAGGGATCGTGCGGAGGTGGTGCGATTGCGCTCGCATGCTATCCGGATGACCCGCTATAGGTCTATACCAATGCGGCAGCGCCGTGCCGACCGGCGGCCGGGCCGCCGTACTCGTCGTACTAAGGTCACGACGTATCCACCCACCTCGGCACGGAGGCCCCGCATGAAGGCGACCAAGGGTGCGGGCGCGCTCCTGCGACTGCGGAAGGTGAGCAGGACCTACGGGGAACGCAAGGCGCTGCTGCCGCTCGACCTGAACCTGGCGCCGGGCCGCTGCACGGCCCTGTTCGGCCACAACGGCTCCGGCAAGTCCACCCTGCTGCGGATCGCCAGCGGCCGGGACGCGCCCACCTCGGGAGAGGCGCTGTTCGCGGGCCGCACCATGAGCGAGGACGACCCCGAGGTCCGCGCCAGGGTCGCGGTCGTCGGCGACACCGTCGCCTGCTACCCGGACCTGACCGTCCGCGAGCACCTGGAGCTGGTCACCGTCGCGCACGCCGTGGACGACGCCGCCGCCTGGATCGACCAGGTGCTGGCCGACCGGCGGCTGTCGGACCACGCCGACGCCCTGCCGGGCTCGCTCTCCTCCGGCCAGATGCAGTCCCTGCTGCTGGCCGCCGCCCTCGTCCGCCCCCGCGACCTGCTCGTCCTCGACGAGCCCGAGCAGCGCCTGGACCCCGACGCCCGGCGCCGCCTGGCCGAACTCCTCGTCGCGGAGAAGGCCGACGGCGTCGCCGTACTGCTCGCCACCCACCAGCCCGACCTCGCCGAGGCCGTCGCCGACCGCATGATCGCCCTGGAGGACGGCCGCGTGATCGCCTCCGGCGCGCCCGGCACGGTCCTGCGCGAGCTGGGGCTGCGCCCGTGACGGCCGCGTCGATCCCGCCGCAGGCGGACGGCCGGGACCCGGCGGACGACGGCGAGGACGCCGGCTTCGCGTCCGACGTCAGCGACTCCGAC
The DNA here is from genome assembly GCF_014596445.1 of Streptomyces sp. CBMA29. GTDB lineage: Bacteria > Actinomycetota > Actinomycetes > Streptomycetales > Streptomycetaceae > Actinacidiphila. Next base: position 486 of record NZ_MECL01000215.1, on the reverse strand, counting down.
TCCGATTCCGATTCCGACGAGGTCTGGAGCGAGGAGGACGACGACCGGACGGCCGAGACGCTGGCCTGGCTGAAGCGCAAGCGCCGCGCGCACCGCAGGGAACAGGGGCGGGACCTGGCCGTACTGCTCTACTCCGTGCTGCTCGGCGGCATCGGGTACGGCAGCGGGCTGGCCGTGCACTTCCTGCGGGAGCTGGAGAACGGCGCGGACTACAGCGGGGTCGGCCGGGACCTCCAGCGCGGGCTGCCCGCGCTGTTCACGACCCTGACCGTCGCCCTCGCGCTCTTCGCGGCGCGCGACGCGCTGTGGCGCGGCCCGGTCGTCGTGCCGGGCCCGACCGTGGGCTGGCTGCTGGCCCAGCCGGTACGGCGGGCCGCGGTGCTGCGCCCGTGGTTCCGGCTCTCCGCCGGGATCGCGCTGATCCCCGGCCTGCTGGTGGGGGTCGCGGGCGGCGTCGTGCTGCGCGTCACCGGGCGCGCGGCGATC
>NZ_MECL01000214.1 GCF_014596445.1 Streptomyces sp. CBMA29 | reverse complement strand
GACCGGCCGCCGCGCCCTGCTGGCGCCGCTGCGCGGCCGTCGCCGGGTGATCGGCGCCGCGGTGCTGCTGCGGCGCGCGGACCGTACGCCCTTCGAGGCGGACGACCTGCTGGTGGCCGCCCAGCTCGCCACGCACACCGCGCTGGGCGTCGACAAGGCCGTGCTCTACGGCCGCGAGGCGTACATCGCGGACGCCCTCCAGCGCGAGATGCTGCCGGACTCCCTGCCGCAGCCGACCGGCGTCCAGCTCGCCAGCAGATACCTTCCGGCGGCCGAGTCCGCGCGCGTCGGCGGCGACTGGTACGACGCGATCCCGCTGCCCGGCAGCCGGGTGGCGCTGGTCGTCGGCGACGTCATGGGCCACTCCATGACCTCCGCGGCGATCATGGGCCAGCTCCGTACCACCGTCCAGACCCTGGCCGGACTCGATCTGGCGCCCCAGGAAGTCCTCTACCACCTGGACGAACAGGCCCAGCGGCTCGGCCAGGACCGCATGGCGACCTGCGTCTACGCCGTCTACGACCCGATCGCCCACCGGCTGGTGGTCGCCAACGCGGGCCACCCGCCGCCGGTCCTGCTGCACGCCGACGGCCTCGCCGAGGTGCTGCGCGTGCCGCCCGGCGCGCCCATCGGCGTCGGCGGGGTGCCCTTCGAGGCCGTCGAGCTGCCCGCCCCGGCCGGGGCGACCCTGCTGCTCTACACCGACGGCCTGGTCGAGTCCCGCAGCCGTGACGTGTGGGGCGGTATCGAGCTGCTGCGCGAACGGCTGCACGACGCCGCCAGCGTGGTCTCGCCGCCACCGCTGGAACCGCTGTGCGACGAGGTGCTGGAGATCCTCGGCCCCGGCGACCGCGACGACGACATCGCCCTGCTCGCCGCGCGCTTCGACGGCATCTCGCCCAGCGACGTCGCCTACTGGTTCCTGGAGCCGCACCCCCAGACGCCCGGCCGCGCCCGCCGCCTGATCCGCCAGGCCCTGCGCCGCTGGGACCTGGAGGACCAGTCCGACGCCGCCGAACTCCTGGTCAGCGAGATCGTCACCAACGCCGTGCGCTACGCCGAGCGCCCCATCACCCTGCGCCTCCTGCGCACCGACGTCCTGCGCTGCGAGGTCGGCGACGACGCCCCTCTTCTGCCGCGCATGCGCCACGCCGCCCCCGAGGAGGAGGGCGGCCGCGGTCTCTACCTCGTCAACCGCATGGCCCAGCGCTGGGGCGCCACCCGCTTGGGCGCGGGCAAGGTGGTGTGGTTCGAGCTCCCGATCTAGGGCCGCGCCGCCGAGGGGGTACGTGTCGGGGGGTGCCCTCCCGGGTGGGCTCAACGCGTGGCCGTGCGGCCGAACCCGCCGTGACCAAGGGTCACCGCGGTGTCGCTCAGCGTGCCGACAGGCATGTTCGGTGGGAGGGTGGGGAGCAGCGAGGTCATACGACTCCCGAGCGTGAGGACACTCTCGATGAGCACCCCGTACACCACCAACAACGCCGGTATCCCGGTCGAGAGCGACGAGCACTCGCTGACCGTGGGGGCCGACGGGCCGATCCTGCTGCAGGACCACTACCTGATCGAGAAGATGGCCCAGTTCAACCGGGAGCGGGTCCCCGAGCGGGTGGTGCACGCCAAGGGCAGCGGGGCGTACGGCCGGTTCGAAGTGACCAACGACGTCAGCCAGTTCACCCGCGCCGACCTGTTCCAGCCGGGCAGGCGCACGCAGATGCTGGCGCGGTTCTCGACGGTCGCGGGTGAGCAGGGCAGCCCGGACACGTGGCGGGACCCGCGCGGCTTCGCGCTGAAGTTCTACACCGAGCACGGCAATTACGACCTGGTCGGCAACAACACCCCGGTCTTCTTCGTGCGCGACACGATCAAGTTCCAGGACTTCATCAGGTCGCAGAAGCGCCGCCCGGACAACGGGCTGCGGGACAACGACATGCAGTGGGACTTCTGGACGCTCTCGCCGGAGTCCGCGCACCAGGTGACGTGGCTGATGGGCGACCGCGGCATCCCCAAGTCGTACCGGCACATGAACGGCTACGGCTCGCACACGTACATGTGGGTCAACGCCGGTGGCGAGAAGTTCTGGGTGAAGTACCACTTCAAGACCGACCAGGGCATCGACTTCCTCACCCAGGCGGACGCCGACACCCTCGCGGGCCAGAACGCCGACTACCACCGGCAGGACCTGTGGGAGGCCATCGACCGCGGCGACCACCCGTCGTGGACGCTGTATGTGCAGGTCATGCCGTTCGAGGACGCGGCGGACTACCGCTTCAACCCGTTCGACCTGACGAAGGTGTGGCCGCACGGCGACTACCCGCTGATCGAGGTCGGCCGGATGACGCTGGACAACAACCCCGAGGACTACTTCGTCCACATCGAGCAGGCGGCGTTCGAGCCCTCGAACATGGTGCCGGGCATCGGCCCGTCCCCGGACAAGATGCTGCTCGGCCGCCTGTTCTCGTACCCGGACACGCACCGGTACCGGATCGGCCCCAACTACGCCCAGCTCCCGCCGAACCGCCCGCACTCGCCGGTCAACTCCTATGCCAAGGACGGCCCGATGCGGTACGAGCCGTCGAACGCGGGGGCGCCGTACGCGCCCAACTCCTACGGCGGACCGGCCGCTTCACCGCAGGCGTACGGCGAGGTCACCGGCTGGCGGGCGGCGGGCGAGATGGTGCGCGAGGCGTACGCGCCGCACGCCGAGGACGACGACTTCGGGCAGGCGGGCACGATGGTGCGCGAGGTGCTGGACGACGCGGCGCGCGCCCGGCTGGTCTCGAACGTGGCGGGCCACCTCAGCGACGGCGTGAGCGCGCCGGTGCTGGAGCGGGCGCTGACGTACTGGCGCAGTGTCGACCGGTCGCTGGGCGACCGGATCGCCGGTGAGGTCACGACCGGCTGACGCCCATGGCCTGACGCCCACCGAAGCGCAGCCCCGAGGCACGTGATCATGTCCCGTGCCCCGGGGCTGCATCGCGTCCGGGTGCGGTTCAGGTCTCTGCCAAGGTTTGGGTTCCCCGAAAATATGATATCTATTTGATAGACACTTTTCCGGAGGAACGGGGACCCGCCATGTCGGACCAGAAACCACAGCTCGCCGTCGACGCACCGGACATGCCCGCGCCGCGGGTGCAGGAGCGACGGGCGGTGGGCATGCCCGGTCTGCCCTTTCTGCTGCTCGCGCTGGTGGTGGTGGCCGGTGGTGTGGCGCTGATCGTCGCGGGCGCGGTGCACGCCAAGAACCACCCCGGCGCGCTCGCGACCACGCTGATCATCGCGGGCGCGGTGGTCGTCCTCTGCGCGTTCATCACCCTGTTCGGCCTCACCCAGGTCGCGCCGGGCTCGGCTCGGGTCTGCCAGCTCTTCGGGCGCTACCAGGGCACCATCCGGCAGGACGGCCTGCGCTGGGTGAACCCCTTCACCAGCCGCCGCAAGATCTCCACCCGGCTGCGCAACCACGAGACCTCGACGCTCAAGGTCAACGACGCCTACGGCAACCCGATCGAACTGGCCGCGGTCGTGGTCTGGCAGGTCAGGGACACCGCGCAGGCGACCTTCGAGGTCGACAACTACGTCCAGTTCGTGAGCATCCAGACCGACACCGCCGTCCGGCACATCGCGACCAACTACCCGTACGACGCCCACGACGGCCAGTCGATCTCGCTGCGCGGCAACTCCGAGGACATCACCGAGCGGCTGTCCGCAGAGATCGCCGCCCGCGTCGAGTCGGCCGGTGTGAAGATCATCGAGTCCCGGTTCACGCACCTCGCCTACGCGCCCGAGATCGCCTCCGCGATGCTCCAGCGGCAGCAGGCCGGGGCCATCGTGGCCGCCCGGCAGACCATCGTGGACGGCGCGGTCGGCATGGTCGAGTCGGCGCTGTCCCGGATCGCCGAGCAGGGGATCGTCGAACTGGACGAGGAGCGCAAGGCGTCCATGGTCAGCAATCTGCTGGTCGTGCTCTGCGGTGACCGCGCCGCACAGCCGGTCCTGAACACGGGCACCCTCTACCAGTGACCCCGCCCGCGCCCGACGACGGGCCAGACGACGGGCCCGAGGGGGCGGGCGGCGGCGAGACCCTCGCCGCCCGCCCCGTACGCAAGCAGGTGCTGCTGCGGCTCGACCCCGCCGTTCACGACGCCCTCGCGTCCTGGGCGGCGGCGGAGCTGCGCAGCACCAACGCGCAGATCGAGTTCCTGCTGCGCCGCGCCCTCGCCGAGGCGGGCCGCCTGCCGAGCGCGACCCGCCCCCTCCCCCGCCGCGGCCGGCCCCCGAAGCCGTCGGCCGGCACGTAGAGCCCGACCCCGACACCAGCCCCCTCCCGCACCACCGCACGGCGGCGGAAGGCATCGTTCCCACGGGTATACATGACGTGTATACCCGTGGTGTACAGTGCTCGGCATGTCAATTGGGCACACCCTGCTCGGACTCCTGGAGTCCGGCCCGCGCCACGGCTACGACCTCAAGCGCGCATTCGACGAACGGTTCGGACACGACCGCCCGCTGGCCTATGGGCAGGTCTACTCGACGATGGCCAGGCTGCTGAAGAACGGCCTGGTCGAGGTGGACGGCATAGAGCCGGGCGGCGGCCCCGAGCGGAAGCGGTACGCGATCACCGAAGCCGGGATCACGGACGTCGAGACATGGCTGACGCAGCCGGAGAAGCCGGAGCCGTACCTCCAGACCACGCTGTACACGAAGGTCGTGCTGGCGCTGCTGACCGGCCGCCCGGCCGCCGACCTGCTCGACACCCAGCGCGCCGAGCACCTGCGGCTGATGCGCGAGCTCACCCGGCGCAAGTCGGCGGGCGACCTCGCGGACCAGCTCATCTGCGACCACGCCCTGTTCCATCTGGAGGCGGATCTGCGGTGGCTGGAGCTGACCGCCGCCCGTCTCGACCAGCTCGCCGCGGAGGTGGCCGCATGAACGCGTCGACCGAGCCCCGACCCGAGCCGCTGCTGGTGGCCGCGGGACTGCGCAAGGCGTACGGCCCGACCCCGGCGCTGGACGGCGCCGACTTCAGCATCAGGCCCGGCGAGGTCGTCGCGGTCATGGGCCCCTCGGGGTCGGGCAAGTCCACCCTCCTGCACTGCCTGGCCGGCATCGTGAAGGCCGACTCCGGCGAAGTGCGCTACCGGGGACGCGACCTGTCGGCCATGTCGGACGGCGAGCGCAGCGCGCTGCGCCGCGCCGACTTCGGCTTCGTCTTCCAGTTCGGCCAGCTCGTACCGGAGCTGACCTGTCTGGAGAACGTGGCGATGCCGATGCGGCTCGGCGGCGCCAAGCGCAGGCCGGCCGAGCAGCAGGCGGCGCAGTGGCTGGAGCGCCTGGAGGTCGCCGACATCGCCGACAAGCGGCCCGGCGAGGTCTCCGGCGGCCAGGGCCAGCGCGTCGCGGTGGCGCGCGCGTTGGTCGGCGGCCCGCGGGTCGTCTTCGCCGACGAGCCGACCGGCGCGCTGGACTCGCTCAACGGCGAGCGGGTGATGCGGCTGCTGACCGACGCCGCGCACGACACCCGCGCCGCCGTCGTCCTGGTCACCCACGAAGCGCGGGTGGCCGCCTACTCCGACCGGGAGATCGTCGTGCGGGACGGGAAGTCGCGCGACATGGAGCGGGTGTCATGAGCGGCCGCGAACCTCACGGCGCCACCGCCGCCGGGGCACCGGAACAGCCGGCCGGCGTACGGACCTGGGCGCGCGACCTCGCGCTCGGCGCGCGTTTCGCGGCGGGCGGCGGACGCGAGGGCTGGACCCGTACGGTGCTGACCGCCGTCGGCGTCGGGCTCGGCGTGGCGCTGCTGCTGCTCGCCGCCGCCGTACCGGCGATGCTGAACACGCGGGAGCAGAAGCGGGTGGCCCGCGACACCTCCGCCACCGCGTACATCGCCAAGCCGTCCGACCGCTCGCTGCTGGTGGCCGACGTCAGGACCGTCTACCGGAACACGCAGATCAGCGGCTCGCTGCTCCAGGCCGAGGGTGCGAAGGCGCCCTCGCCGCCCGGCGTCGCGCATCTGCCGGCCGCCGGGGAGATGGTGGTCTCCCCCGCGCTGCGCAAGCTGCTGAACTCCACGCCGCTGCTGCGCGAGCGCATCCCGTACAAGATCACCGGCACCGTCGGGGAAACCGGGCTGATGGGCCCGAGCGAGCTGCTGTTCTACGCGGGCAGCGATCAGCTCACCGCCCGTGACGCGAACTACGCGCACGGCAACGCCACTCGGGTCACCTCGTACGGCTTCCACACCCCCACCGAGGCGATGAGCCCGGTGCTGACCCTGCTGCTGGTCGTCATGCTGGTGGTGCTGCTGCTGCCGGTCGCGGTCTTCGTCGGCGCGGCGGTACGGCTGGGCGGCGAGCGGCGGGACCGGCGGCTCGCGGCCATGCGGCTGGTCGGCGCGGACATCCGGATGACCCGCAGAATCGCGGCGGGGGAAGCCCTGTTGGGGTCGCTGTTCGGGCTGGTGCTGGGCGCGGTGTTCTTCTTCGCCGGCCGGCAGCTGGCCTCGCACGTCACGATCCGTGACATCAGCGCGTTCCCCGCCGACATGACGCCGAACGCGGCGCTCACCACGCTGATCGTGCTGGCCGTCCCGGTGGCGGCCGTCGCCGTGACCCTGGTCAGCCTGCGCGGCACGGCGATCGAACCGCTGGGCGTGGTCCGCCAGGGGCTCGGCCGGCGCCGCACGCTGTGGTGGCGGCTGCTGGTCCCGGTGGTCGGAATCAGCCTGCTGGTTCCGCTGTTCGGTTCGGTCAACGGCAGCGACGCGCAGGTCAACGAGTACCAGACGGCGGCGGGCGCGGTGCTGCTGCTGTTCGGTGTCACCACGGTGCTGCCCTGGCTCGTGGAGGCCGTCGTCCGGCGGCTGCACGGCGGGCCGGTCGCCTGGCAACTGGCCACCCGCAGGCTCCAGTTGAACAGCAGCGCGTCGGCGCGGATGGTCAGCGGCGTCACGGTCGCGGTCGCCGGGGCCATCGCGCTCCAGATGCTCTTCGCGGGCGTCAACGACACCTTCGTGCACTCCACGGGCGCCGACCAGTCCCGTATCCAGGCCACCGTCAGCGCGCAGACCGCCGACGCGCGGCAGGCGGTCGACTACACCGCGAAGGTCCGGGCGACGCCCGGCGTGGCGCGGGCGTACGGCTTCATCAACTCGCGGGCCACCCAGCCGGACGCGAGCAAGCTCGACCCCAACGCCGACACCGCCTTCATCCCGCTGCTGGTCGCCGACTGCGACACACTGCGGCAGATGGCCGAGATCGGCTCCTGCGGGGCGGGCAGCGTCTACATCGTGCCCAACAAAGAGCGGTGGGGCGCGTCGTCCGACGCGGACCTGGCCACGTACGCCAGGCCCGGCAAACGCCTCGACCTCAACACCGGGGCCCTGCCGTACACCGGCACTCCGCGGCTGTGGACGGTCCCGGCCGACGCCCGTTCCGTCACGGCGCGGACCGACCCGCGCGGTCAGACCAACTGGGGTGTCCTGCTGACCCCCGAGGCCGTCGACCAGTCGAAGCTGGCCGATCCGACGGCCGTCGTCATGGTCAACCTCGACGCGGACAAGCAGGACGCGGTGGAGTACCTGCGCAACACCGGGGCAGCGCTCGGCCCGACGGTCACGGTCTCGGCCGTGAGCGACACCACGACGCAGACGCAGTACGGCCAGCTGCGGCGCGGCCTGTTCGTGGGCGCCGCCGTCACCATGGCGCTGATCGGCGCCAGCCTGCTGGTCACGATGCTGGAGCAGCTCCGCGACCGCAAGAAGCTGCTCGCCGTCCTGGTCGCCTTCGGCACCCGGCGCACCGCCCTGGGCTGGTCGATGCTGTGGCAGACGGCCATTCCGATGGCGCTCGGCCTGGTCATCGCCTGTGTCGGCGGGCTCGGGCTCGGCGCCGCGCTCCTGGCGATGGTCGGCCGTTCGTTCCACGTCGACTGGGCGACCGTCGCCCAGATGTCGGCGATCGGCGCGGCCGTCGTCCTGGCCGTCACCCTCCTCAGCCTCCCGCCGCTGTGGCGGCTGATGCGGCCGGACGGTCTGCGGACCGAATAGTCCGAACATCCGAGTGCCCCCGCGTCCGGAGGGGAGACGCGGGGGCACTCGGAGGGGACGCGAGGGCTCGGGGGGGGGGGGGGGGGGGGGGGGCCGGGGGGGGGGGGGGGGGGGGGGGGGGGGGGGGGGGGGGGGGGGGGGGGGGGGGGGGGGGGGGGGGGGGGGGGGGGGGGGGGGGGGGGGGGGGGGGGGGGGGCGGAGGGCGGTTCGCCGGAAGGAACCCCCACCCCCTCAGCCACAACGGACAGGCGGACGCCGACGGGCGAGGAGGGGACGGGGCGGGGTGCCCCCGCAGAAATACGTTGACAGGAAGGGTGC
>NZ_MECL01000213.1 GCF_014596445.1 Streptomyces sp. CBMA29 | reverse complement strand
CGTCTCCGCTCCCGGGCGCGCCGTCCACGAGCCGCCGCGGCCGAGGTCGAACAGCGCGGCGGCGGGCACCACCGGCACCACCTGGCCGGGTCCGCCGACCCGGAAGCCCCGGCCCCGCTCCTCCAGCCAGCCGACCACGCCGCCCGCCGCGTCGAGCCCGAAGGCGCTGCCTCCGGTGAGCACCACGGCGTCGATGTACGGCACGAGATTGCGCGGGTCGAGGGCGTCGGTCTCGCGGGTGCCGGGGCCGCCGCCGCGTACGTCGACCGCGGTGACGGCGCCGCCCTCGGGGGCCAGCACCACCGTCGTCCCGGTGAGCCAGCCGTCGCCGGTCCGCTGGGCGTGCCCGACGCGCACCCCCTCGACATCGGTGAGGCCGTTGCCGGGACCCGGCCGTTCGCTGCCGCTCATGTCGGTCCTCCGTGAGGTAGCCACGATCACGCGGGCCCGCCGGCATCCGCGTACCCGCGGCCCACTCCCTCACCGTACGAGACCGCGCCCGGACGTCGGTGTGCTCCGGCGCGTGTCAGGGCGCGCCGGAGCAAGGGGTATCCCATCAGAACAGCGACGTAAACTTCAATGCTTCTTACGCAACAAGTTGACCGAAAGATGAAATCGACGGTCACCGCTTCCCCGGCGTCAGGTGCGCGCTCCTCGGCGTCTCGGCAGCCGGGACGCCTTGATGGCGCGCCGCAGGCGACCGCCCACGGGCCGCTGTACACCCATCAGCACGATCATGCCCCGGTCCTGGACCCGGATCCGGCCGCCGGCCTTCACCTCTGACTCGTCGGTGCCGTCGGCTTCGGCCGCGGTGTCCACGGCGACCTGCCACAGGCCGCCGTACTCGCGCTCCGGGATCACGAAGTCGAGCGGTTCGTAGTGGCTGTTCAGCAGGATCAGGAAGGAGGTGTCGGAGATCCGGCCGCCCTGCGGGTCGGCCTCGGTGATGGCGTCGCCGTTCAGCAGCAGGGCCACGGCGTGCGCGTCGCCGCGGTGCCAGTTCTCCTCGCACATCTCGCCGCCGTCCGGCCGGAACCACACCGCGTCCGCGACGGCCGACCCCCCGGTGTCGCCGCGGAAGAACCGGCGGCGGCGCAGCACCGGGTGCTCCGCGCGCAGCTTGATCAACCGCCGCGTGAAGTCGAACAGTTCGCGCTGCTCGGGGTCCAACGTCCAGTTCACCCAGGCGGTTTCGTTGTCCTGGCAGTAGACGTTGTTGTTGCCGCGCTGGGTGCGGCCCATCTCGTCGCCGTGCGCGATCATCGGCACGCCCTGCGAGACCAGCAGCGTCGTCAGCAGATTGCGCTGCTGTCTGGCGCGCAGCGCGAGCACACCGGGGTCGTCGGTCTCGCCCTCGGCGCCGCAGTTCCACGAACGGTTGTGGCTCTCGCCGTCGTTGCCGTCCTCGCCGTTGGCCTCATTGTGCTTGTCGTTGTACGAGACCAGGTCGCGCAGCGTGAAGCCGTCGTGGCAGGTGATGAAGTTGATCCCGGCGCGCGGGCGGCGGTTGTCGTCCTCGTAGAGGTCTGAGGAGCCGGTGAGCCGGGAGGCGAGGCCGGGCAGTGTGCCGTCCTCGCCGCGCCAGAAGTCCCTGACGGTGTCGCGGTATTCGCCGTTCCACTCGCTCCACAGGGACGGGAAGTTGCCCACCTGGTAACCGCCCTCGCCCAGGTCCCACGGCTCGGCGATCAGTTTGACCCGGCTGACCACCGGGTCCTGCTGGACCAGGTCGAAGAACGAGGAGAGCCGGTCCACCTCGTGGAACTGCCGTGCCAGCGTGGCCGCGAGGTCGAAGCGGAAGCCGTCCACGTGCATCTCGGTGACCCAGTACCGCAGGCTGTCCATGATGAGCTGGAGGACGTGCGGATGCCGCATGAGGAGGCTGTTGCCCGTGCCGGTGGTGTCGAAGTAGTGCCGCGGGTCGTCGTCCACCAGCCGGTAGTACGAGGCGTTGTCGATACCGCGGAAGGAGAGCGTCGGCCCCATGTGGTTGCCTTCGGCGGTGTGGTTGTAGACCACGTCGAGGATCACCTCGATGCCCGCCTTGTGCAGGGCCTTCACCATCTCCTTGAACTCCGTGACCTGTTGGCCGCGCACCCCGCTCGACGCGTACGCGTTGTGCGGCGCGAAGAAGCCGATGGTGTTGTAGCCCCAGTAATTCGACAGGTCCCGGTCCCGCAGATGGCCGTCCTGCGCGAACTGGTGCACCGGCATCAGCTCGATCGCCGTCACGCCCAGTTCCTTCAGGTGCTCGATGACCGCCGGGTGCCCGACTCCCGCGTAGGTGCCCCGGATCTCTTCGGGAAGGCCCGGGTGAGTCATCGTCAGACCCTTCACGTGCGCCTCGTAGATCACCGACTCGTGGTACGAGTGGCCCGGCGCGCGGTCGTCCCCCCAGTCGAAGGACGGATCGGTCACCACCGACAGCATGGCGTGGCCGAGGCTGTCCATCGTGTTCTGCTCTTCGGGCGCGTGGAAGCGGTGGCCGAACGCCGACTCGTCACCGTCGACCTGGCCGTCCACGGCCGTGGCGTACGGGTCGAGCAGCAGTTTGGCCGGATTGCAGCGATGCCCCTCGTCCGGCCGGTACGGCCCGTGCACCCGGTAGCCGTAACGCTGGCCGGGGCCGACGTCGGGCAGATACGCGTGCCGGACGAATCCGTCCACTTCGGTCAGCGTGAGGCGCTGTTCCCGGCCCGCGTCATCGACGAGGCACAGCTCGACCTTCTCCGCGACCTCTGAGAACAGGGCGAAGTTGGTGCCCGAGCCGTCGTACGTGGCTCCGAGCGGATAGGGACGACCGTTCCACTGCTGCATTCACTGACCCTCTCGACCCTGCCTGAGCGACGATCCGACATCCTCCCACTCATACCCCGTTGATCTCAGGCCATGGGTTCGCGAAGTGAACGGTCGGCGAAGGCCCGCGCGGACCGGTCGCGGGCCGTACGACAGCGACCTCCGGCGGTGGCCGGAGGTCGCAGGGCTTCAGGAGTCGGGGGCTTCAGGAGTCGGGGGGCAGGGGCCGGCGGGGTTCGGGGGCTGGGGTTCAGGCGTCGTCGCCGGGCAGGGCCTCCGGGTCGTCCAGGAGGTGCACGGCGGCCTCCTCCGCGGAGGCGGCGCCGCCGTCGATGCCGACGTCGTCGGCCACACCGTCCTGGACCGGGCTGTCCACCCACTGCTCCGGGCTGGTCAGACGGCCCGCACGCAGGTCGCCCGCCTCCGGGTCGAGCAGTTCCCCGTCGGTGTCGGAGGCGTCCCCGAGGCCGTCCCCGTCGGGGAACGGCGGGGCATCGGGGCGCTCCCTGGCCAGCCGCTGGTCCAGCGAGTCGCCGTTGTGCTGTTCCTCGGCGGTGGTGCCGTTCTGCTCGACGGCCAGGGGCCTGTCGGGCGGCGAGTACCCCTCGTCCAGGACATCCTCGACGCCCCGGTCGACCAGGGTGTCCTCGGGCTCCAGCGGGCCCGCGTCCTCCTGGATCTCGCTCCCGTCCGGCTGGTAGACGTCGTCCCCCATGCCGTCGTCCGTCATGCGGTCGGACATCGTGTCCTCTTCCTGGTCGGTCGGCGGATCCGCGATGCCGGTGGTGGCATCACGGACGGTCGCCTGCCCGTGGCGCGGCGGCGGAAACGGTGGATATCCCACCGCGGCCGCGCGGCGTACCCCTCAATCCTCGCGCGGTGCGGGCAGCGCGGCCAGCCAGTCGGTCAGCAGGCCGCTGACCTCCTCGGCGCGCTCCTGCTGGATCCAGTGCCCGCAGCCCTTGAGGATGTGCGAGGAGACCAGTCCGGGCAGTGTGCTCGGATACGCGTCGATGGCGCCGGCCATCCATGTGGTGGAGGCGTCGAGGTCGCCGCCGACGAACAGCGAGGGCTGCCGGATCGGCGCGTTGTCCCAGGGCGCGAGGTCCGCCCAGTCGCGGTCGACGTTGCGGTAGCGGTTGAGCGCCCCGGTCAGTCCGGTCCGTTCGAACTCGCCCGCGTAGAAGTCCAGGTCCCGCTCGGTCAGCCAGCCGGGCAGCCGGCCGGTGGGGAAGCGGTCGGAGAGCTTGGCTCCGGGCGGTACGAAGTGCGGGTCGCTCTCCCCCGCCGGAGGCATCGTGTCGGCCGACAGCGCCGCGTAGAAGCCCGCGAGCCAGCCGCGCACGTCCTGTTCGATCTCCGCCTCGGCCCGTCCGGGCCGCTGGAAGTAGCTGACGTAGAACTCCTCGTCGCCGCCGATCGCGCCGAACGCCTCGGTGGGCCGGGGGCCGCCGCGCGGCGCGTAGGGCACGCTGAGCAGGCCGACGGCGCTGAAGACGTCCGGCCGCAGGAGCGCCGAGTTGGCGGCGATGGGCGAGCCCCAGTCGTGGCCGACGACCGTCGCGGTCCGCTCGCCGAGGGCGCGGACGACCGCCACGTTGTCGGCGACGAGCTGGAGCATGCGGTACGCCTCGGGCTCCGCGGGCTTCGACGAGCGGCCGTAGCCGCGGACGTCGACCGCGACGGCGCGGTAGCCCGCCGCGGCGATGGCCGGGAGCTGGTGGCGCCAGGAGTACCAGGACTCGGGGAAGCCGTGCACGAGCAGGACCAGCGGTCCCGCGCCCTGCTCGACCAGGTGGATCCGGCCGCCGGGCACCTCGACCAGCCGGTGCCGCGCGTCGGGCACGGGGTCCTCGATGGCCGCGGAGTGCGGACGGGTCGGCTGTGGACGGGTGGGCTGCGCCATTGCTTCCTCCCGGAGCTTCGGGCCGCGCCAGCGCACTCGCGGCAACGGCGGTCTGACCTGCGGCGTACGTCGTACACGGGCTCGTACACGGGCCGCTGGGCACGGGACCCGGTACGCCGTGAGCCGTTGTCGCGAGTGTGCGGGCGCGGCCGGAGCGGAGGCCAATTCCGTTGCCGTTTCGGCAAAACGGCGTCCTGCCGGGCGTCAGGTGACGACGGCGCCGACGGCGACGAAGCCGCAGATCATCACGAAGAGGATGGCCAGCAGCGGCCAGATGAAGCGCAGGTACTGGTCGTAGCGGACCTTGGCCAGGGCCACACCACCGATGGTGACGGCGGTGGTCGGCACCCAGAGGTTCATCCACCCGCTGGCCGACTGCCAGGCGGTGACGACGACCGAGCGCGAGACCCCGGCGAAGTCGGCCAGCGGGGCCAGGATCGGCATGGCGAGGGTGGCGTGCCCCGAGGTGGACGGGATGAGGAAGGCCAGCGGGAGGTTGACCAGGAAGACGATGATGCCGAACACCGAGTTGGACGTGCCGGCGCCCGGCGTCGTATCGCCGCTCACCGCGCACCGCCCGCCGCGCGGAAGTCCGCCGCGTACTCCCGGAGGAAGGCCGCCTCCGCGATGACGGCGCCGCGCAGCTCGGAGAAGAGCACCCGCTCGTTGGGGGCGTGCAGATTGCACATACTGTCCTGGGCTCCAAAGAGCAACACCTCTGCCTGGGGTACGGCCTTGGCGAGGCCGTTGACCAGCGGGATGGAGCCGCCGCTGGCGGCGAACTGGGCCTCCTCGCCCCAGCCCTCGCGCAGCGCGGCGCGGGCGGCGCGGTAGGCGGGGCCGTCGGTGGCCGGTTCGAAGCCGGGGCCCGCGTCGCTGGGGGTCACGGTCAACTCGATGCCGAAGGGCCGGTGCTCGCGCAGGTGCCTGACCAGCGCGTCGGTGGCCTCCCTCGGGTCCTGCAAGGGGTGCACGCGCAGATTGAGCTTGGCGCGCGCGTACGGCACCACGGCCGACGCGGCGCCGTCCACGGTGGGGGTGTCCATGCCGATCACGGTGACGGCAGGGCCGCTCCACAGCCGCTCGCCGAGGCGGCCGGTGCCGATCAGCGGCGTGCCGTCGGGTACGGTCGCCAGCTCGCGGAACTCCTCCTCGGTGTACGAGGCCCCGTCCCACGCCTCGCGGCGCAGCCCCTCGACCGTGACGTCACCGGCCGCGTCGTGCAGCGAGGCGAGCGCCTGGATGAGGGCCAGCAGCGCGTCGGGCGCGGCGCCGCCGAATTCTCCGCTGTGCCGGGCCTCGGCGAGCGTCCGTACCTCCACCACGACCTCGGCGACTCCGCGCAGGCCGGTGGTCAGGGTGGGGGTGCCGGGCCGCAGATTGCCCATGTCGGCGATGACCATGGCGTCGCAGGCGAAGCGTTCGGGGTCGGTCGGCGGGTAGTCGTCGAAGGCGCTGCCGTACTCCTCCTGACCCTCCAGCACGATCTTGATGCCGGTCGGCGGCCGGCCGCCGTACGCGCGCAGGACGCCGAGGTGGGCCATGACGTTCGACTTGTCGTCGGCGATGCCCCGGGCCCGCAGGCCGCCTTCGATGGGGGTGGGCTCGAAGGGCGGCGACCGCCAGGCGGACTCGTCGCCGGACGGCTGGACGTCGTAGTGCCCGTAGAGCAGTACGGTCGGCGCGTCGGGGGTCGGCGGCGGGATCTCGGCGTAGATGACCGGTGCGGTGTCGGGCAGGTCGATCCGCTCGATGTGCTCGACCCCGGCGTCCCTCAGGAGATCGACCAGCAGGTCGTGCGCACGGTTCACCTCCGCGGCGGGATAGCCCGGGAAGGCGATCGAGCGAATCTCCGCGAGCCGCACCAGGTCGGCGGTGAGCTGTTCCATCAGACTGTCGACGGTGGCGGCCAGATCCATGCCGGCGTGCTCCTCATCCCGAGTTCTCTGTTGTCCGACCGCTCCGTGGTGCGGTCACGCTGTCGTGCGATCGCTCCGTGGTCCGACGCGCCCTGCCGTCCGAAATCCCCGGTGCTGTCAGGGCCGTGACGGTCCTTTCGAGCACTCTGTCGACTGTCCGGGTGACGCGCAGCCGGTAATGGGCCGAACGGGCCACGGTGGCGGCGGCGGACGGTTGCCGTGAGACGCAGGTGACCCAAGGGGTTGACTGTGCATGACAACGCTGTCTCAATGTGGAATTGCAACGTGAGAAACGGTGAAGTGCCCGTGCTTCGCGCCGAGTTGCCGTGCCGCGCGGTCGAGCGCGGCGTGACCCGTTCCGCCCGGTCCCGGACAGGGGTGTCGTGTGAGCAGACGGTGGTTGTGGCGCGTTCTTCTTCTCGCCTTGCTCGTCCTGGCCGCGCAGCCGGGCATCGCGTCGGCGTCGCCTTCGGGCGGCTCGGCGCCCACTGCGGATGCGGGGTCGTCGCACACGAGGTCGGCGTCCGCGAGGTCGTCGTCTACGGGGTCTTCGTCCACGGGGTCTCCGTCTACGGAGCCGTCGCTGGCGGCGTCATCGGACGCGCTCGCCGCGCCGAGTGACGCCACGTCCGTGTGCGCGGTCTACTGCGACACCCGCGACCCGTCGCTGGCAGGGCAGGAGACCTTCCCCGTGGCGGACAAGACCCTCAACGGACGCCGGGTCTCACTGCACGTCTCGGACGCCGACGGCATGGCCTGGGCGTCCATCGACGTGGGGCGGCTCAACGACTCGGTGTGGCTGGACCGCTCGTGGGACGGCGGCACGACCTGGGACGGGCTGCTGGGCAAAGCCTCGATCCCGTCGACCTGGACCGGCACGCGCACCTTGATGTACAACCTCTACGACCCCACCCACCACCGGCGCGCCGTGCTGCGGGCGTGCGGTGACGCGCAGGGCGTGGGCTGTACGGACTGGGCGCGGCTGAGCGTGTGTTCCGCGCGCTGCGACGGCGCCGATGTGTCCACGGGCACCGGTGACACCCGGCCGGTGGCGGACGCGACGCTCAGCGGGCGGACCATCGCGCTGCACATGGACAACTCGGGGATGGCCTGGGGCACGGTCTCCGGCGGCGCGGCGGGCGACGAGATCTGGCTCGACCGCTCGTGGGACGGCGGCGCCAGCTGGCCCGACGGTTCGTCGAAGGGCCGGACATCCGTGCCGTCCGGCGCGTCGGGCACCAGGACAGCGGAGTTCAACACCTCCGATCCGCTCGGCAGGCTCTACGGCGGCGCGGTGCGCGCCTGCGGCCGGGCCGTCGAGGGCCAGAACGGGAGCTGCACCGCGTGGGCGCGGCCGACGACGGCCCGCAGCGCGGCGGCGGCCGACGCCCTCATGTACTCCTACGACCCGAACACCGCCTATTGGCCGTCGAGTTGGTGGAATTCCGCCGTGGCGCTCAGCACGGTCATCGACTACATGCGGCAGACCGGCGACACCCGCTATCTGTGGGTGGTGGCGCGCACCTTCCAGGTGAACAAGGCCGCCTTCCCGGCCGGGGCGCGCAGTTCCGACCCGATCGACGGCGACTTCATCAGCCGGGCCACCGACGACGCCGAGTGGTGGGGCCTGGCCTGGATCGACGCCTACGACCTGACCGGCGACATCACCTATCTCCACGAGGCCGTCACGATCGCCACGTACGTCAACGGGCTGTGGGACACGAGCACGTGCGGCGGCGGAGTGTGGTGGGACCGCGAGCGGACGTACAAGAACGCGGTGACCAACGGGTTGTACGTGCGGCTGACCGCGGAGCTGCACAACCGGATCAGCGGGGACACGACCTGGCTCGGGCGGGCGACCACGTCCTGGAACTGGTTCAAGAACAGCGGTCTGATCAACGCTTCCGGGCTGGTCAACGACGGTCTGACCGGCGGCTGCGCCAACAACGGCCAGACCGTGTGGAGTTACAACCAGGGCCTGGCGATCGGGGCCGCGGTGGAGATCTGGCGGGCCACGGGCGACGGTACGGCGCTGACGAAGGCGCGCCAACTGGCCGACGCCGCGGTCTCGGCACCGTCACTGGTGACCTCGGGGCTGCTCACCGAGCAGTGCGACGCGCTGAGCGCGACCTGCGACGACAACGCCAAGCAGTTCAAGGGCGTCTTCATGCGCTACCTCCAGGACCTCAGCGGCGCTGCCGGCGGCGCCTATCGCGGCTTCGCCACCACCCAGGGCAACTCGATCTGGTCGGCGGACCGCGACTCGCTCAACCGTCTCGGCGAGCGCTGGTCGGGCCAGAGCAGCGCGGACCATCCCAATGTGCGCGACTGGCGCACGCAGGCCAGTGCGCTCAGCGCGCTGCTGGCGGCGGGCTGAGCGGCACGGGCCTCAAGGCTCCGGGCGGGGTCGCGGTCCTCTCAGGCACGGTCATCCCAGGCACGGTCATCCCAGGCACGGTCGTCCCAGATATGGTCGTCGTCCCAACTTCGCCGCGACGGTCCGCGAGACGCTGGAAGTGCCGGCCAGCGGGCTGCTGGCGCGCCGCCTGCCCGAGTAGCCTCGGGGCGCCGTCCAGGGCCTCGACCCCGCACCCTGATGGAGAGAAGACCGCGATGCGACTGCGCTGCGCCGTGCTGGACGACTACCAGGGCGTCGCCACGACGCTCGCCGACTGGTCGTCGCTGGCCCCCCAGGTCGAGGTCGTCGGCTTCCCCGAGCACGTCGCGGGCGAGGCCGAACTCGTCGCGGCGCTGGCCGACTTCGACATCGTCGTGACACTGCGCGAGCGCGTATCCTTCCCCGCCTCGGTACTGGCCGCACTCCCCCGGCTGAAGCTGCTGATCGCCTCCGGCATGCGCAATTCGGTGATCGACTACGCCGCCGCACGGGAGCACGGCGTGACCGTGTGCGGTACGGAGAGCGCCGGCACCCCGCCGGTCGAGCTGACGTGGGCGCTGCTGCTGGGGCTGGCGCGGGGCATCGTGCCGGAGAGCGCCAACCTCGCCGCGGGCGGCCCCTGGCAGACGACGGTCGGCGCCGACCTGCACGGGGCGCGGCTCGGTCTGCTCGGGCTCGGCAGGATCGGCGGGCGGGTGGCGGCCGTCGGGCTCGCCTTCGGCATGGACGTGGTGGCCTGGAGCGGGAATCTGACCGACGAGCGGGCGGCCGAGGTCGGTGCGACGCGTCTGGCCACCAAGGAGGAGCTGTTGGCCACCAGCGACTTCGTCTCCGTCCACCTCGCCCTGGGCGAGCGCAGCCGCGGCCTGATCGGCGCGGCGGAACTGGCGCTGATGAAGCCGACCGCGTATCTGGTGAACACCTCGCGCTCGGCGATCGTCGACCAGGCGGCGCTGCTCGCCGCCCTGCGCGAGGGCCGGATCGCCGGAGCGGGCGTGGACGTCTTCGACACCGAGCCGCTTCCGGCCGCCGACCCCGCGCGTTCCACGCCCCGGCTGCTGGCCACGCCGCACCTCGGCTATGTCACCGAGGCCAACTACCGTACGTACTACGGGCAGGCGGTCGAGGACATCCGGGCGTATCTGGCGGGCGCGCCCGTCCGTCGCCTCACCTGACGCCGAGGTGAAGGGGGTCGGCTCAGGCGCTCGCGCGCGGCTCCCGGCCGACACCGTTCAGCGGGATCCGCCGGGCCAGCAGCGTACGGTGGCTGATCCGCCAGCCGTCCGCGCCGCGCGTCACCCGGTCGTCGTACGTCAGACTCCCGCACGTGCCGTCGGTGTTGACGCCGAAGCCCTTGGACCGGACGCGGACGGCGCCGTCGGGCAGTTCGGTGATGACGACGTTGGTGACGTGGTGGGCGACGGGATTGCGGTCGCCGAGCGTGAGCGCCGCTTCCCGGACGGCCGCGATGCCGACCAGTGCTCCGCCGCCGTAGTCGCTCACGTCGTAGACCACGTCGGCGGTGAACAGCTCGTCCAGCCGGTCGAGTTCGCCGCCGTCGAAGAGGTGGCCGTGCAGGTGGATCAGCTCGGTGACGGCGATGCGGTCCTCGGTGGTGAGCGGCAACGGGACTCCTCTCGGGCCGGGCCCGTCCCGACCGGTCTGCCAGCGTAGTGCGCACGGGACCGCCGCCGTACGGTCCGGCGGCGGTCGGACCCGGGCGTGCCGGAGGGCAGAAGGCGACGCGGTTCGGACGGAGTCCGGCCAACTGTGATCACTGCCGACGGTCGTGTCACACCGGGGAGTGAATTCCGGGACCGTCGATCGAGGTCAGCCCTTCGTCGAACCGAGGTGCCTGTGATACTCAGAATCCTGAACAGACCGGGTCTCCGGCAGCGCGACACGGCAGGGCATGACGACGCGGGGCGCGAGACACCGCCGCCGAGGGCCCCCGTCGACGTGATGGCGGGGCGCGCGAAGCTCAGGGCGGCGCGTGAACTCGGGCGCGAGGCCGAGGAGTTCCTGCGGCTCTACCACGGCGAGGAGCCCACCGCCGGCGACCTGGACAGCAGGCTCACCGCGGTGCGCGCGGAGATCGGCGACACGGGCACGTATCACCACACCTCGGCGGAGCTGGCGTTCGGCGCGCGGGTCGCGTGGCGTAACAGCAACCGTTGTATCGGACGGCTCTATTGGCGGTCCTTGCAGGTGCGCGACCTGCGGCACGTCACCGAGGCGGAGGAGATCGCCGAGGAGTGCGCGACGCATCTGCGGATCGCCACCAACGGCGGCCGGATCAGACCGCTGATCTCGGTCTTCGCCCCCGACACCCCCGAGCGGCGCGGTCCGCGGATCTGGAACGAGCAGCTCATCCGTTACGCCGGATACCGCGCGGCCGACGGCACGGTCACCGGTGACCCGCGCACCGCGGACGTCACCGCCCTCGCGACGCGGCTCGGCTGGCCCGGCGGCCCGCACACCGCCTTCGACGTGCTCCCGCTGGTCGTCGAGGGCGTCGGCGACAAGCCCCGGCTGTTCGAACTGCCCTCAGACGCCGTCCTGCACGTGCCGCTCGACCACCCCGAACGCCCCTGGAGCTCCCAGTGGGGACTGCGCTGGCACGCGGTTCCCGCCGTCTCCGACATGTGCCTGGAGATCGGCGGCGTCTGCTACGGGGCGGCGCCCTTCAACGGCTGGTACATGGGGACGGAGATCGGCGCCCGCAATCTGGCCGACGTCGACCGCTACGACCTCCTGCCGCGCGTCGCCGACAGTCTCGGCATCGACACCGGCAGCGTCCGCTCCCTGTGGAAGGACCGCGCCCTGGTCGAACTCAACCGCGCCGTCCTGCACTCCTTCGACCGCGCCGGAGTCACCCTGGCCGACCACCACACCGAGGCGGAACGTTTCCTCCAGCACCTCGACCGTGAGCGGCGCAAGGGCCGCGAGGTCCAGGCCGACTGGGCCTGGATCGTCCCGCCCATGTCCGGCGCCACCACACCGGTCTTCCACCGCACCTACGAAGACCGCGTGCTGCGCCCCGGCTTCGTCCGCCACCCGCGCGAAGCGGCGGACGGCGCCTCGTACGCCTGATCCGGCGCTACCGCGTTCCGTCCTGGTCGCGGCACTCCGGGTGGCCCCAGCCGTCGGGGTTCTTGGCAATCGGCTCGCCCGCGGCGTAGGAGCGGCCGCAGCGGCAGCGGCCGGGGAATTTCGCGTTGAGGGTGCGCGAGGAGGTGGACTTGGTGCCGGCGGCGCCGCTCGCTGTCCCGGTCCCGCTGCCGTTGCCGGTCCCGCTGCCGGTCCCGTTACCGCTTCCGGCGGGCTTGCGCTTGGGGGCGGACGAGGCGCGGGGGGTGTCGGGGTTGCGGGGCGGCGGCGGGGAGTCGTAGCGGGTGCCCGTGGCTTGCTGGGCGACGGCCGTGTTGCTGGCCGCGCGGTCGGCGTAGTCGTTGAGCCGGTCGCCGTCGACCTGGTGGGCGGGGACGTACCTGAACTCGATGTCACGGCCGGTGAGCAGCGCGTCGATGCCCGCGACCAGTTCCTGGTTGGCTACGGGCTTGCCCGCGGCGGTCTTCCAGCCCTTGCGCTTCCAGCCGGGCAGCCAGGTGGTGACCGCCTTCATCGCGTACTGGGAGTCCATCCGGATCTCCATCGGCACGGCCGGGTCGACGGTCTCCAACAGCCGCAGCAGGGCGGTGAGTTCCGCGACGTTGTTGGTGGCCGTGCCCAGCGGGCCCGCCTCCCAGCGGTCGGGCTCCCCCGTGCCGTCGGCGATCACCCAGGCCCATGCGGCCGGTCCCGGATTCCCCTTCGATGCCCCGTCACACGCGGCGATGATGCGTTCTGCCATGCCAGAGATCATGCCAGCCCGCGGGCGGGCGTACGGCCCCGGCCCGAGGAGGCGCCCGGCCGGGGCGAGGCGGGGCTACGGCTCGGGCGAGTGGTCCGGCAGGGCGATCCACTCCTTCCACGACAGGTCGCGGCCGATGTGGCGCGGGCGCTCGAAGGGCCAGTCCTCCGCGATCCAGCGCGGTACCAGGGCGTCCAGCGCCCGTTCCAGGCCGGTGCCCACCCGGTCGTCCACCACCCACCACGAGATCTCGGCGTCGGCGCCCGCCTTCTGCGGCGGGTCGATGTAGACACAGCCGAGCAGGGCGGTGTTCGCGTCGTCGAAGAGCGCGTAGTTGAAGGACTCGTGCGCGGCGATCTCGGTCTCGTGCCGTTCGAGGTCGGCGAGGTCGGCCTCGTACGTCATGTCGGCGGGCGGCCAGCCCCAGGCCGGGCCGAAGATCGACCAGAGACGGTCGCGCGAGCCCATCACCGCGGGGTAGTCGAGAGCGGTGTCGGATCCGGCGATCGGGCGCAGATGGTGGCCGCCGGGCAGGGGGACGCGGACGGGGTGGACGAAGTCAGCGGGCAGCCAGGTCATACGGCGGAGGCTAACGCGGCGGACCGTCGCACCGCCCCGGATTTACCGCTGACGCGGCGCGGCGGCGGACGGCCCTCACGAACCCGTGGACGTTCAGTGACCGCCCTTCGGCTGCTGGCAGCCGGCGCCGTCGGGGTAGCCGGCGAAGGCGTCGATCTCGGTGACGGCCGTGTTCAGCGCGCCCTTGAGGCAGATCGGGGTGTGGTCGACGACGAAGCCCACGTAGGTGGAGCCGTAGGCCGAGACGCTGATCGAGTCGGGGGCATAGCCGAGGGCGACGAGGCCGGCGCGGACGTGGTCGGCGCTCAAGTCGCCCTTCTCGCGCAGGGGTTCGAGGGCCGCGGTCACGCGGCGGACCTCGGTCAGGCCGTCGCAGCGGCGCTGTCCGTGCAGCGGCAGGGGCGCCATGAAGCCGTGGTTCTCGGCGTAGTGCCCGTTCTCGGGGTTCTCCGTGACGGCCGGGGCCATGGGCGTCGGCGACGGGGTCTCGCCGGGGCAGAGCGCGTCGGTCGGCGAGGCCGAGGCGGAGGCGGAGGTCGCGGCCACTGCGGGCCGCCCGGACGGCGCCTCGGCCCCCGTGCTGTCCACGGTCCGCGTGCCGCAGCCGGCCAGCGCGAGCGCCGCCACGACGGTCAGCGACGGCGGGAGGACAAGGGCGGCTCTGCGGCCTCGGGCTCGGACTCGGGTCATGCCCACGATCATGCCCGCCGGGCGGTGGCGGGCGGGTGCGTTCCCGTACTCAGATCCGCGGGCGTGCGGTCAGCGGCGGCGGATCGTCGTCAGGGACCGGCCCGCCGCGCCCCGCGGGCCCGTTCACTCCGCGTCGATGCCGGTGATGACCGGGTCGCCGAGCCGGGCGGTCTCCTCGGTGAAGCCCGCGACGCCGAGCGCCTCGTTGACGAGGTCGCGCGCGGCCCCCTCGGCGGCGGGCGGATTGTCGGCGTCGACCGCGACGCGCACGCTGAAGGCGCTGGAGTCGCCGTACATCGTCAGGATGTCCAGCTCCTCGTCCTCGCCGAAGTCGGTGCTCTGCGGGTCGACGGGGCGCAGGGCCCGTACGAGCGTCGAGCGGGCCTCGGCGGTCGGCGCGTCGAGGAATGTGCCGGGGACGGTCACAACATAGGTGGTCATGAGGGTTACGTCTGCCCGTTCCGCCGCCCGCCATCCCACCCGCGAGGTGCCCGGCCCGCCGACGTGCGGCGTGTCGGGCACCTCGCGGTACGGCTGACGTGGGTACGTCATCCGGACGGAGGAGCCGTGCGGGGTGCCGGATTCCGTACGGCGCGGGCGTCCGCGCGGCACTGGTCCTAGCTGTGGTTCCAGGTGACGCTGAAGGCGTTGCCGCCGGAGAGCGCGGAGGTGGTCGCCTTGGTGGTGCTGCCGGAGGCCATGTTGATCTTGTCGGGGCCGTAGTTGCCGATCGCCTGGCCGTTCGCGGTGGCGTTGGTGAAGGACGCGGTGCTGAAGTGCGCGAGCGGCAGGACACCGGTGGAGCTGGACGGTGCCTCGGCGATGATCTCGGCGGAGGCCAGGGAGGCGCCCTGGAGCGTCTTCGTGGTGGTCTTCGTCCAGTTCTTGGTCGTGTCGCTGAGGGTGAGCGTGAACGAGCCGCTGCCGTTGGTGGAGACCGTCGAGGTGAAGTGGTCGCCGGGGCTCACCGCGTTGGAGTAGTTCACGGGATAGGCCGGGTACATCTCGTACCACGAGGAGTACACGGCGCGACCGCCGGAGCAGTCCGCCTCGGTGCCAGTTTGCTCCACGGAGTTGCTGCCGTCGCCGTCCAGACCTATCCAGAACGAGGAGTACGTGGTGGCGCTGGTGCAGGTCACCGACGGCTGGACCCAGCTCGCGGAGACGCTGGTGAAGGTGGAGCCGGTGGCCGCGTAACCGGCCCAGTTGGAACTGGTGCTGTGCACGATGCGGCTGTTCGGGCCGATCAGGCGGTGGCTGCCCATGGGGGTGAGGCGGACCGATGAGTCGGCCGAGGCGACCGCGGACGGCGCGGTCGCGAGGGCGGACAGGACTGCTGCGGCCACGGCGGATACGGCGGTGATGCGCGTTGTTGCCGACATGCTGCTCCTTCTCGCGGGTCTCGCGGTACAGGTGTCACCGGCGCGACCGGAGGGGTGTGTGGCCCCTGAGGGGTGCGTGGCACCAGTGGTGCTTGACAGTGTGCTGACAAGCACGGCGAGTAGGTGCAGGCGGAATCAAACGATCGGCAAAACTCACGCCAAGTCGCCTTGCGGGCACGTCCAGTTGATCTCCGCGGCGCTCGAACAGGGGCAAGAAGGGGCCGTCCCGGCGTCTGGGTGTCAGACGCCGGGACGGCCTCACGCGCGGCGGACCGGCCGGAACCGGCCTTGGGCATCGGGGCTTCGGGGCATCAGGGCATCGGTCAGTCGCGCGCCCACTTCTGATTGCCGCCGTTGTTGCAGGTCCAGATGTCCAGCGGCGTGCTGTTGGCCGTACCCGTGCCGACGGCGTCCAGGCAGGTGCCGGAGGCCACGTTGACGACCGTGCCGTCGGAGCGGACCCGCCATTGCTGGGCGGCGCTGCCGTCGCACGCGTTGATCTCCAGGCCGGTGCCGTCCGCGGTGGCGTGGCCGATGGCGCCCAGGCACTTGGTGTCGTAGACGGTCAACTGGTTGGTGGCGGTGGACGTCCAGGTCTGCTGATTGCCGCGGTTGCAGTCCCACAGCGCGGGTTTCGTGCCGTCGGCCTGACTGGCGGCGGGCACGTCCACGCAGCGGCCGGAGTCCTGGCCGGTGAGGGAGGCCGCGACGGCGCCGCGGTCCCACTTCTGGTTGGCGCCGTTGTTGCAGGTCCACAGCTCGAGCGGGGTGCTGTTCGCGGTTCCCGCACCGGTCACGTCGAGGCACTTGCCGGAGCCGACGTTGACGACGCTGCCGTCCGCGGTGACGTTCCACTGCTGACCGGTCCCGCCGGTGCAGTCGGAGATGTCGACGGCCGTGCCGTCCGCGGTGCCGCCGCCCGCCGCGTCCAGGCACTTGGTGCCGTAGACCATGAGCTGCTTGGCGGGGGTGGCGGTCCAGGTCTGGTTGGTGTCCCCGTTGCAGTCCCACAGGGTGACCACGGTGCCGTTGGTCTGGCTGCGGGCGGGCACGTCGGCGCAGATCCCGGAGTGCCGGTCCTTGAGGAAGCCGCTGACGTTGCCCGCGGCCTTCGGGGTGATCGAGAGGTTGTCGAACTGGTCGGTCTGGTAGCCGACGACACCGAAGCCGACCTGGCCGCTGGTGTACGAGCTGTCGTTGACGGTGCCCAGGGTGGCGCCGTCGAGGGTCGCGGTGATCTGGTCGCCGGAGAAGCCGATCGTCACGGTGTGCCAGGTGTTGAGGGCGAGCGCGGCGTGACTGCCGGACGTCAGCGTGCTGAGGTTGCCCGCGCTGGTGCTCTTGGCGATCGACCAGGCTCCGGTGTTGGAGATCCGCAACTGGTAGGCGGCCTGGTGGCTCTGGGGCCGCGACTGGGTACCCGCCCGGCCCAACAGGGTCACGGTGCCCGCCTGTTGGAGGTTGACGTCGACCCCGGCCGTGTAGTTCGACCAGGTCGTGTCGCCGACGAGGGTGAACGCGTCGGAGTCCTCCTGCCATTCGATCGGCTTGACCGGCGCCACCTGCTGCACGCACTGCCCCGACCGTCCGCCGGCGCAGGGCCGCGCCTCGAAGGAGCCCTGCATGTCGGAGAGATACCGGGCCTCGGTGTTGGTGGCGACGGCGTCGAAGGTGTCGGAGTACGGCAGCGGCAACGCGTGCGCCGCAGGGCCGGTGGCGGCGCCCTTGCCCTGGCCGGTGGTCGTGGTGACCGTGTAGACGTAACCGGGTTGCAGGGTCAGGGAGTACGAGCCGCCCGACGGGGTGATGTCCTGCGTGTGGACGAAGGAGGTGGCCGCGCTCGGCGCGTTCACCTGGGTGGCCCAGACGTGCACGGCGCCGGTGGACAGACCGCCCTGGACGTGGAAGTTCGCGGTCTGCGCGGCGGTGGCGGTCGTGGTCTCCAGCACGGTGGAGTAGTCGGAGGTGGTGTTCGACTTGATCGTCACATAGGTGCCGTTGGACTCGGCGCCGCCGAGGTAGCCGGAGGCGGAGTCGATGAACTTCCAGCCGGGCTGGGTGAACTGGGTGACCTGGGCGGTCGCCCACGTGCTGGCGCCGATGGTGTAGTTCCCCGACCAGGGCGAGTTGGCGGTGGCCAGGCCGACGGTGTTGTACGGCAGATTGGGGTAGATCGCGGCGAGCAGCGGCCAGTTGAAGTAGCTGACCATCTTGGCGTCGGTGTAGCCGCGGGTGATGGCCCTGATCAGGGCGGGGGCTCCGGTGTTCATGTCCTGCGAGCCGTTCTCGCTGTCCCACAGCGGCTTGCCGTTGCTCTGCGCGGCGGCGGTGCTGCTGCACGTGTCGGCGCTGCCGCCGTCGCCGCCCGCGCAGGAGTAGTGCGTGCCGATGATCGAGACGGCGTTGTTGAACGCGGCGTTGTTCGCCATGTCGTCGGCCACGCCCCAGCCGCTGTCGTCGGCGACGAGTCGCACACCGGAGTATCCGGCGGAGTTCAGCGCCGCACGCAGTTGGACGTACCAGTTGGCGTCGTGCCCGCGTTCGTTCCAGCCGCCGAGGTACGTGATCGTCAGCCCGTGCTGTTTGGCGCAGCCGAGCCAGGAGATCAGGTAGTTGATCGTGTCGGTGGACCAGAAGCCGCCGTTGATCCAGCCGGGCGCGGCCCAGGCGAGGCCGTAGAGACCGATGTTCGGATTGCGAGCCTTGGCCTGTTCCGCGAGCCAGAATTCGTATCCGGCGTCGCAGTTGATCTGGCCCTTGACGTGTTCGATCGACGGTTCCGAGCCGTCGGTGGAGTTGGCGTCGCCGCCGATCTCCAGTTTCAGCAGTTGCAGGTTCGCGCCGTAGCCGGGCTTGAACAGGTAGTCGAGGATCTGCGCCTGCTGCGCGGCCGGGTAGTCCGTCAGCAGCCGGGAGTTGCCGCCTCCGCCGCTGATGGCGCCGATGCCGTCGAAGGTCCGGCCGCCCTGTGTCCCGTCCACCGTGATCGTGGTGGTGGCCGCGTTCGCCGGGGCGACGCCGACGGTCAGCAGTGCGATGAGCAGCCCCATGACCCACAACGGGGCAAATCTCCATGTTCGTAACATGACTGAACCCTTCACCGTGGGGGGATGGCGTTCAGTGTGTTGTCATGTTCACTTCTTGGTCAATATGGCGAACGAAGAAAACAGAAACAAACGTCGACAGTCGTCGTCAGCGGGCCGCGCTCGTCGCACCGCGCCCGGAGTGGATCAGCGGCGGGCGGGAGCGGCGAAGACCGGAGGGACGAAGGCGGGAGCGGTGAAGACGGGAGCGGCGCAGGCGCGCGGCGCGGTCGGCCGGGCACGGACAAGGGCCTTCGGCGCGATCATATTCCTCACGGGAATACGGAAAGAGAGCACCGGCACACGGGAAGAGAATATCCGGGGAGGAATCTCTCCCCCTCACGCGGCGGGCCGTCGGTGCGACAATGGCTGGCATGACGGGCGACGCGCACATGAATGAGCTGGGCGAGTTCCTCAAGGCCAGGCGGGCCGAGCTCGGCCCGCGCGCCGTGGGGCTGCCGGACCCCGGTACACCGCGGCGGGTGCCCGGACTGCGCCGGGAGGAAGTGGCGCAGCTCGCCGCGATCAGCACCGACTACTACACCCGGCTGGAGCAGGGCCGTATCCATGCCTCGGTGTCCGTGCTGGGCGCCCTGGCCTGGGTGCTGCGGCTGGACGACGACCAGCGCGACTACCTGTTCGGGCTGGCCGGGAAGACACCCGCGCGACCGCGCCGCCGCACCCGGCAGAAAGTCCAGCCGCAATTGCGAAGGCTTCTGGACGACCTCGGTGCGACACCCGCCGTTGTCATGGGCCGTCGTATGGATGTCATCGCGTGGAATTCGCTCGCCGCTGCGCTCATCACCGATTTCTCGGCCATCCCGGAAAAGCACCGGAATTACGTGCGGATCATCTTCACCGATCCGTCGATGAAATCGCTCTACGCGGACTGGGAGAAAGTGGCGCGCACCTGCGTGTCGCAGCTGCGGATGGAGGCCGCCAAGTACCCCGACGACCCGGGGCTCGTCGAACTGGTCGGTGAACTGTCCGTGCAGGACGAGCAGTTCCGCCAGTGGTGGGCCACCCATCAGGTCGCCACGCTCAGCGTGGGCACCAAGGCCCTGCGCCATCCCGTCGCAGGGGACCTCAGTCTGGACTGGGACACCCTGACCGCGAGTACCGACCCCGACCAGCAGCTCATCGTCTGGACAGCGGAGCCGGGCAGCCGAACCCACGAGGGCCTGCGCTTCCTCGCCTCGTGGGCCGCCTCCCACTTCCAGGCCGGTGACACCCCCGAACCGGCCGCTGAGGAACACCCGCTCGGATGACCGCCCGGCCCGCACGCGGCCGGGCGGTGGCTCAGCCGGTCACGTCCATGCGCTGGGTGCCGATCACCGACAGCAGCCGCAGCGCCTCCTCGGACGGCGAGCCGGGCGTCGCGGTGTAGATCACGACCTGCTGGTCCCGGTCGGTGATGTCCAGGACGTCGCAGTTGACGGTGACCGGCCCGACCAGCGGGTGCTGAAACGTCTTACGGAGGGTGGGCTCGCTGCGCACGTCGTGGGAGGCCCACAGCTCCCGGAATTCCGCGCTCCCGGCCCGCAGCTCGGCCACCAGCTCCGTCACCTCGGGGTCGTCGGGGTAGCGGGCTGCGACGGTACGCAGGCGCTGGGCGGCGTTACGCGCGAAACGGTCCACGTCAGACACCCCGTACAGCCGCTGCCCCTGCCGGTGCGGTCCGAGGAAGGCGCGGCGGACGAAGTTGCGGTCGCGACGCGGCAGGGCGGAGAAATCCTCCATGAGGGCAGCCGCCAGGTCGTTCCAGGCGATGACCTCACCGGTCGCGGACATCACGGTCGCCGCCGCCTGCGGCAGGCGGTCCAGCAGGTCGAGAATGCTCTGGCGCACCTCGCGTGAGGGTCCGGCGGGCGGTCCCGGCGGGGCGCCCGCGAGGTGGTGGAGGTGGTCGCGCTCGACGTCCGTCAGCCGCAGGGCACGCGCCAGTCCGGCCAGGACCTCGCGGGACGGGCGGGGGCCGCGGGCCTGTTCCAGCCGCGTGTAGTACTCGGTCGAGATGAAGGCGAGCTGGGCCGCCTCCTCGCGGCGCAGCCCCGGTGTGCGGCGCCGGGTCCCGGCGGGCAGCCCCACCTCGGCAGGGGTGATCCGCTCGCGTCTGCTGCGCAGGAAGTCGGCCAGTTCTCGTCTGTCCACCTCTCCAGTGTGCTCGTGTGCCGCCGGGCGCAGCCAGGTACAGCCGGTGCCTGGTTGCGCCCGGCGGTCCGGCGCACGCTCGATGCCATGAACACCACACCCACCACCGACACCACGACGACCGCCACCGCCACCGCCACCACCGCGACCGGCACCGCCACCACCACCGCCGGAATGCTGGCGGGCAAGGTCGCCTTCATCACCGGCGCGGGTCGCGGCATCGGCGCCGCCGCGGCCCTGCTCTTCGCCCGCGAGGGCGCCCGCGTCATGCTCGCGGCCCGTACGGAGGCGCAGCTCAAGGCCGTGACCGAGCAGGTCCGGGCTGCGGGCGGCACCGCCGACCACGTGGTGTGCGACCTGGCCGACGCGGCGAGCGTACGCGCGGCGGTCGACCGTACGGTGGAGCGGTTCGGCCGCCTCGACGTCGCCTTCAACAACGGCGCCACGAACGCGTCGCCCGGCCCGCTGGACCAGGTACCGGAAGCCGACTTCGACCGCCTCTACGCCGTGAACCTCCGGGGTCCGTGGCTCGCGATGGCCGCCGAGGTCGCCGCGATCCGGGCCACCGCGGGGACCGGCGCCATCGTCAACAACTCCAGCGTCGGCAGCCTGCGGGGCAACCCCGAACTGCCCGCCTACGGCGCGATGAAGCGGGCGGTCAACAGCCTCACCGAGTCGGCCGCCGTCACGTACGGTCCCGAGGGCATCCGCGTCAACGCCATCGCTCCGGGCGGCACCCTGACCGAGATGATCCACGCCTGGGCGGCGGAGTCCCCCGGCCTGCTCGACCGGATCACGGCGCACACCCCGCTGCGCCGGGCCGCCGACCCCGCCGAGATCGCGGAGGCCGCCGCCTGGCTGCTCAGTGACCGCGCGTCCTACGTGACGGGCACCGTCCTACGGGTGGACGGCGGCGCGGCGGCCTGAACCGCGCCGCCCGCAGGCGTCACCGGCTGGCGTCACCGGCTGGCGTCACCGGCTGGCGTCACCGGCCGGCGGCGGGCGCCGCCACTCGCGCCGTCACCACTCGCGGGCGGCGATCAGCTCCTCGGCGTCCGCGTCCTCGAAGCCGTAGGACGTCGCCACGAACCAGATGTCCCCGCCTATCTCCTCCCGTGCGACGGTCTCGATCTCGCTGCCCGCGGCGTCGAACTCCGCCTCCAGCGCGTTGAACCGCTCCGTCGCGACGGCCGTCAGCGCGTACAGCGCCTTCAGGTCCGCGGGCCGCTCCGCCTCGATCCGCTCGCACAGGTCCAGCAGGATCGCCTTCCCCTTGTCGAGGACGTGGTCGGGAAAGTACTCGTCCTCGTACAGCACCTCCAGGAACGCCCGTGCCTTGACCTGCTGGTTGGTGATCGTCATGGCGACGCCCGCCCCTTCTGCCCTGGATCAGCCCCGCATCCAGTGTGGAATGTCCGACGTCCCCGATCCTGCACCACACCACTGACAACGCCGGTGGCGCGACGGCCGACGGCCGCCGCGCCCCGGTGGCGTGAGCCCGTGTTTCAGCGCGGTCAAGCGCCGCTCGGCTCAGGCCGATTCAGGCCACCTCAGGTCAGCTCGGACTGCACGAGACCGTCGGCCAGGTCCAGGCGCCGTTGGTCTGGATCGTCACGCCCCAGTTGTTGCCGTTGCCGTTGGGCTTGGCGGTCAGGACCTGGGCACTGGGATACGTGGCGTTGATGTTCCACGTCGCGATGATCTTCTCCGGCGCCGGAACGTTCATCGTCACCGTCCACGCACTCGACCCGGACACCGCCACGTTCAGGTTGTAACGGTCGCTCCACTGCTGGCCGGCGGAGAGGGTCGCGGTGCAACTGCCCCCGCCACCGCCCCCGGTGGTGCCTCCCGTGGTGCCGCCGGTGCCGCCGCCGCTCGTACCGCCGCTGTCGGGGGCGACGGCGCGGCCGGTCTGCGGCGAGATCATGCCCGCGCACAGGCCGCGGCTCGCCAGGCCCTGCGCGATCCGCGGGATCGCGGCGAGCGTGTTGGCGGGCCACTCGTGCATGAGGATGATCTGGCCGTTGGTGAGCCGGGCGTTGGCCTGCACGATCGCGTCGGTGCTCGCGCCGTTCCAGTCCTGCGAGTCGACGTCCCAGATGATCTGGGTCAGACCGTACTTGGCCTCGACCGACTGCAAGGTGGCGTTGGTCTCGCCGTACGGCGGACGGAACAGTTTCGGTGTGCCGCCGCCCGCCGCGGCGATGGCCTGCTGGGTCCTGGAGACCTCCGAGTCGATCTGCGCCTGGCTCTCCTGGATCAGGTGGGGGTGGGTGTAGCTGTGGTTGCCGACCCACATCCCCGCGTTGATCTCGGCCTGGACCTGGGACGGATAGGACGCGGCGAACTGGCCCTCGTTGAACATCGTGGCCCGCAGGCCGTTCTGCCGGAGGGCATTGAGGACGCTCGGGGTGTGGTCGTTGGACGGGCCGTCGTCGAAGGTGAGTCCGACGTACCCGTTGCAGGTGGCGGCGTGCGACGGGGTGGCGTCGACGGTGAAGGTGACGACGCTCGCCACCGCAGTGGCGGCGACGGCAAGTCCCGTGATCAGGGAACGTAACGACATGTGCGGTCTGGTTCGCATGTGGGGGGCCTCCTTGTGGTGGCGTTGCGAACTCGGTGGGGGGGTACGGCGTCAGTTCGGACTGCACGAGACCGTCGGCCAGGTCCAGGCGCCGTTGGTCTGGATCGTCACGCCCCAGTTGTTGCCGTTGCCGTTGGGCTTGGCGGTCAGGACCTGGGCACTGGGATACGTGGCGTTGATGTTCCACGTCGCGATGATCTTCTCCGGCGCCGGAACGTTCATCGTCACCGTCCACGAACTGGAGCCCGAGACCGAGACGTTGAGGTTGTAGCGGTCACTCCACTGGTCGCCGGCGGACAGCGCGGCCGTGCAACTGCCCCCGCCTCCCGTAGAGCCCCCGGTGGTGGACCCGCCGGTGGTCGAACCGCCCGTGGTCGAACCTCCGGTGGTGCCGCCGGTGCTTCCCAGCGTGATGTTGGAGTTGCCGCTGCTCTGGTAGCCCTCGGTGGCGAGGATCATGTAGTTGAAGCTGCCGAGGCTCATCCCGTGGCTGGCCCACGCGTCGAAGTGGTTGCCCGTGGTGATGGTGCCGCCGGTCCGCTTCGACTGCCGGACGCTCCAGTACTGGTTGAAGGTCCGGGTGCCCTCGATCGACGGGGCGTTGACCCGTGTCGTCTCGTAGATGTCGTACGTGCCGCCGTCGCTGGTGACCGTGCCCTTGTAAGTGCCGGTCGGCCGGTAGGTGCCGTAGTTGTCGACGACGTAGTACTCGACCAGCGGATTCGTCGTCCACCCGTACAGCGACAGGTAGGCGTTGCCCGAGGGGTTGAAGCTGCCCGAGTAGGCGACGCTCTGGCGTCCGCCGGTGGCCCAGCCCTTACCGGCGACGAAGTTGCCGGCATTGCTCCATGAGGTGCTGTAGTTGCCGCCGGAGCCCAGGTTCATGGAGACGGATCCGCCGCCGTCGGTCCAGAACGAGTAGTAGTAGCCGTTGTTGGTGCCGGTCTGGTTCGACGTGATGATCGTGTCGGCGTTCGCGGTGCCGGGCAGGATGAGCGCGGCCACGCCGACCAGCGCTATCGCGCAGGCGCCGCTGATGAGCAGCCGAAAACGGCTGAGCAGCCCTGACGGGCGCCGTCTGCGGCTCGTGTCGTGTGCGGGTGCGGGTGCGGGTGCGGGTGCGTCGTTCATGTGCGTGCTTCCTCCTCGTCTCGTGAGGACCGTCTGCCGCGACAGTGTTGAGCGGAGCACGTCACGTGTCAACACTTTCGGCACCGATTACGAAAGCTTCGCTACCGGCCAGGACTGCTATGGCAGTCATTCACGCAGGCAGACGCGCATCAATGGCCGGCGAGATGAGTTGACCCATAAAACCGCTCGCCCGCAAGATCACATTCAAGGGGATTGAAATTCCGAATGTTTCGGAATGTCTTCCGAGTGCGTGCGCGAGGTCTACGACCGGCAGGCGGCGGTCGCCGTCACCGCGGCTCGCTCGCCTCCGCCTCACACCAGCGAGCGCGCCAACGACCTTCCCCACATGCCCATATGGCCGAACGCCTCGGGGTGCCACATCCCCACTCCGAGTACGGGCACCACCAGCAGGATCGCCAGGACGAGTGAGGTCTCCCCCAGGGTGGACAGCTCATAGCGCTCCACGAGGGTGCCGAGCACCATCAGGCCGACGAAGACGACGACGCACAGGGCGAGCAGGTCGCCGATCGCGTACCAGGTCACGGCCTCGGCGCCCGGGTGCTCCCAGCGGGCGTACGTGAAGCTGGTGCCGGCCAGTATGGCCGCGAGCAGCAGGCCGCAGCCGGTCAGGACGGTGCACCAGGTCGTCCAGACCGGGGCCGGCGGCTTCCGGTCCTCCGGCGGGTCCGCCTCGTCCGTCTCCCGGTCGTCGTCCGAGTAGCGGTCCGCGTGGCCATCCGCCGCAGTCGGCGCCGCGGCCGACTCGGTCACAGCGTCGGCGGTGTCGTCGGTGTCGTCGGTGTCGGCGGCCGGGCCCGGTTCGGGGCCGGGCTCCACGAGTACGCGTACGGCGGCGGCCCGCGCGTCGTACGCGTCGAGTTGTTCGTCGGCGCTCTCCAGCGCGAGGTCGAATTCCCGCAGCCGGGCGATCGCGGCGCCCACCCGGGAGCCCTCGTCGGCGCCGGAGCCGGGACCGTCTTCCACGACCGGGGTGCGGGACGGGACAGGCCGGTGTCGGGCCCGGCCCCGCTCCACGGCCGACCGCCGGACGCCGATGGCCAACTCCTCCGCCGCCTCACGCTCCCTGCGGGCTCTGGCCAGCAGGGACTCCGCGGCGACCAACCGGTCCTGGTGGTCGGCCAGTTCGCCGCGCCGCGGCGAGGCGTCCATGCCGGCCGCCTCATTCGCCCGGCGCTCCAGGACCGCGCACCACGCCTGGAGGTCGGCGACGAGTCCCATCAGCGTCTGGACGACCGCGCCGATGACCGAGAGCGCTTCCCGTACGAGCAACTGGCTCTTGTGCTCCTCGTCGGTCCCCGCGCCCGGTCGCGGTTCCAACTCCGGCACCGCTCCGGCAGGATCCCCCTGCGACATCGACCCGCCCCTGTCCTCGACCGGCTCTTCGGCGCCGCCGCGCCCCCGCGTCGGCAGTCCCCGACGTCCATCAGATCACCTGCTCCGGCGATCGGCCACCCTGTTTCGCGCGCCGCGCCGGGAGGGATTCCCCATGGGACGGCCGGACTCCGCCGCCGCAGCGGGCGGAATCGGAACGTCCGCCCGCGCGGGCCGCCAGTGCCCGGACACGGCGGCGCGCCTCCCTGCCCGGGGATGGCGGTGCCGGGGCAGAAAGGCGCCAGGTGCGGCAGTCGCCGCCGCTAACCGGTGATCAGGTCGAACCTCTCCCAGGCGCCGATGGCGGCCCGGTCGGCGACCAGCGGCGCGGCGCCCGCGTTCTCGGCGGTCACGTACTGATGGGTGGCCTGTGCGCGGAGGCTGACGCTGCCGTCGGAGTTGCGGAGGAGGGTGAAGGTCTGGGCGGCGCCGACGGTCGCGGAGTCGGCGATGAGATCGCCGGAACCGGCGCTGACGTAGCGGTTGTTGGCGTGGGCGCGCAGCGCGATGTCGCCGCCGCCCGCGTCGGTCATGTCGAACTGCTCCCAGACGCCGATAGCGGTCCTGTTGGCGATGAGGGCCGCGGCTCCGGCGTTCTCGGCGGTCACGTAGTGGTTGTTCACGCGGGCGCGCAGGCTGATCACGGTGCCGGTGCCGCCGCCCGGTGTGGTGGTCGTCGGCTGGGTGGGGCGGGTCGCGGTGAGGGCGATCTGGCCCTTGAGCATTTTGCCGCCGTCGCCGGTCAGGCGCAGGTAGTAGTCCGAGGAGCAGGCCGTGCCGTCCTCGTCCAGTGCCAGGAAGCCGGAGTTGGTGGGCGTCCACGCCTGGGACTCGGCGGTCTTGGCGATCTGGTTGCCCTCGTTGTACTCGTCGAACATCGAGATGTAGATGCCCTGCACCCCGGCCCGGCACATGTTGTAGAACTGCCGCCACATGAAGTCGCCGTGCGCGCGCTGGCGGAGTGTGACGGCGCCGGGCAGGACGCACGGCTGGTAGTCGATGCCGTGGGCGGCGCATTCGGCCAGGTCGGGGACGGTCGCCACGTTGTAGAAGTTGTCGGCGTCCGGGACGTTGCCGATCCGGCCGACCATCCACGGCGAGATCATGTGGAACGCGTGGTAGACGTCGCTGAATCCGGCGCGGGAGTCGCGGTCGCCGGTCCGCCACCAGGTGGGTACGCCGCCGATGACGTAACAGCCTTGGGCCTTGAACCAGTTGACGACGTCCAGGCAGGGCGCGGGCGCCCAGGGGCGTTTGTCGTCGTTGAAGCCGAAGCCCCAGATGCAGACGACCGGCTTGCCGTTCTGGGTGGCGTAGGCGGACGAGGCCGTGTGGGCCCTCATCTTGTCAGTCCAGTCGGTCTTGATCTCGGACTGCATGTTCGTCCAGTCGGTGACGTCGTACATGATGTAGAACTTCCGGCCGTGCGACTCCGCCGCGCTGCGCACCTTGGCGGCCATCGCGTCGCGCGTCGGGCCTTCCCCGCCGGTGGGGTTGAAGCGCTGGAGCGCCGCGGTGTCGATGGTGTTCTGCTGCATCCACTGGAAGTGGGTGTCGACCGTCTGCTGGTCGTAGGACGAGAAGAGCGTCGCGGGCTGGCCGTTGCCGAGATTCGCGTAGGCGGTCTGGTACGTCTTGGTGTAGTCGCGCATGTCGGGCCAGGCGACGATGCCGGTGTTCGACGGCGACGGGGGCTGGCTGGAGTTGGGGCTCCAGTGCCACCAGGCGTTGATCGGGGCGCCGTCGCCGACGCAGGCGAACCAGCCCTGATAGCCGACTGTGACCTTCCCGACCACGTCTCCCGGGCCGCTCGCGGCGGGGGCGGCGGACGGGGACGGGGAGACGGCGGACGCCGAGGCGGTTCTGGCCAGACCCAGGGCGCCGAGGGCGGCGGCGGACGTACCGGCCGCGGTGACGCTCACGAACGTGCGACGTGACACTGCCATGGATGACTCCGAACGGCGACGCGCGGCGGGACCGCCGGGCGTATCGGTGGACTGAGTGTGGGGGTTCATGCTGTTCGGCCTGTTCAACAGATGAACTCAGTGTTCCGTGGTGCGCCGCGTGGGGCGTGCGCGGCCCGCCCGGTGAATTCCGCTCGAATTACGTTGGTTTTTGGTGGGGTCCGGCGCGCACAGTCCCTTGACACGCACCGGCACGCCGATCTTTCGTGCACCAGCGGTATCGGACGCGCGTCGATTCAACTGCTGAATCCAATGACGCGTCAAGGGTCCAGACCTGATTGCCGGTTCATTCGGAATTCTCCCGAATAGCCTCCAGGAAAGGCGCGTTGAACGTCCGAATCGGGCACCAAAGGTCGGAGGGGATGATTCAGATAGTGTCAGGCATCGTCAAATATCTCGGCTGACAATCGGCCCCTGCGTACGGCCGGACGCGCGTCCCCGTATGGCGCCGGTCGTGCCGCCCGCCCAGGGCGCGGCCCGCGCCCTCACGCCGACAGTGCCCGCGGCTCCTCCCCGATCCGCTCCGGGGCGCAGGCCGTGGCCAGCACGTCCAGGGACAGGCCGAGCGCCGCCGCCAGGGCGACCACGGTGAAGAAGGCCGGGGTCGGGGCCCGGCCGGTCTCGATCTTGCGCAGGGTCTCCGCGGAGACTCCGGCGGCCGCCGCCACGTCCACCATGCTGCGGTCACCGCGGGCGTCGCGGAGCAGTGCGCCGAAGCGTTCGCCGCGGGCGCGCTCCTCGGGGGTCAGGGGTGTTCTCACCATGCCCGTGATACTAATACCGGTATAAGTATTGGGCGAGGCCGCGGCCGGAAGGAGTCCGGCCGCCCGCACAACGAGGAGTCACAGCACATGGTGGAGATCAAGACCGACGCGGCGCTCGACGCGATGCGCGAGGCGGGGCGCGTCGTGGCGCGGGCGCTCGCCGCCGCACGGGAGGCGGCGGCCGTCGGCGTATCGCTTCGGGACCTGGACGCGGCGGCCCACGCCGTCCTGGACAAGGCGGGCGCCACGTCCCCCTTCCTCGGCTACCAGCCGTCCTTCGCCCCCTCCCCCTTCCCCGCGGTGATCTGCGCGTCGGTGAACGACGCGCTCGTGCACGGCATCCCCACCGACTACCGGCTGCGCGATGGCGACCTGGTGAGCATCGACTGCGGCGCGGTGCTCGACGGCTGGGCGGGCGACGCCGCGGTCAGCTTCATCGTGGGCACGCCCCGGCCCGAGGACGTGGAGCTGATCGCCGCCACCCAGCGCGCCCTGGACGCGGGCATCGCGGCGGCCGTCGTCGGCCACCGGCTCGGCGACATCTCGCACGCGGTCGGCGCGGTGGCGCGTACGGCGCGCTGCGGCATGCCCACCGACTTCGGCGGCCACGGGATCGGCCGCCAGATGCACGAGGACCCGCATGTGCCCAACCGCGGGCGGCCCGGACGAGGCTTCCCGCTCCGCCACGGGCTCGTCCTCGCGATCGAGCCGATGCTGATGTCCGGCGGGCGCGACGAATACCGTACGGACCCGGACGGCTGGACGCTGCGCACGGTCGACGGCAGCCGCGCCGCGCACATCGAGCACACCGTCGCGATCACCGAGCAGGGCCCGCGCGTCCTCACGCTCGTCTGATCCGCCCCCGGGCGCCGCCGCCCGCCCGCGGTCCACCCGTTGCCCGCCCGCCGTCCACACGTCCGGAGTACGCCACGTGCCCCGCGGGCCGCCCGTTGCCTGCCCGTCGTCCGAAACGGGCACTTCCACGGGCCGTATGGCCAACCACCACACCACCTGATCGCCAGCACCGCTTCTGAACTGGCACTCCTGCCGACCGGTCCGGGCAACACCGGGCAGTTTGTTGTCCGTTATGGGCCGGTCCCTGTCAAAGTGGCGTTGGTATAACTCTTCCACGGGCAAAACCGGGCACGCCTTGCCCGGACCGGCGAAGAGACAGGTGGTGACCGTGAGAGCACAAGAACGCCAACATCGGATCCTCGCGCTCGCACGCCACCAGGGTCAGGTCGAGGTCACCGTGATGGCGGCCGATCTCAAGGTGGCGCCGGAGACCATCCGCCGCGATCTGGGCGTGCTGGAGAGCCGCGGTCTGGTCCGCAGGACGTACGGCGGCGCCTATCCCGTCGAGGGCGCGGGGTTCGAGACCGACCTCGCCCAGCGGGTGACGCTGCATGTCGCCGACAAGCGACGGATCGCCGCCGAGGCCGTCAAGCTGCTCGGCGAGGCGGAGACCGTCTTCGTGGACGAGGGCTACACCCCTCAACTGCTCGCCGCACTGTTGCCCAGCGACCGGCCGCTGACGGTGGTCACCGCGTCGTTGACCACCGCGGCGGCCGTCGCGGACTCCGCCAACACCACTGTGCTGCTGCTCGGTGGCCGTGTCCGGGCCCGGACGCTGGCCACCGTCGGCTCCTGGGCCTGCGACATGCTCGCGGGCTTCGTCATCGACCTGGCCTTCGTCGGATCGAACGGCATCTCCCGCGAACTCGGCCTGACCACACCGGATCCCGTGGTCGCCGACGTCAAGGCCAAGGCGCTGGAGGTCTCCCGGCGCCGGATCTTCATGGGCCACCACAGCAAGTTCGGCGCGAGCAGCTTCTGCCGCTTCGCCCAGGTCGGCGACTTCGAGGCGATCGTCACCGACACCGGTCTGTCCAGCGCCGAGGCGCACCGCTACGCACTTCTGGGACCCCGCGTCTTCAGAGTCTGACCCGCGGGCCCGCCCCGCGCCGCTCCCCCCGCTCCCCTCCCCCCACCTCCCCGGTACGCCGATCCGGGCTACCCCCTGCCCTCCCGCACCACGACTCCCGCTCCACCCACCCTCATCCCCGGTCATGAAAGGGACGAATCATGACACCGAGAACGAGAAGCCTTCCCCGCCTTCTGCCCCCGCTCGCCCTCGCCGTCTGCGGCACCCTGCTCGCGGCCTGTTCCGGCGCCGGCGGCTCCGGCGGAAGCTCCGGCGGCCACTCCATCAACGTACTGATGGTCAACAACCCGCAGATGGAAGACCTTCAGAAGCTCACCGCCGCCAACTTCACCAAGTCCACCGGTATCAAGGTCAATTTCACGGTGCTGCCCGAGAACGACGTCCGGGACAAGATCACCCAGGACTTCTCCAGCCAGGCGGGCCAGTACGACGTCGCGACCATCAGCAACTACGAGGCGCCGATCTACGCCAAGAACGGCTGGCTCGCCCCGCTCACCGCGCACACCAAGTCCGACACGGCCTTCGCGCAGAGCGACATCCTGCCCGCTCTCCAGCAGTCGCTGACGTACAAGGGCGACATCTACGCCGAGCCCTTCTACGGCGAGTCGTCGTTCCTGATGTACCGCAAGGACGTCTTCGCGGCGAAGAACCTGACGATGCCCGCCAACCCGACCTGGGCGCAGGTCGCGGACCTCGCCGCGAAGGCCGACGGCGCGCAGTCCGGCATGAAGGGCATCTGCCTGCGCGGCCAGCCCGGTTGGGGCGAGGTCATCGCCCCGCTGACCACCGTGGTCAACACCATGGGCGGCACCTGGTTCGACAAGGACTGGAAGGCCCAGGTCGACAGCCCCGCCTTCACCAAGGCGACGCAGTTCTACGTGGACCTGGTGCGCGCCCACGGTGAAGCCGGCGCCCCGCAGGCCGGGTTCACCGAGTGCCTCAACGACCTGGAGCAGGGCAAGGTCGCCATGTGGTACGACGCGACGTCGGCGGCCGGTTCGCTGGAGGCCAAGGACTCCCCCGTGGCAGGCAAGCTCGGCTACGCGCCCGCTCCGGTCGACCAGACCAAGAGCTCCGGCTGGCTCTACACCTGGGCCTGGGGCCTGCAGAAGGCCAGCAAGCACCAGGACGACGCCTGGAAGTTCATCTCGTGGGCGTCGGGCAAGGGCTACGAGGAGCTGGTCGGCAAGCAACTGGGCTGGTCGCGGGTCCCGGCCGGCAAGCGCACCTCCACGTACAAGAATCCGGACTACGTCGCCTCCGCCTCCGCGTTCGCCAAGGCCACCGAGACCGCGCTCGAGGCGGCCAACCCGTCGAACCCGGGCATCCAGCCGCGGCCCGCGCCCGGCATCCAGTTCGTCGGCATCCCCGAGTTCACCGATCTGGGCACCCAGGTCTCGCAGCAGATCAGCTCCGCCATCGCGGGCCAGACCAGTGTGAAGAGCGCCTTGTCCGCGAGCCAGAAGCTCGCTGAGAAGGTCGCCGACAAGTACGCGGGCAACTGACCGCGACCGCCCCACCCGACGGTTCCCGGCCGCCCCCGGCCCCCCGCACGACGGGGCCGGGCGGCGGGCCCGGGGCGCGAAGCGGAGAGAGACGACTGACACCATGAGCACCCCATCCCTCACCAGACGCATCCGCGCGCCGCAGACCGGGCAACAGCCGGCGCCGCCCACCGCGCGCCGGTCCCCCGGCGCCTGGGTCCGGCGGGCCCCGCTGCTGCCGGCCCTGGTCTTCATGATCGTGGTCACCCAACTGCCGTTCGTCGGCACCCTGGTGATCTCGTTCATGCGGTGGAACGCCCTCGACCCCGGTGACCGTGGTTTCGCCGGCCTCCAGAACTACAAGGAGGAGTTCACCGACCCGCAACTGCGCCACGCCCTGACCACCACGGTCGTACTGACCGTCTCCGTGGTCCTGGTCAGCCTGCTGCTCGGCCTCGGCCTCGCGCTGCTGCTCGACCGGAAGTTCCTCGGCCGGGGCCTCGTGCGCACCATGCTCATCACCCCGTTCCTGGTGGTACCGGTGGCGTCCGCGCTGCTGTGGAAGCACGCGCTGTACAACGCGTCGTACGGCCTGATCAACGGCTCGCTCAACTGGCTGTGGAAGCTGTTCGGCAGCGACAACGCACCGCAGCCGGACTGGCTGTCCACCCACCCGCTGCTGGCCGTCGAGGCGTCGCTGGTGTGGCAGTGGACACCGTTCATGATGCTGATCCTGCTCGCCGGGCTCCAGAGCCGGCCGATGGACATCGCCGAGGCGGCCCGGGTGGACGGCGCGGGAACCTGGCAGATCTTCCGCTATCTGACCTTCCCGTACCTGCGCCGCTATCTCGAACTGGCGGCCCTGCTCGGATCGGTGTACGTGGTCCAGAACTTCGACGCCGTGTTCACCATCACCTCCGGCGGTCTCGGCACCGCCAACCTCCCCTACACCGTCTACACGACCTTCTACCAGGCGCACGACTACGGGCAGGCGTCCGCCGCGGGCGTCATCGTGGTCATCCTGTCGATCATCGTGGCCACCTTCGCGCTGCGCACCGTTTCGTCGCTGTTCCGAGAGGAGACCCGGTGATGGCTACCGTCTCCGTGACCACCGCCCGCCGCCGTACGCCACCCGCAGCCCGCAAGGAGCGGCGCAACCGCTCACTGCTCGGCCTGCTGGCCTGGCTGTGCGGGATCGTCTTCTTCCTGCCCTTCGCGTGGATGGTACTCACCTCCTTCCACAGCGAGCAGGACGCGGCGACCAACCCGCCGAAGCTCGGGGCGTCGCTGACGCTCCACGGCTACCGGGAGTTCTTCGGCTCCGGCACGGGCGTCAGCCCGTGGCCGCCGCTGGTCAACTCCCTGACAGCGGCGGCGGTTTCCACCGCCCTCGTCCTGGTGCTGTCCTTCCCCGCGGCCTACGCGCTGTCGATCAAGCCGGTGCGCAAGTGGACCGACGTGAT
Source organism: Streptomyces sp. CBMA29 (assembly GCF_014596445.1). GTDB lineage: Bacteria > Actinomycetota > Actinomycetes > Streptomycetales > Streptomycetaceae > Actinacidiphila. The sequence goes on along the minus strand of NZ_MECL01000213.1, from coordinate 18,068 downwards.
GTTCTTCTTCCTGTCGACCAAGATGCTGCCCGCCGTCGCGGGCCTGCTGCCGGTCTATCTGATCGCGAAGAACGCGGGTCTGCTGGACAACATCTGGCTGCTGATCCTGCTCTACACCTCGATGAACCTGCCGATCGCGGTGTGGATGATGCGCTCGTTCCTGGCCGAGGTCCCGGTGGAGATCCTGGAGGCCGCCTCGATCGACGGCGCGGGCCTGCCGACCATCCTGGTACGGATCATCGCCCCGGTCGTCACACCGGGGATCGCCGCGACCGCGCTGATCTCGTTCATCTTCAGTTGGAACGAACTGCTCTTCGCGCGGGTGCTGACCGGTGTGGTGGCCGGCACCGCGCCGGTGTTCCTCACCGGATTCGTCACCAGCCAGGGCCTGTTCCTCGCCAAGGTGTGCGCCGCCGCCGTCTGTATCTCCCTGCCGGTACTGGCCGCCGGATTCGCCGCCCAGGACAAACTCGTCCAGGGCCTCTCTCTTGGAGCCGTCAAGTGAAAGCAGCCGTCATCAGCTCCCCCGGTGTCGTCGGCATCGAGACCGTCGACGACCCGGCGCCCGGCCCCCGGGACGTCGTGGTCCAGGTCGCGGCCTGCGGTCTGTGCGGCACCGATCTGCACATCCTCCAGGGCGAGTTCGCCCCGACCCTGCCGATCGTGCCGGGGCACGAGTTCGCCGGTGAGATCGTCGCCGTGGGCTCCGAGGTCCGCGAACTGGCCGTGGGCGACCAGGTGGCGGTGGACCCGTCGCTGTACTGCCACGAGTGCCACTACTGCCGGATCGGGCGGAGCAATCTGTGCGAGCGGTGGGCCGCGATCGGCGTGACCGTCCCCGGCGGCGCCGCCGAATTCGCCGTCGCCCCGGTCGCCAACTGCGTCAAACTCCCCGAGCACATACGGACGGTGGACGCGGCGCTGATCGAACCGCTGTCCTGCGCGGTGCGCGGCTACGACATCCTGCGCAGCCAACTGGCCAGCCACGTACTGATCTACGGCTCCGGCACCATGGGCCTGATGATGCTGGAGCTTGCCAAGCGGACCGGCGCCGCGACCGTCGACGTCGTCGACATCAACGAGGAGCGGCTGACCACGGCCACGGCGCTGGGCTGCTCGCAGGTGGCGACCAACGCGGACGAGATCGCCCGTCCGCGCGGCTGGGACGTCGTGATCGACGCGACCGGCAACGCGCAGGCCATCCAGGACGCGCTGGACCGGGTCGGCAAGGGCGGCACCTTCCTCCAGTTCGGCGTGGCCGACTACGCCGCGCGCGCGACGATCGAGCCGTACCGCATCTACAACCAGGAGATCACGATCACCGGCTCGATGGCCGTCCTGCACAGCTACGAGCGGGCCGCCGAGCTGTTCGCGGGCGGGGTGCTCGACCCGGAGGTCTTCATCAGCGACCGGCTGCCGCTGGTCGACTACGCGTCGGCGCTCGAGCGGTTCAAGGCCGGCAAGGGCCGGAAGATCCAGGTGGTGCCCTGAGCCCTCGGGGCGCCGCGGCCGTGTCCACCGGATAGGCCGATTGTGACCCGGCGGCGGACTTCGACAGGATGGGGCCATGACCGAGATCCGCACGCCCCGCCTGGTCCTGCGCCGCTGGCGCGAGGACGACATCGCGCCGATGGCCGAGATCAACGCCGACCCGGAGGTCATGCGCTACATCGGCGACGGGCTGCCCCGTGACCTGGAGCAGACCGCGGAGTCCATCGAGCGGTGGGAGGAGGAGTGGGACGACGAGGGCTTCGGCCTCTTCGCCGTCGAACTCCTCGCCTCGGGCGAACTGGCCGGGTTCACGGGGCTGTCCGTGCCCGCGTTCCTGCCCGAGGTGCTGCCCGCGGTGGAGGTCGGCTGGCGGCTCGGCCGCCAGTTCTGGGGGCAGGGTTACGCGTCGGAGGCCGCTCACGCCACCTTGGAGTTCGCCCTCCAGGACCGGGGCCTGGACCGCGTGATCAGCATCGCGCAGATCGGCAACGACGCCTCCGAGAACGTGATGCGCAAGCTCGGCATGGTGCCGGACCGCACGACGACGCACCCCGTGTCCGGCCGCCCGCTGCGGGTGCACGCGATCGACCTGACCGAATACCGGGCCTGAGCCGCCCAGGGCCGGGCCCGGGACGGCCGGCGGCTCGGCCGGTCGGTCGGGACGGTCACGGCGGGTCGGCGGGTCGGCGGGTCGGCGGGTCGGCGGGTCGGGAAGCGACGCTGGTCACATGGACACGTCACAGGCTTTTCACTAAGGTTTGCCTTGCCTAAGGCAAACCGTGTGGTTTTCCCTGCCTGCGCACCCGTCGTCGTCTTCGCCCCTTTCCCGCCCGTGGAGTTGTTGACCCATGCCTGCCGTGCCCAGAGCCTCCGCCGTCGCCCTGCTCTCCCTGGTCGTCCTCGGCACGGCCGCCGTCACCGGCTGCGCGAAGAAGAACGACGCCTCCTCCGACGGCGCGATACGGGTGGACGCGGCCGACAGCTCCTGCAAGGTCTCGCGCACGGAGTTCCCCGCCGGTTCCGTCAGCCTGGACGTGCACAACAAGGGCTCCAAGGTCACCGAGGTCTACGTCTACGCGCCGGGCGACCGCATCGTCACCGAGCGGGAGAACATCGGCCCCGGCACCAGCGCCACCATCACCGCCCAGATCAAGGCGGGCACGTACGAGGTGGCCTGCAAGCCGGGCATGAAGGGCGACGGCATCCGGCAGAAGATCACCGTGACCGGCGCCAACGCGCCCAAGCCCGGTGACCCGCGGCTCGACGAGGCCGTCGCCTCGTACCGCAAGTACGCGCAGGAGCAGGCCGACCTGACGATCCCGCTGGTGCAGAAGTTCGCCGACGCGGTCAAGGCCGGTGACGTGGCCGCGGCCAAGGCCGCCTTCGCCCCGTCGCGGGTCGGCTGGGAGAGCACGGAGCCGGTCGCCGAGAGCTTCGGTGACATCGACCCGAAGACCGACACCCGCGAGGACGGTCTGGAGGACGGCCAGAAGTGGACCGGCTGGCACCGGCTGGAGAAGACGCTGTGGGCCGACGGCAAGCTGACGCCCGAGGACAGCACCCTCGCCGACGAACTGGTGGCCGACCTCAAGGACTGGCAGAAGCGGGTCGGCACCGCCGACATCACGCCGACCAGCATGGCCAACGGCGCCAAGGAGCTGCTGGACGAGGTCGCCACCGGCAAGGTCACCGGTGAGGAGGACCGCTACAGCCACACCGACCTGTCGGACTTCAACGCGAACGTGGCGGGCGCGCGCAAGGCGTACGAGCTGCTGAAGCCGGTCGCCGCCGAGAAGGAGCCGGCGCTGTCCAAGACGCTGGACACCGAATTCGCCGACATCCAGACGCTGCTGGACAAGTACCGGCAGGGCGACGGCTTCGTGTCGTACGACAAGGTCACCGAGAAGGAGCGCAAGACGTTCTCCGACGCGGTCAACTCGCTCGCCGAGCCGCTGTCCAAGCTCGCCGCGGCCGTCGCACCCGCCAAGTAACCCTCGGCGTCCGGCTGACCGGACGCCGAGACCGCAGCTCCCCGAGCCGTGGCACTCCCGCACAGGGAGGGTCACGGCTGCGGTGCGCACGACGCAGAACCGATGGAAGGGCCACCGCTGATGGACGAAGCAGCCGGTACCGGCGGCACCGAGTCCGCCCCCGCAGACCCCGAGGGTGCCGAGCCCGCCACGACCGCCCCACAGGGCACGACCGCGGACACCGACACCGACACGAGCACGGGCACGGGCACGGCCGCGGCCGCGGCCGCGGACGACCGTACCCACCGGGCGCTCAGCCGCCGCGCGGTCATGGGCTGGGCCGGTGCCGGACTCGCCCTCGGCGCGGCGGGCGGCGGCTCGGTCGCCGCGGCGGTGACCAGCGGTACGAACGGCGGCTCCGCGTCCTCCGACGGCTCCGTGCCCTTCTACGGCGAGCACCAGGCGGGCATCGCCACCCCCGTCCAGGACCGGCTGCACTTCGCGGCGTTCGACGTCCTCACCGACGACAAGGCGGAACTGGCCGCGCTGCTCAAGGAGTGGACGAGCGCCGCCGCCGCGATGACGGCGGGACGCGAGGTCGGCACGGGCGCGGTGGACGGGCTGGCCGAGGCGCCGCCGGACGACACCGGTGAGGCGCTGGGCCTGCCCGCCTCCCGGCTGACCCTCACGGTCGGCTTCGGCCCGAGCCTGTTCGAGCAGGTCGCGGAGGACGGCACGCGCACCGACCGGTTCGGCCTGCGCGCCCGCCGCCCGGCGGCGCTGATCGACCTGCCGCACTTCCCCGGCGACAATCTCGACCCGGCCCGCGGCGGCGGCGACCTCTGCGTCCAGGCGTGCGCGGACGACCCGCAGGTCGCGGTGCACGCGATCCGCAATCTGGCCAGGATCGGCATGGGCAAGGTGTCGGTGCGCTGGTCGCAGCTCGGCTTCGGCAAGACGTCCTCGACGACGCCGGACGCGCAGACCCCGCGCAATCTGATGGGCTTCAAGGACGGCACGCACAATGTGTCGGGCACCGACACACCGACCCTGGACGGCCATGTGTGGGCGGGCCCGGGGGACGGTCCCGACTGGATGACCGGCGGCTCGTACCTGGTCGCGCGCCGGATCCGCATGCACATCGAGACCTGGGACCGCGAGGGCCTCCAGGCGCAGGAGGACGTGTTCGGCCGCACCAAGGGCGAGGGCGCGCCGTACGGCAAGCCGCGCGAGCGCGACACGCCCGACCTCGGGCTGATGCCGAAGGACGCGCACGTACGCCTGGCCCATCCGGACAGCAACGCCGGGCTGATGATCCTGCGCCGCGGCTTCTCCTTCACCGACGGCTCGGACGGTCTGGGACGGCTGGACGCGGGGCTGTTCTTCCTCGCGTACCAGCGCGACACGCGTAAGGCGTTCGTCCCGTTGCAGCGGCGGCTCGCCGCGAGCGACGCGCTCAACGAGTACATCCAGCACGTCGGTTCCGCGCACTTCGCCTGCCCGCCCGGCGTCCGAAAATCCGGCGAATGGTGGGGGCAGTCCCTGCTCGGCTGACGCCCCCCATCCCCCCGACCAGCGTCCCACCCGTCCCGGCCCCTGGAGTACCGCCGTGTTCGCCAACTATCTGATCGGCCTGCGAGAGGGCCTGGAAGCCAGCCTGATCGTCTGCATCCTGATCGCCTACCTGGTCAAGTCGGAGCGGCGCGAGAGCCTGCCGCCGGTCTGGACCGGCATCGGCGCCGCCGTGCTGCTGAGCTTCGGCTTCGGCGCGCTGCTCCAGTTCGGTTCGTCGGAGCTGACCTTCAAGGCCCAGGAGGCGCTGGGCGGTTCGCTGTCGATCATCGCGGTCGCGCTGGTCACCTGGATGGTGTTCTGGATGCGCCGCACCGCGCGGCATCTGAAGGCCGAACTCCAGGGCAAGCTGGACGCCGCTCTCGCGATGGGCACCACCGCGCTGGTCGTCACGGCCTTCCTGTCGGTCGGCCGCGAGGGCCTGGAGACGGCGCTGTTCGTGTGGACTGCCGTGCAGTCGAGCGACGACGGCGTACGTCCGCTGGTCGGCGCGATGCTCGGTCTGGTCACCGCAGTGATCCTGGGCTGGCTGTTCTACCGGGGCGCGGTGCGGATCAATCTGGCGAAGTTCTTCACCTGGACCGGTGCCATGCTGGTCGTGGTCGCGGCCGGTGTGCTCGCGTACGGTCTGCACGACCTCCAGGAGGCGGGCTGGATCGGCGGTCTGAACAGCCTGGCCTTCGACATCAGCTCCACGATCCCGCCGGACAGCTGGTACGGCACCCTGCTGAAGGGCGTCTTCAACTTCCAGCCGGACCCGACGGTGCTCCAGCTCTGCGCCTGGGGCGTCTACCTCGTACCCACGCTGTACTTCTTCTTCCGCCGCTCCGGCGGTCGGCCGGCCCCGGCCGCGCGGGTCTCCCCCGAGCCGTCGGAGCCGGAGGCCGCGCGCTGATCTCAAGCCCCGGCCACGGGACCCGCGCACGGTCGGCGGACGTCACCGGTGGCCGCGGATCGCGTGCGGGACGTAGGGCGCTTCGAGACGGGCGATCTCGTCGTCGGTGAGGGTCACCTCGACCGCGCCGACGGCGTCGTCCACGTGGGCGAGCTTGGTGGCGCCGACGATGGGCGCGGTCACGGCCGGTCGGCTGAGCAGCCAGGCGAGCGCGATCCGGGCCATGGGCAGGCCGCGTTCGTCCGCGACGGCGCGGACGGCGTCGACCACGTCGAAGTCGGCCTCGGTGTACAGCTTGTCGGCGTAGGCGTCACTCCCGGCGCGTACGGTCCTGCGCTCGCCGTCCCTGCCGCGTGATCCGGCGAGCAGGCCGCGGGCGAGCGGGCTCCAGGGGATGGCGCCGACGCCCTGGTCCCGGCAGAGCGGGAGCATCTCCCGCTCCTCCTCGCGGTAGACGAGGTTGTAGTGGTTCTGCATCGACACGAAGCGCGGCTGCCCCGCCGCCTTCGCCGTGTACTGGGCGGTGGCGAACTGGTACGCGAACATGCTGGACGCGCCGATGTAGCGGGCCTTGCCGGAGCGGACGACGTCGGCGAGCGCCTCCATCGTCTCCTCGACGGGGGTCTCGTAGTCCCAGCGGTGGATCTGGTAGAGGTCCACGTGGTCGGTGCCGAGCCGGCGCAGTGAGGCGTCGATGCCCGCCAGGATGTGCTTGCGGGACAGCCCTCCGTCGTTGGGGCCAGGTCCCATGGGCAGGCAGACCTTGGTGGCGAGCACGTAGTCGTCGCGGTGGGCGAAAAGCTTGCTCAGCAGCCGTCCGGTGATCTCCTCGCTGCGGCCGAGCGAGTACATGTCGGCGGTGTCGAAGAACGTCACACCGCCCTCGACGGCCCGCCGGACCAGGGGCTGCGACGCTTCCTCGTCGAGCATCCACGCCCGGTTGCCCGGGTCGCCGTAGCTCATCATCCCCAGGGCGATCCGTGACACCTTCAGGCCCGTCGTGCCCAGCCGGGTGTACTCCATACCGTCTCCTCGCGTCGTGGTCTCCTTGTCCACGGGTACCCCGGCTGAGACGGATCAATATTGCTGTTCCGGCAACAATGTTTGCCACCGCACGTCAGGTGTCCGATGCTCCGTGCTCGGAGGTGGTCACCATGACCGACAAGGTGAGCGGGAACGGAAACGGGCAGGCGGCGGCGCGTACGGAGGCGGCCGGGGAGCGGCGCTTCGACGTCGTGGTGGTCGGTGGCGGGGCGGCCGGACTGAGCGCGGCCCTGACGCTGGGCCGGGCGCGCCGCTCGGTGCTGGTGATCGACGCGGGCGAGCCGCGCAACGCGCCCGCGGACGGTATCCACAACTACCTGGGCCGCGAGGGCGCGAAGCCCGCGGAGTTGCTGGCCACCGGCCGGGAGGAGGTGGCCCGCTACGGCGGTGAGACCACCGGGGGCAGGGCCGTCTCGGCCGCGCGGCTCGACGGCGGCGGCTTCCGTGTCGGGCTGGACGACGGCTCAGCGGTCCGCGCCGAGCGGCTGCTGCTGGCGACCGGACTGGTGGACGGGCTGCCCGAGGTGCGGGGGCTGGCCGAGCGGTGGGGGCGCGAGGTGCTGCACTGCCCGTACTGCCACGGCTGGGAGGTGCGCGGCCAGGCGATCGGCGTGCTGGGCACCGGCCCGCTCGCGGTGCACCAGGCGCTGATGTGGCGGCAGTGGAGCGAGGACGTCACCCTCTTCGTGCACACCGCGCCCGAGCCGGACGAGGAGCAGTACGAGCGGCTGGCCGCCCGCGGGATCGCCGTGGTCGAGGGCGAGGTGGCCGCCGTGGAGGTGACCGACGACCGGCTGACCGGTATGGCTCTGGCCGGTGGCCGGGTGATCCCCTGCCAGGCGCTGGTGGTGCCCACCCGCCTGGACGCCAGGACGGATCTGCTGGCGGACCTCGGCCTGACCACGGTCGAGCAGGAGATCGGCGGGGTGCCGATCGGCACCCGGGTCGACGCCGATCCGACGGGCGCCACCGCGGTGCCGGGCGTCTGGGTCGCGGGCAATGTGACCGCGCCTGTCGAGATCCTGATCGGCGGCGCCACGGCGGGCGTCAGGGCCGCCGCGGCGATCAACGCGGACCTGACCGAGCAGGAGACGCTGGCCGCGGTGGCCGCGCGCCGCGCTTCCGCGGGCGCCGCGACGACCGCGTAGGGCGCGCGGCACCCGCCGGTACGAGAACGGCACCGACCGGTACGGGATCGGCGCGCCGACGCCGCCGCGCGGACGACCACGACACGCCCATGAGGGCACGCTCAAGAAGCTCAGGAAGATCACAAAGCTCACGAAGATCCTGAAAGTCACAAGGCTCACGAAGCGAAAGGACAGGCCGATGACCGACGACACTCCGGCGACCGAGGAACTCCAGGGCGAGGAGTTCTGGAACGCCCGCTACGCCGGGAGCGAGCGGATCTGGAGCGGCGATCCCAATACGGTCCTGGTCCGCGAGGTGGCCGGGCTGCCACCCGGCCGGGCGCTCGACCTGGGCTGCGGCGAGGGCGGCGACGCGATCTGGCTCGCCGGGCAGGGCTGGCGGGTCACCGCCACCGACATCTCGGGGGTCGCGCTCGACCGGGCGGCGCGGCACGCCGAGCAGGCGGGCGTCGGCGACCGGGTCGACTGGCAGCGGCACGACCTCGGCGCGTCCTTCCCCGAGGGCGCGTTCGACCTCGTCTCCGCCCAATTCCTGCACACCCTGGGCGAGATGCCGCGCGAGGAGATCCTGCGGGCCGCGGCGGCGGCCGTCGCGCCCGGCGGCGTCCTGCTCGTCGTCGGCCACTCGGGCTTCCCCGCCTGGGAGAAGAACCCGCACCCCGAGGTGCATCTGCCCTCGCCGCAGGAGGTGCTGGCCTGCCTCGAACTGCCCGACGGCGCGTGGGAGGTGCTGCTCTGCGCGGATCACGAGCGGATCCAGAACGACCCCGACGGGCGCCCGACCACGCGGACCGACAACGCCGTGAAGGTCCGCAGGCTCCCCGTGTCCGGCTGACCCGACACGCCGGGCGGCACACGGGCCCGGCGCACGACACGCGCGACGCGGGCGGGGTCGCGGACCTCGCGCCTCCCGCCCGCGCGGCGTTCGGCGACACGGGGGGTCTTCACCCCCTGGTCGGCATGGTGTCAGGTATCAGTGGGAACCTGTGCGGCATGACGGAGATCGGACTGCCCCATGGCGTACGAGCGTGCCTCTTCGACCTGGACGGCGTGCTGACGCCGACCGCGCTGGTGCACGCGGCCGCGTGGAAGGAGACCTTCGACGACTTCCTGCGGGACAGGGACGGCGACGGTTTCCGCCCCTTCGACGCGAAGGCGGACTACGACGAGTACGTGGACGGCCGTCCACGCGCCGACGGCGTGCGCACCTTCCTCCAGGCCCGCGGCATCGAACTGCCCGAGGGCGACGACGGCGACCCACCGGACCGGCAGACCGTGAACGGCCTCGGCAACCGCAAGAACGACGTCGTGCTGGAGAAGATCCGCACCGAGGGCGTACGCCCCTACCCCGGCTCGGTGCGCTATCTGGAGGCGGTTCGGGCGGCGGGCCTGCGGACGGCGGTGGTGTCGTCCAGCGCGAACTGCCGTGACGTGCTGGTCTCCGCGGGCATCGAGCACCTGCTGGACGTACGGGTGGACGGTGTTGTCGCCAAGGAGCGGCATCTGCCGGGCAAGCCGCATCCGGACACCTTCCTGGCCGCGGCCGAGGAGCTGGGCTTTGACGCGGCCCGCGCGGCGGTCTTCGAGGACGCGCTGGTCGGCATGGACGCCGGGCGCTCCGGGCACTTCGGCTTCGTCGTCGGCGTGGACCGGGTCGGACAGACCGAGGCGCTGCGCCGGCACGGCGCCGACACCGTCGTGAAGGACCTCGCCGACCTGATCGGAGTGACCGCGTGATCACCGACCCCGCCTATGAGGTCGCCCCCTGGAGCCTGCGCGAGTCCGAGCTGAATCTGGACGTGCTGCCGCAGAGCGAATCCGTCTTCGCCGTCTCCAACGGCCACATCGGCTGGCGCGGCAATCTCGACGAGGGCGAGCCGAACGGCCTGCCAGGCTCGTATCTCAACGGGCTGCACGAGACACACCCGCTGCCGTACGCCGAAGCGGCCTACGGCGACCCGGAGTCCGGGCAGACCGTCATCAACGTCACCAACGGAAAGATCATCCGGCTGCTGGTGGACGACGAGCCGTTCGATCTGCGGTACGGCACGATCCGTTCGCACGAGCGGGAACTGGACCTGCGGGCCGGGGTGTTGCGCCGGGTGTGCGAGTGGGTCTCCCCCGCGGGCCGCGCGGTGCGGGTGCGTTCGACGCGCATGGTGTCCTTCACACAGCGCGCGGTGGCCGCCGTCGCGTACGAGGTGGAGCCGCTCGACGGCAGCCTGCGCGTGGTCGTGCAGTCGGAACTGGTGGCCAACGAGGAGGTGCCGCGCAGCGAGGGTGACCCGCGGCGGGCCGCCGCGCTGGAGAACCCGCTGGTGCCGGAGGAGAACTTCGCGTCCGGCACCCGGCTGCGGCTGGTGCACTCCACGGCCCGCAGCGGGCTGCGGCTGGCCGCCGCCGCGGACCACCGCGTGGACGGCCCCGAGGCGACCACGAAGGTCTCCTCGGAGTCGGACGACCACGTCAGCAGGCTCACCATCACCTCCGTACTGGAGTCCGGGCAGCGGTTGCGGCTGGAGAAATTCGTCGCGTACGGCTGGTCGGCGACCCGCTCGCTGCCCGCGCTGCGCGACCAGGCGGACGCGGCGCTGGTCGGCGCCCGCGACACCGGGTGGGAGGGCCTGCTGGAGCAGCAGCGCGCCTATCTGGACGACTTCTGGGACCGGGCGGACGTGGAGGTCGACGGCGACACCGAGATCCAGCAGGCGGTGCGCTTCGGGCTCTTCCACGTCCTGCAGGCCGGTGCGCGGGCCGAGGAGCGGGCGATCCCCGCCAAGGGCCTGACCGGCTCGGGCTACGACGGCCACACCTTCTGGGACGCCGAGACCGCTGTGCTGCCGGTGCTGACCTTCACCGCGCCGCGCGCGACCTCGGAGGTGCTGCGCTGGCGCCACAACACCTTGCCGGCGGCGCAGGAGCGCGCCCATCAACTGGGCCTGGCCGGTGCCGCGTTCCCGTGGCGGACGATCAACGGCGCCGAGGCGTCCGGGTACTGGCCCGCGGGCACGGCGGCTTTCCACATCAACGCCGACATCGCCGACGCGGTGGTGCGCTATGTGACGACCACGGGCGACCGGGACTTCGAGGAGAAGATCGGGCTCGAACTCCTCGCGGAGACCGCCCGGTTGTGGCGGTCCCTGGGTCATCACGACCACGCGGGGGCCTTCCACATCGACGGCGTGACCGGGCCCGACGAGTACAGCGCGATCAGCGACGACAACGCGTACACCAACCTGATGGCGCAGGCGAATCTCGTCGCGGCGGCGGACGCCGCCGAGCGCCATCCGCGCCGGGCAACCGAGTTGGGCGTCACCGACGAGGAGACCGCGGCCTGGCGGGACGCGGCGGCGGCGATGACGCTGCCGTACAACGACGAGCTGGGGGTCCACGAGCAGTCGAAGGGCTTCACCCAGCACCAGGTGTGGAATTTCGCCGAGACCGATCCGGCGCACTATCCGCTGCTGCTCAACTACGCCTACTTCGACCTGTACCGCAAGCAGGTGGTCAAGCAGGCCGACCTGGTGCTGGCGATGTTCCTGCGCGGCGACGCCTTCGAACACGCCCAGAAAGTACGGAACTTCGCGTACTACGAGCCGTTGACCGTCCGCGACTCGTCGCTGTCGGCGTACTGCCAGTCCATCATCGCCGCCGAGGTCGGCCATCTCCAACTGGCCTACGACTACCTCGGCGAGTCGGCGCTGATCGACCTCGGCGACCTGGAGAACAACTCACGTGACGGCCTGCACATCGCGGCGCTCGCCGGTACGTGGACGGCGCTGGTGTCGGGGCTCGGCGGGATGCGGCTCTTCGACGGCGACCCGATCCGCTTCGCGCCCCGGCTGCCCGACGCGCTCAGCCGGATCGCCTTCCGGCTGGCCTTCCGCGGGCGCCGGCTGCGCGTCGAGGTCACCAGGAGCAAGGCCACCTACACCCTCGCGGAGGGCGAGCCGATCGAGGTCCTGCACTACGAGAAGTCCTTCATGCTGACCGGAGAGCACCCGGTCAGCCGCGACCTGCCGGAGATCGAGCACCGCCCGCAGCCCTCGCAGCCCCCGGGCCGGGCGCCGCGCCGCCGCAACCAGCGGCCCGGCTAGGGCGTGCCCCGCGGGAACTCCCGCGGGAACACGGTGGGGTCCGGCCGCTGGGCAGCGGCCGGACCCCACTCGGTTGTTCTCTCACGGGCGGTGGTGCGTGGTGCGGGAACGGGTATGCCCGTCAGTGCTCGCGCGCTGTCACCGATCGCGCTGTGTCAGCGTCGGGCGAGCAGGCGCACGCCGTCGCCGGCCGGCTTGTACGGCAAGGCGTAGTGCTGGAAGATCGCCTCCTCGTCCTCGACGGGCAGGACGTCGTCCGTGCCGATCGAGGGGGCCGACTTCACCAGTGCCTTGTCGTACGGGACCTTCACCCATCCGGGGCCCACGATCACGTCCGTGACGGGCACGAAGGTGAGCCGGTGCCTGGTGGGCAGGCCGATCTGGACCGTGACCATCAGCGGCTCGTCCGTGCCGGTGTCCACGTACACCGCTTCGAGGGAGCCGATCTTGTGTCCCTCCGAGTCGACCACATCGTGGTCGCGCCATTCGCGGAGATCAGCGGGCTTGATCATGACGAGTCCTCCTGGTGACGTGCTGTACCCGTTCACTTTCCTTGTGCCCCGGTCCACGCGCCACACGCACGTGGCAGTCGGGTCAATCCGTGCTCACCTCCGACCGGTCGCCGCCCCACAGCGTGTGGAAAGAGCCCTCGCGGTCGGTGCGCCGGTAGGTGTGCGCGCCGAAGAAGTCGCGCTGACCCTGCGTGAGCGCCGCGGGCAGCCGCTCGGCGCGCAGCGCGTCGTAGTACGCCAGCGCCGCGGAGAAACCGGGCGTGGGGACGCCGTGGCCCACCGCGGTCGCCACGACGGACCGCCAGTCGTCCTGCGCCGCGCCGATCTCCTCGGCGAACTGCTTGTCGGACAGCAGGCTCGGCAGGTCGGGACGGCTGTCGAACGCCTCCTTGATCCGGTCGAGGAACGCGGCCCTGATGATGCAGCCGCCGCGCCAGATCGACGCGACCGCGCCCAGGTCGATGTCCCAGTCGTAGGTCTGGCTGCCCGCCTGGATCTGGTGGAAGCCCTGGGTGTACGAGACGATCTTGGACGCGTACAGCGCCTGCTCCACCCGGTCGGCGAAGGCGGCGGCCTCGGCCTCGCCGAGTACCGGTCCCGAAGGGCCCGGCAGGTCGCGGGAGGCGGCCCGCAGCTCGCCGTGGCCCGACAGGGAGCGGGCGAAGACCGCCTCGGCGATGCCGGAGACGGGCACGCCCAGGTCGAGGGCGATCTGTACGGTCCAGCGGCCGGTGCCCTTCTGCTCCGCCTGGTCGGCGACGATGTCCACGAACGGCTTGCCGGTGGCCGCGTCGGTGTGCGCGAGCACCTGCGCGGTGATCTCGATCAGATACGAGTCCAGGCGCCCGGTGTTCCAGGTCGTGAAGGTCTGGGCGATCCGCTCGGGCGGGTAACCGGCGACCTCGCGCAGCAGGTGGTACGCCTCGGCGATGAGCTGCATGTCGGCGTACTCGATGCCGTTGTGCACCATCTTCACGAAGTGGCCGGCGCCGTCGGGGCCGATGTGCGTCGTGCAGGGCGTGCCGTCCTCGGCCTTGGCGGCGATCCGCTCCAGCAGCGGGCCGAGCGACTCGTAGGACTCGGCGGACCCGCCGGGCATGATCGACGGGCCGTTGAGCGCGCCCTCCTCGCCGCCGGAGATGCCGGTGCCGACGAAGTGGATGCCCTGCTCGCGCAGTTCCCGCTCGCGGCGGCGGGTGTCGGCGAAGTGCGCGTTGCCGCCGTCGATGATCACGTCGCCGGACTCCAGCAGCGGCGCGAACTCCTGGATCACCGCGTCGGTGGCCTCCCCGGCCTTGACCATGATGACCAGCCGCCGCGGCCGTTCCAGGGCCGCGACGAACTCCTGCGCGGTCTGCGCGGCGATGAAGGAGCCCTCGTCGCCGAACTGCTCCACCAGGGCGTTCGTCTTGGCGGTGGTGCGGTTGTGCAAGGCCACGGTGAAGCCGTGGCGGGCGAAGTTCCGGGCGAGATTGCTGCCCATCACTGCCAGCCCGGTGACGCCGATGTCCGCCGATCCGCTCATGCGATGTCTCCACACTTGTTGGTGTGCGTCTGCGTACGTCTTCCTGCCGTGCAACGGTGGCCGGGGCCGTGCGCTTCCCGTGGCCCCACTGTCGAGCCTGCCTCTTCCTGCGGCCCGCAGCCACCCGTGCGGACCGCTCCGGCCGGGCCGGGTCGCTCCGGCTGCCCGATGATGGCAGGAGCGGGCCATGGAGAGGAGCCGTCGTGGCGGACGCGAAGAACACCGACGCGAACAGTGGCGCGAACAGCGACGCGAAGACGGGCTCGGGCTCGGGCGACGACAACGGCGCGGGCCAGGAGCGGGACCGGCTGGCGAAGTACCGCGGCATGCGGCGCTTCGACCGCACCGACGAGCCCGAGGGCGGTGCGGCGGCCCCCGGCGACGACCCGTCCTTCGTCGTGCAGATCCATGACGCGACCCGGATGCACTTCGACTTCCGGCTGGAGGTCGACGGGGTGCTGAAGTCCTGGGCGGTGCCGAGAGGGCCGTCCACCGACCCGCGCGACAAACGGCTCGCGGTGCCCATCGAGGACCACCCGCTGGAGTACCGGGAGTACGAGGGCGTGATCCCCGGCGGCCAGTACGGCGCGGGGCCCGTCATCGTCTGGGACCACGGCACCTACCACCCGCTGACGGACGGCGGCCCCGAGGCGTTCGCGCGGGCCCTGGAGCGCGGTCACGCCTCCTTCGAACTGCGCGGTACGAAGCTGCTCGGCGCGTACGCGCTGACCCGTATCCACCAGGCCGCCGACGGCGGTCAGGGGGACGCGGCGGACCCGGCGTGGCTGCTGGTCAAGAAGAAGGACGCGCACAGCACGCCGGGCCGCAGGACCACTCCGGATCCGCGCAGGGCCCACTCGGTCCTGACCGGCCGCACCCTCGCGGCGGTCGAGCGCGAGGAGCCGCCGGAAGGGCCCTCCGGACCGGGGGCCGCCGAATCAGGGGCCGCCGGATCAGGGCCCGCGTGAGGACGGCCGCCGCGCGGGCTACGGCTGGGTGAGGCGTTCCATCAGGGCCAGCGCCTCGATGACCGTCTCGCGCTCTTGTGGCGTGTAGCGGTCCTGGAAGGCGCGGGCCAGCCACTCCTCGCGGGCCACGCGGTTGCCCTGGACCCGCTCGCGGCCCGCCGCGGTGAGCACGATCAACTGCCTGCGGCCGTCGCGGGGATCGGGGTGGCGCTCGATGAACCCGTGCTGTTCGAGCGCCCCGAGCGCGACGGCCATCGACTGCGGGCGGACCCCCTCCGCGGCGGCCAGCGCGCTGGCGGTGGACTCCTCGCCCTTGCCCAGCCTGCTGAGCACCGAGGTCTGGGAGGGGGTCAGGTCCTGTGTGTCGGCGATCTCCCGCAGCCTGCGCAGCAGACGACTGACCGTCACCCGCAGGTCGTGGGCCGCTTGGACCGCGGTCTGCGAGATGTCCTCGGTGCTCTCTTCCATACCCCTACCGTAAAGAGACCGGCGGCCGGGCGCGGCACGGGAGTCCGTACCGCGGGGAAGTTCTGGCTCTCAGGACCGGGATCTCAGGCCGGGATCTCAGGCCGGGATCTCAGGGTCGGGCTCTCAGGGCCGGGCCGGGGGCGACCAGATGTACGGCGTCGTGGTCGTCACCGCGTGGAAGCCGAGGCGTCGCAGGATCGGCGCGCTGTCGTCCGAGGCGTCGACCTGGAGGTAGCGGATGCCCCGGGCGGCGGCGATACGGGCGCGGGCGGCGACCAGCGCGCGGTAGATGCCCCGGCCGCGCCACGCCTCCAGTGTCGAGCCGCCCCACAGCCCGGCGAAGTCGGTGCCGGTCCTGACCACCAGCCAGGCCGCCGAGACGACCAGACCTTCGGCCTCCGCGACCAGCACGACGACCTCGGTGGGCGCGGCGGCGATCCGGCCGGTCAGGTCGTCGGCCAGCCACCCCCAGTCCTGGCCCCACACGGCCGACTCCATGGCGGCGATCCGCCGCAGGTCGGCGTCCGCGGTGACCTCGCGCAGGACGACGCCGTCCGGCAGTACGGGGCCCGCCGTCATCTCCGCGGCCCGCCCGATCACGACGGTTTCGCGCTCCTCGGGCACGAAGCCGGCCGCGAGCAGCCGCTCGGGCAGGTCGGCGGGCCGGTCGTGCGCGCGCGTCTTCCACTCCACGGTCTCGCCGCGCGCCGCGAAGAAGTCGCGCTGGCGCGCGATCAGCCGGTCGAGCTCCGCGCCCTCCACCCCGAGGTCGGGCGGTGTGCTCACGAAGCCGCGGTACTGCCCGCTGAGCCGCAGGACCGGTCCGTCCCGCTCGCATCTGACCCCGGCGGAGAGGTTCGGCGGTGCGCCGCGCATCTGCTCGTCATAGGCCGCGAGCAGGCCGTCACTGTTCGTCATACGAGCCAACGCTACGAAGGCCCGCAAGTGGTTTTCGCGGGTCCCGTACCGCGCCGCGATGAGTTTGCGGTCCGCGGCCGGTCTACCGGGGCATGACCACTACCGGATACGTACCGCCCCGGATCGTCGACCGCGCCGCTCGCCCTTACGCGGCCGTCCGGGCCCTTGTCACCCTGGAATCGGTCGACACCATCGCCCACCGCGTCCCCGAAGTCGTCGGGCGGCTGTCCGCGCTCGGCGTGGAGTCCGCCGGGCCGCCCTTCCTCAAGTACAACGTCATCGACATGGCGGGGCAGCTCGAGATCGAGGCGGGCGTGCCCGTCGCAGGGGCGGTGGTGCACGACGGCGACCTTTTCTCCGGCGTGCTGCCCGCGGGCCGCTTCGTGACGTACACGCACCTCGGCAGCCCCGCCGGGCTCGTCGGCGCCACGGCGCTGCTGCTCGACTGGGCGTTGGCGGCGGGGCTGCGCTGGGACATGAGACCGACTGCCGAGGGCGACCGGTGGGGCTGCCGGATGGAGAGCTACCGCACCGATCCGCGTTCGCAGCCCGACACCACGAAGTGGGAGACGGACCTGGAGTTCAGACTGGCCGACTGAGGCCGCGCGGGCCTATCGCGGCTCGCCCGGATAGGTGCCGAAGTACCAGTGATTGCCCTCGATGTCGCGGGCCGCGAAGTCGCGGGAGCCGTAGTCCGTCTCGAACAGCTCGGTGGTGATCTCGGCGCCCGCGGCCTTGGCGCGCGTGTGCAGCGCGTCGGGGTCGGCGGTGACGACGTAGGCGCCGAAGGAGCCGGGGGGCCGCTCGGCCCAGGTGCCGTCGGGGTCCTCGCGGACCGAGCCGAGCATGATGCCGCCGCCTTCCGGCCAGGCCAGTTCGGCGTGCGCGACGGTGTCGCCCTCCCCGTAGACCGCGGTCTCCTCGAAACCGAACGCGTCCACGAGGAAGCGGATCAGCGCGCGGGCGTCGCGGGCGCGCAGGGTGGGCCAGACCTGGGGTGGCGGTGCGGTTCTCGCTCGCGCGCGGCCGCCGTCGCTCGCGCCCCGCTCCGGGTTGTCGCCAGTGCTCTCGATCATGGGGATCGGACCTCCTCGGTGCTGCCGATGTGCTGCCGCTGTGCTGTCGCGTCCAGCCTCACCCGGGCGGGTGGTGCCCGGATTGGATGTTTCGGCGCTCCTCGGCCAGCCACAGTGTCGGCGGGCAGCCCGCCAGGGCCCGGAATTCGCGGTCCATGTGCGCCTGGTCGAAGTAGCCGCGGTCAACGGCGATCCTGGCCAGCCGCCCCTCGGCGGCGCCGTACGAGGCCAGGCCGCGGCGGGTGCGGTCGAAGCGGATCACCCGTGCGGCGGCCTTCGGGCTGAGCCCCACCTCCGCCGCGAAGCGGTCCCGCAGCCGCCGCTCGCTCCAGCCGACGTCGGCCGCCAGCCGCGCGACGCCGATCGTGCCGCCGGTGGCCGCGA
>NZ_MECL01000212.1 GCF_014596445.1 Streptomyces sp. CBMA29 | reverse complement strand
GCGACCACGCAGGCGACGCCGCTCCAGCCCGCGCGCGGCAGGGCGCGCCCGAGCAGCGGCACGCTGAAGAGCAGGGCGAGCGGCAGTTCCAGGATGAAGACGGGCTGCGCGAGGGCCAGCGGTCCCGCCACCAGGGCGAGGGCCTGGAAGGCCGCCGCGCCCGCGACGCCGCAGATGCCGAGCAGCCACACCGGCTGCCGGATCATCGCGAGCATCTGGCGCGGGCGCATCGCGTCGTTGGGCGGCACGGCGAGCGCGGCCTTGCGCTGGAGGACGGTTCCCACCGCGTTGCTGGCCGCACCGAGCAACGCGAAGAACACACACAGCACCAGCAGGGTCGGCCTCCCGTGACGTAACTCCCCTGGCGCAGCGTAGGCGGCGGGCGACGGCGACGCGCACGCGGGTGGGGGTCACGGGCCCGGCTTCACCCGTTCGCGGGGGCGGCCCGGTGCTCCCGCCTTCGCGGGAGCACCGGGCCGCCGTCACCGTGGGTTCACGGTGAGGGGATCACCGGCTCAGGGATAGGACACGACATTGCTGGGGGTGGTGTTGGACGCGGTGACCGCTCCGGTGTCGTTGATGACGTGGGTGATGGTGCCCACGCCGCCGAGCGAGACGGTCAGCGCGCTGTGGAATTTCACGCCGGAGGTGTTGGGCACCTCGAACGCGTGGTAGCTGTTCACCGCGGGGTTGACGTTGAAGTAGCAGTAGCTGCCGAGCCCCCACGCCTCATGGGTGGTGACGTTCGCGCCGACCTTGTAGGCGGCGTATCCGTTCTGCCCGTTGGGGTTGGCCCAGGCGGCCTGGTTCGGCGGGTCGTACGGCATCTCGTTCTGGAAGAAGATCGTCTTGCCGCCCTGGCCGTTCCAGACGACCTCGTACTTCTGGTAGTGCTCGACGAACAGTCCGGTCGCGAGCACATTGGCGCCGTTGACGATCAGGCCGGTGTCGGCGGTGTTGGACGTCCAGCCGACGCCGCTGCCGTGGTCGGCCCGCCAGGCCCAGATGTGGTCGATGATCGTGTTGGCGCTGTTCACGATGAGGCTGGTGGTGGCCTTGCCCGCGACCTGGCCGCCGATCCGGAAGAAGACGTCCTGGATGGTGGTCGGGTTGGCGGCGTGGCTCGCGGTGGAGCCGGAGGGGCCGACGGTCAGCAGCGCGGCGGAGTTGGTGGTGCCCGCGTCGAAGAGCAGACCCTTGAGGCGTACGCCGTCCACGTCGGCGACCTGCATGGCGTTGACGCCGTTGTCCGGGATGAACGTCGGGTAACCGATGCCCAGGATGGTGGTGTTTGCCTTGGTCACGTTGAGCGTCTGGTTGAGGTGGTAGACGCCCGGGGTGACGAAGAGGTTGCAGCCCTGGGACAGGGCGGTGTTGATGGTCGCGGCCGTGTCCCCGGCCTTGACCACGTAGAACTGGCTCATCGGCAGCGAGGTGCCGGGGGTGCTGCCGTTGGCCCAGCTCGGTCCGGAGGCGTTGGTGCGCAGCGACGGCAGGAAGACCCGGTACTTGCCCGCGCTGTCGACGTACAGGTACGGCACGTCGCGGGAGACCGGGGTGGTGGCCAGCGTCGTCTCCGGCGGGTTCGGGAAGGTGTTGGCCGGGGCGCCGTTGACGCCGGAGAAGACCATGTTCCACACGCCGCCCGCCCAGCTCCCGAGGTTGCTGTCGCGGGTGTACCACTGCTGCTGCGAGACGGACGCGGCCTGGCCGCTGACCTTGGTGTCGGCGATGTAGCCACCGCTGGCGTAGCCGTAGCTGGCCGGGTAGAGCGCGAGCCCGCCGTGCACGTCGATCCGGCGGAAGGGCGCGGCCTGCGCGACGGCCCAACGGTCGGTGCCGCTGGAGGGGTTGATCGCCAGGTTCTCCGCCGACCGCCAGAAGTTCTGGGTCGCGTTGCCCGCGTCGGAGGCGTTGAAGGCGTCCACGGTGACGTCACCGTTGATCGTGACGTCGTCGGGGTTCTGGCCGAGACCGGCCACCGAGGTGTAGAAGCCGACGTTGTCGGACACGTTGTACGTGCCCGGCTTGAAGAGCTGCGCGACCCGGTTGTTGCTGAACTGCGCGGTCTGGGTGTCCTTCTGCTGGGCGAACTGCGCGTCGAGCTGCGCCTGGATGGTGGCGCTGGACATCGACGGGTCGTAAATGTGGACGTTCGACCCGAAGTTGGGAGTGTCCGACTGCGTCGGGCAGCTCGCCGAGGTCGAGCCGATGGTGTAACTGGCGGTGGCCACGGCCGAGTTGGTGGACCCGGACTTGATGCCGATCGCCTTCACCGTGGTGCTCGCCGAGATGGTCAGCGGCGCGCTGTAGAGCGCGGAGGAGGCGGTCGGCGTGGAGCCGTCCAGCGTGTAACGGATGCTCGCGCCCGAGGTGGCGTCGGATATCGTCACGCTCTGCGCCGAGCTGAAGGTGCCGCCCGCCGGGCTGAACGTCGGTGTGGCGACGGTCGTTCCGGTGCCGCCGGTACTGCCGCCGGTCGTACTGCCGCTGCCCTGGGTGTAGGAGAAGTGCGGCGTGTCGTACTGCGGGCCGCTCTTCTCGTACGTGAACCAGTAGGTGAGTACGGTGCCGGTGGTGAGCGAGCTGACGGTCTGGGTCCAGACGCCCGCGTTGTTGGCCATCCGGACGTTCTGCTGATTCGCGTTGTTGACCAGGTAGTGGACGTCGACGTAGGCGGCGGCCGTGGTGGGTTTGAACGTGATCTGCGCCTGCGTGGAGTTCAGTTGGGCGACGCTCTGCGTGTAGTCGGACGCGTCCGCCGAGGCGGTTCCGACGGTCTGGGTGAGGCCGATGATCCCGGCCAGAACGAGGACGAGGGCCCCGAGCAGGGCGACCACGCGTCGCTGCCGACGCGGCGTGCCCTCGGTACGGGCCGGGAGGATGGATCTGCGCATGTGTGGGGGTCCTTTCGCCTGGGTTCGCGAAGTGAACACCAGGGTCAGCGCGGAGATGTGGGGGTGGATCGCGCTCGGCACTGCACATTCAGAGCCAAGGTCCCGCCTTGGCCCTTTGATTCAGTCTCTTGAAAACGCTCTCAATCTGCGGATGGCGGTAATCCCGAATCCGTAAGGCAGTGTCAAGTGGCCATGGCGAGCCGTCAAGCACATGCACCGGATTCACACAGTGAACGATTCGAGTGAGGCAGGCGGGAGGTGTGGGATCCGTGGTGCGCCGCCCCCGGGTCACGCCGCCCCCGGTCACGCCGTGCCCGCGTCGTCACGGGCCAGGAACGGGCGCAGGAGCGCGAGCAGGGCGCGCGGCCGGTGCAGCGGGATGATGTGGCCGCAGTCCTCGATGAGGTGTGCGGTGAGATCGTCGGCCAGGGGACGCAGTTGGCGTGCGAGCACGTCGCCGACCGGCTGGGCGCCCAGGGCCATCGTCGGCACCGTCAGGCGGCGGGCGGCGACCGCCTGACCGATCCGCGCCGCGCTCTCGGGCAGGGCGCGGTAGTACGAGAACGCGCGGCTCAACGCCTCGCGGCCGGTGTACGCGCGCACGAACGCCTCCCGAAGGGCCGGGCGCACTCCCTCGCCGAGCGTGCCGGAGCGCAGGAACCAGTCGACGTATTCGGCTTCGTGGCCCTCCAGCACGGTCTCGGCGAGGCCGGGTGCCGCGCGGTGGAAGCCGAACCACCACGGCGGTCCGTCGGCGAGGAAGTCCTCGGCGCCGGGCAGCGCGCCCAGCAGGGATTCCATGACGACCAGGCGGCGGACGAGATCGGGGTGGCGCAGCGCGAGGAGGAAGGCCGCAGGGGCGCCCGCGTCGATGCCCACCACCGCGGCCGAGGAGACGCCGAGAGCGGCGAGGAGCGCGGCGGCGTCCTCGGCTAGGGTGCCCGCGTCGTACCCGGACGCGGCCGGACCGCTCGCGCCGAAGCCGCGCAGGTCGGGCGCGATGACGCGGTAGCGGCCGGCCAGATCGGCCATGACGTCCGTCCACACCTCCCAGGTGTGCGGGAAGCCGTGCAGCAGCAGGACGGCGGGACCCGATCCGGCGAGGGCGACGTTCAGTTCGACACCGTTGACGGGCAGGCGGCGCAGTTCGGGCATGACGGGACTCCAGGAGCGGTAACCGATGGTGACAAGATCACGGTAGGGAACTAGCCTGGTCCGCCCAAGACGGCACTTTCCCCTCAGGTGGTGAGCCCCAGGTGACCACGTCCAGGCCCGACGAACCGGCCGAGCCCGGCCCGCGGCCCGGCGACCGCGGCGACCTGCTGGATCCGTGCTGCCCGACCCGTCAGCTGCTCGACCGTATCGGCACCAAATGGACGTCGCTGACGGTCAAGACGTTGGCCGAGCAGGCTCCGGGCGAGGTTCGCTTCGCCGAACTGCGGCGCCGTATCCCCGGCATCTCGCAGAAGATGCTGTCCGCCACCTTGCAGAGCCTGGTCCGCGACGGCCTGGTCACGCGCCGCGTGGAACCGACGGTGCCGCCCGCCGTCCACTACCGCCTCACCGACCTCGGCCTGTCCCTCGAACGCCCGCTCGCGACCTTGCGCGACTGGGCCGAGACCCACATGCCGGAGATCGACCGCAACAATCGGCTCGCCAGCGGGCCGGCTACCGACTAGAGGCCGCGCGGCCGACGGCGACCGGCGCCGTCGCTCATCGCCGGGGGCTCAGGCCAGCCACCGACAGGTCGAAGAGTTGGCGGGCGCGGGCGGCGGGGTCGGGGGCGTGCTCCGTGGCCAGGGCGATACCGACCAGCAGGGTGATCAGGTCGAGGGTGGTGACGTCCTGCGCCACCGCGCCGTCCCGCGCGGCGCGCAGAAGCAGCGGGCCCGCCGCTTCTTCGAGCGTGGCCGAGCAGCTGTTGTTGTGCACCGGGTCGGCTCCGGCGGCGTCGTAGGACAGCGCGGTGGCCAGGCCGCGGGCGCAGACGCAGTAGGTGAGGACGTCGCCGAGCCACTCCAGCAGCGCGTCACGGCTCTCGCCTTGGCCGGTCAGTTCGTGGGCGCGGACGCGCAGGGCCTCGATCCGCTCCCGGGAGACCGCCTCCAGCAGCGCTTGCCGCGTGGGGAAGTGCCGCCGCACGGTCGCGGAGCCGACACCCGCCGTGCGGGCGATCTGTTCCAGCGAGGCGTCGGCGCCGTGGGCGGCGACCTCCCGCTGGGCCACGGCGAGGATGCGCGTGTAGTTGCGCCGGGCGTCGGCGCGCTGGCCATCCGGCATGGCCTACCTCCATGGTTGCCAAGTGGCGGGGTCCGCCATATCGTACCCGGAAGAGAAACGGCGGGCCCCGCCGTTTAGTCTCCGAGTACCCGAGCACACGAGCACCCGAGGAGCATCATGTCCGCACGCCCCGCACCGGTCCTGGTCACCGGCGCCACCGGCCGGCAGGGCGGAGCCACCGCCCGCGCCCTGCTCGCGTCCGGTGTTCCGGTCCGCGCCCTGGTCCGCGATCCGGCCACCGCACGGGCCAAGGCCGTCGAGGCGCTCGGCGCCGAACTGGCCACCGGCGATCTGCGCGACCGCGACTCCGTGGTCCGGGCCGCCGAGGGAGTCCGCGCCGTCTTCTCCGTACAGATGCCCGAGATGACCGCGGAGAGCTTCGACTTCGAGGGAGAGGTGACTCAGGGCGTCAACCTCGTCGAGGGCGCGAAGGCCGCGGGAGTGCCGCAATTCGTGCACACCTCCGTGACCGGCGCCGGTCAGCACACCGAGACGCCCGGCTGGGCCGAGGGCCGCTGGCGTTCGATGGAACCCGTCCTGGGCGCCAAGAGCGCGGTCCAGGACGCGGTCCGCACGGCGGGTTTCCCCCGCTGG
Organism: Streptomyces sp. CBMA29; assembly: GCF_014596445.1. GTDB lineage: Bacteria > Actinomycetota > Actinomycetes > Streptomycetales > Streptomycetaceae > Actinacidiphila. The sequence goes on along the minus strand of NZ_MECL01000212.1, from coordinate 34,847 downwards.
ACGCTGCTCAAGCCCGGCTTCTTCATGGAGAACTTCCTGCCGTCCATGGCGTTCCTGTTCCCGCGCGGCGTCGAGGGCGGCCTGGTGAGCGTCCTCAGGCCGGACACCCGTCTGTCGCTGGTCGCGGTGGACGACATCGGCCGCGCCGCCGCGGCGGCCTTCGCCGAGCCGGAGCGGTTCGACCGGGTCGAACTGGAGCTGGCCGGAGAGCATCTGTCGATGACTCAGATCGCCGACGTCCTCTCGCGGGTCCTGGACACGCGCCTGCCCGCGCCGGACATGACAGAACAGGAGGCGCTCGCCGCCGGAATGCCGGCCATGGGCGCTTCGCACGAATGGCTCAACGCGGTCGGCCAGCCGGGCCGCCCGCGGTACGCGCGGGACCTCGGCATCCCGCTCACCGGCTTCGAGGAGTGGGCGCGGCAGCACATGGTGGCCGCGGCCTGAACCGGACCGCGAGGCGCGCGGACCCGCACGGCGACCGGCCCTGAAGAGGTATCACGTGATGTTCGACAAGGTCACCGCCCAGATCGGCCAGGCCGCCCGTTTCAGCGAGCCCGAACAGTGGCGGTAGGACGGGGAGCACGCGCACACCCGTGTCCCTGGCCAGGGCGTGTCAGGTCCCGCTGGACGAGATCGTCGGCGCCCCTGAAGAGGCCGGCCCGCGGGTCCGTCCGCGGCCCTTCACTCACCACGGCATGACCGTGATCCCGCTGAGCCGCCCGCCCGGCGGACTCCAGGCGATCCTTCCCGCGGGCCCGACCGGACTGGAGCCCGAACCCCGGCCGCACGAGGGTTACCACTGACGGTACGTCCTCGGCGGGCGGCTGCGTGTCGTGCTCGGCGACCAGGATCTCGTCCTCACCAGCGGGGAAGTGGCCGAATTCCTCAGCATCCTCGGCCCGCAGAACGAACGCTTCCGCGTCAGAGCCCGCTGCCGCCCGGCCTGACGCCGGGCGGCGGCAGCAGTTCGGTGCGGAAACGCGGCGCCAACTCCTGGGCCTTGGCGACGAAAGCGGCCTGGGCCGCCGCGTCGAGCGGCTGCGGCGGCTGCGTCCTGGTCGCGACCGGCTCGCCGACGAGCGTGAAGAACTCGTCCTGCCCAGCCGGGGCGCACATGCACAGCAGCCGTGCGGGACCCTCGCCGGCGTTGCGGAAGCCGTGCGGGGAGTTGGCGGGCACATTGATCGTCTCGCCCGCCCGCGCGATCAGTTTCTCGCCGCGGAAGGTCACCTCGACCTCGCCTTCGAGGACGGAGAACATCTCCTCGAAGTCGTGCCGGTGCGGCGGCGGTCCGCCGCCAGGCGGGACGTGCATGTCGATCAGCGTGTATGCGCCGTTCGTGTCGCTGCCCGCGATCAGGATCGTGTACGTGTCCCCGACCAGGCCCAGGTGCGGCAGCCTCTGGTCGTGGTCGGGGCGGGCGACGGTGAGGCGGCGATTCGGATCGTCCGCCGGGACCGGGGTCGAGGTCGGTGCGGAAGCGGGGTCGGGCGGGATCGGGTCCTGCGTCATGGGGTCTCCTCACGCTCAGCTATTCGGAGGAATTCATCCGTTTAAGTGTAGCGAGGTCGGGCCGCCCGTGCGGCCGTGAGGGGGTTCAATGACGGGATGACCTCCGCGCCCTCCCCGCGCGCGTCCCGGCGTGAGCCGCGCAGTGACGCGTTGCGCAACCACCAGGAACTGATCCGGGCCGCGACGGCGGCCGTCCACCGCGAAGGGCCGCGCGTCCCCCTGGGGACGATCGCGGCGGACGCCGGTGTCGGCATCGGCACGCTCTACCGGCACTTCGCGACCCGCGAGGACCTGCTGAGCCACCTGACGCACCGCTCCTTCGAGCAGGTACTCGCCAACGCGCGCGCCGCCGAGCGCGACGGGGCGACCCCCGCCGAGTGCCTGCGGCTGTTCATCGACGCCGCGATCAGCCAGCGCAACGAACTGGTGCTGCCGCTGCACGGCGGACCGCAGCCGACCGCGGAGACGACCCTCGCCGTACGCGACGAGGTCCACGACATCGTGCGGCGGATCATCGAGCGCGGTGTGGCCGACGCGAGCCTCCTTCCCGGTGTCACCCCGCACGAGGTCGTCGTCTTCGGCGCCATGCTGGCCCAGCCCCGGCCGTCCGACCCGGACTGGGACGCCACCTGCCGCCGCCTTCTCGCGACCTATCTGCGGGGCCTGCGGCGCGAGCCGTGACTGACCCGCGATGACCCCGCGCGCCTTCGCCGGCGGAAAACCACAGGCCGCACGGCGGCCCGACTGCCTATATTCCTGGCCATGCCCCAGATCGAACTGCTCCACCCGGACCACTCCCCCGCCCTGCTCACCTTCGAGCGGGAGAACCGGGCCTACTTCGCCGCGACGATCCCCGACCGGGGGGACGACTTCTTCGCCCGCTTCGACGACCACCTCCGCGACCGGCTGGCCGAGCAGGAGAGCGGCACCTGCTACTTCCACGTCGTGACCGGTCCCGAGGGCGATGTCCTCGGCCGGATCAATCTCGTCGACGTCGCCGACGGCGGCGCCGACCTCGGCTACCGGATCGCCGAACGCGCCGCGGGCCGGGGTCTTGCCACCTGGGCGGTACGGGAACTGTGCCGCACGGCCGCCGCCGACTACGGGCTGACCGTCCTGCGCGCCGGAACCACCCTCGACAACGCGGCCTCCCGAGCCGTCCTGGCCCGTACGGGCTTCACCGTCGTCGGCGAGCGCCAGTTCTCCGGCCGCCCCGGTCTGACGTACCGCCGCGCCCTCACGCCGTAGCGGACGGGGAGAGCTGTTCGCGCACCCACGCGGGATCGGGGTTGGTGTACGGCCGGCCCGCGACGACGACGGTCGGGACGGTCTCGTTGCCCTCGTTGACCGCCCTCACCGCTTCCGCCGCGGCCGGGTCACGCCAGATGTCTACCCAGTACAACCGGCGGGCGCTGCGGCCGAGTCGGAAGCGCAGGCGCAGGCAGAATCCGCAGCCCGGCCGCCAGTAGACGATCGGGCGGCCGTCGGCGGCGCTGAGGCGTCGCGCCTCGGACGCGCCGATCGACCGGGGGAAGACCAGAGGCGAACTCAGCCCCGCGAGCAGCACGAAAGCCAGCAGAAAGGTCACGGCCTCGCCGGGGCTCCCATCGAGGATCGGCCCGGTCGCGGCTGCCGCGCCGCAGAGCACCAGCAGCATCGGCAGGAACCACGCACGCATCATGGTCAGGCAGCCTATCGGTGCGGTGAACCGCCTCGCGGATCAGGCCGCGGCTCGCCCGCACACGCGCGGGCCGGTTTCACATGTGCCGGCCGTGGTGGTCCACGACGGCGGTGAGGAGCCGGGCCAACTCGGCGCGCTCCGGTTCGGTCAGCGGGGCGAGCACCTGGTCCTCCACCTCGGTCAGCAGGCTGTCGAGCTTCAGGAGCCGGCGGCGGCCCGGCTCGGTGAGCGCGATGATGTTCTGCCTGCGGTCGGCGGGGTTGGGTGAGCGTTCGAGCAGCCCGCTTTCGGCCAGTTCGTTGACGACCGCGACCATGTCGCTGCGGTAGATGCCCGTACGGCCGCTCAGTTCGGCCTGACTGGCGGGCCCGAACTCCTCCAGGGTGGCGAGCACCGCGTAGTGCCATTTGCGGGCGCCCTCCCGCGTCAGCTCCTCGTTCACCAGGCGGTCCGACCGGATCGCGGCGAGCGACAGGAGCCGGGTCCGCAGATTCCGCAGCCGCGCCGCGGTGGCCCCGGTGGCCTGCGGCGGGGTCGGAGGTGCGGTCGGAGGTGCGGTCGGGGGTGCCGTGTCACGCGTGCCGTCGCTCATGCCGCGATCATACTCTTTGCGTTAGTGCCACTAACGGATTATCGTCGGCACCAAGTAACCGTTAGTGTGACTAGCGATGCGGAGAAGCGTCATGCCCGTGACGAACGTGCTCGATTCGACGATGTTCCACGAGGAGACGGGAGACGGCACTCCCGTCGTCTTCCTGCACGGCAACCCCGGCTCGTCCCACCTGTGGCGCAAGGTGCTGCCCGCGATCGATCTGCCCGCCCGCCTGCTCGCGCCCGACCTGATCGGCATGGGCCGCTCGGGCAAGCCCGACGTGCCGTACCGGTTCGCCGACCACGCGCGCTACGTGGACGCGTGGTTCGACCGACTGGAGCTGGACAAGGCGGTGCTCGTCGGCCACGACTGGGGCGGGGCCCTCGCCTTCGACTGGGCGGCCCGCCACCCCGACCGGGTCCTGGGCGTTGCCTTCTTCGAGACCGTCGTGCGGCCGATGTCCTGGAGCGAGTTGGGCGAGGGACCGCGCTCGCGCGCCGAGACCATGCGCGGGCCGCGGGGCGAAGCCCTGGTGCTCGACCGGAACGTCTTCCTGGAGTCGGCCTTCACCGGCGGGGTGCTGAACCCGTTGGGCGAGGACGACCTGCGGGCCTACCGGGCGCCGTACCCGACGCCGGAGAGCCGCCGCCCGATCCTCGCATGGGCCCGCTCACTGCCGCTGGACGGCGAACCGGCCGATGTCACCGAGCGCGTCGAGCGGTACGACAAGTGGCTCGCGAGCAGCGATCGGGTCCCCAAGCTGCTGCTCACCTTCGACTCCTCGCCCACCTTGCTGATCGGCGCGGAGACGGCGGACTGGTGCGCGGCGAACATCGCGGCCCTGGAGACCCGGCACTGCGGTCCCGCCGGGCACCACGCGCCGGAGGACCAGCCGCGGGCCATCGCGGACGCGGTCACCGCGTGGGCGCGGCGGCACGCGGTGGCTACCGGCCGCTGACCGCGCGGCCCGGCCATTCCCGCCCCGCGTCCGGACGGGAAGTCAGTCGCGCCCGGCGGCCTCGTGTCAGCGGGGTGCGGTGGCGATCGGGACGACGACCGGACCGGCCACGGACGCCGCTCGAGCCGCGACCGTATCAGCGTCCCCGTCCGTATGCGCGCCCTACTGCGGTCGCCGGGCCGAAGAGCTCTCCGCCCGCCCTTCGAGGTAGGCCAGTACGGCCAGGACCCGGCGGTGGCCGCTGTCGCTCGGCGGCAGTCCGAGCTTCAGGAAGACATTGCCGATGTGCTTGCTGACCGAGCGCTCGGTGACCACGAGGGCTTTGGCGATGGTGGTGTTGTCGCGGCCCTCCGCCATCAGTGCGAGGACTTCGCGTTCGCGCCGGGTCAGCGAGTCCAGCGGCGAGTCCCGGCGCCGGGTGAGGAGTTCGGTCACCACCTCGGGGTCCAGCGCCGTACCGCCGGCCGCGACCCGCTCCAGCGCGTCGAGGAATTCGTCGACCCGGCCCACCCGGTCCTTGAGCAGATAGCCCACCCCGCTCGCGCCGCCGCCCAGCAACTCGGCGGCGTAGGACTCCTCGACGTACTGCGAGAGCACCAGCACCGGCAGTCCGGGGATCTCACGGCGGGCCGCGAGCGCCGCGCGCAGGCCCTCGTCCCGGAAACCGGGCGGCATCCGGACGTCGAGCACGGCGATGTCCGGGCGGTGTTCGAGCAGCGCGGGCAGCACCTCGGGGCCGGCGCCGACGACTTCGACCACCTCGTGCCCCGAGGAGGTGAGCAGCAGGACGAGCCCTTGGCGCAGCAGCGCGTTGTCCTCGGCGATCACCACACGCACGGCAACTCCACCTGGATGACGGTCGGTCCGCCGACCGGACTGGACACGATGACGTCGCCGTCGAGCGCGGCGACCCGGCGGCGTACGCCGAGCAGACCCGAGCCGCCGTGCTCCCCGCTCGCCGTCCGCTCGTCCACGCCGCCGCGGCCTTCGTCGCGAACGACGACCCTCAATCCGGCGGCGAAGCGGGTGAGTTGGACCGACGCGCGGTCGGCGCCGCTGTGCTTGGCCGCGTTCGTGAGCGCTTCGGCCACGACGAAGTAGGCGGCGGCTTCGACGGCGGCGGGGGCGCGCACGGACGCCGGACCGTCCGCGTCCGCGATGTCCACGGTGACGTCGAGCCCGCTGCTCGCGGCCAACGCGCGTACGGCACCGGTCAGGCCCCGGTCGGTGAGGATCGGCGGGTGGATGCCGCGGACGACGTGCCGCAGTTCGGCCAGCGCCTCCTCCGCCTGGTCCTGGGCGTCGTCGAGAAGCCGCAGCGCGGCCTGCGGATCATGCGCGTAGGCCCGTTTCGCCAGGCCGATCCGCATGGACAGCGAGACCAGCCGCGCTTGCGTGCCGTCGTGCAAGTCCCTTTCGATGCGCCGCAGTTCGGCGCCGTGCGCGGCGATCGCACCGGCCCGTGTCTCGGTCAGCTCCTCGACGCGCTCGGCCAGCCGAGCCTTGGGTGACGGCGTGAGCAGGGCGCGCGACCAGGCGGCGTCCAGGTCCGCGAGGCGGCTGATCAGCGGGAGGACGACCGCCCTGCGGCCGAGCAGGCCGCACCCCACACCGTCCACGAGCAGTCCGAGCGGCCACAGAACCAGCGTCCCGACGCCCAGGAATCCGTAGCCGTATTGCGCGACCATCCAGCGCAGGTCGGTGTACGTGCCGGGGTCGTGGACGACGGTGCGCAGGCGGAGCCGGAGCGGCCCGTCGATCGGCGGATACGCCTCGGGAATCTCACGACCAGTCCAGCCGCCGACGAGGCGGCGCTTCGATCCGGCGATCCGCCGTATCAGCAGCACGGTCTCGGGAAGCAGACCGGCCCCGACCACGGCGAGCGTGCCGACGGCCGCGATCAGCAGCACGGTGATGAAGAGGATCGAGCCCATGGCCAGCACGGCGGCCTTGGCGAGCGCGGCCGTGGCCCGCGCGCCGCGCCGCACCACGGCCCACAGGCCGGCCGGGGCAGGACGTCGTTCTCCGGTGCGGGCAGCCGCGTCACCGCTTCGGGAGAGCGGTCCGCCGTGGTGGTCGGCGCGCGACGTCGGTGCCGACCGCACGCGGTCGCGGCTCTCCCCGCGGAAGGACGTGCTCATCAGAGGTCCGCCCTCAGACCGAGGGCTGGACGGCCACGTCGTCCTCGGCGAGCGCCAGGAAGTCGTCCTCGGCGTGGGCGACGAAGTCGTCGACCATCCGGTGGAACAGCGTCGCGAGCTGCCCGAGATCCTCGGGCGACCAGTCCGACAGCGCCATCTGCATGCCCCGGCGATTCGCCTCCCGGATACGGCCGACCGCTTCCCTGCCCGGCGCGGTGAGCCGGATCCGCTGCGCGCGACGGTCCTCGGGGTCGGGGATTCGTGCGACGTAGCCGGTTCTCTCCAGCTGCTGCACCTGCCGGGTGATGTGCGACGCCTCCACCGACAGCCGGGCCGCGATCTCGCCGGACCGCAGCGGCTCGGACTCGGCGATCTGCTGGAGCACCGCCACCGCGGCGCGGTCCAGCGGCAGCCCCACCAGTGTCATCAGGCGTTCGTGCTGCCGGGCCCGGGTGCTCAGGTAGGTGATGCGGCTGAAGGCCCGCGCGATCTCGGCCACGTGCGTGGAGACAGGGTCCGCAGACGGTGTGGGTGTGGGCATGTGACCACATTAACCCCTACTTGCCTCACTCAAGTAATCTGCCGCCTCCCCCGCGCTACGGCCCGCTCCGCCCACCCCTCATGAACTTGCTTAAGTCAATCAATCTGCCTACGCTTGCGTAAGTCAAACACATCCGAGCGTTCCCCACGGAGGCACTCCCATGTCCGACGCCCTAGTCCGATCCGCCGAGGCCGGGAGTCCTCCCCCGGCGCGGTCGTCCGCCGTGGTGGCGGTACTGGCCCTCGCCGGGATCGTCGTGTCGCTGATGCAGACCCTTGTCATCCCGATCGTTCCCGAGCTGCCCCGTTACCTGCACGCGTCGGCGTCGAACACGATCTGGGCGGTGACCGCCACGCTGCTGGCCGCGGCCGTCGCCACGCCGGTCGCGGGACGCCTCGGCGACATGTACGGCAAGCGCCGCATGCTGCTCACCAGCCTCGCGCTGCTGGTGACCGGCTCGGTGGTCTGCGCGCTCAGCGACTCCCTGGTGCCGATGATCATCGGGCGCACCTTGCAGGGCCTTGCCGCGGCGGTCGTCCCGCTCGGCATCAGCATCATGCGCGACGTGCTGCCCGCGGAGAAGCTCACCGGGTCGACGGCGCTGATGAGCGCGTCGCTCGGGGTGGGCGGCGCGCTCGGTCTGCCCACCGCCGCCTTCGTCGCGGACAAGTTCGACTGGCACCTGCTGTTCTGGCTCTCGGCCGCGCTCGGCGCCGTCGCCGCCGTGCTGGTGACGGTGGCGGTGCCCGAGTCCAAGGTCCGTACCGGCGGGCGCTTCGACCTGATCGGCTCCCTCGGGATGGCGGCGGGGCTGGTGTCGCTGCTGCTGGCCGTCTCCAAGGGCGGTGACTGGGGCTGGGCCAGCCCCACCGTCCTCGGCCTGCTCGTGGCGGCCGTCGTGATCCTGGTGGCCTGGGGCCTGTTCGAGTTGCGCACCGCCCAGCCGCTGGTGGACCTGCGCACCACGGCCCGCCGCCAGGTCCTGCTCACCAACCTGGCGTCGGTGGCGTTCGGCTTCTCGATGTTCGCGATGTCCCTGGTCCTGCCCCAACTGCTGCAACTCCCCCAGGCCACCGGGTACGGCCTGGGCAAGTCGATGCTGACCGTCGGCCTGGTGCTGGCCCCGCAGGGCCTGGTCATGATGGCCATGGCCCCGCTGTCCGCCGCCATCACCAGGACCAAGGGCCCGAAGATCACCCTGATGGTGGGCGCCGTCATCGTCGCCGCCGGATATCTGCTCAACATCGTGCTGATGTCCCAGGTCTGGCACCTCGTCCTGGTCTCCTGCGTCATCGGCGCCGGTATCGGCTTCGCCTACGGCGCGATGCCCGCGCTCATCATGGGCGCCGTGCCGCCGTCCGAGACCGCCGCCGCCAACAGCCTCAACACCCTGATGCGGTCGATCGGTACGTCCTTCGCGAGCGCTCTCGCCGGTGTCGTCCTCGCCCAGATGACCACCGACTTCGGGTCCGCCGCGCTGCCTTCGGAGAACGCCTTCAAGGTCATCATGGCCATCGGGGCCGGCGCCGCCCTCCTCGCCCTGGCCGTCGCCGCGTTCATCCCCCGCCACCGGCCGGCCGCCACGCCGACTCCGGCGACCACGTCCGCCGAACCGGCGCAGGCCCCCGCGTAAGAAGGCCACCGCCGAGGGTGGAGCGGGCTACACCCTCGGTTCGGGAGGGTGCTCCCTCGTGGTCGCGGCCGGCGGACGGAAAGGTGGAGGACACCAGCGCGCGCCTCTTGAACGCCCCTTTGAGCAGGGGCGATCTCAGGGGCGCGGCGGCTGTTCCTCATTTTCCGAATGATCCGACGTGAATCGCTGACGCGGAGGCACCTCTCCCCATGGCAACTGTCCTTTATCACCTGGGCCGTACGGCCTTCCGCCGGCGCTGGTGGGTCGCCCTGCTGTGGGTGGCCGTGCTGGCCGTCGCGGGATTCGCCGCAACCCGGGCCGACTCGGCGCCCGACGAGGGCTTCACGACTCCGGGCGTCGAGTCCCAGAAGGCGTTCGACCTGATGGACCAGCGCTTCCCCGGTGCCGCGGCCGACGGCGCGAGCGCCAGGATCGTCTTCGTCGCCCCGCGGGGCGAGCGGGTGACCGCCGCCCAGAACAAGGCGGCGGTCGAGCAGGTCGTCCACGAGGCCGAGGCCGGTTCGCAGGTCGCGACCGTGGTCGACCCGTTCCGGGCGGAGGCGGTCAGCCAGGACGCGACGACGGCGTACGCGACCGTCACCTTCACGGTGAAGGCCGACGATCTCACCGACGCGAGCAAGACCCGGCTGGAGACCGCCGTCGAACAGGCGCGGTCCCAGGGCCTGACCGTCGAGGTCGGCGGAAACGCGCTGGCGACGCAGCCGGGCGCGGGCGGCTCGTCCGAGGCGATCGGCATCGCCATCGCCGCCGTGGTGCTGCTGATCACCTTCGGGTCGATGGCCGCGGCCGGACTCCCGCTGCTCACCGCGGTCCTGGGCGTGGGGATCAGCATGACCGCGATCACGGCCCTGGCCACCACCTTCGGCCTGTCGGGCACCAGCGGAACCCTGGCCACGATGCTCGGTCTGGCCTGCGGTATCGACTACGCCCTGTTCGTCGTCTCCCGCTACCGCGAGGAGCGCGCCAAGGGCCACGGTCCCCGGCAGGCGGCGGGCCTGGCCACCGGTACGGCGGGAGCGGCGGTGGTCTTCGCCGGGCTGACGGTGGTGATCGCTCTCGCGGGCCTGTTCGTCGTGGGCATTCCGGTGCTCACCACGATGGGGCTGGCCGCCGCGGGCGCGGTCCTCGTCGGCGTCCTCATCTCGCTCACCCTGGTCCCGGCGCTCCTCGGATTCTGGCCGGACGCCGTGCTGTCGCGCGGTGCGCGCAAGGGGCGACAGCGCGGTCCGCGCGAGAGGAAGGACAACGGCGGCTCGCGGTGGGCCCGCCTCGTGGTGCGCCACCCGCTGCCGGTCCTGCTGCTGGGCGTCGCCGGTCTGGGCGCGATCGCCGTACCCATGACGCAACTCCAGCTCGGCATGCCGGGTGACGAGGCCAAGTCCACGTCCACCACGGAGCGCCGCGCCTACGACGACCTCGCGCAGGGCTTCGGCCCCGGATTCAACGGGCCGCTGACGATCGTCGTGGACGCCAAGGGCGCCGACGAGCCGAAGGCCGCCGTGTCCACGATCTCCCGGCAGATCGCGACGACCGAAGGCGTCGTCTCCGTCTCCCCCGCCCGCTTCAACCAGGCTGGTGACACCGCGGTGTTCTCGGCCACGCCGTCCACCAGTCCTACGGACGAGAGGACGAAGGAGCTGGTCAAGGCCATTCGCGGCGAACGCGCCGGGATCGAGTCGCGGGCCGGGGCGAGTTTCGAGGTCACCGGCTCGACCGCGCTGAACATCGATGTCGCGGAGAAGGTCCAGGGGGCGCTGGTCCCCTACCTCGCGGTCGTGGTGAGCCTGGCGATCGTGCTGCTGCTCCTGGTCTTCCGCTCCCTCCTGATCCCGCTCAAGGCGGCGGGCGGCTTCCTGCTCTCGGTACTGGCCGCGCTCGGCGCGGTGGTCGCGGTCTTCCAGCAGGGGCACGGCGCCGGGCTGCTCGGCGTGGAGCAGACCGGTCCGATCATGAGCATGATGCCGATCTTCCTGGTCGGCATCGTCTTCGGCCTGGCGATGGACTACGAGGTCTTCCTCGTCTCCCGGGTCCGGGAGGCGTACGTCGGCGGCGAACAGCCGGACGCGGCGGTGGTCTCCGGCTTCCGGCACAGCGCGCGGGTGGTCGTGGCCGCCGCGCTCATCATGACGGCGGTGTTCTCCGGCTTCATCGGCGCGGGCGAGTCAATGATCAAGATGATCGGGTTCGGGCTGGCCGTCGCGGTGCTGTTCGACGCCTTCGTCGTCCGCATGGCGATCGTGCCCGCCGTCCTGTCCCTGCTGGGCGACAGGGCCTGGTACCTGCCGCGCTGGCTGGACCGGGCGCTCCCCGACATCGACGTCGAGGGCGCGAAGCTCGGCGCCGAGGTCGCCGCGGAGGCGACGGGCGCCTGCGACGTGGGCCAGGTCGAGGCCGAGCGGCCGGTCCCGATCCGCTGACGGCCCTCAGACGTAACGGAGTTGACGCCCGTCCGGTCGGCGGACGCATCGTTTCGGCCGCGATACGGCGACGCCGCCGCGCGCGTGGACCGCGTGACGTCCCGGAGCCCCAGGTGAGCGGGAACGACACGTCCGCTCATACTGGGGCGACCGCGGACCCCGCACACCTGGAGAAGTCACGTGATCGTCGTCGGCCTCATGTCGGGCACCTCGATGGACGGCCTGGATGTCGCCGTCGGTGAGTTCGGGTTCGACGGGGAGGTGCTGACGCTGCGGCCGCTCGGGGCCGAGGAGTACCCGTGGCCGCCCGAGACGCGGGAGCGACTGCTCGGGCTGCTGCCGCCGTCCGCTGTCGGGCTCGCCGAGGTGTGCGAGGTGGACACGCTGGTGGGGCAGGCGTCCGCGGCGGCGGTCGGCCGGGCGATCGAGCGGTTCTCGGCCGGCCGGGCCGACCTCGTGGCCTCGCACGGCCAGACGGTGTTCCACTGGATCACCGACGGCCGCGCCCTGGGCACCCTGCAACTCGGCCAGCCCGCGTGGATCACCGAGGCGACCGGGCTGCCCGTGGTCTCGGACGTACGGGCCCGCGACATCGCCGCGGGCGGCCAGGGCGCGCCGCTCGCCAGCACGCTGGACACGCTGTGGCTCGCGGACGACGCGTCGGCCGGGACCGTACCGACCCGCCGCGCGGCTCTGAACCTCGGCGGCATCGCCAATGTGACGGTGGTCGGCGGCCGGGACGAGCCCGTCGTCGCCTTCGACACCGGCCCGGCCAACTGCCTGCTCGACGCCGCCGCCCACCGCATCACCGGGGGCCGGGCCGGGAGCGACCTCGACGGCCGCCTCGCGCTGGCCGGGACCGTACGCGCGGACCTGCTGGCCCGGCTGCTGGACGAGCCGTACTACCTGCGGGAGGCGCCGAAGTCCACCGGCCGCGAGCTGTTCAGGGCCGACTACGTCGAGCCGCGGTGCGCGGGACTGCCGCCGGTGTCCGACGAGGATCTGATGGCGACGCTGACGGAACTGACGGCCGTCACCGTCGCGGACGCCTGCCGCCGGTACGGGCTCACCGAGGTCGTCGCCTCCGGGGGCGGGGTGCGCAATCCGGCGCTGATGGCGGCGCTGCGCGAGCGGCTGAGCCCCGCGGTACTGGTCACCAGTGACGAGCGCGGGTTGCCGGCCGGCGACAAGGAGGCGTATCTGATGGCGCTGCTGGGCTTCCTCACCTGGCACGGGATTCCCGGTGTGGTCCCCGGCGCGACCGGCTCCGCGACCCCGCGGGTACTGGGCCGGATCACGCCGGGCGACGCGCCGCTCCGGCTGCCGGAACCGGCCCCGAGCCCGCGCCGCCTCGCCGTCCTGCCGCCGGTCTGAGCCGGATCGCGGTCCGCGCGGGGGGGGACACGCTGGTCGTGGCCGACGGTGTCGCCTTGTGCGTACCCCCGTTGAACCGGTGCGCCGATGAGGGGCCGTTCAGGCGCGGTCGTGGAGAGTGATCTGGTAGCCGTCGGGGTCGGCGAAGATGAAGGTCCGGCCTGCGAGCGGACGAGGCCGAGGTACTGCTCGTAGGTCGAACCGTGCGCCGGGTTCAGTGGTCCTCGGCCGACGCGCGCCGGCCGGGGTGCGGGTGCGGACGGCGCTGGTGCACCACGCCGTAGGTCTGCGCGAGCGCGGCGGTCGCGCGGTCGTACGAACGCTGGGCTATGCCGACGAACAGGCAGTCGACCACGGCCAGTTGGGCGATCCGGCTGGCCGTGGAACCGGACCGCAGGGGCATCTCGCGGACCGCGGTGGTGAGCACCAGGTCCGCGGACCGGGTGAGCAGCGAGCCCGCGAAGTTGGTGAGGGCGATGGTGGTCGCGCCGCGCTCGGCGGCGGCCTCCAGGGGGTCGACGGTGTCCACGGTGGCGCCGGAGTGGGAGATGCCGACCGCCACGTCGTTCTTGCCGAGCAGGGCGGCGGCGGTCAGCGCCGCGTGGGCGTCGGTCCAGATGAACGCCATGAGGCCGATGCGGTGAAGTTTCTGGTGCAGGTCCTGGCCGACGAAGCCGCTCGCCCCGATGCCGAAGATGTCGATCCTGCGGGCCTGGGATATCGCCCGCACGGCCAGTTCGAGGGTGTCGAGGTCGAGGTTGGCGCCGGTCTCCTCCAGCGCCCGCGCCTCGTTGTACACGATTTTGTCCACGACCTGGGCGAGGGTGTCCGCCTCGCTGATGTCGCCGCTGGCCCGTAGCCGGTCCGCGCTCTGCGCGTCCTCGCGCGCCGCCGCTCCGGCCAGCGCCACGCGCAGGTGCGGGTAGTTGCGCAGCCCGATCGTCCGGCAAAAGCGCATCACCGTCGTCACCGAGGTCTCCGCCTGCCCGGCCAGCGCCGTGCTGGACAGCCGCGCCGCCCCGGCCGGATCGCTCAGGATCGCCGCCGCGACCCGTTTCTCCGCGGGCTGGAGGGAGGGGACGGCGCCGCGGATCCTGACCAGTACGTCACCGGCGAGCGCGTCGTCGGGCGCCCGGTGCGCCGCGACCCCCGCGACGGGAGGGGCCGCCGCGGCCGGAGTGACCGCGGTGGACGCGTCCCGCGCGGTGGGCACGGGCGACAGTGCGCGCTTGGCCATGGCTTCCTCCAGATGACGTCAGCGACAGCGTAGCCCGGAGATGATGTTAAAAACGAACACTATGACCGCTGATCGCGGTAGTTATTGACGCGTCAGGCCGTCATCTCCATACTTGCCGAATCACCGCAGCCCAAGGGCGGTCCGCAGCCGGACCGTCCGGCCATGCCGTACGCCCGACGGGCGGGGCTGCGCGTACGGGGGACGGCGCCGCCGAGGTCCCCGTCCGACACCTCTGGCACCGCACCGCGAAGGAGACACAGCTCGATGAGATCTATGTGCAAGGCAGGCATTGCCGGGCTCACCGCGGCCGTCTTCCTGCTCACCGCGTGCGGGAACGACGGCTCGTCCTCCTCCTCCCCCTCCTCGGCCGACGGCAAGTCGCTGACCTGGTGGGTCATGAAGGGCACCAACCCGGACGCGACGGCCTTCTACGCCGCCGCGAAGAAGGAGTTCGCCGCCGAGACCGGCGCCACGTTGAAGATCCAGGAAGTGCAGTGGGCCGACGCCCACGACAAGCTGGTCCGCGCCTTCGCGGGCGGCGGCGGTCCCGACGTGTCGGAGATCGGCACCACCTGGACCCCGGAGTTCGCCGCCGCGGGCGGGCTCACCGACCTCACCCAGCAGATCGACTCGGCGGGCATCTCCAAGGACCTGATCCCCGCCCTGAAGGACTCCGCGACCTACGACGGCAAGCAGTACGGCGTCGGCTGGTACGCCGGTGTGCGGGCGATCATCTACCGCAAGGACGTCTTCACCGAGCTGGGTCTGAAGACCCCGGCCAACTGGGCCGAGCTCGAGCAGACCGTGAAGACGCTCAAGCAGAAGAAGCCCGACATGATGCCCATGCCGATCGCCGGCGCGAGTTCGTACGCCTCGGCGCCGTTCATCTGGGGTGCGGGAGGCGACTTCGCCAAGGACAGCGGCGGCAAGTGGACCGGCAGCCTCGACTCGCCGCAGGCTCGGGCGGGCCTGGAGTTCTACACCAACCTCGCGCTCAAGGACGACTCCTCCAGCGTCGGCGCCTCGACCTGGAAGGAGACCGACCTGCTCGACTCCTTCGTCAAGGGCAAGGCCGCCATGGTGATCCAGGGCAACTGGACCCCGAAGACCGCGGTCGCCACCGACCCCACCCTCAAGGACAAGATCGGCGCCTTCCCGATCCCGGGCAAGGACGGCGGCATCGCGCCCGCGTTCCTCGGCGGCTCCAACCTCGCGGTCCTCAAGACCAGCAAGAACCCGGACCTGGCCTGGAAGTTCATCAAGATGATGACCACCGGCGACCTCAGCAAGCAGTGGGCGGACCAGGCGGGTTACTTCCCCAGCACCACCACGCAGCTCAAGCAGTACGCCAACAGCCCCGACCCGCTGGTGGCGCCGTTCGCCAAGACGATGCTCGAAGCGGGCAAGAACGTGCCGAGCGCGCCGCAGTGGGGCGCCGTCGAGGGCGACCAGACCGTGACGCAGATGCTCCAGTCGATCCTCACCGGCACCTCGGTGCAGAAGGCCACCACGACAGCCTCCGACTCCATCACCAAGACGCTCCAGGGGAGCTGACGTGGAGGACGTCACCGTGACCGACGGCGTGCGCACCGTCCCCGCACCCGCGGAGGACGCGCGCCGTCCGGTCCGGCGCACGCCGCCGCTCGTGGCCCGGCTGCGGCCGTGGCTGCTGCTCGCCGCGCCGCTGGCCGTGATCGCGGCGCTGCTGCTCTACCCGATCGTGCGCGTCACCTATCTGTCGTTCCAGCGCTACGGCCTGAAGGAGATCATCTCCGGCCACCCGACGTACATCGGTGTGGACAACTACCGCGAGGCGCTGGCGGGCTCGTATCTGTGGCACACCGTGCTGCCGAACACCGTGCTCTTCGCGCTGGTCGCCGTCGCGGGCACCATCGTCTTCGGCACGCTGGTGGCGCTGCTGCTCCAGACGCTCGGTCCCAAGTCGCGTGCCGCCGTCATCGCCTCCGCGCTCGTCGCGTGGGCGCTGCCGGCGGTCACCGGCACCTACGTCTGGGTGTGGATCTTCGACCCGGACTCGGGCCTGGCCCGGCGGGTCTTCCAGAGTGTCGGCCTGCTCGGTCCCGACGGATACAACTGGTTCACCGACCGGCTGTCGTTCTACTCGATCGCCGAGCTGAACGTGATCCACCACAGCTACCCGTTCGTCGCCATCACCGTCTTCGCCGGGCTGACCACGGTGCCGCAGGAGCTGCACGAGGCGGCCCGGCTGGACGGCGCGAGCGCCTGGCAGCGGTTCTGGCACGTCACGGTGCCGGTGATGCGGCCGGTGTTCGCCGTGGTCACCGTGCTCTCGACGATCTGGGACTTCAAGGTCTTCACCCAGATCTACCTGATGCCGGGCGGCGCGGGTTCCAACCCCGACGTGCTCAACCTCGGTGTGTGGTCCTACATGAAGGCGATCAACCAGAACCAGTACGGGCTGGGCGCGGCCATCGCCGTCCTGCTCACCGTCGTACTGCTGGCGATCACCGCGGTGTACCTGCGGGTGCTGTTCAAAGAGGATGAGATCCGATGACTGCCAGATCCTCCAGCTGGGTCAGAACCGGCAAGTTCGCGGCCACGGCGCTGGTCCTGCTGTTCACGCTGTTCCCGGTGTACTTCATGCTCTCCACGGCCCTGAACGGGCGGGCGAGTTCGGGCACGGACAGCCTGTTCCCCACGCACTTCACGATGGGGCACTTCTCGAAGGTGATGTCCTCGGGGGCCTCGGGCGGCTTCGGCCGCTACATGGTCAACTCGGCGATCGTCACCGTGATCGTGGTGGTCGCCTCGGGTGTGCTCGCGCTGCTCGGCGCGGTCGCCATGGCGCGCTTCCGGTTCCGGCTGCGCACCACCGTGCTGGTGCTCATCCTCGTGGTGCAGATGCTGCCCGCCGAGGCGCTGGTCATCCCGCTGTTCCTTCAGATGAAGGACTTGCGGATGCTCAACTCGCTGCTGGGCCTGGCGGTTGTCTACACAGCCTTCGCGCTGCCGTTCGCGATCTGGAATCTGCGGGGCTTCGTGGCCGCGGTGCCGGTCGAGTTGGAGGAGGCCGCCTACCTGGACGGCTGCTCCTGGTGGCGGATGTTCCGCTCGGTCCTGCTGCCGCTGGTCGTGCCGGGACTCATCGCCACCAGCGCGTTCTCCTTCGTCCTGGCCTGGGAGGAGTTCACCTTCGCGCTGACCTTCCTGTCCGACCAGAACAGGATGACCGTCGGCGTCGGCCTCGCCGAATTCCTCGGCCAGAACACCAACGACTGGGGCGGCCTGATGGCGGCCTCCACGCTGGTGACGATTCCGGTCGTGATCGTCTTCGTGCTGGCCCAACGACGGCTGACCATGGGCCTGGTGGCCGGCGCCGTGAAGTGAGGACTCCATGTCATCTGTGAACACCGGGACCTCCGGGAGCACCACGAGCACGGCGCCCGCCGTGGACGAGCGGACCCGGCGCCTGGTGCACGCCGTCCTCATGCCGGGCTTCACCGGCACGTCGGCGCCGCCCTGGCTGCTCGACGCCCTGCGCGACGGCCTGGGCTCCGTGTGCTACTTCGGGCACAATCTGGAGTCGCCCGAGCAGACCGCGGCGCTGTCGGAGCGGATCCACGCGGCCGGGCGGGCGGTCGTCGCGATGGACGAGGAGGGCGGCGGTGTCACCCGGCTGCATGTGCGGGGCGGCTCTCCGCACGTCGGCGCGGCGGTGCTCGGCCGCGCCGACGACCTCGCGCTGACCGCGGCGGTCGCGCGCGGGATCGCCCGCGACGTACGGGCGGCGGGCATCGACCTGGCGCTCGCGCCGGTGGCGGACGTCAACTCCGACCCAGCCAACCCGGTGATCGGGGTGCGCTCCTTCGGCGCGGACCCCGGCCTGGTCGGCAAGCACACGGCCGCGTTCGTGACCGCGATGCAGGCCGAGGGGGTCGCGGCCTGCGCCAAGCACTTCCCCGGCCACGGCGACACGAAGGTCGACTCGCACGTGGGCCTGCCGGTCGTGGGGGTCGACCTGGAGACGCTGCGGAGCCGGGACCTCGTGCCGTTCGCGGGCGCGGTGGCGGCCGGGGTGCGCTGCGTGATGACCTCGCACATCGTCTTCCCCGCGCTGGACAGCGCGATGGCGACGGTCAGTCCCGCCGTCGTCGCCCTGCTCCGCGACGGTCTCGGCTTCGACGGCGTGATCGTCTCCGACGCGATCAGCATGCTGGCGGTCGCCGAGACCATCGGCTTCGCCGAGAGCGCGGTGCGGGCGCTGGCCGCGGGCGTCGACCTGGTGTGCCTGGGCAATCCGGGTCTGCCGCCGACCGGTGACACGCCCACCGACGAGGAAGAATTCCGCGCGGTGCTGGACGCGGTGACGCGAGCGGTCGCCGAGGGCCGCCTGCCGGTGGCCCGGCTCGAAGAGGCGGCGGCCCGGGTCCACGCCCTGGCGGACTGGACCCGAGGGGCCCGAGTGGCCCGGGGCGGCGACGTCTCGGAAGCGTCGGTGACGTCGGACGTCACCGACGCCAACGCCGCCGCGGCGCAGCGGGCGCTGCGCGTACGCGGACAGGTCGCCGGGTCGCTGAGCGGCGCGGTGCGCGTCGTGGACGTGCGCAGGCGACGCAATGTGGCGACCGGGCGGCTCTCCGACCTGGTCGCGGACGCCTTGCTCGAACGGCTGCCCGGCTCGACCGTCGAGGCGGTCTTCGCGCGGACGGCGACCGTCGAGGGCCGGGCCCAGGACGGGGACCTGGCACCGGGCGAGGCGCCGGACGACGCGGCCTCCCCCGGCGTCCCCGCCGATGTGGTCCTGGTCGGCACTCCCGGCAGTGACCCGGCCCAGGACGCGGCGCTCGCACGGCAGTTGGCGCTCTCCCCCGGCGCCGTCGTCGTGTGCCTCGGCTGGCCGGGCACCGACGACGCCCTGCCCGAGGCGCTCCACGCGGTCTTCACCCACGGCGAGTCTCTCCCCACCGCCCGCGCGGTCGCCGCGCTGCTCACCCGCTGACACCCGGCGGTCCTCGACCGGCGGTCCTCGACAGCGGGGCCGAGGACCGTGGGTGCTACGCGTGCGCGGCCGTGCGGCTGATACGGACGCGTTGGGCGATCAGGGCGAGGGCGCCGAAGACGATGACGGCCGCGCTGTAGACGACGGCGGTGCGGTGGAGGCCGACGTCGGTGGTGGCGAATCCGGCGACGACGGCGGGGATGCTGAAGG
This sequence comes from Streptomyces sp. CBMA29, assembly GCF_014596445.1. GTDB lineage: Bacteria > Actinomycetota > Actinomycetes > Streptomycetales > Streptomycetaceae > Actinacidiphila. The sequence goes on along the minus strand of NZ_MECL01000212.1, from coordinate 15,546 downwards.
CGAGGTAGGAGATCACGAAGGCGACGGCGAAGAGTTCGCCGCGCTCGGCCGGTTCGGCGATCCGGGCGAGGGTGCCGAAGCTGGCCAGGCCCGCGGCGCCGAAGCCGACACCGGCGACGGCGGTGCCGAGGGCGGCCGTGGTGACCGATTCGGCCTGCACTCCGGCCAGGCCGACGGCGGTGCCGGTGACCAGCAGGGCGGCGCCGAGCGCGAGGGTGCGTTCGGTGGGCCAGCCGCGCAGGGCGAAGGCGGTGATCGAGGCCGGTCCGCACAGCAGGGTGACGACGAGTCCGCCGATGACGTGGCTGGACAGGCCGAACAGTCCCACGGCGACCGAGGGGCCGAGCGCGAGGTACAGCCCGCCGAGCGCCCAGCTCGCGACGAGGATCGGCACGAGTCCGACGAGGTCGGCGCGGAGCCGGGGGGCGACGCCGAGGCGCGGTTGCAGCGAGCGCGCCGCGCCGGGCCGCCGCTGCGAGGTCTCGGGCAGCAGGGAGACCAGCAGGCCCGCGAGCACCAGACCGGCGAGCAGGAGTACGTAGACCAGGCGGGTCGGGTGCGGGCCGTACTGCACCAGGAAGCCGCAGCCGAGCGCGCCCAGGCCGAGGCCGAAGGTGGGGGCGGCGCCGCTGATGACTCCGGCGCGGTGCGGTGCGTGCGGCGGGTTGAGGTCGACCAGGGTCGCGCCGAGTGTCGTCATGGCCGCGCCGGTGGCGATCCCCTGGACGAAGCGGGCCACCAGCAGCACGGAGACGTCTCCCGCGAGGATGAACAGCAGCATCGCGACGGCTTCGAGCGCGATGGCCGAGACGAGGACGGGGCGGCGGCCGATGTGGTCCGACAGCGCCCCGAGCACCAGCAGCGCGCCGATCATGCCGACGACGTACACCGCGAAGACGGTGGTCAGCATGGACGCGGAGAAGTTCCATTCGTGCTGGTAGACGACGTAGAGCGGGGACGGCGCGCTCGACGCCGCCATGAACAGGATGAAGATCGCGGCGATGGCGGCGAAGGCGGCGGGACGGCTCAGGCCGCGCCGCCGGGAGCCGTTCCCCGCGCCCGGTATCGCCACGGGCTCGGCGCCCCGGGACGTGACACCCGGGGACGCGGGGCTCTTCTCTTGGGGCGTCAGCGCGCCGGTCATACGACTCTCCGATTGCAGTGATCGTTGCGTTAGCGACGCTCATGCTAACGCAGCGATTGGTGCGATAATTTCCGCATGACCGAAGCAGTCCAGACCCGTCCCGGTGGCCGTTCCGCACGCGTACGGGCCGCCGTGCACCGGGCCGTCGAGGAATCGCTCACCACAGAACCGGGTGACGCGCTCACCATTCCCGCCGTCGCCGCGCGCGCCGGGGTGCACCCCACCACCGTCTACCGGCGCTGGGGTTCGGTGGCGCAACTCCTGGCCGACGTGGCGACCAGCAGGTTCAGCGGTGACATCGTCGTACCGGACTCCGGCTCGCTGGCCGGCGACCTGGAGCGGTGGATGGGCGACGTCGCCACCGACCTCGCCGACCCCGATGTGCTGGCCCTGATGCGCGCGGCCATCGGCTCGGGTCCGGAGGGCGGCTGCGCGTGCACGGCCGACCGGCACGACCAGCTCCGCGCGATCATCGAGCGGGAGCAGGCGCGCGGCGGGAACGTCCCGCCGCTGGAGCGTGCGGTCGACACGCTGCTCGGCCCGCTGTACTACCGCGCGATCTTCAGCGCCCGACCCGCTTCCAGCCAATGGGCGCGCGGCCTGGTCGCCACGCTCCTGGCGACCACGTAGCCGCGCGGGCCGGAGGTCACGTCACCACGATCGGGGAGCCTCCGGCGGCCAGGGTGATGTCGAGGGTCGCGGGATTCAGGACGTGGTCGCGTACGAGATAGCCCGCGCCCGCGATCCCGGCGCGGGACTTGTACCGGGTGGGCACGATGCGCAACTGACGGGTGGCCAGCGGAAGTGAGCGCTGGTAGATCACCTCGCGCACGCCCGCCAGCAGGTGGTCGCCTGTGGTGCCGAGCATGCCGCCGAGGACGATGACGTCGGGGTTGAGCAGGCTGGTGGCGTAGGCGACCATCTCGCCGAGGACGCGGCCCGCGGCCCGCAGGCTGGCGACGGCCTCGGTGTCGCCGCGCTTGACCTGCGTGACGACATAGCGCGCGTCGTGGCTGTCGCTGTGCTGGCGGCTGCGCAGGTCGCGGGCGAGGGCCCAGCCGCCGATCAGGGCCTCCAGGCAGCCGAGGTTCCCGCAGCGGCACTGGGGGTCGCCGAAGCCGCCGATGTGCGCGTGGCCGATGTCGCCCGCCGCGCCCTGGGCGCCGCGGTTGATCTGGCCGCCGATCACCATGCCGCTGCCCACCCCCGTACCGGCCTTGATGTAGAGCAGGTGAGGCTCGTCGCGCCAGAACCGCCGGTGCTCGGCCAGGGTCAGCAGATTGACGTCGTTGTCGATCAGGATCGGGACCTGCCAGGTCCTGCGCAGGTGGCCGCGGATGTCGTAGCCGTCCCAGCCGGACATGATCGACCAGCCGAGCACCTTGCCCGCGTCGTAGTCCACGGGCGCGGGCAGGCCGAGGCCGATGCCCGCCACCGGTATGTCGCCCAGCCCGGCCTGGACGATCATGTCGCGCACGGTCTCGGTGATCTTGTCGAGCAGGACGTCGGGGCCCTCGCCCAGGGCGAGTCGTTCGACCCGGTCGACCAGGATGTTGGTGTTGAGGTCGGTGACCGCGATACGGGTCCGCTCCTCGCCGATGTCCACGCCGATCATCAGCATCGCCGCGTGGTTGAGCTGGAGCGTCTTGGACGGCCGGCCGCGCGAGGGCACGTTCTCCGCGCCTTCGCGGATCAGGTCGGCGGCGAACAGCGCGTCGAGCCGCTGGCCGACCGTGGACCGGGACAGGCCCGTGACCTGGGTCAGGGCGGACCGCGTGCGGGCCTGGCCCGTGGTGATGAGTTCCAGGATTCTGCCCGGCCCCTCGTCGGCCCGCCATGGTGACGGGCCGCCTGGCGCCGTACCTGTCGTCCCTGTCGTCTCGGTCATCTCACTCCCGGTCTCGGACGTCGGCCAGAGCTTAGTGAAGCACGTTCTTTTGTCGATGGAAAGACAAAAGATAAATATTTCTGCTTGACAGCCAGTGAAACATTGCGAAATATCAATGTCATCGCCCCGTGCTCTGCCGAATGGCCGAGCTAACGGCCCCGCACCGCAGGAGGAACTCCATGAAGATCACCCGACGGGCCAGCAGACCGGTACAGCTCGGAGTCATGGCCCTGGCAGGAACATGTGCTTTCGCCGCCGTCGCGGGGTGTAGTTCCAGCAGCGGCTCCACCGGCACAGGTGGTACCGGCGGCACCGGCGGCTCGGACGGCAAGGTCACGATCGGCATCGTCGAACTGAACCTGAGCAACCCGTTCTTCGGCACCCTGGAGAAGGCGACCGAGTCCGCCGCGAAGGCCAAGGGCTGGAAGGTCATGAAGGCCGAGGCCAAGGTCCCCGGCGACTCCGCCACCCAGGTGACCGCGATCGAGAACATGATCGCCAACAAGGTCAAGGCCATCGTGCTGGACCCGGCCAACGCGACCGCGCTCAACAGCGTGGTGAAGAAGGCCAGGGACAAGGGCATCCTCGTGATGACCGTCAACTCCAGCCTGTCGCCGCTGAACACGGCGGACGCCACCTTCGCCACCGACAACTTCGCCGCGGGCAAGCTCATCGGTCAGTGGGCCAAGGCGACCGCGCCGCAGGACCCGCACATCGCGATGCTCGACTTCGACCTGTCCGACGGACCGTCCAGCGGACGGCACGACGGCTTCCTCAGCGGCTACGGCATCACCGTCAAGTCGCCGCTCGTGGCGGGCACCGCGCTCACCCAGGGCACCATCGACACCGGGCAGTCGGCGATGGAGAACCTGCTGTCGGCCCACCCGGACATCAACATCGTCTACACGATCAACGAGCCCACGGCGCACGGCGCGTACACCGCGATCAAGAACAAGGGGCTCGCGGGCAAGACGACGCTGGTCTCGGTCGACGGCGCGTGCTCCGGTGTCCAGGACGTGAAGAGCGGCATCATCGGCGCCACCGCCATGCAGTTCCCCAGCAAGATGGGTGAGATGGCCGTCGACGCCGCCGCCGCGTACATCAAGGACGGCACGAAGCCGAAGGCCGGGCTCACCGACTCCGGCACCGTCCTGATCACCGACAAGCCGGTCAAGGGCATCGCGTCCGAGACCTCCGCCTGGGGCCTGGACCACTGCTGGGGCCCGAAGTGACCGGAACGACGACACATGACGCCGACGCGGAAGCTCTGGAGTCGGGGATCACGCGGGGCAGCATGCTCCGCGCCGCCGCGACCAACCAGATCGCGGGACCGCTCGCCGCCCTGATCGTCGCGGTGATCGTCTTCACGCTGTCGACCAGCACCTTCTTCAACTCCGACAACCTGTCGCTGATCGCCCAGCAGTCCGTCGTCGTCGGCACCCTCGCGCTCGGCCAGACCCTGATCATCCTGACGTCGGGCATCGACCTGGCCAATGGCGCGATCATGGTGCTCGGTTCCGTCGTGATCGGCAAGATCGCCGTGCACGACAACCCGGCCCTGGCGCTGCTGGTCGGCCTGGTGGTGTGCGTGGCGGTCGGCGCGGTCAACGGCGCGCTCGTCTCGCTGCTGAGACTGCCACCGTTCATCGTCACCCTCGGCGTGATGTCGGTGATCGCGGCGGCGGCCAGGCTCTACACCTCCTCGCAGACGTACCCGGTCGACTCCGGCCTGCTGACCGGACTCAACAACGGTGTGGCGGTCGGCGGGTTCACGATCACCTACGGCGTCATGCTGTGGATCGGCCTCACCGCCGTCCTGGCCTACGCCCTCAACCAGACCTCGTGGGGCACCCGGGTCTACGCGCTCGGTGACAGCCACAAAGCCGCGGAACTCGCCGGGATCAAGGTCAAGCGCCTGCTCCTCGGGGTGTACGTGGTAGCCGCGGTGGTCTACGTCTTCGCCGCCTGGCAGGCCCTCGGCCGTACCCCGACCGCCGACCCGAGCGGCTACTCGACGGCGAACCTCGACAGCATCACCGCGGTCGTCATCGGCGGCACCAGCCTGTTCGGCGGTCGCGGCGGCGTCATCGGAACGTTCATCGGCGCGCTGATCGTGACGGTCCTTCAGAACGGCCTCACCCAGGCCGGTATCGACTCGCTCTACCAGCAGGTCGCCACCGGTGTCCTGGTGGTCGTCGCGGTCGGCGTCGACCAACTCGTACGAAGGAGGCAGTCCCGATGACGCACTCCGAGTCCCGGCCGGACGGGTCGGCGCCCAGCGTGCTGGAGGGCCGCGGCCTCACCAAGCACTACGGCCACGTCGTCGCCATGGACAACACCGACTTCGACCTGCGGCCCGGCGAGATCCTGGCCGTCATCGGGGACAACGGCGCGGGCAAGTCGACCCTGATCAAATCGCTGACCGGCGCGGTCGTCCCCGGTTCGGGCACCTTGCGGCTGAACGGCGAGGAAGTGCAGTTCCGCAGCCCGCTCGACGCGCGCAGGGCGGGCATCGAGACGGTGTACCAGGAGCTGGGCGTGGCCCCGGCCCTGGACATCTCGCAGAATCTCTACCTCGGCCGGGAGCAGCGCCGTCGCGGCGTACTCGGCACGGTCTTCCGGCAGTTGGACAAGGGCGCCATGCGCCGCGGCTCGGCCCAGCAGATGGCCGACCTGGGCATCCGCGTCCAGTCCATCCGGCAGAAGGTCGAGACGCTGTCCGGCGGGCAGCGGCAGGCCGTCGCGGTGGCGCGCGTCGCCGCGTGGGCGACCCGCGTCGTGGTGATGGACGAACCGACCGCCGCGCTCGGCGTGCGCGAGACGAACCAGGTCCTCGACCTGATCCTCCGCGTCCGCGACAACGGCCTGCCGGTGGTGCTCATCAGCCACAACATGCCGAATGTCTTCGAGGTCGCGGACCGGATCCACATCCACCGGCTGGGGCGGCGTATCGCCCTGGTCGACAAGAACGACACCAGCATGGAAGAAGCCGTCGCCGTCATGACCGGCGCCAAGGCGCCGGACACCCTCGTGGGCGTGGAAGCACCCGCCGGGGACTCCGCCCCGCAGGGCGCGCACGCGGCACCGACGGATCTCTCGAAAGGCGAAAATTGAACCCCCCAGGACCGGCCGCCGACCCCCAGCACAATCCCGGGGCCGACGGCGCGGACTACGACGCCCTCATCGACTCGGCCCGGACGCTGATCACTTCCGGGCAGCGCCGGATCCTCGGTATCACGGGCGCGCCCGGCTCCGGGAAGTCCACTCTCGCCGAAGCCCTGGTGAACGCGCTCGGTGACCAGGCGGTGCTCGTCAGCCTCGACGGCTTCCACCTGGCCAACGCAGAACTGCACCGGCTCGGCCGCCACGCCTCCAAGGGGGCCGCCGACACCTTCGACGCGGCCGGCTACGTCAACCTCCTGCGCCGGCTGCGCGCCCGTGACGAAGAGGTCGTCTACGCCTCGTTCTTCGACCGCGCCATCGAGGAGTCCATAGCCTGCGCGGTGCCCGTCCCCCGTGACATCCCGCTGGTCGTCACCGAGGGCAACTACCTGCTGGTCGACGGGCCCCGGTGGGGAGCCGTACAGCCGCTGCTCGACGCGTGCTGGTACGTCGACCCCGACGAGGACGTGCGGATGGAACGGCTGATCGCCCGGCACATGCGGTACGGCCGGTCGGCGGCGGAGGCGTACGAGCGGTCGCACGGCTCCGACCAGCGCAACGCGGAACTCATTCACGCAACCCGCACCCGCGCGGACCGGATCGTCCGGGTGCCCGACGCGCAGTCAGCGCCGACGTCAACCGAGGAGCAATCGGCATGAGCGTTCTGGACCAGTTCCGGCTGAACGGCAAGGTCGCCGTCGTCACCGGCGGAAATCGCGGTATCGGCAAGGCCATCGCCACCGCGCTGGCGGAAGCGGGCGCGTCCGTCGCCATCGCGGGCCGGGACGAGGCGCGCAACGCCGAGGCCGTCGCCGAACTCACCGCGCTCGGCGCCACCGCGATCTCGACGAGGACCGACGTCACCAGCCGCGCGGACATCGTCGCCATGAACGAGCGGGTCACCGCGGAGCTCGGCCCGGTCGACGTCCTGATCAACAACGCGGGCATCGGCATCCACGGCGAGTCCCTGACCATCGACGACGACAGTTGGGACCGGGTGATGGCCACCAACCTCGACGCGGTCTGGAAGGTCAGCCAGGTCGTCGGGGAGTCGATGGTCGAGCGCGGCACCGGTTCGATCGTCAACGTCGGCTCCATGTCCGGCATGATCGTCAACCGCCCGCAGTGGCACGCCCCCTACGCCGTCTCCAAGGCCGGGGTCCACCACCTGACCAAGTCCCTGGCCGCCGAGTGGGCGCCGAGGTCGGTACGGGTCAACGCGATCGCGCCCGGTTACACGAAGACCGAGATCTCGGACATCGACCTGCCCGAGTACAAGCACTACTGGATCGACGAAGTGCCCATGCAGCGGTACGCGCAGGCGTCGGAGATCGCCCCGGCCGCGCTCTACCTGGCCAGCCCCGCCTCGTCCTTCGTCACCGGCGAGATCCTCGTCATCGACGGCGGCTACACCCTCTGGTGAGCCGGCGGGCCCCGCCCCGCCCGTACCCCCTTTTCGTGTCGAAGGAGCGCTCGTGACGAGCACGTACGTTCAGCATGCCCACATACCCTGGACCGAGGACGACCAGCGGGCCGTGACCACCGCCCGCGTCCTGGCCATGGACGCCGTGCAGGAGGCGGGCCACGGTCACCCCGGCACCGCCGTCAGCCTGGCGCCCGCCGCCCATCTGATATTCCGGCGCTTCCTGCGCCACGACCCCGCGGACCCGCGGTGGCGCGGGCGGGACCGGTTCGTCCTGTCCTGCGGCCACTCCAGCCTCACGCTGTACATCCAGCTCTACCTGGCCGGGTATCCGCTCACGCTGGACGACCTGCGCGCCTACCGGAAGCGCGGCAGCCTCACCCCGGCGCACCCCGAGTGGGGGCACACGCCGGGCGTGGAGACCACGACCGGGCCGCTCGGCCAGGGCATCGCCACCGCGGTCGGCATGGCGATGGGCGCCCGTCGCGAGCGCGGCCTGCTCGACCCCGACGCGCCCGAGGGGACCAGCCCCTTCGACCACCGGGTGTTCGTCCTGTGCTCCGACGGCGACATCCAGGAGGGCATCAGCGCCGAGGCCGGTTCCTTCGCGGGACACCAACGCCTGGGCAACCTCGTCGTCGTCTACGACGACAACAGGATCTCCATCGAGGGCAGCACCGAACTGGCCACGAGCGAGGACGTCGGCGCCCGCTACGAGGCGTACGGATGGCACGTGCGGCGGGTCGGCCTCGCGGCCGACGGCGACATCGACGTGTCCGACCTGTCCCGGGCGCTGGAGGAAGCCGCCGCCGAGACGACGCGGCCGTCGATCATCTTGATGCGCAGCATCATCTCCTGGCCGGTGCCCGGCGCGCAGAACACCGCGAAGTCGCACGGCTCCGCGCTCGGGGCCGACGCGGTCCGGGCGGCGAAGTCCGTCCTCGGCGTGAACCCGGACACCGCCTTCGACGTATCGGCCGACCTCCACGAGCGGTTGACGTCGGCGGCGCGCGCGGTGGGCTCGGCGGCCCGCCGGGAGTGGGACGCGGCGTTCGACGCGTGGGCGCGCGGGAATCCGGACGGGCGGGCGCTGCTCGACCGGCTGACGGCCAAGGGGCTCCCCGCCGCCTTCGAGGACGCGCGTCCTGTCTTCGCGGCGGACACGCGGGTGGCCACGCGGAAGGCGTTCGGGCGGGCGCTGAACGCGGCGGCGGCGGAGCTGCCCGAGCTGTGGGGCGGCTCGTCCGACCTCGGCGAGTCCAACAACACGACGGTGGAGGGCAGTTCGTCCTTCCTTCCGGCGTCGAGCGCGCAGCCCGGCGCCGACCCGGCGGGGCGCACCGTCCACTGGGGAATCCGCGAGCACTTCATGGCCGCCGCGATGAACGGCATCGCGCTGTCGGGCCTCAGCCGTCCCTACGGCGGCACCTTCCTCGTCTTCAGCGACTACATGCGCCCGGCGGTACGGCTCGCCGCGCTGATGAAGCTGCCGACGCTCTACGTGTGGACGCACGACTCCATCGGTCTCGGCGAGGACGGCCCGACCCACCAGCCGGTCGAGCACCTGGCGTCCCTGCGCGCGATACCGGGCCTGGACATCGTGCGGCCCGGTGACGCCAACGAGACGGCCGTCACCCTGTGGAAGGTGCTCGGCGCGGCCGGGTCCGCAGGGCCGACCGGCTTCAGCCTCAGCCGTCAGGACCTGCCGGTCTTCCCCGACGGCACGGACGGTTTCGGCTCGGCCGCCGAGGCGGTCAGGGGCGGTTACGTACGGTACGAGGCGCCCGTCGCCGACCCGTCCGCCGCTCCGTCCGACCCGGACGTCGTCGTCATCGCCACCGGGTCCGAGGTGGAGCTCGCCGTCACCGCGGCGCGGGCGCTGGCCGCGGACGGGATACGGGCGCGCGTCGTGTCGATGCCGTGCCGTGAGTGGTTCGACGCGCAGGACGCGGCGTACCGCGACAGCGTCATCCCCCCGGCCGTACGCCGCCGGATCGCGGTCGAGGCGGGCGTCGGTCAGGGCTGGTACGACCTGATCGGACTCGACGGCCGGTCGATCGGCGTCCAGGAGTTCGGCGCGTCGGCGTCGGCCGCCGAACTCTACGAGCACTTCGGGCTGACGGCGGACGCGGTCGCGTCGGCGGCCCGGGAGCTGATGGGCGGGTAGGAGGACAGCCGGGCCGCCGGTCGGGCCGCGGGGCGCGGGCGTACGCGCGGGTGCAGGCGTACGCGCGGGCGCAGGCGTCGTCGTCCGGCCGTCAGCCGTCGAAGGAGGCGGCCAGGCGGTTGCTCTGCGAGACCGGGAGTTCGCGCTCGATCAGCGGGATGAAGTCGCGCTGTTCGTGGCCGAGGTACTGGTCGATGTCGGCCAGCACACCGTTGACGGTCTGGGCGCGCGTTCCGGCCGGACCCGGCGACGCGATGGAGCCGTCGAGGAGGGCGAGGAGGTACGCGCCCTCCTCGCGGTCGCGCCGGACGGCCTCGGCGACCGGCGGGTGGGACTCCAGCGCGCGCCCCGCCGTGGCGTCCTTGGCGGCGCAGTGCCGGCGGAAGGCGTCGGCAACGGGCCGCAGATCGGCCGGGGCGGTCGTCTCCTTGTTGAACAGCACCTGGATCATGTCGTGCACCGCCGTGCCGGACGCCAGCAGCCGGACGGACACGCCGTGGAACCGGGCCCGGTCGGCGGTGGCGGCCTCGGTCTCCGCGTCCAGGACCGACTGGTTGAACTCCTCGGAGTGGTTCTGGATGTTGTGCGGCCCCTTGGGCCGCTCCCCCAAGCCATGGCCCGCGGTGGCGCCGTCCGTCGCCGGGTCCCACACGGTCGAGCCCTGCCGTCGTGTTGCCTCGTTCATGTCCGGACCTCCTCCGCCGAGGGCGGGCCGCGGCGCGTGAGCCGCGACACGCGGACGAACACCCCGATTGTCCCCCTCTCCCCCATTCTCCGCCCCTCCGCCGCCTTCCCGCCGCCTTCCCGCCGCCCCTCCACCGCCTCTCCATCCGGCCGCGTTCACGGCCACCGGCGGCGCAGGGGCGGCCGTCGTACGAACGTGACGAGATCGACTCGCACAAATATTCGAACACGTGCCAGGATTGCCCCCATGAAGCAGCACGACTTCCCCGCTGATCTCATCGAGGCGCAGCGCGACTGGTACATCACCTACCGCCTGCTCGCCGACGCTCCCGCCGGTACGCAGACCACCGTGCTCCGGCGCCGCCTGCAAAGGCTCTCCGTCCGGATCTCCACCCATCCCTACTGGGCGTCGCTGCCCGGAACGGCTCCGGCCGCCCGGATGGAGCTTAAGCAACTGACCTGGGCCGCCTCCGAGCAGTCCCCCCGGCCGACCGTGTGACCTCGGGCCTAGGGCCTAGGGCCGGGCACGACCGCCTCCGCCGCCCCGGCCGCCCCGGCTCGCCGCACTCGGGCTGGCCCCGCCGCCGGGGCATAATGCAGACAGATCTGTCCGAAAGGTGACGGCCATGGCGACTGCCCGGAGCACCACGAAGCCGTCGGCGCGTGAGCGGCTGCTCGCCGCCGCGGACGAGCTCTTCTACGCCGAGGGCGTACGGAGCGTCGGCATCGACCGCGTCATCGAGCACGCGGGCGTGGCCAAGGCGTCGCTGTACAACACCTTCGGCGGCAAGGAACAGCTCATCCGGGCCTACCTCGACACCCGCCACGCGGGCATCACCGGGCGGATCACCGACGCGGTCGACAGCCGCGACACTCCGTGCGAGCGGCTGCTGGCGATCTTCGAGGCGCAGGGCGCGCTCTTCGGGGAACCGGACTTCCACGGCTGCGCCTTCGTCCAGGCCAGCGCGGAGGCCGGTCCCGGCAGCCTCGTGGAGGAGGCCGCGGACAACTACCGGGCCTGGCTGCGGGAGTTGTTCGCCCGCCTCGCCGGTGAGGCGGGCGCCGCCGACCCGCGGTCGCTGGGCCGCCAGCTCCATCTGCTCTACGACGGCGCCGGGATCTCCGCCCGGATGGACCGCGACCCCTCGGCGGCCGTCGCCGCCCGAGCCGCCGCCTCGGCGCTGATCGCGGCGGGGACCGGTGACGTCGGCCGGACCGGGCCCGCCGTGACGGTGACGAGCGCGCTCGGCTGACGCCCTCCGTACGACCGGCCCCGCAGCGGACAGTCGTGCGGGACCGGGCCGGTCCTAGGGCGGGGCCTAGGACCGGGCCTAGGAATCCTGGTCGTCAGGCCCGGCGCCGGAGCGCTCGCGCAGGATGCTCTCCACGGCCGCCGGATCGTCCGGGGTGATGAAGGGCCGGACGAATTTCCCGGTGTCCAGGACGAGACCTTCCGTCTTGGACAGCCGCCGCGGATCGAGGCTGGCCCAGTACCGGGGGTTCGCGGTCCCCCAGATGCGGCCCTGCCCGCTGAACAGCCCCATCTTCACGCGGGTGACCGTGCGGATCGACGCGTACGGAATCGTCTTCGTGCCCCAGGGGAAGTAGTAGCCGCGGATCCGGAGCGCGTAAGGTGTGCACTCGATCCAGCCGTCCTGGTAGCTCGTGCTCATGTCCCCGCCCTCTCTCGTCATTGCTCGCCTCCCCACGGAGCGGATGATCAATCCCGTCGCGGTCCGCGCGCGGCTCGCGATGTCGGTACAGGTGCGGGTGCCGGTGGCGGTGCCGGTCAGCGGGACGCGATGGCGACGAGTTCGGTCAGGGAGTTGATCCGCCAGTCCGCGGCGGCGGCCACGTCGGGGTCGTCGGCCCACAGGTGGCCCCACGGCCCGCGACGCAGGTGGGCGACGCGCAGTCCGGCGCGCTTCGCGGGGAAGACGTCGTTGCCGGGGTGGTCGCCGACGTACAGGATCTCTTCGGGTTCGGCCCCCGCGACCTCGACGACCTTCGCGTAGAAGCCGGGGCTCGGTTTGGCGACAGCCCATTCCGCGGAGGTGGCGACCAGGTCGAGCGGCAGGTCGAGGCCGCGCAGCAGCTCCCCGACCCGGGCGGTCTGGTTGCCGGCGGCGAGCACCTTGACGCCGGCCTCCCGCAGCCGGGCCAGCGCGGGGCGGACGTCCGGGTACAGATCCGTCTCGTCCAGGTGCTCGCCCCGCCCGGCCGCCTCCCTGGCGGCGTAGGCGGCGGGGATGTCGAGGCCGGGGGTGATCAGCCGCAGCGCGTCGCCGTCGTCGCGCCCTTCGGCGACGACCGCTCCCACCAGGGCCGAGACGGTGTGTGACGGGACGCCGAGCCAGTCGGCCCAGCCCGCCCAGTGCCGCGCGTCGGAAATCAGGGTCTCGCCGATGTCGAACACGATCGTGGTAGTCATCGTCGTCACCCTAGGGCAGCCGCCGCGCCGCCCGGCGCGCCACGACCGGTCCTTCACTCCGTCGTGGCGGCCGTCGGTTCGTGGAGGGACCCGCGAGCGGGCCGACGGCGGCGCGTCTCACCTCACGTCACCTCACACGCGCGCGCTCCCCGCCCGCGGGCGGGGACGGGTGCGGCAGGAGCTGGTCGGCGCGCAGCAGTTGGCCCGGGGTGTGGAGCTGGGCGCGGAGCGCGAAGGTGGCGGGCGCGTCGAGCGGGGCGATGACGGTACGGCCGCCGGGCGCGCGGACGGCGAGCAGCTCCGCCGGGTCGACCTCGTCGGTGTCGAGGAGGTCGGGGCTGTGGCTGGTCGCGATGACCTGGCGGCGGTCGCTGGCGTCCCGCAGCGCGGCCAGCAGCGCACCGGTCGCCGTGGGGTGCAGGGCGGTCTCGGGCTCCTCGACGGCCACCGTGCTGTAGGCGCCGCCCGCGGGGGTGAACAGCGAGGTCAGGACGCCGAGCGCGCGCAGGGTGCCGTCGGAGACGGAGGGCGCGCCGAACCGCCAGGGCGTCTTGGCGCCGGGCACGTCCTGGGTGAACTCCAGGATCTCGCGGCCCGCGCGCGTGCGCCGGGTCACGCCGTGGATGCCCGGCACGATCTGCCGCAGATAGCTCTCGATCCTCGCCTTGTCCTCCCGGCCGCGCGCGCTCCGGCCCAGCCGGTGCAGTACCCCGGCGATGTCGGAGCCGTCGCGCTGGAGGAGTTGACCGGATCCGGGCGTACGCGGCTCGCGCATGGCCTCTGGATTGAGGGTGAACACGCCGATGTCGGCGAGGCCGTCGAGAACGTGCTTGAAGGGCTTGCGGGTGGCGAGGTCGGCGAGCAGCAGACGGTGACGGTCGGCCGCGGGCATGCCGGGCTCGGTGCTGGAGGTCAGCACCCCGTCGTCCACGCGGTAGGCGGCCTCGGCCGGTGCGGCGCCCGCGCCGTCGCGGGCGGTGGCGGCAGGCCGTACGGCGCAGTGCTCACGGACGATACGGAAGCCGCCGCCGCGTACGGCCGCGACCTGGATTCCGTAGCCGCCGTCGCCGTGCGGGCCTCGGAAGTCGAGGTCGACGCAGAAGCGGGTCGGGTGTCCCGCCGACCTGCGGCGGACCTGCGCCACGCCGCCGCGCCGGTCGAGCGCTTCGTCGAGGGAGGTCCGCAGGCCCTCGGAGACCAGGCGCAGGGCGTCGAGGAAATTGCTCTTCCCCGAGCCGTTGGGCCCGATCAGGAAGACGAGCGGGCCGAGCGCCACGTCGGCCTCCGGGATGCTGCGGTACTGCCGCAGCCGGACACGGGTCAGCGAGAAGGAGGTGTCCTGCATGCGGCCAGTCTGTCAGCCGCGCCGCCGTGATCCGCGCCGACCGGGCGGGTCGCACGGTGGCGTGGCGCGGCGGAGGCGTGATCCGGCCATGAAGCGGCGCGTTCCGGGCAGGAGCGCGCTAAGGCCGCACGGGCCAGGGAGCCGCGCGGGCGTGGGTGGTACGGCCGCAGACGTTCACCGAAGGGATCACCGCGTGATCGTGGATTGCGCCATCTACCGGGACGGTCGTCGCGCCAAGACGCCGGACGACCTGTCCGACGCGCTCGCCGAGGCCCGCGCGTCGGGGAACTGCTTCGTCTGGATCGGCATGCACGAGCCGACGACGAGCGAGTTCGACCGGGTCGCCACCGAGTTCGACCTGCATCCGCTGGCGGTCGAGGACGCGCTCAAGGCCCGTCAGCGGCCGAAGATGGAAGCGTACGAGGGGGCGCTGTTCACCGTCGTGCGGCCGTTGCGCTACGACGACGAGGAGAGCCGCATCACGGCCGACGAGCTGATGATCTTCATCGGCGACTCCTTCGTGGTGACGGTGCGGCACGGGGACGCGAAGACGGCCGCCGACGCCCGTTCCCGTATGGAGCGGTCCCCCGAGGTGCTGCGCCACGGTCCGGTGGCCGTGCTCTACGCCATCTGTGACGCGGTCGTGGACGACTACCTGGACATCGCCGCGGAGCTGCAAGTGGATCTGGAGGAGTTGGAGGAGCAGGTCTTCTCCCCCACCGGCGGTGACTCCTCACGGGTGGCGGGCGTCATCTACTCCTTCAAGCGCCAGGTGCTGGAATTCCGCCGGGCCATCAGTCCGCTCTCGGAGCCGATGGCCCGGCTGGCCGGCGGCAACGCGCCGTTCGTGGACGCGCGCACCAAACCGTTCTTCCGCGATGTCGCCGACCACCTGGCGCGTGTCAACGAGGCGGAGGAAGGGCTCGACCGGCTGCTGTCCGACATCCTGGCGGCGCATCTGACGCAGGTGGGTGTGCGGCAGAACGACGACATGCGCAAGATCTCCGCGTGGGCGGCCATGGCGGCGGCCCCGACGATGATCGCCGGGATCTACGGCATGAACTTCGACCACATGCCGGAGCTGCGCCAGATCTGGGGCTATCCGGCGGTGCTCGCCCTGATGGCGTCGGTCGTGACCTTCCTCTACTTCCTGTTCAAGCGGCGCGGCTGGCTCTGAGTCGGGTGCGGGCCGGGCGATACGGGCTCGGCCGCTCGTGGCCCCCGGCCTCGGCCGGTCCTCGCCGCGGTCGGCTTCCCCGACCCCGGCGGGTCTCCCGGCTCCGGCGCCCCGCCGCGGTCAGG
>NZ_MECL01000211.1 GCF_014596445.1 Streptomyces sp. CBMA29 | reverse complement strand
TGCGCGAATTCGGCATCTCCTCCGGCAACGTCCGCATCAGCGACCACACCCAGCGCAAGGGATACATGCGCAACAAGTTCGCCGACGCCTGGCGCCGCTACTGCCCCACCGTCCACCCCCTCGGCCCACCCCCGAGACAGAGCACCCCCCGCTGACCTGGCAGCCGCAGGACGCGTTCCAGCCATCCCAGCGTTAAGGCCGCGGACTGCCGCACGGTGTTCAGAAACCGAGCAGACCGCTGTTCAGCCGCTGAGCAAGGTGCCTGTTCAGCCACGGAACAGGCACCGCACCACGCGCGTGAGCGGCACGCCAGACCGTGACGGCAAACAGGTCCGTCTCGTGCCGTCCCAACCGTCCCTGCCGCATAACCGCAGCTCAGGACGCCTTCCGCCGGGACGGATCAGCGTCCCAAGACGGAACCGGTTCCGTACCGGTACGGCAGCAGCCCCTCCGCGCCACGGCACGCACCCACCGGGACTGCCCCTGCCGTACCCACCCTGACCTGCGGCTGCAACGGCCAAGACGCCAAGACGGATCTTCCAGCACACCCCTCGCCCGTAAGGACGTCCTCCCGCATGCCCACCACCCCCACCGGCGCGCACCCCGCCGCCACCGGGACCTTCGCCCGCACCACGATCACCGTCGTGATGGCAGTCATCGCCGCACTCGCCTTCGTCTTCTCCTTCGGCAACGTCTGGACCCTGGCCCTCCGGCTCGGCGTCCCCCGCCCGATCGCGCCCCTGATCGCACCGATGGTCGACCTGTCCGTCGTCGGCCTCCTCGTCGCCCTCCACCACCTCGCCGCCCACGGCACCGACCCCGCCCACCTGCGCTCAGCCACCCGCCTCATGCACCTGTGCGGCCTGCTCACCCTCGCCCTCAACACCGCCGAGCCGCTACTGGCCCGCCACTATGGCCGCGCCGCCATCGACACCGTCGCCCCCGCACTCCTGCTGGGCTGGGGAACCGTCGGCCCCACCCTCCTCCGCCACCTCCACACACCACCCCAACCGGCACAGCAGGGTCAGCCAGCCACGACGCCGCTGACTGCCGCCGCTGCACCCGCCCAACGGACCCTGGCCCCGACAGCCCATCCTTCGCCACCCAACGCGCAAACCCGGCCGGGGAGCACCACACCCACCACCCCGCGCAAGCGCACCGGACGACCGCCGGCGGCATCCATGGACCAGCTCCTCGCCGTAGCCCGCCCCGCTGTCGCCGAGCACGGCCTCAGCCTGGCCGTGGTCAAGCAGGCGATAAGCGACACCGGTACACCGGTCGCCAGCTCCCGGTTGACGCAGTTGATGAAGCACCTCAAGGACGAACACGCCCCCGCCGCCGAAGCGATCGAACCGGCGCGGACGCATCCTGCGGACGCCTGACCAAAGCTCCGCCGACCAAGGCTCGCGCATGTCCGCGATCCGGATGTGCGGAACTCCCGCATGGGACTTCCGCACATCCGGGGCACTGCCTCCTACACCCCGAACCCAGACTGACCAAACCGCCACCCGTCCGAACCATGACCTGTGCAACGAGAGGACCCGCACCGTCATCCGCCACACCGAAAACGTCCCGCTGGAGATCACCGTGAAGCCCACCCCCGAGACCGTCCAGGACGCCGAGGAAAGCCCCGCGCCTGCCACCAAGGCCCGTAAGCTGGCTGGTCTGTGGCGGCGAGCCTTCAACAACACGGCTCCTGGCGGAGCCAGTTGTACCCAGTCTCCGACTGTTAGCCGGAGTCTGGGGTCCTCCGCCCCGGGGGTGGCGGAGGAGGCCCGGCGCGAGGGCGCGCCGGGCGGAGAAGCAGGCGCCGCCAGCGGCCCCGCCCCGGACGCACTCGACGCCGTCCAGCGCGCCGTACTCGCCGCCGCACACACCCACGACCGCGCCCGCACTGCGCGGACCACAGCCGTGCCGGTGGGCGAGGAAGACGCAGCGTTCATCCACGCAGGCGTCCCCGCTCTCGACGTGCCGCCGCTCGCAGTCCTCGCCAGTACGCAGGCGATACCGAAGGGCAAGATCCGCCGGTTCAACGGCAAGCGCCGCACGCTGCGCGTCGGGCCGGTGGGCTTCACCGAGTCCGAGCACGCCGACCTCCTGGCGGCGGCCGAGCGGCACGGCTACGAGGGCACCCTGTCGGGCTACCTGGCGGATATCGCGCTGGCCTTCATCCGGGGCGCGTTCACCGTCGATCTTCCCCTGCACACCGACCGGCAGGCGGTACAGGAGTTCCGCGCGCAGATCCGGTACGAGATCAACCGGATCGGGGTCAACATCAACCAGATGATGCACGTGCTGCACCGCGACGACCGGATCGAACCCGACATCCGCGAACGCCTGGAAAACCTGGACCTGCTGCTGACCCGTATCGCCCGCGCCCTGCTCCTGCCCGCCGAGGCCGCCGAGCCCACTGCCGGGGAGGACGCGTGATCCCTTCGGTGAAGAAGCCCGGCGGGAACACCCGCGGGCTGCTGGCCTACCTCTACGGGCCCGGCCGGCACGACGAACACCACGACCCGCACATCGTCGCCTCCTTCAGCCCCCGCGGCCTGCCCGACCCCGGCCGCGACCAGGACGCCACCCTCACCGCCCTCGGCCAGATCCTCGACGCCCCCGTCCGCCTCCGCAACGAAGGCTTCGGCAAACCCGTCACCGACCACGTCTGGCACTGCCCCGTGCGCACCGCCCCCGGCGACCGGTACCTGTCCGACGCCGAATGGGGCGAGATCGCCCGCCGTATCGTCCACGCCGCCGGCATCGCCCCCGACGGCGACCCCCTGGCCTGCCGCTGGATCGCCGTACGCCACGCGGACGACCACCTCCACATCCTGGCCACCACCGTCCGCGAAGACGGCCGCCGCCCCAAGCTCCACAACTGCGGCATGCGCGCCCAGGCCGAAGCCCGCCTCATCGAGACCGAACTCGGCCTCCACCAAGTCGCCCCCGGCGACCGGACCGGCGACCATAGCCCGACCCAGGCCGAAGTGCACAAGGCCGACCGGCTCGGCTGGGAGCAGACCAGCCGCGCCTGGCTGCAGGAGCGCATCCGGGCCGCCATCCCGCACGCCGCCAGCGTGGAGGAGCTGTTCGCCTACCTTGAGGCCGACGGTGTCGAGGTCAAGGTCCGCCGGCTTCCCTCCGGCGACCTCCAGGGCTACAGCGTCGGCCGCCCCGGCGACCTGAAAGCCGACGGCACCCAGCTCTACATCCCCGGCGGGAAAATCGCCCCCGACCTGACCCTCCCCAAGCTCCGCGACCGCCTCGCGGGGAGCGCGCCGGAGGAACAACCGACAGCCCGCCGCAACCGCCGCAGCACGAGCTGGCAGCGCACCACCAGCGCCCTCGACTCCCTCCATGACCACCTCACCCAGCACCCCGACACCTGGGACGACGCGCGGGCGCAGGCACAGATCACCGCGCTCGGCGAGATCATCGACGCCACCGCCCAGACCGGACCCGCCGAACTGCGCAACCAACTGCGCTCCGCCAGCCGGGAGTTCGCCCGCGCCCAGCGCTCCCGCATCCGCGCCGACCACCACACCGCAACCGGACTGCGCCAGGCCGCCCGCGACATCGCCCACGCCGGCGACGGCCCCGACGGCAGCACCTTCGCCGTCCTGCTCACCGCCCTGGTCTGGTCAGCGATCCTCGCCGCCCGCTGGCACCAGGCCCGCGGCCACCACCAGCAGGCCGAAGCAGCCCGTACCGCGGTGATCCATCTGCAAGCCGCCTACGACCAGGCCGCCGCCCCCCACCTCACCGCCCTCACCCACCGGCAACCCAACCCGGACATCACCCACACCCTCGCCGCACAAGTCCGCACCGCCGTCCCCGACCACGCCGACCGCATCCTCACCGACCCCACCTGGCCCGCCCTCGCAACCGTCCTCGCCGACGCCCACGCCGCCGGCCACCCGCCCCGCGCACTTCTCACCGAAGCAGCCGCCCGCCGCGAACTCACCACAGCCCGCCAACCCGCCCGCGTCCTCCTCGGCCGCATCCAACACACCGCTCGCAACCCCGCACCCAACCCCCGCGCCGAAGCAGCCCGCCAACGCTCCCAAGCCGCAGGCAACCTCCCCCGCCCATACAGTCCGAGTTCCACTGCGACCACCACCGGCCTGCCCACCGACCCTCGCCGTCCCCGCAGTCGGTGACAGCGCACGCGATCTCCAAACCGAGCCTTCGTGACGGAGTGAACGCATGTCGGTGCATGCCTGGCGGCGTAGGCGACGCTCTCTAAGTCGGGCGTCGCCTACGACTCCGGCACACTGAACTGGGCGCGGGAGGCCGATGTGCGCTTCATGTAGGTCTTCGACGGGCCTGGCTGCGGTTGAACCAGTCACCAGTACCTAGACAAGGCCGGAGAGATGCTCCGAACGGTCGGCGGCATGCCCGATCTCTCATCCGCGATGCAAGCGTGCCTTCGCGCCCAGACCCGACCATGCGCCTGAGGCATAAGTCACTGACAGATAGTGGAAAGGCGAAGGATGATGGTCGCGAAACCTCCCATGGGTGCGGTTGGGCCCGCGCAGAGCGACGAGCTGGTTCACTTCACCAGCAGGGGCAGGGAGCCGGGACCGAACGCAACGCCGGACATCCGAGCAATGACCGCCAGCCAGCGCCTGGACTCGATAATCGGCAGCGAGACACTACGTTCCTTCGCCCCCTACAACGTGGCTCGCGCGTGCATCTGCTTTTCCGAGAGCCCGGTCGCGCACCTGGCGCACCTCATTGGGGAGAGGCGGTTCGAGCCGTGGGGAGTTGTGGCCACGCGCGAGGGATTGCTCGCCGCTGGCGGTGGCACGGTCGCCTACGTGCCAAACGAGGTCTACGACCAGTTCCGTTCGGCTGGGCTGGAGCACTGGGCGGTGCGAACTGGCGCCGACTCCACTTGGATGCACGAGCGTGAATGGCGGGTGCCTGCTCCCGACGGAACTGCCGGCATGCAGCTGTACAACCTGAGGGCTGTCCTGATCGGAGACCGAGACTGGCGTCCAACTGAAGTCCGTACAGGCTTGTTCATCCACATGGATCAGGGAGAGCTCTGTGGAGGATGCGGGGATCCGTTCTGTGAGGAGATGACGGACCTCCCGCGTCTATGGTTGCAGAGCGAGATATGGGTGTGGAACCCGATGGCTCGCCACGTCGAGCGTTATTCGCCGGGAGCACTGCGTTGAGTCAGCCCGGAGAGGTGCCTGCGAGCTTCTTCTCCCTGCGACGCGTTGGACTTGCCGATCAGCCACTTGCGGTGCCGCCGCGTTTTCGGTCCCCGTCCAGATGTGGAATCACGGTCGGCAGCCGTGGCTGAAACTTAGACTGGCAGTGCGCGACGTTGGCAGAGCGGGCGTCATGCTCAGCAGAGACGAGCGCCGTACTCCTCATTAGGGCTGAGGAGTACGGCGCTCGTCGCTGCTGCGGTCGTTCTCAGATCAGGCCGAAGTCGGCCCCGTTGTCGCGGACCAGCGCGAGCAGGCCGTCCCACTCGTTCTGGGTGAAGCGCAGGGCTGGCCCGGCCTTGTCCTTCGAGTCGCGGACAAGGATGTCGCCGTGGGTCGCCAGGCGGCTGGCGACCTCGACGCAGTTGTTGCCGGTGCCGTCGCTGTACGACGACTTGACCCATGCCTCGTCGGGGAGCAGTTCGTTGGCTGGAACGTGTGGAGTGTTAATGGCTCTACTACCTTCGTGCTAGTTCTTCCAGGAAGTCGATGGTCTCTTCGAGGCCCAGGGCCACGCCCACCATCGCGTTGAACCGGCGAGTGAACCGATCCACTTCGCGGGGCTTGTCCGAGGTGGAGACGGCGCCCCAAGCATTGTCCGTCTGCACCCGGGCTGGCAGCTCCCCCAGGTCGAGGATCGTGAAGTCGTTGCTGGATCGGTAGCCGCTCCTGAAGGGCAGCACCTGGATCGAGAATTGATCCTCTCGCGCCAGCTTGATGATCTCCAGGTACTGATCCCGCATCACGTCATCATCGCCTACCGGAATCCTCAGTGCCGCCTCACCCAGGATGACGCGGGTTCGGATGGGGTCCTCGCGCTCAAAGACCCGGCGCTTGCGCTCCATCCGCAGTTCGACGTTGCGCTTGATGAACTCGCTCGTGGTGTCCTCGACCGCGCGCTGCACTTCGAACAGGGCTCGGGCGTACGCCTCGGTCTGGAGCAGCCCGTACACCACCGTGGGGTGGTAGCCGCTGATCAGCCTCGCTTCCGCTTCAAGCCCTACGTAGTGCGGCATTCCGGTGGGCATGACGCTTCGGTACTGCGTCAGCCACTCGTCGTTCACCCCCTCGCGGTTCAGCTCGACCAACTGCTCGACCAGCGACTCGTCCGTGACGCCGTACCTCTTCAAGAGCGTCCGCAAATCGCCTGGATTACGGCGGAAGTTGAGTTCGCCGTTCTCGATCCGGGCGAGGCTGGCCTCCGACAACTTGAGCCCGCGAATCGCCGCTCTGCGCGTCATCCCACGGGCGCGGCCCTCCTCGATGGGCGGGCAGTTCTCCCGCAACTGCTTCAACTGGAGACCCAGTTCCAGGCGCCGACCCGTGGCGCCTCGCTTCGCTGCCATCTGTGCACTACCCCCAAGCACCTGTGCATGCCGTGAACCACCGTGCGCAGTGTGTCGCATCCCCTGCGCAGCCATCAACACTTCCTGTGCAAGCCCATGAATATTCCAATATGGGTCCTCCCTGAAATTTCAGCGGCGATTCGGTTGCAGCCCAATGAGATGACAGGCCACGGTAGTTGAGCCAGCACGAACACGGGCAGGGGCGTGGCAGAAACGACCGGAACATTGGGTCAGGTTCAGCCACGGTCCTCCTTCTGAGCTGCGAAGAGGCGAGGCATGGCTGTCACTGCACTGAGCCGGGAGATCCTTGCGGAGCTGCACTCCGGAAGCCCGGCAGACGCCTTACCCGAGGTCCTGGAAGACGTCTCTATGACGGTCGAACGCGAACCCCTGACCGAGGGGGGCGAGGTTCGTGGCTCCACAGCCGTCCGGGTCGGCCAGCTCCGCAAGATCGCAAGGGCGAAGCTGGCCCTCTGGGGCTTGTCGGCGCTGGTGGAGGACGCGCAGCTCCTGATCAGCGAACTCGTCACCAACGGATTCCGGTACGGAACCCAGCGGGAAGTCGGTCTCCGCCTGGTGATCTGCCTGGAACTGCTGGTGCTGGAAGTCGACGACGGCTCGCCCGAGCGGCCCCAACTGCGCGAGAGCAGCCTCGACGCGCTGAACGGACGCGGGCTGCTCCTGGTCAGCGCCCTGGCCGAGTCCTGGGGTGTGAGCGAGGACGGCAAGAGGACCTGGTGTCTCCTGCGAGTGCCGGCACCGCGGCAGGCGCACCGATGAGCCACAGCACGCTCGCTCCCCGGGAGACCGTCGCCACCCACGTCGCTGCCGATCCTCTTGTGACCGTCGCGGACGACAGCACTCTGGTGACGGCCCGAGTGCTGGCCGGACTTAGGCAGCGGTTCCTTCTGGAGTCTCCCGGCACACCGAGCGTTGACCTGGTCTTCGAGGATCTGGAGTCCGTTCTCGGCGTGTACGCCGGCGACCTCACGGCAGCCGAGATCGCCACCATTCGGCCGCGCCTTCATGCCGCTTTCCGGCGAATCGTGTTCGTGTCCCAGCGGTCCGGCAGCGGGGTCTCTCCAGAACGCCTCGAAGTGTCGTTCGGCCTCCTGACGCAGAGGTTCCCCGCTGACTTCCCTGCGGCCCTCGTCCACCTGCGGCGCCTTGCCGTGACCGTGTCCGATCTGCTGGATGAGCTCCTGGAGGATCTGCCGTGACCCATGAAGCGACCCAGCGGTACGAGGTCCGGCTACCTGCGCTGACCATCGCGGTGCTGCCGGCTACGGCGGCGTACGACTTCGAGTCCGTAGCTTCTCGCATCCACGACCGCGACCTCCTGCGCGGCAGCGTAGCCCTGCGCGTGTTCCGCATCCCCCTCCTGGCAGTACCGGTCGGAGGGTGCCGCCGTGGGGGCCGTATCGAGACCAGTTCGGTGGCCGTTGCCCTGGCAATCCGTGCCGCCCTGCGGGACATCCCCGGATTCCCTCTGGTCCGGGTGGACCTGGCCCTGCCGGTGGGCACCGACAGGTGGCTTGTGGAGTGGGGGGAGAAACCGCCGGACTTGTTCGCGGGCCACCGCGAAAGGCTGCGCTTCTACGGCTACGCAGCCAACGCTGAGATGAGGCGACCGGAGCGGTCGCTCTGCTGGGCCTCCGGCACGCCCACGGTCAGGCCGGAAGCTCCGTCGGCCGACCACCAGTTCGCACCGGATCTGCGAAATCAGGCGTCGAGAGGCTGCCGATGATGAGCCGCCCGTGCACCCACGAGCCGGTCTGCCCGGAAGCGGGCGCGCCAGACCGGGACGCGGCTTGCTCCGTGGCCCACGCTCCGGAGCAAGGCTGGGCGCTGTTGTGCAACGGCGTGCTCATCTTCGAAGACCTGGGGGAGTTGCTGCCCAGCGGGGAGATAGTGCCGCCTCGCCGACCGCTGCCGCACGTCCCCGCCGCGCGCAGTCCAAGACGTTCTGCGTCCTCAAGCCCTTACCCGAGCTGCTGTGACCAGCCCTAATCGAAGGATCACGCCTGATGAGTGCACCACTCGACCCGCGAAATGAGGGGATCTCCGTGTCCGACAGGGACGACTTAGTGCGTGTTGCCTGCTGGAACGTCGAGCACAACGGTCACGCGGGCCACCGGGCCGGGGCGAACCAGGACCGCCGCCACCTCGCCATGGACATCTTGCGTTCGTACCGGCCGTACATCATGCTCCGCCAGGAACTGACGCACGCGGCCCTCGACGGCGCGGCCGACCTCTACGAAGAAGCTGCCGCGATCGGCCCGCTCCAGTGCTTCCTGAGCCCGGCGACCCCCGAGAGCCCCAACCCGACCGCCGTGTTCGTGGACACGAGCATGTTCGAAGTGCTCGCCAGCTACACCCACGTCTCCAACGGGTGGCATCCGATCACCAACCCGGTCGTACGGCTTCGCGGCGAGCCCGGTACTAAGCCGCTCAGCCTGGCTAGCTTCCATCTGTGCTCCTATGACCCGGCGACCCGGGAGCGCGAGGCTCGTCGCCTCGTCACCATCGCCGCCGGCGGCCGGGAGGTCCTGATCGGCGGTGACTGCAACTCCTACCCCCACCGGACGGACGAGGAAGTCGTCCCCCTGCCCGATTGGTCCGCCGTCACCGATCCCAACCACTTCCACCACCGGACGATCCTCGGCCCCGACGGGGCCGCCGTCTCCGATACCCGGCCGGACAAGATCCTGGCTGGCAGGACCCCAGGCGCTAACCCCGTTTACGTCGAGCTTGGCCACCACTCGGCCACGGACCTCCTCGAAGAGGATGGATTCGCGGCGACCGCAAGCCTTTGGCGCAGCGACCAGGGGCGCCGCAGCCGCATCGACCGCCTCTACGCGACCGCACGAGTTGCTGACGCGCTGGTGTCCTTTGAAGTCGTGGCCAACGAGGACGTTGCGGCGGTCTCTGACCATGCGCTCTTGGTCGCCTCCTTCGACCGCGACCTGCTGCGCGACGCCCTGACGCCGACATCTGTCCCTGCCGCGGCCTGACGGACAGGCGCTGACACCGCCCACAGATTGCCGCCCGGCGGACCGGTTGCTTCGAGCCCGGCTCGTCAGGCGGTGCCAGACACCGTCCCGAGGTGCACCGGCCCTGCACCCCCTTTGCGGGCCAAGGATCTCGGGCCGGTGGCAAGGAACTGCCGCCGCGTCGTAGGCGCATGCCTACGCTCCGCACGGCTGTCGCCAGAGAACCATTTCTGTTCCACGACTCACCAGAGGGAGTTGCTATGACGAACGTGCAGCACACCACCCAGGCGCAGCCGGTGTGCCCGGACCCGGCCGCGACGGACGGCTTCGAGCTGGACGTCACCTTGGTCGAGGTCGGCGACCCCGCCGGCCTGGTCAACCTGACGGACGACGGCTGCGGCTCGACCTGCGGCGCGTGCGTCTCCAGCGTGGCCTGACCGTAGGCGCAGGGAACCCAGGCCGGTGCCTTCACGGCCCACAGCGTGAAGGCACCGGCCACCCGTCAGGCTGATCAGGAGGTTGTGATGGCGTCGAGGACCGTATTCCGTGCCAGTCGGACCGCACTCGTCCGTGCCGTCGCTCGACCGGAACTCCCTGTGCCAGCGGCCCCCGACCTCGCCGATTCCTCCCCGCGTGGCGCACGTAGTCGGCTGGAATGGTTGCGGGCTGCCTGGTCTCAGGAGGACGTGGCCGAGGCATTGGAGCACGCCAGCCCTGTCTTGGCCTCGCAGGTTGGCGCGCTGTGCCTCGCCGACGAGCCGGCCGAGCGTGAGGTGCGCCGTGCCGCTGCTTCGGTGGCCCGCTACGTCCTGCGCGCCGAGCAGCGGGCCACGCCGTTCGGCCTGTTCGCCGGCGTCGCGCCGGCCGCCTTCGGACCGCGGGCAGGCGCGGCGTGGGGTTCGGAGCACACGGTCGTCGCGCGGGCCAGCGCGGAGTGGCTAGCGGCCGTCGTCGAACGGCTGGAGTCATTCCCCGAACTGCTGGAGCGCCTGCCGGTGATCCTCAACAACACCGTGCAGGTACGCGGCGGGCAGCTGGTTGTGCCGTACGAGTCCGACACCAACAGCGCACGGCGGCGAGCGGTCGAGGCTTCCACGGCCCTTACCGAACCCGTGCGGGTGATCATGGAAGCGGCCCGCGAGCCCGTCTGCGCGGGCGTCCTCTGCGACAAGCTCACCGCCGACTTTCCCGCAGCTGGCCGGGAAAGGGCACGGGGACTCGTGCACGGGCTGGTCCGCAACCACGCGCTGATCACCAGCCTGCACGCACCGAGCACCGAGCCCGACGCATTGGACTACCTGCTGAATCAGCTTCACGTCGTGGACGTCAATTCCATGACCGAGGCCGCCGACGTGGTCCGTGAACTGCGCGCGGTACGAGAGGACCTGCACGACTGCCGCTCGCGCACCGGCCGGGCCCGTACCGCCGCCCGGATGCGGGCTCTGGCCCCCGGCCTGCGCCGACACCCCCTCGCCCTCGACGTGCGTCTGGACTCCAGAGTTGAACTTACTGAGCAGGTCGCCCACGAGATCGAGCGCGCCGCTGACGTCCTGACACGGATCAGTCCACTGCCGCACGGGACGGCGGCGTGGAAGGCGTACCAGCGCAGGTTCTACGAGCGGTACGGCATCGGCACGATGGTGCCGCTCGCCGACGTCATCTGCGACAGCGGCACAGGCTTCCCGGACGGTTACCCAGGGGCGACCGCCGACACCCGCCGATCCCGGCTCAACGAACGCCACGACACGCTCCTGCGGCTCGCGCAGGCCGCTGTGCTCGATGGCCACGACGAAGTGGTCCTCACCGACGAGCTGATCGCGGCGCTCGATCTGGGACCGGACCAACCGAGGGTGCCCCCGCACCTGGAGGTCGGCGTCCGTGTGCACGCTGTCAGCGTCGAAGAGCTACAACGCGGTCGATTCCTCGTGGAGTTGACGAGCGTGTCTCGGGGCGCCGGCGTTACCACCGGTCGTTTCCTCAGCGTGCTGGCCCACGAAGACCGGAAGCGGCTGGCAGCGGATCTGGCCGACCTCCCGGCCGCCGACGCCGGCACCATCGCCGCCCAGCTCTCCTTCCCGCCGCTGCATCCCGCCAGTGCCCACGTCACGCGCACCCCCCAGGTTCTGCCCACCGTGATCAGCATCCAGGAGCATCGAGCCGCGGGCGGCGACGTCCTCACCCCCGACGACTTGGCGGTGGCGTGCGACGGGCGCCGCATGTACCTGGCCGCGCCCGAACGCGGGCAGCGAATCGAGGCCGTGGGCATGCACGCGCTGAACCTCAAGGAGCACACGCCGCCGCTCGTCCGGTTCCTCACCGAGCTGTCCCGCGCCCAGTGCGCGCAAGTCACCTCGTTCGACTGGGGCGCCGCGAACGCCATGCCGTTCCTGCCCCGGGTCCGATACGGACGAACCGTGCTGGCTCCGGCGCGATGGCGGCTGGAAGCTGCCGAGCTGCCCGGACGCAACGACCCCCAACCCCTGTGGGACGCCGCCCTTGAGGACTGGCGGTCCCGCCGGCGGATGCCTGCGCGGGTTCACCTGGCCGAAGGCGACCGACTGTTGCTCTTGGACCTGACACACGCGGCGCACCGAACTCTGCTGCGTCTCCACCTGAACGGCGCACCCTCGGCGGTACTGGTGGAGGCCCCGGCCGCCGACGCCTACGGCTGGTGCGACGGCCGCGCGCACGAAGTCGTCGTGCCCCTCAAAGCCACCCGGCCACCGGCCTGGCCCGTGCTGCCGACCCCCACCCTGGCCCGGACCTTCTCCCCGGACCAGATCCAGACCCCGGGCGTCTCCTCCCTCCTGCTGGCCACCCTCTACGGCGACCTGCGCCGTCAAGACACGATCCTCGCCCGTGTCCCCGACCTCCTCGACCGGCTCGGCGGCCGACCCTGGTGGTTCATCCGCTTCCGCGACCCCGACCACCACCTTCGGCTGCGGATCGCCCTGCCCTCGCCCGACGCGTTCGCCGAGACAGCCCGCACCATCGGCACCTGGGCCAACGAACTACGCGATGCCGGCCTGCTCGCGGACTTACGCCTCCCCACCTCCTACCGTGAGACCGGCCGCTGGGGGTCCGGACCGGCCTGGGACGCCGTCGAGGAGGTGTTCCGCACCGACTCGCGCGCGGTGGTCACCCAACTCGGCCAGCGTCAACGCCCCCCTCAGCGAGCCCTGGTCGCCGCCCACACCATCGCTATCGCCGCCGCGTTCCTCGGCAGCACCGAAGCCGCGATGCGCTGGCTGATCCAGCAGATCCCCGCCGCCGCGCCCGTCCGGGTGCCGCGACCGCAGTTCACCGAAACGGTACGGCTGGCCGACCCGTCCGACGACTGGGCCGCCCTGCGCGGCCAGCCTGGCGGGCAGTCAGTCGTGGAAGCGTGGGCCGATCGCGACACAGCGGTCGCCGCCTACCGGACCCACCTTCCCAGCCTGGACACCCAAGGCATCCGCCCGGACGATGTCCTGTCCTCGCTGCTGCACGTCCACTTCGTCCGCCACCTGACCGTCGACTTCGCCGAAGAAGCCGTCTGCCTGTACCTCACGCGCGCCGCCGCCCTGGCCTGGATGTCACGGAGGACACGATGACGCGCCCCCGCGTGACGGCGATGGGAGAGGCCATCGCCGACCTGCTGGCCGACCCCGCGACCGCCCCGGTCGGCGCCCGCACCCTCACCACCGACCGGCAGCATCTGGCGTACGGGCCCATAGGGATCGCCCTGCTCCACATTGAGCGAGCCGCCCGCGGCCTGGGACCGTGGCGGCATGCTCACGACTGGCTGGCGGTCGCTACCTCAGAGCCGCTCACGAGCGGCCCCGACAGCCACCCCTTCTACGGGGCGCCCGCCCTCGCCCACGCCGTGGCCTGCGCCGTCGAGCACCAACCCGGACCCTACGAGAGCGCCCTCGCCGCCTTGGACGGGAAGATCACCACGGATACCCTCCGACGCCTGGATGCAGCACACCGACGGATGGACGCCGGATACCTGCCGCAGCTCGCGGAGTTCGACACGATCCGCGGCCTGGTCGGGTACGGGGCCTACCTGCTTCGCCGTGATCCGTCCGGCTCAACTGTCCGCGCTGTCCTCGACTACTGCGTGCGCCTGGTCCAGCCCGTGAGCCTCAAGGACGAGATTCTGCCCGGGTGGTGGACGCCAAGCGGCCCCTCCGGCCGACCCGACGAGCGGTTCCCCGGAGGACACGGCAATAACGGTCTCGCGCATGGGGTCGGCGGTGTCCTCTCCTTCCTTGCGCTCGCTGCCCGCCGCGGCACATTCGTGCCCGGCCACTTCGACGCGATGCGGTCCGTCCTGGCCTGGCTGGACCGCTGGCGGGAGCCAACCGGCGTCGGCATCGCCTGGCCGTACTGGGTCACCCGCGCCGAACTGCGAGACCATCGCCTCGCCCCGTCCGGGCTGCTCCGACCCTCCTGGTGCTACGGAACCGCGGGACTGGCCCGCGCCCGCCAACTCGCGGCCCGCGCGCTGGGCGATGACGCTCTCCAGGCCGAGTCGGAAAACGCTCTCGCGACCGCCCTCACCGACCCCTTGCAACTCAAGGCGACGTCCGACAACGGCCTGTGCCACGGCTTCGCCGGCCTCGCCCACCTCGCATCCCGAGTCGCCGAAGACACCACAGGCCCAATGCGCGCACAGCTCCGTGCAGCCATACCGGCGCTGACGGCCTCGATCTGCCCGCCCGGCACCGATCCGCACGACGCTGCGAAGGCTGCCATGGAGGACGAGGAAACAGGGCCCGGCTTCCTCAACGGTGCCGCCGGGACAGCCCTCGCCCTCCTCGTCACCACCACCACGCCGCCCTGCTCTGCCTGGGACTCCTGCCTGCTCGTTGCCTGACCCACCGATCCAAGGACTTCCGCGATGGCCCCGGACCACTGGCACCAGCACAACGTCGTCTTCACCGACCGCGAGGCGGGCAAGCTCGCCCTTGCCCGCCGCCTCGGCCCCGCCCTGCTCACTGCCGAGAAAGAAGGGCAACTCGGCGGGTGGTGGTTCATGAACAAGCAGCCGTGGCCCCTGCGGTACCGCGCGCCTCAGCCGTCGCCGCTTGTCCAGTCCGTCCTCAGCGAACTCGTTGACGACGGCACGGTGGTGTCCTGGCTGCCCGGCATCTACGAGCCGGAATCCGCTGCCTTCGGCGGAGCCCGCGCGATGGACGCCGCGCACGTACTGTTCCACGAGGACTGCCGACACCTGGTCACCTACCAGCCCGGCCCCGGACGTATCGGCCGCCGCGAAACCGCAGCCCTGCTGCTCAGCGCCATGATGCGCGCCGCCAACCTGGACTGGTACGAACAGGGCGACGTCTGGGCGAAGGCCGCCGCGCTGCGACAGCCCACCGAACTCACCCCGCAGCGGACCGCCGCCCTGATACCGGCGATGCGCACGCTGATGACCGTCGACGCCCACAGCCTGTCCCGCCCAGGCAGGCCGCTCGACGGACACCCCGAATGGATAGCCGCGTTCGAACGAGCCGGCACCACGCTGGCCAACCTCGCCAGTACGGGCAGGCTCTCGCGCGGTCTGCGCGCAGTCATCGCGCACCACGTGATCTTCCACGCCAACCGCGCCGGTCTCCTCCCGGACGACCAAAGCGCCCTGTTCACCACAGCACGAGAGGCAGTCATGGGATCGAGTGACAACACCGCGTCGTCCACGGAGGGCACACCCGCGACCACTAGCGTCGGGGCGGTGACTACCGAGACGATCGCCCCCAACGGGGCCGAGGCCCCACGACTCCGCAACGCCTTGGTCGACCAGATCCGCAAGATTGGATACGCCCGCACGCCCGCAGTCGAGAACGCGCTGCGTACCGTTCCCCGCCATCTGTTCGTGCCCGACGCCTCCGTCCAAGAGGCGTACGCCAACAGCCAGGTCAACATCAAGTACGACACCGACGGCACGTCGATCTCCTGCGCCTCCCAGCCGAGCGTCGTTGCCCTTATGCTCGACCAACTCGACGCACAGCCCGGCGAACGCATCCTCGAACTGGGCGCCGGCACCGGCTACAACGCAGCCCTTCTCGCCCACCTCGTCGGCGAGAAGGGCCACGTCAGCACCATCGACGTCGACGAAGACCTCGTGGATGGCACCCGCGCGCACCTGGCCGCTGCCGGATTCACCAACGTGGAGGCGGTGACCCGCGACGGGGCGCTCGGCCACGCGACGGGAGCCCCGTACGACCGGATCATCGCCACCGTCGGCGCCCACGGCGTCCCGCACGCCTGGCTCGACCAACTCGCTCCCGGCGGGCGGCTCGTCGTCCCCCAGCGGCTCAAGGGCAGCGTGTCCCGTTCCATCGCCTACGAGCAGCACGACGGCCGCTGGACCAGCGTCGGCAGCAAAATGAACACCTTCATGCCCCTGCGCCGGGGCATCGCCGACGACGACCGCCGCGTCATCCCCCTCAGCACGGACGGCACCGTCCGGCTCCAGGCCCCCACCGGGCAGCCCATCGACGCCGAGGCCCTGGCGGGCGTGCTCCACCAGCCGCGCACCCAGGAGTGGACCGGCATGACGGTCCAAGCCTCGGAGTCGCCTGAGTGGATGGAGCTGTTCGTCTCCTGCTGCCTGCCGTCCGGACTGATCCGGATGCTGTTCCCGGCAGCAGCCAAGGGGACTCTGCTCACCGAGGACCCCTACCCGTCCTCCACAGCAGCCGTCGAGAAGGGCGCCGTCACCTACCTCGCCCGCCGCCTGCTGGAGAAGACCACGCCCGAGGGCGGCAAGCTCTGGGAATTCGGCGTCATCGGCCACGGCCGCGGCAGTGACGAACTGGCCGCCAAGGTCGCCGAAGCAGTCCGCACGTGGGACCGCGACTACCGGGGCCACGAGGCGTCCTTCGAGATCCAGCGCCTCGACGCACCCGCGATCGAGCAGCGGCCCGGCCTGTTCGCCATCGACACCCCGCTGAACCGCATCGTCGCCGACTGGCGGTGACGCCAGCCCAGGCGTAATGGAGGTGGAGCCTGTAGCCGACGGGCTCCACCGTCCCCTACCCGCACTTTCACCCCAAGGGGGCCCCGGTGGACCCGTACGGCCACATAGCCCGACGCTTCCCGCTCGTGGCCCGATTCCGCCCGGCCTGCCTGCCGTTGCCCGACCGCGTACACGCGCTGGTCGACCTTGCCGGGCGAGCTGCTGATCAGAACGACCAGGGCCTGGCCTCCACCATCTTCAACCAGTCCGCTCTCCTCGCCTCGGACGTCGGCCTTCCCGACCTCGCCAGGGCGATGTGCCACCGGCACGCCAACGCCTACTTGGTCGCCAGCCCGCTGACGGCATCCAGCGCCATCCGAGGGCTGGAACCTCTAGTCAACCTCGCCCGCTTGCAGATCCGCGCCGGCAACGCCGACGACGGCCGCAAGCGGCTCCTCGACCTGTACGAGGCAGTCCGCGCCGGAAACAGCGTGGCCTTCGAGGGCATCGCCGTACCGGCCGGCCTCACCCGTAGTGAAAAGGACCGGCGGGAAGTCCGGGCATGGCTGTGGCGCGTCCTGCTCGCCGACGGCACACGCACCCTGACCACCACAGGACGGTGGCGACAAGCCCTCGCCCACATCGAACAACACCACGGCGTCGGCACCCGCATGCTCGACGGCCGCCAAGTCGCCGTCGTCGCCGCGCTCACGGGCGGCGACGCCGACCGGGCAGCCAAACTCCTCGCCGCCACCGCCAAAGGAGAGCCGTGGGAGCAGGCCGTCACCGCATGCCTGACCGCGCTGTGCCGGCGCATAGCGGGGCCAGATGACGACTCCCGCCTGGAAGATCTGGTGACCTTGTACCTGGGCCATGAAGGCGAGCCAGGGCAGACGGTGTTCGATGTGCGGCTCGGGCTCACGGTCCTGGACCTCGTCGGGAGTGCAGAACACCCTCTGGCCTGCACCATCGTTGACGACCTGGCCCGTCGTACGGCGACGGCGCGGGACGGATACGCCGCCCGCGAAGTCTTGTCCGACCACCTGTTCAACGCGCTTGCCACGGATCGCCAAACCCAAGAGTGCAGTGACCTGGTCCGAGCCTGCGGCCTCCAGGCTGGGACGCTGCCCGAGGAATACGCGGCCGATCTGTCGGCTGGCCTGGACATCGGCGAGGCGATCATCACCCGTTCCCTGATCGCCCCAGCATCGTCGGGCGTGTAGCGGCCTTGCAGTCAGGTGAGTTGTCCGCACAGCCCCCCAACGCCCTCCCCGGCCCACTCCGCGATGGTCCAGCAGGTCGTGCGGGGCAGGTCCGACAGCAGATCCAGCACAGCTACCCGGCTCGCCGGCGAGGGTCGTGTCGGGCGAACTGGCCCGCGATGCTGCCCATGGCCTCCGTGAACGTCTCCCGCCACCGGTCAGGATCTATCCTGTGACCTGCAGCTATGACCTCATCGTCGGTCCCCACAGCTCACGATGATCAACGGCGGCCGAACTCGTCCACCTCCCGGTCTCTACCAGCGCCACCACGCACTACGAGCGCTCGGTGAGCAACTCCGCCAGGCGATCGACGAATTCGGTGAGCCAGTCCAGCCGTGGTCCACTGCGGGCGATACGAAAACCGTGGCGGCGGCCCCAGAACGCGGCCTGGACGGCATGCAACTGGGCCCACCTTTGGACGCGTTCACGGTCGATCTCCGCGGCCTCGGCAAAGACGTCCAAGACGCGGTGGACAGCCTTGTACAGGTCATCCGCTTCGAGGAGCTTCAGCGCGCGGGACTTCAGCAGTGTTCCGGCGTCGTAGGCGGGATCCCCCACGCACCCCTTGGGATCGACAGCCAGCCACGGCTCTCGGCTCGCTCGCAAGATGTTCCGGGCATGGAGATCGCCATGGACGAGGGTGTCCGGCTGGACCCGACCCAGCTCCCGAACGGTCGCCCCGGCGACATCCAGCACCTGACGCGGCAGCGCATGCGTCAGTTCCTCGGCGTCCTTGCGCAACTGCTCCTCCCAGCCATCGGCCTGATCACGCAGCCGGGGCAGGCCGCGCGGTGCGGGTATGGCCAGGCGGCGGTTGAGCCGCCCGGCGACCGTCACCACCTCGTCGCCGTCCTCGACCTCCGCCAGGGTCGACGGCTGAACCCGCTCCAGCAGCATCGCGAACCGCTCGTCGTCGCGCTCATGCAGCAGGACGGCGCCGCAACCGCCCCACGCAACGAACGCATCCGGCTCATGGACGTTGCCGGGATGCGGAAACGACACCTTCAGCACGGCGCTCCCCTCAGCCCGCCGCCGTACCGGAACGATGACGCCGACACCCCCGTGCATGACCTCACCATCCGGCACGCACTCCCAGCGCCCCAGCAACTCCTCCACGATCCCGGGCAGCTCGGCGAGCCACGCCGCACCAGCCTTCCCCTCGCGGGCGACGGTGCTCTGCGCGAACTCCTCCGGCATCGCGATCACCCCGGCACCCTACGCGCCAGCCAGCCACAACCACCAAGCCCAAGCCCGCCGCTGCCCGGCAGACCGAGCACTGCCAAGATCTCGATCACAGTTGGAGTGCTAACCGGTCAGGCCGCCCCGCCCCGTTCGCCTCGGCGAGCACGTGTACGAGCGGGGCTCAAGCGCTCCAAAGCGGAGATTCCCGACTCACCTGAGTAACCACCGGCAGCCACTCCGCTGGGGCAGGGCAATGTGGTCCGCATTCGTAGCGAGACACCTTATTACGCTTCGGAACTGCGGTCGCGCAGTGCTTCGGCCATGGCCAAGCCAGTTTCCCGGGCGGTGAGATACGGACTTACATCGTGCGCTTTGGCACCGTTGTGTACCAGAAAGTCACTGACACGGTCTCCAAACGTCGGCGCAAGCTCTTTAGCCAGGGCTACGACATCACCTGCGTCGGCGATGTTAATCCAGCGCTTCGCCGGGAGCGGCCATCTTGCGTAACCGCCAAGGGGCCGGGGGATGAGCCGATCGAAGACGAGGTTACGAACGGCCAACGGAGACCCGAGGGTGACCAGCGTCAGATCGGGCCACTCCGGGTGGGCGCACACCGCCTCGTACGCGACCACAGTGCCCAACGAGTGCGCGACGATGACCTCGGTGTCCTGACTTACGGTCTGAGACAGACGGTCCTGTACAGCGGCGCGTACTTCCGGCTCGGTGAAGTAGTGCCGTACCTGGCGGGCGCTGCCGATCATGGCACGTTCGCTAAGGCCCGAGAAAAAGGCTGAGTGGCTGAGGGCGTCTAGGGCCCGCTGGACCAAGAGCGGGGTCCGCAGCCGCGTTGCGGCGCCGGGACCAGCGACCCGCCTCTCCCCCTGGGCCGCGGACGTCCACCACTGAAGAAGTAGGTCGCGTTCGAGGCCCTCCTGGACGTCGGACGCATCGATTTCCGGCTCGCCCAGACCACGGTGTTCGGCGGCACGGAAGAGGTCCCCGTAGAAAGCCATGGAGACTTCGTCACGGGCTGGGGCCGTACCGGCCGCAAGTATTAGACCGTCAACCAGCGCCGGATACCAGTCGGACAGCAGCGTCTCCGCCCCCTTGAACTGCTGGCCGATGCCATGAATGAGAACGACACGAGTCACGAGACGCCCCGCTGGAGGACGAAGTTGAGGTGCAGCGCGATCACGCCCATGTCAGTTGCCACGCAAACCCGTCCGCCGGCATCTATCGCGATCCCACTGATGCCGCTGCCAATGTCGAGTTCACGGATCCAGGATGAGGCGGTCATGTCCCAGACCCGAATGAGACCATAGCGGTCGGCCGCGACTAAGGTGGGCGAATTATTAACAGATATGACGCGGATAGCTCGGACCGTCGAAGGGAATGGCTCAAGATCGACGCCTATATCCTCCGCACGTGAGGCATCCCAAAACCGCAGACGCCCGTCGCCCGCTCCGGAGATGACGACATCGCGAGTATCCCAGGAAGCGAGCTCCAAGCCATAAGCGCCCATTTTATGACCACCGAGAGGATCACCGAGTGGCCTGCCTGAGTTCGGATCCCACAGCCTCACTGTCCCGTCACTGGATGCGCTGGCAACAACAGTAAGGCGACCGACCCTTCCCGATCGCAATGTATTCACGTAGTCGGAGTGACCTGCCATGGGAGGGCCCAGAGGAACCTGCGTCCGCGGATTCCAAGCTTCGAGTCTGAAATCTGTTGCAACAGACACGACGACAGCCTCACCGTCCTCCATCACCAGTAGGCATGCACGCAGGGCGACTCCTGCGCGCTTCCCCAGACGGCGCCGGGATGTCAGGCTCCACACTTCGGCTTCTGTCCAGCCACTGCGCACGAGCATAGTGTCGCCATTCAATGGGACAGCCATTGCGTCATAGGTGTTCGGTAATGCGGATGTGAGGTGCGCTGTCACCTGGTGGCCCCCAACCAGGTCATGTGTGCGCACCACACCGTCGACGGCGGTTGTAACGACACTGGCGCTGCCGTCTTTGGAATCCAGGATATCGACCGAAACCAACTCGTGAGCCCGTTCCGCAGCGCACAACGGCTCTCCGATCGGTCGCATGGCGGCGATGTCCCAGATCCTTACGTCGCGAAAAGTAGCAATGACCCCCAGTGGAGTTCCGTCGACCTGCGTGAGTAGGGGCGCCGGCACATGAGCAAACTGTGAATAGGCAACACGGGTGTGCCCCTCCATGGGGACGCCCACGGGTTGCGCCGTTTCCAAATTCCAGATACGAGTGGTTTCGTCGCGAGAGATCGTAACCACGACTGAGTGTCCCTCAATACGGCCAAGCGTGCCAGCCAACACCATAGCAGTGTGCCCGAGATATGGACCGCCCACCAAGTCACAATTCGGCACGTCGTGAACGTAGATATTGTTTCCTGTTTGGGTCGTTAGAACCACGGGCCGAACGCCATGAAACGCGACGCCGACAACCCGCGCAGTAGGGCTGAGGTCCTCCAACGGGAGGTGCGCGCGCGGCTCAATGGGCCACGCACTGCCGCGTTTACCTATTTCCCACAGATATGCATGGTCCAAGGAAGTGGCGAGGAGTACCTCGATCCCACCCTCGACGGAGCGTACCGTCAAGTGGGAGATACCGCCAATGTGTCCCCCCATAGGAGGGCCAGTCGGCTTCCCGGATGCGACGTCCCAGATCCGGACCGTGCCATCGTCACTTCCGGTGACCAGAATTGTCGCGGCATCCAGTTCACCGAAGACCACGCAGCGCACTGCATTGGTATGTCCCGTGAGAGGAAACCCAAAGGAATTCCCCTGAAACGGATCCCATAGTCGTACCGAGGTGTCGGACCCGCCGGTCGCGACGATCGCCCGCCCGGCGAGGATTCCCAGAGCGATGGCGGAGACCTCGCCGGAATGCCCTTCCATAGGCATGCCCACTTGAGCGCGCGTGCGAAGGTCCCAGAGCCGAGCAGTCGCGTCCTGTCCTCCGGTAGCGACCAAGGGCCGGCCTTGGAACTCACCGAGGGCTGTGCAGCCAACCGCGCGGGTGTGTCCCTCATCGGGCTGATCAGCGGTGAGGTCCCATATACGCGCCGTACGGTCCTGGCTGACCGTGACCGCGAAGAAGGCGTCGCCACGAGCAGTGAGAGCGGCGGCCCTGAGGAGTTCGACATGGCCGCGGAGCGAAGGCGCCAACTGCTGGAGGGTCCGCAGGTCCCACAATCGCGCTTCGTTGCGTCCACTGGTCAACGCCACTGGACGGCCCTCGAACTGACCGGTTACGGCAGACGCGACCCCGCTCATGCCCCAGTTGACGTGAGCCATGACCGGTTCACCGATCTGCCGGCGGTCAGTGAGGTCCCATCGGCTGAGCATTCCTGCCGCGTCCCCGACCAGAGCCACGGCCCGACCGTCGAGTTGGGCCACGCAAACTGCGGTCACCGCGTCGGCCGGGCCGATGAGCGGACTCCCGTCGACGCGTGCGTCTCCTCCGTCCAGCACTTCGCTCAAGTCCCAGACGTAGACGGCCTTGTCATCGCCGCCGGTGACAGCAATGGGACGCCCATCGAGTTGGCCCAGATCGGCGTCCCGGACCGTACGCTTGTGAGCGGCTAGTTCAGCGCCGAACTGCCGCCTTTCCACCAGGTCCCAGACGCGCGCTGTACCATCCGCGCTCGCCGTCAAGACCACCGGGTGGCCGCGGACGGTGCCGACCGCGATGCTCTCAACCTGGTTAGTGTGTCCGGTGAGGGCCTTCCCGTACTCCTGACCAGCCGAGAGATCCCAGATCTTCACCGTGCCGTCGACGGCTCCGGTGAGAGCGACCGTGTAGTCGCCCAGCTCTCCGATCGCCACGGCGCTCACGGATGTGCCGACGGGTAATGGTTCTCCGATCTGACGCTGTGACGTGAGGTCCCACACCCGGGCAGTTTCGTCCGCGCTTCCCGTCACCGCGATGGGACGGCCGTCGAGGTCCCCGACCGCGACGCATCCGACCGTTTTCGTGTGACCGTGGAGCAACCGGTGCACTCCGCTGGTCGACCACCATGCCCACCGCGCAGACCACGGAAGGTCGACCCCGAGTTCGTCGATGCGGTCGGCGAGCTCGTTGGCCTCACAACGGCGGGCCGACAGTTGCAGGTCGGCGGCACGGTCTCCGACCGCGTGGTCACTCGTGAGGCGGTGCGCGACCTGCTCGTAGGAGCTGCGGATCCGTCTGGGGCCTTCGCCTTCAACCGAGGCCAATGCCCTTGAAAGAGCCAGCGGCTCGCCAGCGAGCAGGAATCCTGGATCCTCGATGAGGGCGGCAAGTACTCCTGCCGCCGCCGCATGCGTCGACAGGTGCTGACGGACGTAGGGGACAGCGGCGAACCAACCCGGTCGCTCCCCGGAAGCAGTAGGGACGAGAGAGATCAGTGCCTCGACGACAGACCGTTGGATCTCCTCGGGCGGTCGGTCGGCCGTCGCGCGCAGATGCTCGGCCAGTGCTTTGTGGTAAAGCCGGTAGACCGAACGCCGGTCGTCATCAACGACCTCAGCGATGTACGCTTCCGCGACGTCCAAGACCCAGGAGATGTCTTCCTCCGTGCAGGGCACGCCGGAGATCACCGTACTCATCGCCGTCCATGTCCGGCCCCGGGGCAGCCCCTTGCCCTCCGAAAAGGCGAGGGCGATCAGCATGCGGCGGACCCGTGGCTCGTCCGGCCCGAAACGGGCCAGGTAGTCGTCGAATGCCTCGCCGACCTCGCTCGGGAGTGTGTCCGCCCAACGGGGTTGGCTGACGTCCACCGGTGACACATCAGACCTCAGGGTACGCGCCGTCGTCCTGGCGTAGAGGTAGACGCCGGCCGCCTTCTCCGCGACTCCGCAGGCGACCGTCCGTGCGAGATCGCGCAGGCCACGGTACGGAGTGCGTACCCCGGCCTCCTCGCTCGCCAGAAGAACCCGGGTGACATAACCCGCCACGTCGTCCGCGCTCGCACGGTACTGGGGCTGGTCCAGGTCCATGCAGACAAAGGTGGGGCCCAAGGGGCCGACGAGTTCATGGCGAGTCCCGACCAGAAGCCGTATGCCCTGGATCTCCGCCATGGGGCGGAGCAGTTCCCGCGTGATCCGGCGGGGCTCGCCGTGACCGCCAGCGTCCGCGGCGGTGTCCGACCCCGCTTCATCGACTGCGTCCACCACGATGACGAGCGGCTGGCCCTGGCGCCCTCTCCTGGTCAGCTCCTGCAGTAGCGCCGCAGGACCGTCGGCTTCGACCTCTAGGGCTGTGGCAAGACGTTCCACTACCTCTTCGAGCCGCTTGTGACGGGCGTGCACGGCAGCCGTGACACACCCGGCAGGCACCGCGGTTGCAGGGTTGACACCAGCAAGGTCGAGGCGGTCCCGGTACCGTCTGTCCGACAGTGCAACGATCCTTCCCAAGACTGCGGACTTTCCGCAGCCGGGACTACCGGTGACGACTCTTCCTCTGCCGTCGCCATCGTTAGCGGTCAACCAGGCCACCAGTTCGGACAGCACCCGGACCCGCCCGCTGAAGTACAGGCCCTGCTCCGACTCGAACTCCACACCGCGCGAGCGCGGCCCGAAATGCTCCGTCAGGTCTCTTAAGGCGACCCGGCGCTGCACTTCCAGGTCGGTCCCGATGGGGGGCAGTTCGTCCGTGTACCCGCTGTTCGGCAGGAACGGAGCCATGCCGGTCACCAGACCACAGGCCAACTCGGCGCGCTGGCCCAGCCCCTCACCCTCGAACCGTTCGTTGACCGCCTTGACCAGTTCTGTAAGGTCCAGATACTGCTGCCGCTGGCCAGTACGCCCTGTGGTCGTCTCAACGGCCTCGGTCAGAGCAGCAACGAACGCGCCGTCCTCGGCAACATCCTTCCTGCGGGCGGATGCGAGAAACCACAAGCCCGTCGAGTCGGCGTCCGCGTTCCGATAGGCGATCGTCCGGAGCGCGAACGTCGAGGCTTCGGCGCCTCCGGCGCTGCCAGCACAGGTGTCGAGAATAAGCAGGAGGTGCCGGAGGTTTCCTCGGCACAAGATGCGCACCAGATCCTCGGTGGCCAACGCCGTGGTCGCGAGGTCTGCGTCACGTGAGTCCCAGCAGAGCAGATAGTGTCGATCGCGCTCCTCTACCGAACCGTGGCCCGCGAAGTACACCACTACCACGTCATCGCTAGTGAGAGCAGTGTCCTCCGACCAGTGCGACAACTTCTGCCGGACTTGCTCGGCTCCGTCGTATTCGCCTAGCCCAGCCAGCACGGGCTCGTACCCGAAACCGGCGAAGAGATCTCTCGTCGCGCGGACGTCAGAGGGCACAGAGCGCAACTGCGCGTCGTCGGGGAGGTGGCGGTACCGACCGCTCCCCAGCGCTATGAAGAATCGCCGACCCACTCTACCGCCCCACCGCGAAGTCCATGAGCTTGCGGAAACTGTAGCGATGAGATCGCACTCTGCACTCGCCAAGTAGGGGACTGGTCAATCTTTTTGGCGTTGCGGTTACGTCAACGCCTGCAGGCGCCTTCAGTCAGTCGTGCAGGTCCGAAGGCTGTCCCGAGTGGTCGATCACAGTCGGACGACGCTAGCCCGGCATCTGGCCACCTCACTTCGCGGTCTCAATCCGGGTCTCATTCGTCAGTGTTCATCGCCATCCGAATGCCCGTCCGCCACCCGTTGCACCGCAGGTCAGGACATTCCTGCTCGGTCATGGACCAGGTCGTGACCCGTTGGTAAGCGTGTTGGGGGCAACCCCTCACGAGTTTGAATCCGTATCGCCTGTAGCCGTCGGCGCTCTTGCCGATAACTGCATCACCGTCCATGGCGCAGTCTGAGCCCCCAGCGCTGCCGACCGCCTGGTTGCTGTACAGCAGTGTGGTATAGCAACCAGGCAGTTCAACAATGCCCCTCAGTGCACCCGGAGTCACCTCCGATCTGCACAGATGCCCTCAGCGACCGCCCTGCCCGTGGTTCGCATCGAGGGAGGCAGGATCGTGCCAGACCCGCGCCAGACCGGGCGGGGAGTCACGGGGGAACAGCGGCGAACCGCAGGACGAAGTCCGGAAGAGAACCCAGCGGCTTGAAGTCCAGGCGAGGGCATGATCGGCAAGCCTCCCTAGTAAGGCGGACCTCCCATGGCAGTACAGCAGCGAAGTACAGCAACTACAGCAACCAGCAGTGGCGGGCTCTGGCTTCCAGCGTCTCGACAACGGCCTGTATGACCGCTGTTGACCGTTCCGGCTAGAGCTACGGATCAGAAGGTTGCAGGTTCGAATCCTGCCGAGTGCACAGCAGGTCAGAGCCCCTATCGGAAATCACCGATAGGGGCTCTTTCATGCCGTTGACACCAACGTTGACACCAACCGTCTG
Organism: Streptomyces sp. CBMA29; assembly: GCF_014596445.1. Taxonomy (GTDB): domain Bacteria; phylum Actinomycetota; class Actinomycetes; order Streptomycetales; family Streptomycetaceae; genus Actinacidiphila. The sequence goes on along the minus strand of NZ_MECL01000211.1, from coordinate 65,436 downwards.
TGGATCTTGCTACAGGGCAGCGACCATCCCGGCCGAGCCGTCGTCATCGTCGGAACCGTCCGTCTGGTTGGTGTCGTCGGCCGCGAGCGCGTCGCCCACGCGATCGAACGCCGACCGTTGGGTGTCGAGGCGTACGAACGTATAGATGTCCATCGTCACGCGGATCGAGCTGTGTCCGAGGACTTCCATGATCGTCCGAGCGTCCGCGCCCTGCTCGTGCAGCAGTGAGGCGCAGGTGTGCCGGAGGTCGTGGAACCGCACTTGTCGGATGCCCGCCCGGCGGCTCAGCGTCTCGAAGGCCCGGTTCAGGTTGCGCGGCTCTATCGGGGTGCCGTTGCGGGTCGTGAAGACCAGATCCGACGTCTGCCACTTCGCCGGATCGGCCCGCTACTGAGCACGGCGTGCTCGTAATGCCGTCACGCAAGCGGCAGCCGCCCGGCACCAGTGGCGACCCGTGACGTGAGGACTCGCGGAGCCTTCCCCTCATGGTCGGCCGGGGCGCTTGGGCTGGGGGCGGACGGCCTACGGGTCTTGAGCCACCTCCCTGGGCGGGGCCCCTCGCCGGGCAAGCCCAGGGGGCCACTCGACCACATTCCGGGCAGGCTCAACGACCTGCCCGAGTTGCCAACGAGCGTACGGCCCCCTGACCATGCCCGGCCCCCACCCAGGCAGGACACCGGCCCAACACCCTCCGGCCGGCCGCGTGCCCACACCGTGCCACGGCAGCACCGCACCCGCCATGTCCGGCATGTGCCGCCGCCACGGACGCATGAAAACCGTTCCAGGGGGACGGCTCAACCCGGCGAGGGCTGCCCGTACTGGGGCTTACGCTTCTATAGCTCTCAGCCCCTCGTACGCCTCGCGTAGATCAGCCGCTTCGGGTAGCTGCTTGGCCTCGACTGAATCGACGACTTCCAGCGCTCGCCAATGGTTAGACGGCACCACGCGACCAGACATTATGGCCTTCTGTGCTGCGTCGCAGGCTTCATCAAGTCTGTTCCCTGCCAGCAGAACCAATGCCAAATCGATATTCGCCGACGCTACCCGCCGTGGCCACTTGCTCACGTCATCGCTAGGGCTTAGTCGTGCAATGACTTCGCGCGCATACGACTCGGCAATCGGATCACCTATCCAGGCCAAAGTAGTTGCCGTATAGGAAAGTGACTTCGCGGGGTCGTACTGGTAATGATGCTCGGGGCGTTCCGGTTGCATGCATGCGGCAGACAGCTTTTGTACCCGGTCAATGGCCGAGTACGTCTCTTTCGCTTGGCCCAGTCGTGCCCGTGCCCGCCCTTCCTGGGCGGTCGATTGAATCAGTGCCGAGCTTCCAGCGGGCGCAATCCCCTGAGCGATTTGCGACAGTTCGATGGCGCGGACGTAGTCACCATCCGTCAGCACGCGCCACGCTTCTGTTTCATAGCACCAAGCTTCAATTTCCGGGTGCTCCGCCTGGCGGGCGAGGGTGGCAGCCGTTTGCAGGCGTGCCGTTGCTGCATCATTTTGCTTCAGATCAATATGAACTGTGGCGCCCAACAGGGACAGCCAACCTCCGACGACCAACAAGCGCCGATGCTCAGCCAGGGTTTTTTTAGCGTCAAGCAGGCGCGCCACATAGGCTGAATGCCGCCTTACCCGCTGCAAGAGATCCTGTGGAGGGGATTTGGGATAGACCGTAGCCAATTCATCAAAGGCTAGCTCAAGGCGGTCAAGCGTCTCTTTACCTACGTCGCTTGCCTGTACGCGACGCGCCAACTCCCAGGCTTCCAATTCATCGTCATGATTCTCGGTGTCACTGAGAATCCACGGATTCACCGACGCAGGCATGAGTGTATTGGATACAAGTAGCTCATCCAGCTCTTTCGAAGTGAGCTGTAGAAGCTTTGCCATTTTCGGGCGCTGATATGGCTGCGGATCGACTTCGCCGCGTTCCCACCGTTGCACTGTAGTGCGATCCACTTTCAGCGCTTCGCCGAACCGCTCTTGACTGTAACCGCACGCTTTCCGACGTCCTGCTAGGCGATCTCGCTTGACTGCCATGCCCGTACTCCGTCCGGGTTCCGTCTTCGCTGCTCAGGGTACCCCGTGCAGCCAACACGCCGCAGAAATGCAGCACTTCTGCCGTGGTGCGCTTCTGCCTCGCCCGGCAGCGTTGTCAGACACACGGACCCCCGCAACCGCGTGAACGGCCCGGGGGCGTGGACCATCTGAGGAAGCAGGCAGCCTTGAAATACTTATCACGACTCCCTGAATGGGTGATGGTCCTGCTGTTAGGGCCACGTACGCCCGGCAGGCACGGTGGCGTCGACCAAGCGCTCGGCGTCGGTCGGGGGACGTCGAAGGGGTGGCGGCTGGACGTCGAGGCGGGGCGTAGGCGGCGCAAGTTGAGGTGCGGCCAGGTACCCCCGGCGGAGTCCTGGCAGCCGCAGCCGCAGGCGCGCGGTGACTGGTTCGCGCCGGAGGACTGGGAAGACCTCAGCGCGCTCGTACGTCCCTACGTGTCCGAGTCGAGCGACATGCCATCAGACGCCTGTCCCCCGGTCGGGGGGGCGGCGCGATGAGCGTTTCCGGCAACGGCTCCCCTCCCTACGTGACCGCACGGCAGTTGAGGAGTGCCCAGGCATACCCGGGATCGACGATGCAGACGACCTACGACACATGGGTCAAGCACGCCCGACGCTGCACTTCGTGCGTGGCGTCCGGCACGGCGGAGCACGGCTGCCCGACCGGCAGGAGCCTGTGGGACGACTACCGCAGTGCGCGCATCGACGCGTCCACGGACGGGGGCACGCGGTGAACGACGACACACCTGCCCGCATCCCGTTCGGCACCACGGTGCGCGACCTGGCGACCGGCCGCGTGGGAATCCTGCGGGACCTCATGGACCCCGGCGACCCATACGGCAACGCCCCGCAGATGCGCACAGGAACGCTCGCCTACCTCGCTCCCGCCAAGGGCGGAGTCGAGTGGACCACCGACCCCGATCAGCTAGAACGCGTGAACTGAGACCATCCCGATGGCTGCCGTTCCCGGGTAAGGGCAGCACCGCAGCACCCCCGTACCGGCGCCTCTCCCCGTCTGCCGGTACGGGGTCGCTCGCCTTTCCGGGCGCGAAGCCGTCGAACTCTGTTTCATGGCCCGTGACGAGTTGCGCGCCCTGCCGATCCACCACACCCAACGGCCCCGGATCGACCATTTCCTTGAGCGCCGCGACCGCCCCGACTTGGGCTGAACTTGACGGCAACCCTGACGGCAACGCCACCGCACAACGGCCACCCGCCACTGCCGTCCACACCCGAGCGAACTGGGCGAACGTTTCCTGAGCAGGGATCTGCCCAGACCTACGGATCAGAAGGTTGCAGGTTCGAATCCTGCCGAGTGCACAGCAGGTCAAAGGCCCCCAGGGATTCGTCCCTGGGGGCCTTTTTCGTGCCGTACAGCAGCGAAGTACAGCAACCGCCCGCAATCGGCCAGTGCGCGGATGCGTAAAGCGTTCGCGGCCGGAACCGCGCTCCTGCAAGGTGGCGGGGTGACCTTCGTCAACGTGCAAGGTGGCCCCGATGGTGGCCCGTACAGGTGCCCCTGCTGCTTGTTCGTCACCCTTGGCGAACTCGGAATGTACGAGATCTGCCCGGTGTGCTTCTGGGAGGACGACGGCCAGGACGACCACGACGCGGACGAGGCGCGAGGCGGGCCCAACCGGGGATGGAGCCTGAGCGAGGCCCGCCAGAACTTCGCCCGGTTCGGGGCCAGCGAGGAACGGTGTGTGCCATTCGTCCGCGATCCGCTTCCCGAGGAGTACCCACCGGTCTGAGATGTGGGCGTGCCGAGGCCCCCGGAATCATCCCGGGGGCCTGTTCTCATTACTGGATCGTCATCGCTGGTCAGCCGTTTCCCATGGCTTCCGAGAGCTGCCGCAGCGCGTCCCGCACCTCTTCCTCACTCGCTTCCGCGTAGACCTCCATCGTCATGGCGATCTGCGAATGCCGAAGGATCCGCTGCGCCACCTTCGGATGGACCTTGAGGGCGACCAGGAGCGAGCTGCACGTGTGGCGGGTGTTCCGCAGCGGGATCGCGCGGACCCCAGCGTGGCGGGCCCGGCCGGCGAACATGCGCGTCATGTTGCCCGGCTCGATCGGCGTGCCGAACTTCGTGGTGAACACCAGCTCCCGGCTGTCCTGCCACAGCTCCCCCGCCTGCTTCTTGTGCTTGAGCTGCTGTTCGCGGCGCTGTCGTAGTGCCGACAGGCACAGCTCCGGCAGCGGCAGGAAGTCGTCGGAGTCCTCCGTCTTGGTCTCGCGGTGCAGGATCTCCCGGCCAGCGCGCTGGATCTGGTGGTCGACGTACAGCTCCCCGGCCTCGAAGTCGATCGACTTCCACGTCAGGCCCAGGACTTCACCACGGCATAGCCCCAGCACCAGGACCAGCACCCAGGCCGCGCACAGCGGATCATCGGTGCGCGCGACGTGTTCGAGGAACCGCCCCGCTTCCACCACCGACCACGGCTTGATCTTCCGGCGGCGCGGCTTGGGCACGGTCACCAGCTTGGCAACGTTCTTGCCGATCTCCTCTTCCATCACGGCGTGCGACAGCGCGGCCCGCAGGTAGGCGGCACCCCCACCAACAGCCGTGACGGCACCACCCACCTCCACCAGCGTCATCAGGTCCGACACGGACTCAGACTCCCACCTGGGCCGGGAAGGTGGCAGGGGCGACGGCGGCGCGGAAGGCGATCCCGTGCCGCTGCTGCCCGTTGAACGTGCTCTCCCACGGCCGGGCCACCAGTCCCGGCAGCGCGACCGGAGCGCCGAGGGCCAGCCCCTCGCCCACACTGCTTTGCGGGATGGTCACCTCGAGCAGCGAGGACTCTTTGTCCTCGATGTAGACCACGCCGACCGTCATCAGCGGCTCACCGCTGTTCGCGTCGATGGCGACCTCCCCGGTCTGTCAGTCCTTGATCTTCGTTTCCGGAGCTTCGGTCAGCAGGATCGTTGCGCCGAGGTCTCCACACGGATGGAACGCAACGCTTTCTCCTACACTCATGACAGCTAGTCGTCTAGACAAGTGTCGTTCTGTGCACCCGAAGAACCGGGCACGAGAACCACTGTGCCACACAGCCTGGCTACTCGTCTATATGAGTTTGCCGAGAAGGCGTACGAGTCACGGGAGTTGGGCCGGCCCGGCCCGTGTCGCGACACCATCCGCCCAGGTCACGTGGCTGGAAGCTGGTATGCCAGCACGTACGCGTCCGCCGCCATCACCGTGTCGCAAACCTCGACGGCGCGTCCCTCGGTGTCGAACGCCGTGCGGACCAGATGGATCACCGGCACGCCGGACGCGAGCTGGAGCGTCTTGACCTCACTCGGTGCGGGCATCCGGGCGCGGATCTCCTCCTCGAAGTGGTCGAGGCGGTGGCCCAGTTCTTCGAGGCGGGCGTAGATGCCACCGGGGCCGGGGTTCGGCTCGGCGATGGGGGTGCCACGGGCGAGGTCGAGCGGGAGGTATGACGTGGCGAACTCGACCGGGCGCCCGTCGAGGAGATAGCGGCGGCGCCGGGCCAGTACGCGACGGGGGCCGCCGAGCCGGGTGGCGATGTCCTGGCTCGGCCGTTCTTCCTTGATCTCCAGGCTGTCCACGGTGGGGTGGCTGCCCGCCGCGTCGGCCTCCACGATGAACGCGGACTTGCCCTGTTCGCGGTGGCGGCGGGCGAATCGGTCGGAGGCGAGGCGCCGCACGGGCGGGCGGGGCCGTACGAAGACGCCCTTACCGTGCTCGGAGACCACCAGGCCCTCGCCCTGAAGGACGGACAGGGAGTTCCGTACCGTCATCCGGGAGACGCCGTAGTGCTCGACCAACTCCGTCTCGGACGGCAGCTTGTCGCCCTCGGCGAACTTGCCCTTGTCGATCGCTTCGCGCAACTGGTCGGCGATCTGGCGGAACACCGCGCGGTCGCTCGTCGGGTCCAGCGCCCCCAGGACGCCGGAGGGAAGAACGGGCATGCGTACTCCTTTAGATATCTAGACGAGTGGCCGACCTTTGTTGCTACGGTGGGCAGCCTAGCCACCCGAGAGGATCAGGTACGTGCCGATCGAGCGCCCGCACTCCGTGAGCGTCGCCGGGGTCATCGTCGATGACGCCGGTCGCGTCCTCCTGATCAGGCGCCGCGACAACGGCCACTGGGAACCGCCCGGCGGAGTCCTGGAGGCAGGCGAGACCATCCCTGAAGCGCTCCAGCGCGAAATCCTGGAGGAGACCGGCGTCAAGATCGCCGCGGCCGTCACCCTCACAGGTGTCTACAAGAACATGACCGGTCTGATCGTCTCGCTCGTGTTCCGCTGCGAGGCGATCGACGGCCACCCGACCACCGGCAGTGAAACCAGCGCTCTGCGCTGGGCCACTCGGGACGAAGTCTCCGAACTCGCGGACGAGGCGTACGCGATCCGCGTGCTCGACGCCCTGGACGCGATGTCCCCGCCGGCCGTGCGCGCGCACGACGGCGTCAAACTCGTCTAGCTCGACCCCTTCGCACATGGCCGCCCATCAGCAGAAAGCAACTTGTATGCACGAGTATATGAGTAGTCCGCGAGTCTGGGGACTGACTTGCCCGGGTTCACCCGAAGAAGTTGGCCGCGTACGCCGCTGGACCCGCGATGTCCTGCGCGATTCCCCCTATGCGGACGACGCGGCGCTGATCGTCACCGAGTTGAGCGCGAACGCCGTGCTCCACACCGCCAGCGGAGGCATGGGGGCCTTCCACGTCAGCCTCGCCGTCTCCCCCGCGGTGGTTTCCATCTCGGTGACCGACTCCGGGGGTACGAAGAGCGCACCGACCGTCGAGCACCCCGACGCCGAGGACACCCACGGCCGCGGCCTGGCCATGGTCACCGCCCTCGCCCACCACGTCGAAACCCGCGGCGACCAGCACGGCCACACCGTGACCGCCCACCTCACCCACACCAAGGACGCCTCATGACCCCCGGCCGACCGTCGACGGCGCCGCCCGCTACCCACGGCCTGTGGACGATCGCCCGCATCCAGAACACTTTGAGCAACGAAGTCCTGATCCGCCGCTTCCTCCTAGACCTCACCCACGCCCCCGAACACGAAGTGATGAACGTCTTCACGGCCTGGCAGAAGGTTGCTGCGGCGATCGAGCACCACTCACTCGAAGCGCCAGCCTTACCCGCATCCAGCCGACCGGCCGCGGAAGGACGGTGACCCATGAGCGGAGCAACGAAGGAACACCCGAGCGCGGGGCCGGGTGCGACGAGCCGGGGCGACGAACGGCTGACGTGGACCATCACCACGACCATCGGCTACACCGCGACCGGCTACCTGCCCGTGTGGGCGGATGACGACCCGAGTGCCACCGACGTACCGCCCCAGCGGTTCGCCACCGAGCTGGCCGACATCACCCACCACCAGGCGTTCTCCGGCCAGCTCATGGCGGTGTCCGTCACCGACGCCCCCGGCACCGAGACCGTCATCCTGAGCGGAAGCATCGACTGCGCCCCCTACAGCGAAGACCCCACCGCCCGCCTGCCCGTCGTCAACCTCCAGCTCGTAGACGACTACTGGCTCCACAACCTCGACCCCGACCAACTGGCCACCATCGCCACCCAACTCCGCACCCAGGCCGATCACCTGGACCACGAAGTACGCCCGGCCCTGATCGCTGCCCGAGACGACTGGACGACCCACCACAGCGCCTGACCACGAAACCCGCCCGCAGGCCCCGCCCGCCACCAAGCTCTACGGCGGCCGGGGCCTCTTCCATGTTCAATCGGCCACCGATGACCGAGTAACAACCTTCTCTACGGGTTCAAGGCACCCGGCGTCGCTGACGCTCCGCCGGGCGCGCGTCCGGCGTCCGGGCCGCGCCGCCGCTCCTGTCTCCGCCCCGCTCCGGCCCGGCCACGCCGAACGCGCCCACGACGGGCTGGCCGGTGGCATGAGGTGATCCCGTACAGGCAAGGTCAAGGCGATGCCTCCGGCGGGGGCGCTCAGGCTCCGGGATGAGCCCTCACCCGCCGGCGTCCGCCCGTTTCGTCGTGCTCAGGGTGAGTGCTCCCATCCCACCTGTCATCGACCCGGGCAAGCCGAGCAGTCGCGGCCCAGGGCGTCAAGGTCGTTCGTACAGTGGCGCGCTCCACCTTGACGCCCTGAACCACGCCCGCTCCACAAGAGTGCGGGCCGACGGCAGACGGGATGGGAGAGGGGCGAGTGGTGGGCTTGTGCCGAGTGACCGTCCGGCTTGCTAGGGAGCTCTGTTGGTCGATTGCACCGCGTGTCGGTCTCCCACAAAGGAGGTGGTCAGCTCGTAGCGCATAGCTCTAACAAGGTGACCTCGTTGATCGGTCAACTCGCTAAGCATGTCCTCACCAGTCAAGGCGGCCCCGGCAGTTGCGTAGAGCTTGGTTCGGAGCTCGTCCAGCACGGACAGGACTGGCGTACCCGCGATCACCGTGACTTCAACGTTGCTCCTGGCGAATGCACGGGATGCGTCCAAGTGCGCAGCGGCCAGCGGTGACGCCCGGCGGGCATCTTCTGATGTGGAGATGTCGAGCGTTCTCGGCAAACCACCGCTGTCGCGTATGTCGCGAATGACCTCGATCCACTCATCGATGTGCTCAAGGAAGCGGATGTATAGCGCCCGACGCTCCTGCCAAAGCATCGCCTCTCGTTGGTCGAATGTAGCCGACGTGGACTGTACGAGTGCCAACGTCTCCTGACGTGCGAGGTCATGCGTCTGCCAGTTCCGTTGCTCGTGGGATTGCCGGCGTTGGAGCACGTAGCCGACCAAAGATCCCAGCAGGGTTCCAGCGACTGCGATCACCGCAATGATGTACGGCTCCATGACTCCCCCAGCGACGCCTCGATCGGATCGAGCCAGGATGCCTCACGCGCTGCTGAGCTGTCCTTAGGCCGTGGAAGTCGCGCAGCAGTAATCAATGTCGTACAGCGGCGCAGTACAGCAACCGCACTGACCGCACTCGACTGTTCGCAGTCCTGAGTGGCCCTACGACCAGCCAAGAGGGCTAAGAGCAACCTCCGTGCCTGTAGTTCGCATCGAGCGGCGCATACATCAGCCGATGACTTGACTCGGACAGTTGAGGCTCCGCCACTCCTGTTCGATCAATCTGAGCCTTGCGATGGGGTCTGCGGAGTGGACTCCTTGACCAAACCGGGCAAGGCGACGATTGCGATCAGAGCTCCCGGAACTACCAACCACCACCAGGCGTGCTTGTTGACCACCGCGGCGCTAATAAGTCCAGCCGCAACTAGTAGCAGGATGATGGCGAGAGCGATACCAAAGGGATCGCGTGTTCGACTATCCTCGACGATCATCTTCTTGATCGTGTCATCGATGTGTACTCGCAGTGTGTCCCGCATGGTGCTGTCAGCCGGAAGTGAGGCAAGCAGATCAAGATCATGTTTCGCTCGTTCTCGGCTTCTGAGCTCTCGTCTCCGGGCCTGCCAAAGTCCCGCAAGGAGTGTGAGGACGGCAACTACGAGGGAGACGATCAACTGTGCAGACAAGAGCACCCCTTCGTACTTATCGCCACAGCGTACCGACCAAGAGGAGACCGCAGGGGCGTGGCGTCGCAGGACCCTACGCCATTTGGTGACGGATTCTCAGGTGTGTACGGTCATAGGACCGCCAGCCCCGCCGGTAGCAGTATGAGCGGCGCGAGAGCACCGGCCCGCCAAACTACGGTCCTCATCGCAGGGGCAATCAGATATGGCCCGATTGGCCGCCACCCCTCGGCGATACAGCAGCGAAGTACAGCAACTACAGCAACCGGTGGTGCCCGGATCCGACTCTCAGCGTCTCGACAACATCCTGTATGGCCGCTGTTGACCGTTCCAGCTAGAGCTACGGATCAGAAGGTTGCAGGTTCGAATCCTGCCGAGTGCACCACAGGTCAAAGGCCCCCAGGGATTCGTCCCTGGGGGCCGCTGCCATGCGGGCCTCGCACTGCTTCTGGCCGCCACGGCCGTGGGCGGTTTTCAACGACTTCCTGAGCAAGAAGGTCTACCAGCAGGCCACCCGCCCCGGACTCCGCCTGATCACCTGCGCCGGCACGTACTCCCGGGCCACCGGCTACAGCGGCAACATCGTCGCCCCGGTGGCGACGGCGTCTCCCGCGGCTACGTGGGTTGCGCCGTGGTGAACGGGAGGAGTTGAGCGGCGGTCTGCGGCGGCGACTCGATGAGGGGGCTGTGGCCGAGGCCGGGGAGCCAGTTCACCGTGGCGTGCGGGACGGTCAGGTAGTCGGCGGCGGAGGCGGCCCGCCAGCGGCGGTCCTGGTCGCCGAAGAGGACGAGGAGCGGTGTGCCGAGCGGCATCAGGCGGGCGGGGAGGGGGAGTTGGGCGAGGTACGCGGTGGAGGCGCCCATGGTGGCGGTGAGGGAGCGGAACGTCATGGCGCGGAGTTCGGCGAGCAGGTCGTCGGGGATGTCGTAGCCCTCGCGGAAGCCGCTGGCGGCGAGCCCGCGGATCTGGTCGTCGGTCGGCGGCCAGTGGGCGGGGTCCAGGGCCGGGGGCTCGGCCCCGGCTTCCGGGGCGAGGAACGCGTCGAGGCTCGGGCCGGTGTTGACGAGGGCGAGCGCGGTCACCAGGTCGGGGCGCTGCTCGGCGAGGGCCGTGGCCGTATAGCCGCCGCTGGAGTGGCCGACGACGACGGCGCGCGCGACGCCGAGACGGTCCAGGACCCGGGCGACGCGGCGGGCCTGCGCGGGGACGGAGTAGTCGGCGTCGAGCGGCTTGGGCGAGCGGCCGTGGCCGAGGAGGTCCACGCGGATGACGTGGTGGGAGCCGGTCAGGAGCGGGACCAGGGCGTCCCAGGAACGGGTGGACGCCGCCGAGCCGTGGATCAGGAGCAGGGCGGGGGCGTCACGGAAGCCGTCCTGGCATACGTGGAGGTCCTCGGCCTCGGTGTCGTCGGAGCGGCGAGTGCCGGTGTGCTGTGCGTTGGGAGTGGTCATTCGTCCACTGTGGGCGCCGGTCCGCGGCGCCGGCTTGGACGAATGTTCCCTCGCCTGGCCAGTGCGCGCCGCCCGCGCCGCCCGCGCCGCGTACGGCCCCCGTACCATCGAGCCATGCGCTCGGCAGCCTGGGAGGTCGCACGCCCCGAGCGGCCCGGCCGGGTCGCGGGCGTCAGCATGGCGGGGTTCCGCGTGCCCGGCGTGCCCGCCGGTGGCCTGCGGATGGTGCCGCACCCGGCCGTGATGCTGATCCTGGAATTCGGCGCGAGTTCGCCCCTGGTGGAGGACGGTGCCGGTCGGCGGCAGCGCGGAAGCCTGGTGGCGGGACCGGGGTTCGGCCTCGGCGGCGGGGTACGGGCGCGCGGCGAGAACGTGGCGTGCGTACAGGTCCGCCTCTCCCCGGTCGTCGCGCGTACGGTCCTGGGCGTGTCCCCGGCCGAACTCGGCGGCGCCATGGTCGCCTTGGACGACGTATGGGGACGGCAGGCGTCCCGCATCGGCGAGCGGCTGGACGAACTCCCCTCGTGGCAGGCCCGGTTCGCGGCCACCGACGCCTGGCTCAACCGGCTTCGCCAGCAGGCCCGTTCACCGGTCGACCCCGAAGTGGCCTGGGCCTGGCGCCGTATGGTCCGCAGCCGCGGCCTCGTCCGCGTCGACCACCTCGCCGCCGAGGTCGGCTGGAGCCGCAAGCGCCTGTGGACCCGCTTCCACGCCCAGCTCGGCCTCCCGCCCAAGCGCGCCGCCCGGCTGATCCGCTTCGACCACGCCGCCCACCGCCTGGTCGCCGGCCACCCGCCGTCGCACGTCGCGGCCGACACCGGCTACACCGACCAGTCCCACCTCCACCGCGACACCCGGACCTTCACCGCTCTCACCCCCGCGGCCCTCGCCGCCGAACCCTTCCTCACCATCGACCCCGTCGCCTGGCCCGCCCCGGCCGCCGCGCGCGACAGCGCGTGAGTCGGCACGGCACCCGCGGCCTGTCCGAACGCGGCTGGTCTTCCGTCCGGCCACGCCCTATATCTGGGGTATGACGACGTACTCGGCGGTGCGGACCACGGGCATCTACTGCCGTCCCGGATGCGGGGCGAAGCCGCTCGCCGAGAACGTCCGCACCTTCGAGCTGGCCGCGGCGGCCGAGGCGGCGGGGTACCGGGCGTGCCTGCGGTGCCGCCCGTACCGGGTGGCGGGGCCGATCGCGGCGGACGCGCCGGAGCTGGTGTGCAGGGCGGTCCGACTCGTCATCGACGGCACGCTCGACCGGGGCAACGAGACGGAGCTGGCGGCGCGGCTCGCCGTGTCGTCCCGGCACCTGCGGCGGCTGTTCCAGCAGCATCTCGGCGTGACGCCCGACCAGTTGGCCCGGTCGCGGCGGGCGCACTTCGCCCGCAGGCTGCTGGACGACTCCGAACTGACCATGGTGGACGTGGCGTTCGCCTCCGGCTTCGGCAGCCTGCGGCAGTTCAACCGCGACATGCGGCAGGTCTTCCGCGCCTCGCCGCGCGACCTGCGGGAACGGCGCCGCAAGGGTGACCGGCTCGCGGCCGACGGCGGGTTGAGCATGCGGCTGCCGTGCCAGGAGTCGTACGACTGGGACGCCGTCGTCGGCTGTCTCGCCGAACGGGCGGTGCCGGGCGTGGAGTCGGTCGAGGGGCGGACGTACCGCCGCACGATCAGCCTCGACGGCGGGGCGGGCGTACTGGAACTGGGTCCGGGCACCGCGCACTCGGGCGCCGAACGGCCGGGCGCCGTAACGCACTTGCTGCTCCGCGCCCATCTCCCCTTCTGGGAGGGCCTGATCCACGTGGTGGAACGCGTGGAGCGGATGGTCGGCACCGGCGTCACCGGCGTCAGCCATACGGGCGTGGATACGGATACGGATACCGATACGGTGCCGGGCGCGTGGGGCCCGCTGGAGACGGCGGTCCAGACGGTCCTGGCCCACGACAGCGGTACGGCCGCCGAGGCCGCCCGCCGTACGGGCGCCCTCGCGCACCACCTCGGCCGCCCGGTGCCCGGCCTCACCCACGGCCTGGACCGCCTCTTCCCCTCGGCCGACGTCCTGGCCGCCGCCGACTACGCGCCAACGGGCCTGCCGGAGAGCGCGGTTGAGACCGTGACGGCGCTGGCGCGGGCCGTCACGGCGGGCGAGGTGATCCTCGACGGCGGAGCCGAACCCGGCTCCCTCGTCGCCTCGTTGACCCGCGTCCCCGGCCTCGCCCCGGCCGCCGCCCGGACGATCGCCCACCGCCTCGGCGCCCGCCCCCGGCAGGCCGCGCTCCACCCGTAAAGCCCTCGCGCCCCGCCCGCCCGGGTCCGTAGCATCCGGCCCGTGCTGACGATCCCCAGTCGAGAACTGACCCCCGCTGACCACGAACTCATCGCGTACGCCCGCGCCGTCGTCGACGAGAACACCGACGGCGACGGCGGCGTCCACACCATGGGCGCCGCCGTCCGTGACGCGGACGGACGCATGCACGGCGGCATCAACCTCTACCACTTCACCGGCGGCCCGTGCGCCGAACTCGTCGCCCTCGGCCACGCCCGCGCCTGCGGAGCGCGGCAGTTGACGACCATCGTGGCCGTCGGCGACCGCGGCCGTGGCACCGTCGGTCCGTGCGGCCGCGACCGCCAGATCCTCTTCGACTACCACCCGGCCATCCGCGTCCTCCTCCCCACCCCGGACGGCGTCAGAAGCGTCCGCATCGCCGACCTGATGCCCCTCGCCGCCCTCTGGACCCCGGACGGGGGCACCCAGCCCTTCGACCCGGCGCTCTTCAGCGACACCGCGCCGGAGGATCTTCCACCTGGAAGGTGACCCCTTCGGCTTCGGCTTCGGCCGCGCCGCAGACGCGGAGCATGCGGTGTTGCGACGGGGTGCAGCGCACGGTCGTGCCCGGGGGGAGGCGGAGGGCGGCGGTGGCGCAGTGGGCGTCGAGGAAGGAGAGGGGGGTGAGGTCGAGGAGGGCGGGCGGGGGGTCGGCGGTGAAGGCGGCGCGGAGGGTGAGGCCGAAATGGAGGCGGGTGGCGAGGTCGGCGGTGCCGGTGAGGCGCAGGCAGCGGCCGGTGCGGTCGGCGTGGAGGGTGTCGAGGGAGGGCAGAACGGCGAGGGGGTGCAGGGCGGCGATACGTGAGAGCAGGGGCGCGGGGACGGCGCCGTGGTCGTACTCGCACATCGCGGTGAAGCCGGTCCTGGCGGAGAAGGGGGTCAACTCCGCTTCGTACGAGGAGAGTTCGGCCTCGGGGAGGCCGGAGTGCGCGGCGGCGGCCCACGTCATGTCGCCGACCACCCGCATGCCGGTGAAGCCGCGTCGCCGCGCCGTGCTGGTGCCCGCCGCCCAGAAGGCGGTACGGACAGCGCGGTCGAAGGCGCCGGACGCGGGGTCGTAGCCGGGGGATTCGGACGAGAGCGCCAACTGTCCGGTGTGCGCGCAGCGTTCGGCGGGGACGCCGTGCGCGGAGAGCCGGGCGAGGGCGTCCGGAGCGGCGGTGTCCCCGCCGGTGAAGATCATGACGCGCTCACCGAGGGCGAGGCCCGCGACGGTGAAGGCGGCGCGCACCGCCCACCGGTCGTCGTCGCTGTGGAATCCGAGGCAGGCGTGGTCACCGGGGCCCATACGGTCGACCGCGACCGCCCGCGGTATCGCCTCGCCCACCGACGTGCCACCTCCCATGGAGCGAACGTACGCCGCCCCCGCCAACCTTTCGGCCCGCGCACCGCATATCGGTCGCGGATGACGAGAAGTGCTCGGGAAGACGCCCTGTACGACCGCGGAATCGTTCACCTCCGACCGTCCGCCTCCGACCGTTCACCCCTCGACCCTTCTCCGCGCCGGAGGCGACCCCGATTCTCAGACGATTCACAGAATCGGCCAAGGCTCCTCTCATAGCGCGCGCACAGGGTGAACACCATGCCTTCCACATCGATGAGCACCGCCACCGCAGCCACCGCGACCGCGCACGCGGCCACCACCGCCACCGCCACCGACCTCGCGCGCCCCGACGGCTCGCCGGTGCGCGTCCTCGTCGTCGACGACGAGGCGCCGCTCGCCGACCTGCTGTCGATGGCGCTGCGCTACGAGGGCTGGCAGGTACGCACCGAGGCCGACGGCGCGGGCGCGCTGCGGGCGGCCCGCGAGACCCGGCCCGACGCGGTCGTGCTCGACGTGATGCTGCCGGACATGGACGGCCTGGAGGTGCTGGCGAAGCTGCGCCGCGACACCCCGGACGTCCCCGTGCTGTTCCTGACCGCGAAGGACGCGGTCGAGGACCGGATCGCCGGGCTCACCGCGGGCGGCGACGACTACGTCACCAAGCCGTTCAGCCTGGAGGAGGTGGTGGCCAGGCTCCGCGGCCTGCTGCGCCGCTCGGGCGCCGCCGCCGTACGCAACGAGTCGCTGCTGGTCGTCGGCGACCTCGTGCTGAACGAGGACAGCCACGAGGTCAGCCGCGGCGGCGACAACGTCCACCTCACCGCGACCGAGTTCGAGCTGCTGCGGTACCTGATGCGCAATCCGCGCCGGGTGCTGAGCAAGGCGCAGATCCTCGACCGCGTGTGGTCCTACGACTTCGGCGGCCAGGCCAACGTCGTGGAGCTGTACATCAGTTACCTGCGCCGCAAGCTCGACGCCGGCCGCGCCCCGATGATCCACACCCGGCGCGGCGCCGGTTACCTGATCAAGCCCGGCGAGCCCGCCGCCTGACGACCCCGGAAGCCGAGACGATGCCCCACGCCTCCCCACCCCAAGCCCCGCCCCCCGCGCCGCGCGCCGACCCGAAGCCCAACTCCCGTACCCGCAGGCGCGCGTGGTCCCGCGCCTGGTCCCGCCCCTGGTCCCTGCGCCGCAGGCTCGTCGCGTCCTGCGTCGCGCTCGTCGCCGTCGTGTGCGCGGTCATCGGCGCGGTCACCATATTCGCGCTGCACGACTACCTGTACGGGCAGCTCGACGGCAAGGTGCAGGACGTGGCGGTACGGGCGGCGGGGCCGCACGGCGGTCCCGGGGACGGTCCGGAGGCCGACCGCACGTCACGGCTCCCGCAGAGTCTGCTCAACGACCGGCCGTTCGGATTCCTGGCGGGCGGCGGCCAGCCCGGCGAGACCGTCGGGGCGATCGTCGGCGCGAACGGCACGGTCACGCGGGCCGCGGTCAGCGCGACACCGTCCGGCGGCGGCCCGCTCGAAGCGGACCCGCTCACCGCGCTGCAGACCGCCGCCTTCGCCTCCGTACCGAGGGACGGCAAGGCCCACACCCTCAGCGTTCCCGGCCTCGGCACGTACCGCGTCGAATCGGCGCAGCAGTCCTCGGACGGCAGCACCGTACTGGTCGGCCTGTCCACCAGCGGGATCGAGGACACCCTCAACACCCTGATCTGGGTGGAGTTCTCGGTCGCCGCCGCCGGTCTCGTCGCGGCGGGCCTCGCGGGCGCCGCGCTGATGCGGATCGCCCTGCAACCACTGCGCCGGGTCGCCGCGACCGCCACCCGCGTGTCCGAACTCCCGCTGCACAGCGGCGAGGTGGCGCTGCACGAACGCGTCCCCGACTCCGACACCGATCCGCGGACCGAGGTCGGCCAGGTCGGCGCGGCGCTCAACCGCATGCTGGGGCACGTGGGTTCGGCCCTGCACGCGCGGCAGGAGAGCGAGACACGGGTCAGACAGTTCGTCGCGGACGCCAGCCACGAGCTGCGTACGCCACTGGCCTCGATCCGCGGCTACGCCGAACTCACCCGCCGCGGCAGGGAACCCGTCGGCCCCGACACCCGGCACGCGCTCGGCCGGATCGAGTCGGAGGCCGGGCGGATGACGACCCTCGTCGAGGATCTGCTGCTGCTGGCCAGACTGGACGCGGGCCGCCCGCTCAGCTTCGCCGAGACCGACCTGTCGCCGCTGGTCGTGGACGCGGTCAGCGACGCCCGCGCGGCCGGCCGCGACCACGTCTGGCGGCTCGACCTGCCCGACGACCCGGCCACCGTGCACGGCGACGCGCAGCGCCTCCACCAGGTGCTGACCAATCTGCTGGCCAACGCCCGCACCCACACCCCGGCCGGTACGACGGTCACCGCCCGGGTCGTACGCGACGGGCCCGGCATCCTGCTCCAGGTCCAGGACGACGGCCCCGGCATCCCCGCCGAGCTGCGACGCCAGGTCTTCGAGCGGTTCGCGCGCGGCGACGCCTCCCGTACCCGAACGGCCGCCGCCGCGCGGTCCGGCAGTACGGGGCTCGGCCTGGCGATCGTGCGCTCGGTGGTCACCGCGCACGGCGGCGAGGTGTCCGTGGACAGCGTGCCCGGCCGTACGGTCTTCACCGTCCGGCTGCGCGCCGCACACTCACAGCCGCCGCTCAGGCTCGCCACAACGTCGTGACAGGGCGCCCGCCGAGGGTTGGATCATGCGAACCCAACTCGGCAATCTGCCCGCCCGGCAGCACCTGCCGGCCGCGGGCACAGCTCCGGAACACCCGGCCGGGCCCGGTGCCCAGGCGGTCCCGGTCCTCGACGTCGTCATCCCCGTGTACAACGAGGAGAACGACCTGGAGCCCTGCGTCCGCCGCCTGCACGCGCATCTGTCGGGCACCTTCCCCTATCCCTTTCGGATCACCGTCGCCGACAACGCCAGTACGGACCTGACGTCCGCGGTGGCGAAGGCGCTGGCCGCCGAACTCCCCGAGGTCGAGTCCTTCAGGCTCGAACAGAAAGGCCGCGGACGGGCGTTGAGGACGGTGTGGTCCGCCTCCGACGCGCCCGTGCTGGCGTACATGGACGTGGATCTGTCCACCGACCTCAACGCGCTGCTCCCGCTGGTCGCGCCGCTGATCTCCGGTCACTCCGACCTCGCGATCGGCTCGCGGCTCGCCCGCTCCTCGCGGGTGGTGCGCGGGGCGAAGCGGGAGTTCATCTCCCGCGCTTACAACCTGATACTGCGCGGCTCGCTGGCCGCGCGCTTCTCCGACGCGCAGTGCGGATTCAAGGCCATCAGGGGCGATGTCGCCCAGCGGCTGCTGCCGATGGTCGAGGACACCGGCTGGTTCTTCGACACCGAGATGCTGGTGCTCGCCGAACGCGCGGGCCTGCGCATCCACGAGGTGCCGGTCGACTGGGTCGACGACCCGGACAGCAGCGTCGACCTCGTCCGTACCGCCACCGACGACCTGCGCGGCGTCTGGCGTGTCGGCCGGGCCCTGGCCACCGGGCAGTTGGCGCTCGACCGGCTGCGACGGCCCTTCGGGGACGACCCGCGCGACCGCGAACTCACCGGCGTGCCCGCCGGGTTGGCGCGGCAGCTCGTCGGATTCTGCGTCGTCGGGGTGCTCAGCACCCTGGTCTACCTGGCGCTCTTCTCGCTCTTCCGGCTCGGCACCGGCTCCCAAGTGGCCAATGCCCTGGCGCTGTTGCTCTCCGCCTTCGGCAACACCGCCGCCAACCGGCGGCTCACCTTCGGCGTGCGCGGGCGCGACCAGGCCGTACGTCACCAGGCGCAGGGCCTGGTCGTCTTCGCCATCGGCCTCGCCCTGACCAGCGGTTCACTGGCCGCTCTGCACGCGGCGACCGCCCACCCGGACCACGGCACGGAGCTCGCCGTACTGATCGCGGCGAACCTCGCGGCGACGGTGCTCAGATTCCTGCTCTTCCGGGCGTGGGTCTTCCCCGAGAGCGAGACCGCCGGCGCGGCCTTCCACGACGGTGAGACGGCCACGGCGGCCTTCCACGACGGTGAGACGGCTGTCGGCACCGGGGCCGGAACCGGCCTCGTCGCGTACGAGACCCGGTCCGCCGAGCTCCCGTCCCACGAAACCCCTTCCCCCCGCGACGACTTGAGGAGGGCGCGATGAGCGCGCCGGGCAACACCACAGTGGACACGGACGTGTTCGGGCATCCGGTCGCGGAACCGGCGGCGCGACCAGCGGGACGCTGGGGAGGGCTCGCGCGGCGGACCTGGCGGGGCCGGGCGGAGGACGCCGCCTGGGTGCGCCCCGCGTTCTTCGCGCTGCTGCTCGGCACCCTGGTCCTCTACCTGTGGAATCTGAGCGCCGCCGGATACGCCAACTCCTTCTACTCCGCGGCCGTCCAGGCCGGCAGCCAGAGCTGGAAGGCGTTCTTCTTCGGCTCCTCCGACGCCGCCAACGCCATCACCGTCGACAAGCCGCCCGCAGCGCTGTGGCCGATGGCTTTGTCAGTACGGCTGTTCGGCCTCGGCTCCTGGCAGATCCTCGTGCCGGAGGCCCTGATGGGCGTGGCCACGGTCGGCGTGCTCTACGCGGCCGTACGCCGCCGGTTCAGCGCGGGCGCGGGCCTGATCGCGGGCGCGGTTCTCGCGCTCACCCCCGTCGCGGCGCTGATGTTCCGCTTCAACAACCCTGACGCGCTGCTGGCGTTGCTGATGGTCGTCGCCGTCTACGGCGTGCTGCGCGCGCTGGAGGACGCCCGGACGAAGTGGCTGCTGATCGCGGGCGTCGCGCTCGGCCTCGCCTTCCTGACCAAGACCCTCCAGGCGTGGCTGATCCTGCCGCCGCTCGCGCTGGTCTACGCGGTCTGCGCGCCGACGACGCTGCGCCGCCGTATCGGCCAACTCCTCGCGGCAGGCGGGGTGATGGTGGTGTCCGGCGGCTGGTGGGTGACCGTCGTCGAGCTGTGGCCGAAGTCGTCGCGCCCGTACATCGGCGGCTCGCAGGACAACAGCTTCCTGTCGCTGACCTTCGGCTACAACGGCTTCGGCCGGATCACCGGCAACGAGACCGGCAGCGTCGGCGGAGGCGGAGGCGGCGGCGGCGGCGGTGGTGGCGGTGGCGGTGGCGGCGGGATGTGGGGCGAGACCGGCATCGGGCGGCTCTTCAACTCCGAGATGGGCGGCCAGATCGCCTGGCTGCTGCCCGCGGCCTTCGTCCTGCTCGCCGCGGGACTGTGGCTGACCTGGCGCGCCAAGCGCACCGACACCGCCCGCGCGGCGTTCCTGGTATGGGGCGGCGCGCTGCTGATCACCTTCGCGACCTTCAGCTTCATGTCCGGGATCTTCCACCAGTACTACAACATCGCCCTCGCCCCCTACATCGCCGCCGTCGTCGGCATGGGCACGGCCCTGCTGTGGGCCCGCCGCACGCACATCGCCGCCGCGGCGGTGCTCGCCGTGACGGTCGCGGGCACCGGCGTGTGGTCGTACGTACTCCTCGACCGTTCCTCCGACTGGCTCCCGTGGCTGCGCGGCGCGGTCCTGATCGGCGGGTTCGTGGCCGCCGCGGGGCTGCTCGCGGGTGCGATGCCCGGGGTACGGGCCGCGGCCCGGCTCGGCGTGATCGCCGCGTTCGTCGGCGTCGCCGCGGCGCTCGGCGGGCCCGTCGCGTACACCCTCAACACCGTGAACACCGGGCACTCCGGCTCCATCGTGACCGCCGGGCCCGCCGTCCAGGGCGGCATGGGCGGCTTCGGCGGCGGCGGACGTCCCGGTGGCGGCGGCGGTGGCCGCGGCGGCATGCCGCCCGGCATGGGCGGCGGCACGACCACCAACGGCCAGGGGCAGGGCCAGGGCCAAGCTCAGGGCCAGGGCATGCCCGGCGGCGGCCAGACCGGCCAGACCGGCCAGACCGGCCAAGGCGGCCCCTTCGGCGGCGGCCAGAACGGCCAGACCGGCCAGACCGGCCAGACCATGCCCGGCACCGGCCGCACCGGCCAGGACGGCGCCCCCGGCGGCAACGGCGGCGGCATGGGCGGCCTGCTCAACGGCACCCAGGTCGGCTCCGCCATGAAGAAGCTGCTCCTCGCCGATTCCGGCGACTACACCTGGGTCGCCGCCGCGATCGGCTCCCAGAACCAGGCCAGCTACCAGCTCGCCACCGGAAAGCCGGTGATGTCCATCGGCGGCTTCAACGGCAGCGACCCCTCGCCCACCCTCGCCCAGTTCCAGAAGTACGTGGCCGCGGGGAAGATCCACTACTTCCTCGGCGGCGGCCAGGGCGGCGGCGGTGGCATGGGCGGCAGCGGTACCGCGTCCGCCATCACCACCTGGGTCGAGGCCCACTACACGGCCAAGACGGTGGGCGGCACGACGGTCTACGACCTCACCTCGCCCACGTCCTGACCCCCCGGGCCACGGCCCCCGACCGCGCCGCGGCGGCGCCCCGCACACCGGGGGGCGCCGCCGCGGCGCGTATTCCTTTACGTTCCTTTACGGCTTCGCAATCCGGCCCATGGTTGGCTGAATCCGGCGCGACACATGCGGTCCGAAACGGAGAGGAAGCCATGCGAGTGCTCATCGTCGAGGACGAGGTGTTCCTGGCAGAAGCGATCCAGACCGGCCTGCGCCGGGAGAGCATCGCGGCCGATGTCGTGCACGACGGTGACACCGCCCTCGAACACGTCGCGGTCAACGACTACGACGTGGTCGTCCTCGACCGCGACGTCCCCGGCACGCACGGCGACGACGTCTGCGCGCGGATCGTCGCCGACCACCCCCGTACCCGCGTGCTGATGCTCACGGCGGCGCGGACGCTCGACGACAAGGTCACCGGCTTCGAGCGGGGCGCGGACGACTACGTCGCGAAACCGTTCGACTTCCCCGAGCTGGTCATGCGGCTGCGCGCCCTGGAGCGGCGCAACCAGCCAGCCGCGCCCCCGTCCCTGGAGGCGGCCGGGGTCGGCCTCGACCCGTACCGCCGCGAGGTGAGCAGGAACGGACGGCAGGTACGGCTCAGCCGCAAGGAGTTCGCCGTCCTCGAACTGCTCATGCGGGCCGGCGGCGGGGTGCTCAGCGCCGAGCGGCTGCTGGAGAAGGCGTGGGACATGAACGCCGACCCGTTCACGAACACCATCCGCGTGACCATCTCCAACCTCCGCAAGAAGCTCGGCAGGCCCTGGGTGATCCAGACCGTCCCCGGCAGCGGCTACCGCTTCGGCGCCCCCGTACCCGACGCGACCGGCCGGGACCGGCCGTGACCGACAGGACGTCCCCCCTCGGCGTGCTGTCCTGGCGCCCGCGGATGACGATGCGCGCCCGCCTGACCCTCACCTACGCGACCCTCCTGACGGCCACCGGCGCCCTGATGCTCGGCACCGTGTACGTCTTCATGCGGTACGTGCCGACGTACGCGATCCTGCCGTCGAAGCTGGAGGACGGCACGTCCCTGCCGGGGGTGAAGGCCACCCCGTCGCCGGTCAGCCCCACCAGCAGGGACACCGACACGGCCTCTGCCCTGCACCTGAGCAGCGCCTCCGACATCCTCAACACGCTGCTGATCGTCTCGGCCGTCGTGCTCGTCGTCCTCGCGGTGATCGGCGCGGTGATCGGCTGGGTCGTCGCGGGCCGGGTGCTGCGCCCGCTGGCGGCGATCAACTCGGCCGCGAAGCTCGCCGCGACGGGCGCGCTCGACCACCGCATCGGCATGCGCGGTCCCGGGGACGAGGTGCACGACCTCGCGGACACCTTCGACGACATGCTCGAAAAGCTCGACAGCTCCTTTCAGGCGCACCGCCGGTTCGCGGCCAACGCCTCCCACGAGCTGCGGACCCCCCTGGCGGCCAACCAGACGATGCTGGAGGTCGCGCTGGCCGACCGCGAGCCCGACCCCGAGGCCGGCTACCCCGAACTGCGCAAGGTCGCCGAGCGCGTCTACCGGACCAACCGGCGCAACATCGAGACCGTCGACTCGCTGCTCACCCTCGCCGAGATCGGCGCGCGCGGCGTCCGCCGGGACAACCTCGACCTCGCCCGGATCGCGGCGGACGCGCTGCGCGACCTGCACGACGAACTCGACGCCTCGGGCGTCCGGGCCGAGCTCGGCCTCCGCCCCGCCGCGGCCGTCGGCGATCCCGTGCTCCTGCACCGGGCGGTCGCGAATCTCCTCCAGAACGCGGTGCGGCACAATGCGGCGGGCGGCTCGCTCCAGGTGCGTACGGGACCGGCCCCGGACGGCGGCGCCGAGGTGCGCGTGGCCAACACCGGACCGGTCGTGCCGGAAGGCACTGTCGCCTCCCTCACCGAGCCGTTCGTGCGCGGCACGGGACGTACGGGCGGGCAGCGGCATCACGGCCTCGGCCTGGCGATCGTCGCCGCCGTCGCCGAGGTGCACGACGCAGCGCTCGACATCGCCGCGAACCCCGGCGGCGGGCTGACCGTGACGTTCGCGCTGCCCGCGCGCGATGTCGTCAGACGCGATGTCGTCAGACGCGATGTCATAAAAACCTAAGAAAATCCCTTGACTCCCTCGCAACCGGGGGATCGGTGGACTGTCCGGGACGAGCGGCACCACGGGGTGCCGCGCCGAAAGGACGACACCATGTTCCTTACGAAGCAGCGCCGGCGCCTGCTCGGGTCCGTGGCCGCGCTCCCGCTGACGATCGTGCTCCTCGGGGCCTGCGGCGGCGGCAACGACGACGGCGGCGGCACGGCTGACACCGGCAAGCCCACCGCCAAGGCGAAGAGCTTCGAGGACTGGCAGCTCGCCTTCTCCGCGTGCATGCGCGCCGAGGGCATCGACTTCCCCGACGCGGGCAAGGGCGGCCTCTCCGTCACCGAGTCGCAGGACGCCTCGGACATGGCCGCGCTGGAGAAGGCCAGTACGAAGTGCCGCGGGACGCTCGGCGACCCGCCGCCCGTACCCGGTACGCAGAACAAGTCGGACGAGCAGTTGCAGGAGGACGCGCTCAAGAGCGCCAAGTGCTTCCGTGACAACGGCGTCGACGTCCCCGACCCGGGCAAGGGCGTCATCGGCCTGACCGTCCCGCAGGACGCGCCGAAGGACGTGGTCGCCAAGTGCGGGAGCGGCGGCAACGCGGACATGGGGGGCGTGCGCCCCAATGGCTAGGAAACGCTTCGCCGTGACCGGCGCCGCCCTCGCGGTGGTCCTGCTGCTGGGGGGCGGCGGCGCCGCCGGGATCTACGCGTACGGCAGGGACCGTTCGCCCGCGACCGCCGAGGAGACCCCGCACGTCGACACCGCGCCGGTCGAGCGCGGCACGCTCACCGGTACGACCAAGAACTCCGGCACCCTCGCCTTCGCCGTCGCGCGCGACATCGCGGGCGGGCTGGACGGCACGGTCACCCAACTGCCCGCCACCGGAACGCGGATCAGGCTCGGCCAGCGGCTCTTCGCGGTCGACAACGTGCCGGTGTTCCTCTTCCGCGGGCCGCTTCCCGCCTGGCGCGCCTTCCGCGCCGGGATGGACGACGGGCCCGACGTCAAGCAGTTGGAGCGCAGCCTCGCCAAGCTCGGGTACTTCGGCCTCGAACCCGACGAGAAGTTCACCGCGCGCACGGCGGAGGCGGTCCGCGCCTGGCAGAAGGCCACGGGCCAGCGCCGTACCGGCACCGTCGAACTCGGCCGGGTCGTCTTCGTGCCGGGGGACGTACGCGTCGCCGCCGTGAAGGTGTCCGTCGGCGACCGGCTCGGCGCGGGCGCGCCGGTCCTCGGCATCACGGGACTCGACAAGAAGGTGGACGTCGACCTCAAGCTCGCCGATCAGCAACTGGCCGTCGTGGGCGGCAAGGTGACCATCGACCTGCCCTCGGGCACGTCCACGAAGGGCACGGTCACCGGTGTCGGGGTGCCCACGGAGAAGGAGGGCGGCAGCGGCAAGGCCGTGGTGATCCCCGTCGTCGTCTCGCTGGCCGACCCCGCCGCGGTGGGCGCGCTCCAGCAGGCGACGGTGACCGTCGAGTTCCCCTCGGCGACGCGCGAGCACGTGCTGTCCGTACCCGTCGGCGCCCTCCAGGCCCTCGACGGCGACCGGTTCGGCGTCGAGGTCGTCGGCCCCGACGGCAGGACCACGCGCGTCCCCGTGAAGACCGGCCTGTTCGCGGGCGGCCGGGTGGAGATCTCCGGCGACGGCGTCGCCGAGGGTCAGAGGGTCGTGGTGCCGGGACTGTGAGCGCCACCAGAGAAAGCAGTGAGCCCGGCGCCATCATCGAGCTGCGCGACGTCGAGCGCGGTTACGGCGAACCGCCGGTGCTGGCGTGCGCGGGGGTGAGCCTGACCGTGCGGAAGGGCGAACTGGTCGCGCTCGTCGGCCCCAGCGGCTCCGGCAAATCGACCCTCCTCAACCTGATCGGGACCCTCGACCGGCCCACCGCGGGCTCGGTCACCATCGAAGGGGTGGACGTGAACGACCTCTCCGACCGCGCCCTTTCCGCCGTGCGCGCGCACCGGATCGGGTTCGTGTTCCAGCAGTTCCACCTGGCCGACGGCGTCACCGCGCTCGACAACGTGGCCGACGGGCTGCTCTATTCGGGCGTCCCCCGCTCCGAGCGGCGCGAGCGCGCACGGGCCGTCCTCGACCGCGTCGGGCTCGCCCACCGCCACGACCACAAGTCGAACCAGCTCTCCGGCGGCGAGCGACAGCGCGTCGCCATCGCGCGCGCCGTGGTCGGCGACCCGCCGCTGCTCCTCGCGGACGAGCCGACCGGCAACCTCGACTCGGCCTCCGGCGCGGGCGTCGTCGAGCTCCTCCACGAGATCAACGCCCAGGGCACCACCGTCCTGGTCATCACCCACGACACCGACCTCGCCGCCCGCCTGCCCCGCCGTATCGCGATCCGCGACGGACGAGTCCTGTCGGACTCGAAGTCGACGGGGTCGGCCGGGACGGCCGGGACGGCCGGGGAAGCCGGGACGGCCGGGGAAGCCGGGGCGGCCGGGCCAACCGGAGCTGCCGGAGCCGCCGGAGCGGCTGGAGCAGTCGGAGGTGCGGGAGCCGCTGGAGCAGCCGAGCCTGCCGAGCCTGCCGGGGCGGCCGAAGCGCCTGAGACGGCCGGAGCGGCCCGGTCAACCGGAGCTGCCGGAGGTGCGGGAGCCGCTGGAGTTGCCGAGCCTGCCGGAGCGGCCGAAGCGCCTGCCACGGCCGGAGCGGCCCGGCCAACCGGAGCACCCGGAGCAGCCGGAGGTGCGGGAGCCGCTGGAGCAGCCGAGCCTGCCGGAGCTGCCGAGCCTGCGGGAGCGGCTGGAGCAGCCGAGCCTGCTGGAGCTGCCGAGCCTGCCGAGCCTGCCGAGCCTGCCGGGGCGGCCGAAGCGCCTGCGACGGCCGGAGCGGCCCGGCCAACCGGAGCAGCCGGAGGTGCGGGAGCCGCTGGAGCCGCTGGAGCTGCTGGAGCGGCTGGAGCAGCCGAGCCTGCTGGAGCTGCCGAGCCTGCCGAGCCTGCCGGGGCGGCCGAAGCGCCTGCGACGGCCGGAGCGGCCCGGCCAACCGGAGCAGCCGGAGGTGCGGGAGCCGCTGGAGCTGCTGGAGCTGCCGGAGCAGCCGAGCCTGCCGGAGTAGCCGGAGCGGCCGAGCCAGCTGGAGCTGCCGGAGCTGCCGGAGCTGCCGGAGCTGCCGGAGCAGCCGGAGCTGCCGGGGCCGCTGGGGCCGCCGGGGCGGGCGGCGGGGGGGCGGTGCGAGGCGCGTCCTCCGGTGCCTCCGGCGAAAGGGCGTCCGCATGAGCGCCCCGGCCGCGGCGGCGGCCTCTCCACCGCGTCCGGGCCGGAGGCCACCCCGCTCGCGACTGCTCGGCCGCGACCTGCTGCGGCTCGGCACGGTCGGGCTGCGGACCCGTCCCGCTCGCGCGATCCTCTCGGCGCTGGGCATCGCGATCGGCATCGCCGCCATGATCGCCGTCGTCGGCATCTCGGCGTCGAGTCAGGCGAAACTCAACGCCCAACTCGCCCAGCTCGGTACGAATCTGCTGACCGCGCAGGCGGGCAAGAGCCTCTTCGGGCAGGACACGAAGCTGCCGCAGGACACGATCGCGAAGGTCGGCCTCCTGGACGGCGTCGAGAGCACCAGCGGCTACGGCGACCTCGACGTCTCGGTGTACCGCAGCCACTTGTCCGACAAGGACGCCACCGGCGGCATCACCGCCCGCGCGGCCGACCTCCGCCTGCTCGACACCGTGGGCGCCAGGCTCGCGGCCGGATCATGGCTCAACGCCGCCACCGCGAAATTCCCCGCCGTCGTCCTCGGCTCGAAGACCGCCGAACGGCTGGGAGTTGTCACCCCCGGCTCCCAAGTGTGGCTCGGCGGAAGGTACTTCACCGTGGTCGGCATCCTCGAAGCCGTGCCGCTCGCCCCGGAGCTGGACACCTCGGCGCTGGTCGGCACGCCCGTCGCGCGCTCGCAGTTCGGCTACGACGGCAGCCCGACCGTGGTGTACGAGCGCTCGGCGGACGCGGCCGTGGACTCCGTACGCTCCCGCCTCGGCCGTACGGTCAACCCGCGGGCGCCCGACGAGGTCACGGTGTCCAGGCCCTCCGACGCGCTCGCCGCGAAGAACGCCGCAGACCAGGCGTTCACCGGGCTGCTCGTCGGGCTCGGCTCCGTGGCCCTCCTCGTCGGCGGCATCGGCGTGGCCAACACGATGATCATCTCCGTGCTGGAACGCCGCCGCGAGATCGGGCTGCGCCGCGCGCTGGGCGCCACCCGCCGCCATATCCGGGCGCAGTTCCTCGCGGAGGCCCTGCTGCTCTCGGCGCTCGGCGGCGTCCTCGGCTCGGCCCTCGGCGTCGCGGTGACGGCGGGTTTCGCCGTCATCAAGGACTGGCCGCTGTCGGTGCCGCCGGTGACCCTGCTGATCGCGGTCGGCGCCACCTTGTTCATCGGCGCGGTGGCCGGGCTCTACCCGGCGATCCGCGCCGCCCGCACCCACCCGACCGCCGCCCTGAGCGGCTGAGCCCCGAGCGGTCGTGCCCCGAGCGGTCGAGCCCCGAGCGGCTGAGGTCAACGACCGCTCGGGGCACGGGGGTTGACCCCCCCGGCGGGACCGGGAATCCGTCCTACGCCAGCCGGGCCGGGAAACCGCCGGTGGCGATGGGACCCCACCGCTCCGGGGAGACGCGGATCAGGGACTTGCCCTGCCGCACCATCGCGGAGCGGTACTCGTCCCAGTCGGGGTGTTCCCCCGAGATGTTGCGGAAGTACTCGACCAGCGGCTCGACCGACTCGGGGCTGTCGATGACCTCGGCGGTGCCGTCGACCTGCACCCAGGGGCCGTTCCACTCGTCGGAGAGGATCACGAGCGAGGCGCGCGGATCACGGCGGGCGTTACGCGTCTTGGCCCGCTCGGGGTAGGTCGACACGACGATCCGGCCGGAGTCGTCGACCCCGCAGGTGAGCGGGGACGCCTGCGGGCTGCCGTCGGAACGGGTGGTGAGCAGGATCGCGCGGTGCCGCGGCCGTACGAACTCCAGCAGCTCATCCAGCGTGACGGACGTATTCGTGGCGATGTTGGGAGCCATGCCAGCACCCTACGCCGGGCACCCGCCGGATCGCCTCCGGCGCGGTCGTGCGGGGCGCGGTCCGTGCGGGGCGCGCTCGTGATGCCCGCGGTCCGTGCGGGGCGCCGTGCCGGGCGGGCCGCCGTGCCGTGACATCGGCTCCGGCGGCACACCCTTCGTGCTGGGTCCCGGTGGACGGCCTCGGCCGTCCCCTGCTCCGGCCGTCCTCCGGGACCCGGTCCCGTCCGCCGCCCTGGACCTCTCCGCTGTGGGAACAGGACAGTCGGCCGGGAGTTCCTGCGGGCCGGGTGACCGGCCCTCCGGGTTACCGGGTCTGGTCGCCCGACCGGTCCCGGACGGCTTCCGCCTCGGGCGTACCCGGCTGGGTGGCGGCGATGTCCGCCGCGCCGGTCTCGGCCGCCGCCAGCTCCGCGACCGCGATCTCCGCCGCTCGGCCCGTACCCGCCTCAGCCTGCTGCAAACCGCTGCTGGTGCGCAGGGCGGTCTCCTTGACGAAGATCACCAGCAGGAAGGAGAGCAGGGCGAAGGGCGCGGCGTACAGGAAGACGTCGCCGATGCCGTGGCCGTACGCGCTCTCCACGATCCCCCTGACGGGGGCGGGCAGTCGCTCGACGTCCGGGATGCCGCCGCCGGTCCCGGCGCCGGTGATGTGGTGGTCGGCCAGGCCGGTGGTGACGAAGTGCGTGACGCGGTTGCCGAGCACCGCGCCGAGCGCGGTGACGCCGACCGCGCCGCCCAGCGAGCGGAAGAAGGTGACCAGGGAGCTGGCCGAGCCGAGGTCCGCGACGGAGACCTGGTTCTGCACGGCGAGCACCAGATTCTGCATCATCATGCCGACGCCGAGGCCCAACAGGGCCATGTAGACGCCGACTTCCCAGTACGGGGTGTCGTTGCGGATCAGGCCGAGGGTCGCGGAGCCCGCGGTGAGCAGGATCGCGCCGGAGACCAGGAACGCCTTCCAGCGGCCGGTGCGGGTGATGATCTGGCCGGAGACGGTCGAGGCGATGAACAGCCCGCCGATCAGCGGGATCGTCATGATGCCGGACATCGTCGGGGTCTTGCCCCGGGCGAGCTGGAAGTACTGGCTCAGGAAGACCGTGCCGGCGAACATCGCGATACCGACGAAGAGGCTCGCGATCGAGGTGAGGGTGATCGTCTTGTTGCGGAACAGCCGCAGCGGGACGATCGGTTCGGCCGCGCGGGTCTCGGTGTAGACGAACAGCGCGCCGAGCACGAGGGCCAGCGGCACCATCACGTAGCTCTGCCAGGACACCCACGCGTAGTTCTGGCCGGCGAGCGAGATCCACACCATCAGCAGCGAGACGGCGGCGGTGATCAGGAAGGCGCCGGTCCAGTCGATCCGTACCTTCCGCTTGACCACCGGCAGGTGCAGCGTCTTCTGGAGCACGATCAGCGCGGCGACGGCGAACGGCACACCGACGTAGAAGCACCAGCGCCAGCCGAGCGTGGAGTCGACGATGACGCCGCCGATCAGCGGGCCGCCGACGGTCGCGATGGCGAAGGTCGCGCCGAGGTAGCCGCTGTAACGGCCGCGCTCCCGGGGCGAGATCATCGCGGCCATGATCACCTGCGACAGCGCGGAGAGACCGCCCGCGCCGACGCCCTGGACCAGGCGGCAGGCGATCAGCATGCCGGGGCTGGTGGAGAAACCGGCCACGACGGAGCCGACCACGTAGATCACCAGCGAGAGCTGGATCAGCAGCTTCTTGCTGAACAGGTCGGAGAGCTTGCCCCAGATCGGGGTGGTCGCGGTGACCGCGAGAAGCGAGGCGGTGACCACCCAGGTGTACGCGCTCTGCCCGCCGCCGATGTCGGCGAGTATGCGGGGCAGGGCGTTGGAGACGATCGTGGACGACAGGATCGCCACGAACAGTCCGAGCAGCAGCCCGGACAGCGCCTCCATGATCTGCCGGTGCGACATGGGCGCGGCGTCCGTGGCGCCGGGGCCCGGTTCCGGTGCCTGCCCGTCCCGCTTGCCGGCCTGGGTTGTTGTTGCCATCTTCAGTCCTCTTCAGCCCGTCTGGGCGCGCGTTATGTGGTGGGCGCCGCGGCGCGCGGTGGCGGTGCGGCAGTCGCCGAAGCTGTCACGCAGCCGGGCGAGAAGTTCGGAGAGCCGGGCCACGTCGGCGTCCGGCCAGTCGGCCAGATGGTCGGCGACCACGGCGGCGGCCCGGTCGGACGAGGACCGCAGTGTCCGCGTGCCGTGTTCGGTGAGCCGCAGCAGCCGCGAGCGGCGGTCCAGCGGGTCGGGGGCCCGGTCGATCCAGCCGCGCTCGACGCCGAAGGCGACATGACGGCTCGTCACGGACATGTCGACGTCCAGTAGTTCGGCGAGCCTGCTCATCCGCAGCTCGCCGTGGCGGTCGAGGGCGCCGAGCACCATGACCGCCGTGAGCGGGGTCTCGGCCGGCATCCCCCGGGCGATCTCGCGGCTGACGACGAAGGTGGCGCGGAGCTGGTGTGCGAGTTCCACGCACTGCTCGCGGTCCGCCATGCGACGGTCACCTGTCCTTCCGCTGCGGGAGCTGCCTGTGAGTCTGTGATCCTGTGAGTCCGCTGTGATCTTTGGTTGCCTGAAGCAACTGTAAAGTAGTTGGTTGTGCCAGACAAATTCTTTGCCCGGAATCGCGGCAAAGATTCAGCAAAGGAACCGCCTGTATCCGCCCAAGAGGTACGTGTCTGGGTTGCCTGAACGGCTCGGGCCGAAGGTCGCGTGGCCACCGTGCCGGGCGGGGGTGCGGGGCCTTCCGTCGAGACGCTAGGGTCAGGCGGCATGTCGAACCCTGAGAACAACTACGACCCGGCCGGCAACACTCAGATGTTCCGTGCCTTCGTCGACGAGCAGCCGCCCGCCGCCGAGGTGCAGCGGGCGCAGGGCCGCAGCAAGGTCGGCCTGGTGATCGGTGTGATCGTGGCGGTGGTCGTGGTCATCGCGGTGGTCGCGCTCGCGATGCGCTGACCGCCCGCCCGCCCTGCCCGTCCCTACGCAGCAGGATGTGCCAACGGGGGCATATCGCCGCAGACATCCGCAGACAGGTCCGTGGAGGGTTCGGGGGAGTAGCCGGGGCCGGGCCCGCGCTGTGAAGGCGCCGGTCAGGACAGCGTGACGTCCCTGGTCTCGATGTGCATGCCCAGCGGCACCCGCCAGGCGTCCACGCACAGGTCCCAGGACGCGGTGCGCGACGCCCCGCCCGCCAGTGGCACCGGTACGGGCTTCGCCGTCTCCACGGTCGCCCAGTCGACGCCGAGCCCGCCGACGACGTGGGTGCCGAAGGTGACGGTGCCCGCCGTCACCGGCAGACCCCCGGCGTTGGTGAAGGTGACGGCGACCTTCTCGCACCAGCGGTCCGCGTCCGCCGTACGCGTGGGCGCGCTCACGGTCAGCCGCGCGGCCGACGGCGGCGCCGTCGTGGCCCCGCCGGGCGCACCGGACCCGCCTGAGCCCGTGCCGCCTGACCCCGTACCGCCGCCCGTGGCCGAGCCCGAGCCCGTACCGGAGTCCGTGCCGCCGCCCGCGTGGGCTGTCGAGCCGCTGCCGGGGCCGCCGGGGGTCGTGGGGGTCCCGTGGGGCGAGGAGGGCGACCGGGGCGCTCCGGAGGACGGTGTGCGCGGACCCGCGCTCGTGCCGGTGTCCGTACCCGAGGGCGTACGGGACGGCTTCGGGGCGCCGGGGGCCGGGCCGTCGAGCGGGACCAGGATCACGTCGCCGTCCGGGGGGACGTCGTGGGGAGCGCTCGGGGAGGGGCCGACGCCGCCGATCGCGACATGGCCGGTGCCGCCGCCCCCCGCGCAGCCGGTGGCCATGACGAACAGGCCCAGCGCGGCGAGCGCCGGAGCCGTGGTGCGCAGCAGGGCTTGGACTCGGGCTTGGACTTGGGTCTTCCTCAACGCGACGTACGAGACCAACGCGACCATCACGTCAGTTTACTGACGGGGTGTCAGGTCGTCACCACCCCGTCAGTGCCACCTCATGCCTCTGCGGTGAGGCCGTCACGGAGCTGTGCGAGGGTGCGGGTGAGCAGCCGGGAGACGTGCATCTGGGAGATGCCGACCTCCTCGCCGATCTGCGACTGCGTCATGTTCGCGAAGAACCGCAGCATGATGATCTGGCGTTCGCGCGGCGGCAGTTGGGCCAGCAGCGGCTTCAGCGACTCGCGGTACTCGACGCCTTCGAGCGCGGTGTCCTCGTAGCCGAGGCGGTCCGCGAGGGTGCCCTCGCCGCCGTCGTCCTCGGGCGGCGGGGAGTCCAGCGAGCTGGCGGTGTACGCGTTGCCCACCGCGAGGCCGTCGACGACGTCCTCCTCCGACACCCCGAGGCAGACCGCCAGTTCGGCGACCGTCGGCGACCTGTCCAGTTTCTGGGAGAGGTCGTCGCTGGCCTTGGTGAGCGCCAGCCGCAGTTCCTGGAGGCGGCGCGGTACCCGGACCGACCAGGAGGTGTCGCGGAAGAATCGCTTCACCTCACCGACGATCGTCGGCATCGCGAAGGTCGGGAACTCCACCCCGCGCTCGCAGTCGAAGCGGTCGATCGCCTTGATCAGGCCGATCGTGCCGACCTGGACGATGTCCTCCATCGGCTCGTTCCGACTGCGGAAGCGAGCGGCGGCGTACCGCACGAGCGGCAGATTCAGCTCGATGAGCGTGTCACGTACATAGGTGCGTTCCGGGCTGTCCACCGGCAGTTCCGCGAGGCGCAGGAACAGCGATCGGGACAGCGTGCGGGTGTCGATGGCCTCGCCGTGAAGAGCATCGTGCGGTGCGGTCGCCGTGTCGGGCTTGAGCACCTTGGGACTGCCCACCTGTACGGACATGCCACCCCCTTGAGGTCGCGGACGGGTGTCGCGAGCGACGGTTGTTCCTCCACTGGAATACCGGAGGCCGGCTCGCGACAAACGCGGTACCCGCAGAATGTCACATGTCGGCAACACGCTGTAGCGCCATGTCGACATATCTGTGCAGGTGACTTAATCCTCTTCAGCTACGCTTCGAGCTGGTTTGCGGACCTCAGCCGCGCGAAGCTCCGGGACAGCAGACGGGACACGTGCATCTGCGAAACCCCCAGTTCCGCACTGATCTGTGACTGCGTCAGGTTGCCGAAGTAGCGGAGCAGCAGGATCCGCCGCTCCCGCTCGGGAAGTTGGACCAGAAGATGGCGGACGAGGTCGCGGTGCTCGACGCCGGACAGCGCGGGGTCCTCGTAGCCGAGCCGGTCGAGCAGCCCCGGCGCACCGTCGCCCTCCTGCGCCGCCTCCAGCGAGGTCGCGTGGTAGGCGCGGCCCGCCTCCAGGCAGGCCAGCACCTCCTCCTCGGCGAGCTTGAGCCGTTCGGCGATCTCGGCCGTCGTCGGCGACCTGCCGTGCAGCACGGTCAGGTCCTCGATCGCGCCGCTCACCTGGACCCACAGCTCGTGCAGGCGGCGCGGCACGTGCACGGTCCGCACGTTGTCCCTGAAGTAACGTTTGATCTCGCCGACCACGGTCGGCATCGCGAAGGTCGGGAACTGGACGCCGCGCTCCGGGTCGAACCGGTCGATCGCGTTGATCAGGCCGATCGTGCCGACCTGGACCACGTCCTCCATCGGCTCGTTGCGGCTCCTGAAGCGGGCCGCCGCGTAGCGCACCAGCGGCAGATTCACCTCGATCAGCGCGGCCCGCACCCGTGCGTGCTCGGGAGTGCCGGGCTCCAGCTTGGTGATCTGCTCGAAGAGCACCTGGGTGAGCGCTCTCGCGTCCGCCGCGTTGGCACTGGGCGTACGGGTTCTGCCTCGGGGATACGTTGTTGACGCCGTATGGGCCGACACCGGCACACCACACCCCTCATCGGTCCACTCATCCGGCAAAAGCGGTCATAGCATCACAATTCATGTCCGCTTTGTGCAAGCACCGCATATTGCCGTGTTGTACGAACCGGCGGCCCGGAAGTCCCCCGTCCGGCGGTGTGAATCCGGAGCGAAGGGTGCGCGGAGGCGGCGCGCGAGGGGGGCTCAGGGGGTGCGAAAACGCCCCCCACCGGTCGGCGGGGGGCGCGCGAACGCTTGTCGTGCGCTCGGCCGGGAGGTCAGATCTCCAGGTCCGCGATCACCCAGGTGGCGAACTCCGCCCAGAGCGCGACGGCCGCCCGGTGCTCCGGGTGTTCGAGATACGCCGTCAGCGCCGCCGCGTCCGCGACGGCGGAATTGATGGCGAAGTCGTAGGCGATCGGGCGGTCCGTGATGTTCCAGCCGCACTCCCAGGAGAGCGTTTCCGGCACCTTCCCGCCGAGCTCGGCGAAGGCCCGCGCGCCCGCCTGGACACGCGGTTCGTCCTGCCGCACGCCCTCGTTGAGCCTGAACAGGACCAGATGCCGGATCATGGGACTCCCTCGCCGCCGGCATGCCGCCGCGTGCCGCTGGGTACTGATGGTGCGCCGCCGGAGCGGCCGGGACGGCCCGCCGGTCAGTTGGCCAGGTCGTGCATGAACTTCCCGATGCTCTTCGCGGCGTTCGATATGCCCTGGAAGCCTACCTGGACGAGATCAGCGGCTCGGGCCGGCTGATTGATGATCGTGTAGAGGATGAAGATCACCAGTACGTACATGGTGATCTTCTTCGCCTGCGCCATGCGTCTTTGCCCTCCCCAGCCCGCAGCCCGCACCGACGGTCACAAGTGTGCAATCACGGGAGTCTATCCATCAGATGGCGTAATCAGACGGCCTGTTGTCCCAATCATCCGCTTAGAAGATGAAGGTCTGGCTGGGGACACGCCCCAGGATCTGTCCGGCGGAGCACGGGCGGCCGGGCCGTCATGTCCTGCGGCGCCGCAGCAGCAGCCATGTGCCGCCCGCCGCCGCCAGCAGCACCACCAGGGCGGAGCCGCCGGCGATCTCCGTGCCGGTCAGGCGGGTGCTCGGCCCCGAGGCGGCGGGTGCCCCCGTACCCGGACCCGACGTCGTGGCGTCGGCGTCCGACGCCGCACCGCTGGTCGTACCGCTGGCTGTACCGCTCGCCGCACCGCTGCTCGTACCGCTCGCCGTACCGCCCGACGCGCCTTCCGGCAGCGGGGTCCTGCGGCCGGGCGCCACCCGCACCGGCACGGTCTTCGCGACCGAGCCGTCCGCGTTCAGCAGCACCGCGCGCTGCTGGGGCCGGGCGAAGTCGAACATCGGGTCGAGCGGGTGCGCGGTCGCGTCGAAGGAGCCGTCGCCGATCCGGCCCGTCCCCCAGTTGTCCTCGATGAAGCGCAGGACGGACGACTGGGTGGTCAGCGCGTGCTCGACGTGATTGCGCCGGGTGTAAGGGGACACGACCAGCAGCGGCAGCCGCGGGCCCGGACCGCAGCGGTCGAGGTAGCCGCCCGCCGCGGGCGGCCCGTCGGCGCACATCGCGGTGTCCGCGCCCGCGTCGGTGGAACCGTTGGTGATCGCGGCGGCGACCTGGTCGTACCAGCCGTCGGAGTCGTCGTACGCCACGACCACCGCCGTGCTCGCCCACTGCGGCGACCGCTGGACCGCGTTGATCTCGCGGACCAGGAAGTGCTGCTCGTCCAGCGGGTCGGAGTAGCCCGCGTGCCCGTCCTGGTACTGCGCCGCCTTCAGGAACGACACCGCGGGCAGATTCCCGGCCGCGAGCGCCGTGTCGAAGTCGGTCAGGTCGTACTGGTGGTTGGCCCGGTCCTGGCGGCCGATCATCGCGGCGGAGGTCGGCGGCAGGTGGTGCGGGTTCGCCGTCGACTCGTAGTACTGGAACGGCTCGTGGTGCGGCGAGTAGTCCACCGACGCGTTGCCGCCCACATTGGCGTGGGTCGCGCCGCAGACCGCCGTGCCGCCCGGCGAGGACGTCGGCGCGAAGCCGCCCTGGAACCAGCCCCAGCTCACGCCCTTGTCGTTGAGCAGGTCCCCGATGTTACGGCCGCGCATCGCGGTGAGCTGGCCGCTCGCGGTGCGGTTGTTGTCCGAGCAGTCGTCGTACGCCGGGTCCGGGTCGGTGATGACGGTGCCGACCCCGGTCGTCGGGTCGGGGCTGCGCACGGTCGTGGACCGCTCCACCGGGACCTGCTCGCCGGTCTTCGGATCGATCGAGACGCCGCCGTGCGTCTGCCCGGAGACCAGGCCGAGCGCGCCGGGCGTGGAGGGGCCGAAGACGTCGCCGAAACTGTTGTCGCCCAGCGTGTAGTTCTGGGCGTAGTTCCACAGCGCGGTGACGGTGTTCCCGTCGAAGTAGTCCATCGTCAGGCCCGGACTCCCGTACAGCCCCGAGCACTTGTCGCTGCTCGTGTGCTGCACGAACTGGTCCATCGCGCCGCCGTTGTACGCCTCCTGCTCGGGCGTGTAGCTGTGGTTCTGGTCGCAGGTGAGCGCCTGCGAGGGGCTCAGGCGGCGCGGCTGGTACTGGTTCGGGTTGTGCGTCAGCAGCCGGGCGCCGTCGCTGAGCAGGTTCACCGGCGCCGGGGTGCCGCGGGCGGCCGTGAAGCGGGTGCCGTCGGTGTTCGCGGCCTTCGGATACGTGCC
The DNA here is from genome assembly GCF_014596445.1 of Streptomyces sp. CBMA29. Taxonomy (GTDB): domain Bacteria; phylum Actinomycetota; class Actinomycetes; order Streptomycetales; family Streptomycetaceae; genus Actinacidiphila. The sequence continues at coordinate 28,756 of NZ_MECL01000211.1, read as the reverse complement.
GAAGTAGTGGTCGAAGGAGACGTTCTCGTCGAAGACGACCACGACGTGTCTGACCGGCGTGGCCGTCGCGGCCTCGGGTTCCGGAGCGCCGGACGCCCCCGGCGCCACGGCCAGCACGGCGGTGGCGGTCAGGGCCGAAGCGGCCAGCGCGATCCGGCCCCGCCCCCGCCCTCGGCTCTTCGCTCGCTCAGCCAGCTCCATGCTCCCGATCCCACCTTCGCTCTCGTGCCACCCACGCCAGACATATCAGGACACACCGACCGTCCCGCCGCCTTCGCTGATCCGCCCTTCGGTGAACGCGACCCGGACTCCGTACGAACGTACGGAGTCCACCCCCCAAGGGGAACGCCCCGCCCCGCCCCGACCACCACCCAACCGACGAGATCAGGCCACGCCGGTGAGCCCCGCGAGGTAGGGCGTGAGGGGCGATGGGCAAACAACTCCGCCTTGGCGATGCCCGCGGTGGCATGCAGACTCTCAGTAGCAACCCCGCCAGCCGGTCGGGGCCCATCACTGGCTCGGTTGCCGGTTGACCCCAGCGCACGGAGGAGTCGTGACTGAAGCAGTGGACCCGCAGGTCTACGCACGTATGCGGAAGATCGCGGAGGAGCTCTGGCCACTGGCGGACCGCATGCAAGGTGCCTGGGCGATCGAGATCGGAGCTGCCGGGGTCGTCGTGATGATGAGCCCGGTCAACCGTCACGAGGCCATCGCCACCCGCGTCGTGCGTCAGATGAACGCTCAGCTCCCGGCCACGCATCCGGACCGTGACATCGTCGCCCAGTCAGGTGCCGAAGTGGAGCACCCGGCGGTGGGGCGGATGCGCCGACCGGATGCCGTTGTCGTCCCGCTCGACATTCTGGAAGAGCCGAGATCGACAGTCGACCCCGCCGACCTGCTCGCCGTGGTCGAGGTGGTCTCCGAGTCCAACCCGGACAACGACTACGTCGAGAAGGCCGCCGACTACCCCGCCATGGGCATCCCGCTCTACCTGCTCGTCGACCCTCGCAAGGGCCTCGTCTTCACCTACGCCGACCCTGCCCCCGGCTCCAGCGGCCCGCACTACTCGACCGTTCTCCCATACGTCTTCGGCGACCGGGTCCCCTTCGGCCCCTGGGCCATCGACACCAGCGCTTTCAAGCGCTACGACGACGAGTAGGGGCCGCGAGCGCACCTGCCGGCCGTATGGGACGGGGACCGAGACGGAGACGGCTGAGGGCACCTACCCGAACGGGTAGGTGCCCTCAACTCGTGCTGTTCATGGCGGTAGCGGTGGGATTTGAACCCACGGAGAAGTTGCCCCCTCACACGCTTTCGAGGCGTGCTCCTTAGGCCGCTCGGACACGCTACCGAGAGAGATCCTAGCCCACGCGGGGGCGTGGTCAGAAATCGGTTGTACGGAAGAAGCGGGTGAGGAGGGCCGCGCAGGGGGCGGGGAGGACGTCGGGGATGACTTCGGGGCGGTGGTTGAGGCGGCGGTCGCGGACGACGTCCCAGAGGGAACCGGCGGCGCCCGCCTTGTCGTCGGCGGCGCCGTAGACGACGCGGTCGAGCCGGGAGAGGACGATCGCGCCCGCGCACATGGTGCAGGGTTCGAGGGTGACCGCCAGGGTGCAGCCGGTCAGCCGCCAGCCGCCGACAAAGGCGGCGGCGCGGCGGATGGCGAGGACCTCGGCGTGGGCGGTCGGATCGCCCGTGGCCTCGCGCTCGTTGCGGGCACGGGACAGCACCGTGCCGTCGGGGGCCAGCACGACCGCGCCCACCGGCACGTCACCGGTGAGCGGGGCCTGCGCCGCCTCTTCCAGGGCCAGCCGCATCGCGGCGGCCCAGGGGTCCTTCAGAGGGTCTGTCAGCGGACCGCCTCCAGCACGTCCCCGCACCCCAGCGCGTCGGCGATCTCGCCGAGCGCCTCACCGGTCAGCGCGCCGTCACCGCTGAGCGCCAGCAGTTCCCTGGTGCTCATGCCGAGATCCGTGAGGATGTCGGTCTCGCCGAGCGGACCGGTCGGCACATGGTCTTCCGAGGGGCCCGCCACGGCGTCCTCGGTCTCGTCGTCCTCGCCGTCCTCGGTGCCGTCGAGGTCCACGAGTTCGTCCAGGTCCTCGGGGTCGCGGCCCAGCACTTCGTCGGTGAGCAGGATCTCCCCGTACGAACTGCGGGCGGCGGCAGCCGCGTCGGACACATAGATCCTGGGATCCTCTTCACCGTCCACACGGATGACGCCGAACCAGGCGTCCTCCTGTTCGATGAAGACCAGAACCGTTTCCTCCTCGTCGCCGGCCGCGCGGGCCAGATCGCTCAGATCGGCGAGGGTTTCCACATTGTCGAGATCGGGTTCGCTCGCTTGCCAACCGTCCTCGGTGCGCGCGAGCAGTGCGGCGAAGTACACCGTGACTCTCCCACAGGGTCTCAGGCCGTCCGGACCGGATGGGGGCCGCTTTCGACTTCCGTTGGCCCCACCCACTCGGCATCGTGGCAGAAACCGGGGCGTTGCGAAGGGTCTTCTGCACCGCGACGTGCCAGGTCTTCGTCACTTCTGTGGAAAGTCCGGCGGTCGGAGGCCCGGAACGGTCACCCGTACGGCACTGATCCGTCACGCTGTGTACGCGGCGCGTACGCGGTGTATACGCGATCCGTACCCGGTCACCCGCGCGGCGCGGTCACCACGCGCTCACCACGCGGTCACCAACGGAAGGTGCGCATCCGCATTTGCTGACGGAGCCGGGCGACCCGGGCGCGTCGCGGCTGGACCCGCTCGCGCAGCTCCTTGGCCTCGTTCAGCTCCCGCAGGAACAGCGCGCGCTTGCGGCGGCGCTCGACGTCCGTGTCGCGGGCCTGGGCCCGGTCGGGAGTGCGGTCAGGAGTGTGATCGGCGTCTCGGTCGGGCTCCGGCATCTCGGGCACCATCCCTGGGGCTCGCTTCACCCGGAAGGCACACCGGGCCTATCAGGCCAGTTTCCCTCGTTCGCGCGGTTTACCCCACGCCAGGCGCAGAAGGTGCGCGGAGGCGGGCTGCTCATCGCACCGGCGACGCGCCCCCCACCCGGCGGATACAGTCGTATTCATGCGTCTCCATGTTGTCGACCACCCGCTGGTCGCGCACAAGCTCACCACCCTGCGCGACGAGCGCACCGACTCGCCGACGTTCCGGCGGCTCGCCGACGAGCTGGTCACCCTGCTCGCCTACGAGGCCACCCGCGACGTGCGGACCGAGCAGGTCGACATCCGCACCCCGGTCGGCCCGACCACCGGGGTCAGGCTCTCCTACCCGCGCCCCCTCGTGGTGCCGATCCTGCGCGCCGGGCTCGGCATGCTCGACGGCATGGTGCGGCTGCTGCCCACCGCCGAGGTCGGTTTCCTCGGCATGGTCCGCGACGAGGAGACGCTGGAGGCGGCGACGTACGCCACCCGTATGCCGGAGGACCTGTCGGGACGGCAGGTGTACGTGGTCGACCCGATGCTGGCGACCGGCGGCACCCTGGTGGCGGCGATCGATCTGCTGATCGACCGCGGCGCCGACGATGTCACGGCGCTGTGCCTGCTGGCCGCGCCCGAGGGCGTCGAGTCGATGGAGCGGGCCCTGGCGGGCAAGCCGGTCACGGTGGTCACGGCCGCGGTCGACGAGCGGCTGAACGACCGCGGCTACATCGTGCCCGGCCTCGGCGACGCGGGCGACCGGATGTACGGCACGGTGAGCTGACAAGCGCGAGAGCTGACAAGCGACAGCGAGGGGGGCGGGACCTGACTTGAGGTCACGCCCCCCTCTCGCATGTACGCGGTCGGCCGCCATGCCGCCCGCGCCAAGCCACCCGCGTGAGGCCACCGCGCGCCAGGTCGCCCGCCACGGCGGCTCAGTGCTTCGCCGGCGCGCCCGCCTTCGTCGTGGCCCCGGTCTTGCCCGGGGCGCCACCCGACGCGCTCGGGCTCGGCGTCACGCACACCGGCTTCGGCGGCGGCGGGTTCGCCGCCACGATCCGGGCCTTCGCCACGTCGGTCGGACCGGAAAGCGCCGTGAAGGCCGTGCCGATCATCACATCGACGGTCTTGTCGGTCCGCTTGGGGTCGATCTTCACGGTCGAGCCCGCCACCTGGGTGCCCGCCGTGCGGGCCGCCGCCTCACCCGCGGGCCCGGCGACGATCAGCGCGGACTCGCCGACCTTCTTGTCGTACGGGTCGGGCGCGTTGCCGAATTTGTTCACCTTGAAGCCGCGCTTGGCCAGCTCGTCGGCTGTGGTCTTGGCCAGACCGCCCTTGGCGGTGGCGTTGAAGACGTTCAGCGTGACGCCCGTGGGCTGCGGCAGCGCGGCCGGTCTACCCGTGGGGGCGGTGGGGGCCACGGTGACGCAGGGGCGGTTCTGCGGTGCCGCGTTCGCCTTCGTGTCGCCGTTGTCGTCCCCGCGGAAGACATGGACGAGTTGCAGCGCCCCGTAACCGAAGAGGCCGAGCACGACGACCGAGGCGATCACGGCGGTCACGACACGGCCGCGGCGGCGCGGGCGGCGCATCCTCGGGTACTGCTTGCCGGTGACCCGGTACTTCCCGCCCATACCGGAGGGGGTCAGCATGCTCATGAGCGCAGCGTAAGCGGATTGTCAGTCCATCTCCAGGACCCGGGCGTGGAGCACCTGGCGCTGCTGGAGCGCGGCGCGTACCGCCCGGTGGAGTCCGTCCTCGAGATAGAGGTCGCCCCGCCATTTCACGACATGGGCGAAGAGGTCGCCGTAAAAGGTGGAATCCTCGGCGAGAAGTGTCTCCAGGTCGAGCTGTCCCTTGGTGGTCACCAACTGGTCCAGCCGCACGGGACGTGGGGCGACGTCGGCCCACTCGCGCGTACTCACCCGGCCGTGGTCCGGGTACGGCCGCCCGTTTCCGATGCGCTTGAAGATCACACGGAAAGCCTACCGGCCCGGCTTGTCCGGGCGCAGCACCGCTGCCGGGGTGCGATGGTGGCAAAAGCCTCATCGTCGTATAAATCGGGAGCCTGTGATGACCGATCCCCAGCCGAATAGTTCCGCCGGTGAGGCCGTCACGGGTGAGGCGGCCGTGACACCGGGGTCGACAGCCGCACCGTCCGCACCGACGCCCGCACCGTCCGGACCGTCAGCTCCGTCCCCCGCCGCCGACATCGCCCGCGGCTACGCCTTCACCGGCCCCGCGCTGGACCTCGGCGCGCTGCTGTGGGAGGGCGAGTGCCACGCCGACGCGCCGGTCCGCATCCCGCTCGGCATGCTCAACCGGCACGGCCTGGTGGCGGGCGCCACCGGCACCGGCAAGACCAAGACGCTCCAGCTCATCGCGGAACAGCTCTCCGCGCAGGGCGTCCCGGTCTTCCTCGCGGACGTGAAAGGCGACATCTCCGGCGTGTCGGCGCCGGGCCAACCGGGTGAGAAGGTCGAGCAGCGAGCGGCGGAAGTCGGCCAGAATTGGACGGCCACCGGTTTTCCGGCCGAGTTCTACGCGCTGGGCGGCCTCGGCCCCGGCATTCCGGTGCGGGCGACCGTCACCGCCTTCGGCCCCGTCCTGATGTCCAAGGTGCTCGGCCTGAACACCACTCAGGAGCAGTCGCTCGGCCTGATCTTCCACTACGCCGACACCAAGGGTCTTGAGCTGTACGACCTCAAGGACCTGCGGGCGGTCATCGCCTTTCTGACCTCCGACGCGGGCAAGCCGGAGCTGAAGGAGATCGGCGGGATCTCGTCGGCGACCGCCGGGGTGCTGATGCGGACCCTGACGGCCTTCGAGGCGCAGGGCGCCGCCGCGTTCTTCGGCGAGCCGGAGTTCGACACGAGCGAGCTGCTGCGTACGGCGTCCGACGGGCGCGGGCTGGTCTCCGTGCTGGAGCTGCCCGCCGTGCAGGACAAGCCGCAGCTCTTCTCGACCTTCCTGATGTGGCTGCTCGCCGACCTCTTCCAGGACCTGCCCGAGGTCGGCGACCTCGACCGGCCGAAACTGGTCTTCTTCTTCGACGAGGCGCACCTGCTCTTCAACGGCGCCTCGAAGGCGTTCCTCGACGCGATCACCCAGACCGTACGGCTGATCCGTTCCAAGGGCGTCGGCGTCTTCTTCGTCACGCAGACGCCCAAGGACGTCCCCGGCGACGTGCTCGCCCAGCTCGGCAACCGCGTCCAGCACGCCCTGCGCGCCTTCACGCCCGACGACGCCAAGGCGCTGCGCGCCACCGTTTCCACCTTCCCCAACTCCGCTTACGACCTCGGCGAGTTGCTCACCTCGCTCGGCACCGGAGAGGCCGTCGTCACCGTCCTCAGCGAGAACGGCGCGCCGACGCCGGTGGCCGCCACCCGGCTGCGCGCCCCCGAGTCGCTGATGGGTCCGGTGGACGCGGCTGTGCTCGACTCCGCCGTCAAGTCCTCGCCGCTGTACGGGCGGTACGCCGAGGCGGTCGACCGCGAGTCCGCCTACGAGAAGCTGGCCGCCGCCGAAGCGGCTTCCGCCGCGCAGGCCGAAGCGGCCGAGAACGCGGCCGAGACCACGGCCGAGAACGCGCCCAAGGCCGCCCCGAAGGGCGGCCGTTCCGCCGCCAAGGGTTCCTCCGCCGACGCCGGGATCGTCGAACAGGTCGTCCACAGCGGCGCGTTCAAGTCCCTCGCCCGCTCCATGGGTACGCAGCTCGGCCGCGAGATCAGCCGCTCGCTGTTCGGCGTCCGGAAGAGGTAGCGACGCCGGCGGACATGGCGGCGACGATCACCGACGCAGCGTGCGGCTCCATGCCTGGCGGGAGCCGTTGGTGTCGCCGAGACAGGTCCACTCCCAGGCGCGCAGGGCGTGGACGGCGTCGGCGTCGGGCGCGGTGAGGACGGTGACGAGGGCCGCGTCGCTGCGCAGCAGGAGCTGGTCGAGCAGACCGGTGGCGATGCCCTGCCTGCGGTAGGCGGGCACGACCATCAGCTCGGCGAGCGCGAAGACCTGTCCCGAGGCGGTGAGTTCCTCGATGTCGGTGCCGTGCGGCCCCGCGCCGTCGGTGCCCGCGACGGTGAAGTCCCGCCACCAGCCGTCGGCGCGGTCGAGGACGTAGCCGTACGCGACCCCGGTCAGCCGCCGCTCGCTGGCCACGATCATGTCGAAGCCGGGCCGCCGCGTGGCCTCGGCGAAGCGCCGCAGGAAATCCTCCCGGTCGTGGAATTCCTGGCCGGGCACACCTCGGTACGCCTCGACGTAGACATCCGCGACGGCCTCGCGCTGCTGCTCCGCCTGCCACCTGGACATGCGGCGCGTGAAGACCTCGGCCACGTGTTCCCTCCCCCATCGGCCCCGTGTCCCGGCGGCCCGGGGCGGTGACCTCCATCATCGTCCCAGAGACCCCGCACGGAGAAGGGTGAACGGACACGCCACTAGCGCGTACGCGCGTACTCGTCGAGCGCGTTCCGTACGTGGCCGGACATCGTGGGGCTGCCCTTGTGGCCCGCGTCGTCCACGACGGTGAGGGTGGCCTGCGGCCAGGCGGCGGCGAGGCGCCAGGCGGTGTCGGGCGGTGAGCTGAGGTCGAGGCGGCCGTGGAGCAGGGTGGCGGGGATGCCCCGGAGCAGGGGCGCGTCGCGCAGGAGGGCGCCCTCTTCGAGCCAGGCGCCGTGCGAGAAGTAGCGCGCGCAGATCCGGACCATGGCGAGCCGGGCGGCGGAGGGGCGGTCGCTGTAGGGGCGGGCGGAGCCGCTGGGTTCGAGGGAGAGCACCGCGTCCTCCCACGCGCACCAGTCGGCGGTGGCCCTGGCCCGTACGGCCGGATCGGGGTCCTCGGTGAGGCGCGCGTACGCGGCGACGAGCCCGCCCGCGATGCCGCCCGCCGTATCGGACGGCATGACGGTCACGCCGGACGCCGTTCCGGTCGCCGTGCCGGGCGCCGTTCCGGACCCCGTGCCGGGCGCGGAGCCGGGCGCCGTACGTGACCCCGTGCCGTCGCACGCCTGACCGGCCGCCGCGCGGAAGGCCGCCCACTGTTGGGGGAAGAAGCGGCCGACGCCCCGGTAGAGCCAGTCGATCTCCGCCCTGCGGGTGGTCGTGACGCCGTTGATGACGATCTCCGAGACCCGCTCCGGGTGCCGCTGCGCGTACGCCAGGATCAGCGTCGAGCCCCAGGAGCCGCCCGTCAGCAGCCAGCGGTCGACGCCGAGGCGGACCCGCAGGCGCTCCATGTCGGCGATCAGATGGTCGGTGGTGTTGTGCGTGAGGTCGGTCGCCGGGTCGCTCGCGTGCGGCGTACTGCGCCCGCAGCCGCGCTGGTCGAACAGCACCGCCCGGTAGCGCTCCGGGTCGAAGTCCTGCCGGTGCGACGGCCGGCACCCCGAGCCGGGGCCGCCGTGCACGACGAGCGCCGGCTTGCCCGCGGGGTTGCCGCAGGTCTCCCAGTACACGAGGTTCCCGTCGCCGACATCGAGCATGCCCTGGTCGTACGGCTCGATCGGCGGGTAGCTCCGCTGCGGCTCGGTCATGGCGGTCCGTTCCTCTCGACGGGCGCGACGTCCCAACCGTCGAAGCGCCGGGCGGCTAATCTAACAGCGCTGTTATACCAGCCCGCGCGCCGCGCCTCCCCGCCCCCGGACCCGCCGCGCCTCCGCGCCCCCGGACCGCCCCCGGACCGCCCCCGGACCCCCGGGACCGCCCCCGGCCCCCCGGACGCCTCTGGGAACGGCCGCCGCGCGGCCCCCCCGTCCCGATTCGCGGCCCCGCGGCCCTGCGTGCACTGTGGAACAGGTGAACCCGGATGAGTCGCTGTGGCACGCGCTGCTGGAGGGGACGGCGGCGGGTGTCGCCGTACTCGGCCCCGACCTGCGCTACAGATACGTCAATCCGGCGCTCGCCCGGATGAACGGCGTCGAACCGGCCGCGCACATCGGCAGGACCATCGCGGAGACGGTGCCGGGCGTGGACGTGGGCGAGGGCGTCATGCGGATGGTGCTCGCCGACGGCGCACCGCGCGAGCTGCTCTCCAGCGGCCAGACCCGGGCCGACTCGCCGCACACCACGCGCTACTGGCAGTGCACGTACCACCGGCTCCAGGGCCGGGACGGCGGGGTGGGCGGGGTCGGCGCGGTGATCATCGAGGTCAGCGAGGACCACGAGGCGCAGCGCGAGCTGGAACGGGCCAAGGAGCGGCTGCTGCTGCTCGACGCGGCGGCCGTCCGGATCGGCTCCACGCTGGAGATGGACCCGACCTGCCAGGAACTGGCCGACCTGCTGGTCGAGGTGATCGCGGACACCGCCACGGTGGAAGTGCTGGACAGCGGCCCGCGCGCCCGCCGCCGCCCCCCGCCGGACGGCGCGCTGCGGCTGCGCAGGGCCGCTATGGCCGCGCGGCCATCGCTGCGCGAGCCGGTGCGGATCTTCGGGACGCCGGGGGAGTACGTGGTCTACCAGCGCGGCTCGGCGATCCCGACCTGCCTGGAGACCGGGCGTCCCGTGGTGCAGAATCTGCCGCGCGACGAGGAGATCTCCCACTCCGCGCCGAACGCCGAGCGGGTCGCCGCCTACCGCGCCGCGGGCATCCACTCCGTGCTGGTCGTGCCGCTGAGCGCCCGCGGCGACCGGATCGGCACGGTCACGCTGATCAGGGCCGGGGACTCGCCCGGCTTCGACGACGAGGACACCGCCATCGCCCGCGCGCTGGCCGACCGGGCCGCGATCAGCCTCGACAACGCCCGCCGCTACACCCGCGAGCACGGCATCGCGGTCGAGTTGCAGCGCGCCCTGCTGGCCGCGCCCTGCGCCCCGCACCCCGGGGTCGAGGTGGCCACCCGCTACCTCCCGGCGGGCGCCACGGACCTGGTCGGCGGCGACTGGTTCGACACCCTGGCACTGCCCGGCGGCGTGACGCTGCTGGCCATGGGCGACGTGATGGGGCACGGCGTCGAGGCGGCCGTCGAGATGAGCCAGTACCGCTCGATGCTGCGGGTGATCGCGGGCGAGGGCGACACGCCGGACCGCGTCCTGCGCCGGATGGACGGGCTGCTGGCCGCCGCGGGCGCCCAACGGCCCGGCACCTGCCTGCTGGGCCTCGCCGACCCGGCGCGCGGCGGCTGCTTCTTCGCCAGCGCGGGCCACCTCCCGCCCGCCGTCGTCACCCCCGACGGCCGCGTCCGGCTGCTCGCCGTGCCGCCGGGACCGCCGCTCGGCGCGGACCTGCGGGGCACGTACGAGACGGTGTACGTGCCGTGGCGCGCTGGGGAGACGCTGCTGCTCTACACCGACGGGCTGGTGGAACGCCGTACCGAGGACATCGACGCCTCGCTCGCCCGGCTGGCCTCGCTCGTCCTCCCGCACGCCGGTGAACCGCTGGACGCGCTCCTCGCCCGGATCGTGCACCGCCTCGCGCCCTCCGCCGCTGAGGACGACGTCGCCCTGCTGGCCGCGCGGGCCCGGCCGTAACCTGGTGGGTACGCCACCCGCTGCGTGCGCCCACGTGAGGAGCGAGGTATGACCGAACGCAAACCCGCCGGTGTCTCCTACGAGACGTGGGTGGACAAGCAGATCCGCGAGGCGGAGCGGCGCGGCGACTTCGCCGAACTGCCGGGCGCGGGACAGCCGTTGGCCTCGCTGGACACCCCGTACGACGAACTGTGGTGGATCAAGGGCAAGATGCACCGCGAGGGCCTGTCCGCGCTGCCGCCGACGCTCGTGCTGCGCAAGGCCGCGGAGGACGCGACGGCCGCGGTAGCGCGGGCGCGCTCCGAGCGGCAGGTGCGGCAGATCCTCACCGAGATCAACGACCGCATCCGCGAGGCCCTGCGCCGCCCTCCGGAGGGACCGCCCCTCAACCTCGGCCTGTTCGACGTCGAGAAGGCCGTGGCCGACTGGCACGCGGCACGGACCCCCGATACGGGTACGGACGTTGATACGGGTACGGATACGCGTACGGGTACGGCCGCCGATACGGATTCCGGCCGTGGCGGGCGGCGGACGGGGTTCGGGCGGCTGTTCCGCAGGGACCGTTCCGCCTGATAGGGAGGGGCCGTGCGCTTTGACTCCGTGCCGATGCCGCCGACCGTCGAGGTCAGGCCCCGCGACCCGCGCGGCTACCCGGTGCCCGCGATCACCCCGTGGCACGACGACCAGCCGCAGTTCGCGCTGACCGACTACGACCGCAGCGCCAACTGCGCCCGGCAGCGGCTGTGTTCGGTGTGCGACACGCTGATGCCGCGCGGCCCGGTGTGGCGGGTGGTGGGCGGTTCCGAGAGCGCCGCGATCGGCGAGGCGCTGGCCGCCGGGCGCCCGTACCGCAATCTCGCGCCGACCCTCGAAGGGCCTGGCCACCGCGCCTGCATGCTCTACGCCTCGATGGTCTGCCCGTATCTGGCGCGGCCCAACGCGCGGCGCGGTCTGGACGCGCGGAGCCCGGACGACATGACCGCTCATGTCGTCCGGGGCGCGGTGCGCGGCACGCTGGGCGCCGTGGTCGGTTTCGCCGACTACGAGTTCGCGGTCACCTCGTCACAGGTGCTGTTCCGTTTCGTCGACGTGGTGGAATTCCTGCCGCACGACACCGCTGACGCCCATCTGGACGCGCTGCGGGCCGAGTTGGATCAGGCGCGGTAGGCCGGGAGCCCGACGTAGTCGGAGACCTTGACCGGCGCGTGCGAGCCGTCGACGGGCAGCCGCACGATGCCGTTGGGCGTACGGGCCACGACCGTCCTGCCGTCGGGCTCGAAGGCGGGCTCGGTGTAGTCGGTGGTCGCCTGCGGGGTCAGGTCCTCGTACCGCGGCGCGCCGTCCTGGGGCGTCTCCAGGAACAGGTGGTCGTGGCCGCCGACGGACCGGACGAAGACGACGCCGTCGTCCTCGGTCGGTCCCACGGCGGGCTCGGACCCCGGGGTGAGCGCGTAGCCCTGCTGCCGCAGGTAGTCGTCGCGGATGTAGACCTTGCCGTCGTCGGTGTTGGCGTAGACGGCGGTGCCGTACTTCCCCGCCGAGCTGGGCCATACGTTGCCGGTCTGGGGCAGCGGCTTCACGTTGTCGTCCGACTCGTGGTTCAGGCTCAGCGCCTTGGGCGTGCCGTCGTGCGCGGTGGCCGGGACGCCGTACAGCCGGGCGGTGCTGCCCTGGCGGCCGGCGAAGAGGAGGTTGTCGAGGGCGGGAAGGCCGTTCTGCGGGTCGTTCGCGCGCACCTGCCAGGTCGGGTGCGACCAGTTCTGGTTGCCCGGGTTCCTGGCCACGATCACGCGTCCGCCGCCGTCAGGATCGCTGACCGCGAGGTCGCCGTCGCCGTCGATGAAGGCGGCCTTCGCGCCGGTCGGCGACCAGGCCAGGTCGCGGACCTCGGTGCCGAAGTCCACCCGGGTGCCGTTCATGACGACGTAACGGGTGCCGTCGCTGATGGTCAGACCGGAGTGCGCGGTGCCGTTGAGCTTGGGGCTGCTGCCGACCGGGCTGGCCCCCGAGCCGTTGGCGCCGTCGTCCCCCGCGTTCCCCCCGGTGCCGCCGCTGCCGCCCTTCCCGCTGGGGGTGGGCTGACCGCTCGCGCCGCTCGTCGCCGAGGGCGCGGGGTCGGAGGCGGTGCCGTCCGCCGGGCCGCAGGCCGTCAGGAGCAGGGCGGCACCAGCCGTGATCCCGGCGGTGAGCGCGATGGCGGCGGCGGTGCTGCGACGGCCACTGGCACGAACGGACATATCGGGTTCCCCCCAGGAACGGATGCGGTGCGGCGTCCTCCGACCGCGCGCGGCGGTCTCCCGCCGTTCCGGCCGGCTCCGGCTGTTTTCGCCGGTGACACAAAGAGTGCTCCCGCAACGTCCGTCTCCTGTGCTGCCGTTGTCACGCCAGTGCAACAGCGGGGGTGCTCGCGGCGGGAGGGTCCGCGGCCCGGTGCCGACCCGGACCGGTACGGTCCGCGTGCCCTGCGGGCGGTTCGCGCGTTGTATCGATCATGAACGTAAGCCGAATCCTCACCACCGCCGCCGCCGGTTCCTTCCTGATCGCGGCGGGCGCCCCCGCCGCCATGGCCGCCGAGCAGTCCGCCGACCTGGGCTCCACCCTCAGCAGCACCGCGATCACCGCGAGCGCCGCGGGCGAGCAGGCCAAGGGCGCCACCGCCAGCGTGCTCGGCGACTACAAGGTCGACCAGAAGGTCCAGGACGTGAAGAACGTCGCCCAGGCGGGCACCGACGCGGTCACCGCCGCCAACGACCTGGTCCACTGACCGCCCGAGCCCGACTCCGTACGCGTACAGGGGCGCCCCGCAGGACCCTCGGGTCCCGCGGGGCGCCCCCGCGCGCTTAGCGAGCTGTTGAGGGGGCGAGCTCTTGAGGGGTCCTAGCCCTTGAGGGGGCCTAGCTCTTGAGGGTGCCCACCGGCACCAGGCAGTGTGCGGCGGTGCCCAGGACGTCGGTGTCCCCGGCGAAGCCCTGGAGGGTCTCCTCGGTCACCGGGGTGCCCGGCTTCGCCTCGGGCCACGGGCGGGTGGCGAGGATGAAGTACACCGAGCCCCGGTCCTGCGCCGCGGCCACCCACTGCTCGGGCACCGGGCAGGCGGCGTGCAGGTAAGGCATCGTCAGCACGGCCTTGCCGCCCTCGACCAGCACCTTCACCGGGACGTTCGGCGCCTGCCCGACGTCGAGGATCACGCCGCCGACCGGCAGCCCGACCTCCTCCGCGACGGCCAGCGCCGCCTCCTGTCCCGACTCCGGGCCGTCCGGCCCGTCACCGAGCGAATAGGCCATCAGGAACGGCATGTCGCGGCCGTCCTCGTGGTGTTCACCGGCCCACGGAATCACCACGAGGGTGCCGAGTCGGCGCTGGAGGGCGGAATTCAGGGCGGTATTGGTCTGGCTCATGCGCCGGACCCTAACCGCCGCCGGAGCCCGGCCGGAGCGGATATCACCTCCGCGGGCGACCCGAGGCTCCCGGATTCCTTCGTTAGGGGAGAAGTCGGCCGCGCGTACGCACCCTAACGGCCCATCAGGGTGATGTGGATCGGCAGCGGTTGAAATCGGGAAATCCGCAGTTCACACAGTTCGCGCCGCCACCCTAGTGGGCGGCGGCCATTCTCAGCAGTTGCGGTAATACCGTCTGCTTTTCACGGTGGTGGCGTAGCTGTTCAACCACCGAAGGGAACTGTTTTCCATGCGTACCCACCGGATCACCGGCGTGGTCGTCGCCTCCGCGCTCGTCGCCACCATCGCCGGCGGCGCGCTCACGACGACCGCCGCTGCCGCCACCCCCGCAGACACCAAGCCCGCGGGCACCGTGGCGGCACCGGCAGCGCCGGACGCGACCGCGCTGCTCGCGCAGGCCAAGTCACTGGGAGATATGGCCGGCGTGCTCACCCCGGTCACGAAACTGGTCCAGGACGTGCTCGCCAAGCCCGGCACCGTCAAGCCCGAGACCATCACCGCCGACGCCGCCGGGGCCAAGTCGGCGATCGACGCGGCGAAGGCCGCCGCGCCGGCGGTCCCCGCCGCTCCCGCCGCCCCTGCCGCCCCCGCGGCTCCCGCGGCTCCGGCTGTTCCCGCCGTCCCCGCCGTCCCCGCGGTGCCGAGCCTCGGCAGCCCCTCGGGCAAGGTCGCCACGCAGCCGTCGGTCAAGCCGTCCGCCACGCGGGACCTGAAGGCCGACGCCCTCACCGCGCTCCAGACGGCAGTCGACAACCTGGTCAAGGCGTCCACGGCCGGTGACCCGGCGGGGTTGCTGACCGCCGCCACGGCCGTCGTCACCGGCCTGGTCAACGTCGTCGTCGCCACCGTCCTCGGCGGTGGCCTGCCTGCGCCGAACCTGCCCGGTCTGCCCGCCCTCCCGTCGCTGCCCGGCGGCCTCCCTTCGGCCCCCGGCCTGCCGCTCTGACCGAGCGCCGGGCGTAGCCGGAGCCGTGGTTCGCAGGGGTCCTGAGCGGCGCTTCGAGCCGTGCTCCGGCCGGATGTGACACCCGAAGGGGTGAGCGCGAACAGCGCTCACCCCTTCGGCCCATTGTGATACGCCGTCACCGATTCAGCCCAACATGCGTGACTATTCGTGATCTCCCCCCGTTGCGCACAGCGTCAACGCCGCAGGTATTTGCGGTTGGGTTTCGTCTCAGGGAGATCTTGATGTCGCGTATCGCAAAGGCGGCGGCCGTCACCGCCGCGGCGGGTGCCGTTCTGGCCGCCGGCGCCGGTATGGCTGTTGCCGACTCCGGCGCGCAGGGTGCCGCTGTCGGTTCGCCGGGTGTGCTGTCCGGCAACCTCATCCAGGTGCCCGTGCACGTCCCGGTCAACGTCTGCGGTAACACCGTCGACGTCATCGGCCTGCTGAACCCGGCGTTCGGCAACCAGTGCGCCAACGTCTCCGGGCACGACGGCGGCGAGTGGTAATTCCGCGGTCCCACACATGAAACGGCCTCCCGTCACCTTGTGTGCGGGAGGCCGTTTCTTTCCCTCGGCCCAGCGCCCTCGGCGCGAGCGCGTCAGCTCTCCTCGTACCGGTAGAACGAGCGGTGGTCGAAGTAGTCCGACGGCTTCTCGCCCCACGGCGGCATCAGCTCGTCGCTGCTGATCACGCGGCCGTGCTCGGGGTCGTTGGCCGACAGCGGCATGGACGGCAGGTACGGGGACTTCGGGTGCAGCCGCTGCCAGCGGATCCAGACCAGGTCGAGGAAGGCGTGGTGCATCCAGAACACCGGGTCGTTCGGCGAGGTGCCGCCGATCATGTGGCCGCCGACCCACTGGTGGACCCGGTTGTGCAGGTAGCCGCCCTTGGTGTCGCTGACCGTCCAGCCCTCGATCTTGTTCCTGAAGCCCTTGGTGGTCGGGGCGGAGTTCCACGGCGCGACGTCGTAGACCGGCATCGCGAGCGCGTTGTCCAGCTCCGCCTTCGTCGGCAGCACGATCGGCCGGTCGGGCCGCCCCATGTTGCGGGTCAGGTACTTCTCCTGCGTGACCCCGTAATTGATCGGCCAGTCGCCGGTCTGGTACGCGAACGGGCCCGTCATCACCTGGCCGTCGCTGTCGCGGCCGTTGCCGCCCATGAAGTCCGGGCCCCACAGCGAGGAGCTCTGCGCGTTGTCGTACGTCCAGTCCCAGTACGGGATGGTGACGCCCGGGTCGAACATCTGGAGATCGGCCTCGAACTGGAGCAGGAACCGGCGGTGCCAGGGGAAGAAGGTCGGCGCCATGTGGGCGACCCGCAGCCCGCTCTCGCCGTCGGCGGCGAAGTACTTGCCGTGCGTGATGACGTACTTGTCGTAGCCGCCCACGCGCTTGAGCTCCAGCACGGCCTCGACGAACCGGGAGCGTTGGCTGCTGGTCAGATGCCGCTGATTCATTCGCGTGTACACAGGAACTGACCCCTCGGCGGTCGTACGGCGCTCAGCCGTCAGTGGTGGCGCGCGGTGCCGCGCTCAGTGGTGGCGCTCGGTGGTGGCGCTCGGTGCCGACGCCCGTGGACGGCGCTCAGCGGTGGCGCTCAGTGGTGGTGCTCCGCGGTCGTGGACAGCTGGGCGCGGCCGAGTACGTCGACCGCGCCGCGGGCCGTGCCGAGGGCGGTGGGGAAGGGCTGGTAGTGGTTGGCCATGCTGATGAAGCTGCCGTCCACGCGCCGCATCACGTGCAGCGGACGCCCGTCGATCCGGATGTCGACGCCGCTGTCCCGCGCGGAGCTGAACCCCTGGATGCGGCGCCCGCGGTAGACCTCGTCGAAGAGGGCGGCCCCCGCGCCCGGCACGGGAGCGGGCTCGTACCCGGCGGCGGCGTTGTCGTACCCGGCGGGGGGCTCGGCGACCGCGGTGTCCGACGGCCTCGCGGCCAGCATCGGACGCAGCGCCGCGGTGGTCCCGGATACGGCGGCCACGGTCGTGATGCCGCGCCTGATCAAGCGACGGCGCGTCGCCACCCGGGGCCGTGAGGGTCTTCCGCTGTCGTTCTCCATGGCTTCGCTCATGTCCGACACACTCCTCTCCTCCGGCCGTTTCCGCGGTTCATCATGCCGCCGTAGGGGTGAGTCCCCCGGATAATCGGTGGGCGATGCAAGGAATTTCATCCGCCCGAGTGATATCGCGATCGGCCCGGTGCCGGTATTGACGGACCGCCAGGTTGTTTGAGCCCGGGTAGGAACTGTCGGGGGAACCGCTTTTGGTCTACGTCAGGGGGCGTGCCTATTACTCATACGTTATGACTGATCGTTAGGAGTGCGATTTCCGTGCGGTTGCCCGGCGGTCACCGCACCACGCACAGCGCACCACGCACCACGCACAGCGGACAGCGGACGAGGAGTGACCATGGCCAACCGACGCCAGTGGCTGACGGGTGCGGGCGTCGGATTCGTGTCGGCCGCCTTGATCATGTCCGGACTGTCCGGACTGTCCGGCGTCGCGAGTGACCCGCCGGGCGCGGGCCGCCGCCTCGTCACCGCGCTCGCCGGAGCCGTCGGCGCGGAGGGCGCCGCGGGGCCGGGCGGCGCGGACGGTCCGAACGGCTCGAACGGCTCGAATGGTCCGAACGGCTCGGGCGGTTCTGCCGGTGCTTCCGGGGGTACGCCCACGCCCCCGCCGCGCGCCTCGTACGCTCCCATGGGTGCCTTCACCGACTCCGGCGCCGAGGGCGTGGCACGGATCGGCGCCCTGGAGTCCTGGCTCGGCGGTACGGAGGCGACGGTCGGCCATACGTATCTGCCCGGCGACGACTGGTCCGGCATCGAGGGCAGCGGCGGGCTGCTCCAGCCGTGGGCCACCTGGAAACGCGCGAAGCCCGACCGGCTCTTCGTCCTCAACGTGCCGATGCAGGAGCACAACGAGGACCGCGTCCCCGACCGCGACGTACGCGAGCTGATCCAGGAGGGCGCGCGCGGCGACTTCGACGGCCACTTCACCCGGCTCGCCCACCGGCTGGTCGACCTCGGCGTGCCCGACACCGTGATCGTCCTCGGCTGGGAGATGAACGGCACCACGTACACCCACCGCTGCGGCCCCGACCCGTCCGGCTGGAAGACGTACTGGAACCGGATCGTCAAGGCCATGCGCGCCGTGCCCGGCCAGCGCTTCCGCTTCGACTTCACCCCCAACCGCGGCCAGGACGCCATCGGCTGGACCGAGTGCTACCCCGGTGACGCCACCGTCGACATCGTCGGCATGGACTCCTACGACCAGCCCCCCGGCGAGACCTTCTACGACCAGGTCAACGAGGCGTACGGGCTCCAGGCCCAGGTCGACTTCGCCGACCGGCACGGCAAGGAGATCTCGTACCCGGAGTGGGGCCTGTTCAGGAACGGCGACAACCCCGACTACATGCGGCAGATGCTCCAGTGGATCAACGACCACCAGCCGGTGTACCAGACCATCACCGACTACTGCCCGCACGGCGTGTGGCAGTGCACGGAGAACCCGAAGTCCTCGAAGGTGTATCGCAACGCGCTGTTCGACCTGAAGCCGGCGCCGACGCCTTCGGAGACGCCGACGCCTACGCCGACTCCGACGCCGACGGAGACCCCGACGCCGACCGTCACGCCGACTCCCACCGATACGCCGTCCGGCACTCCGACGCCTACGGATACGCCCACGGTGACGGCGACACCCACGGACACGCCGACCCCCTCGGTCAGCCCGTCCGCGACGCCGACGGAGACCCCGACGCCCACGGATACGCCCACGGTGACGCCGACGCCGACGCCGAGCGGCACGCTCACCCCGGAGCCGTCGCTGTCGCCGAGCCCGACTCCGACAGCGCCGACGACGCCCTCGGTGTCGCCGTCCCCCGAGTTGTCGCCGAGCCCGGCGGTCAGCCCGAGCGCGAGCCCGACGCCCAGCGTGCTGCCGCCCGTGACGCCGACCCCGGCGCTCACTCCCGTGGCCGTACCGACGCTTCCGGCCATCACGCCGGGCCCGACGCCCGTACCGCAGGCCGGGCCCTCGCCGCTGCCGCCCGTGGTGGAGGCGTGCCTGCCGCTCCAGCTCAGCGAGGAGATGCAGAAGCAGTACGCCAGCGGTCAGGTCTGTATCAAGCTGCAACCGAAGGCGCCGGGCGAGCAGACGGCGACGCCGACTCCGACCGTGCCGACGCCTGAGTCACCGACTCCGACCGTGCCGATGCCTGAGTCGCCGACACCGACCGTGCCGACGACACCGACACCGACGTTGCCGCCGACGGCCACGTCCTAGTCGCCGCGCCTGGCGAGCCGGTCGTTCAGTCCGGCCCGCCAGGCGCGCAGCACCGGCAGGCGGCGCTTGGCGGTCGCGGTGAGACGGGTGCGGGCGGCGGCCAGGGCGACGCGGGTGTGGAGGACGACGGCCAGCGGGCGGGTGGTCAGCAGCAGGCGACGGTTGGCGAGGTGGTCGGGGCGCCAGTGGAATTTGTGCGGCTCCGCGCCGCGCAGCAGGCTGAGGGCGGCCCGGCCGCCGTCCTGGGTCTGCCGGACGCCGTGTCGCATCAGCAGTGTCGTGACGTCGACCTTGGCGGCGCGCAGGCCGGGGTGGGCGCCGTAGAGGTAGCCGCCCGCCAGGCTCGGGCAGAGCACGGTGAGATTCGCGGCCACCACCTCGCCGCCGAGGCTGAACTCGGTGATCGCCGCGTCGCCGCTCGCCACCATCAGCCGCGCGGCGCGGGTCAGGTGCTCGGCGAAGCGCGGGCGTACGTGCTCCGGGGTGACCCCGCGGCCCTGCCACTGGAGCAGGTGCAGCCGCAGCATCGTCTCGACGGCGGGCGCCACGTCGTGCGCGGGCACCGCGCGTTCCTCGACGCCCGCCGCGTCCAGCTTGCGCAACTGCGAGCGGATGCGCTGGCCGCGCGAGCTGCCGACCCTCGCGATCAGCCCGTCCATCGGCAGGCCCGGCAGCTCCAGGCAGACCGAGTCCTCCAGGTCCTTGCGCGGACCGCGCCACGCGCCGTACACCCGCTCGGCCGCCGCGCCGGGCCGCACCTCGCGCAGGTCGATCACGGCCGTCCGCGCCAACCGCCGCAGCGCCCCGGTCAACGCCGTCGCGTACGCCGGATCCGCGTCGTCCACCAGCACGTCCGCGTAGTCCGTGATCGCCCCGCCGAGCGCCACCAGCACCGGCACCGGCCGGTACGTCACCATCAACGGCGCCGCCGCGACCAACTCCCCGCCCCGCCGCACCACCACGACCCGCAGCCGCCCGCGCCTGCCGTACGACAGCCACCACGAATACAGCCACGCGTGACTCTGGAACGGCGTCGCCGCCCCGCACCGCCCGTACAACCGCCCCCACTGCGCGGCCATCCCCCCGAACTCCTCGGCATCCCGCCAGACCTCGACCCTGAGCCCGTCCCCGGCCGCGCGGTCGTCGGCTGCCCACGGTGCCTCCGCCGACGCGGGCGAGGTCTCGCGGGCGGCCTGGGCGCCGACGCCGGCGCCCGGGGCGGTGCGTGGCTCGGATACGCGTCCGGCCGAGCCGCGGCCTGTGCCGCCGGTGGTTGCCTGTGCTGGCGCTGCCGCGGCTTCGCGCGCGAGCTGGGTGTCAGGTGTGGTGCGTGGCTCGGATACGCGTGTGGCCGCGCCGCCGTCCGTGCTGCCGGTGGGCGTCTGCGGTGCCTCCGCCGAGGCGGGCGAGGTCTCGCGCCCGGCCGGTGCGCCGATGTCGGCGCCTGGGTTGCCATCCGTGCTGCGGGTGGGCGTCTGCGGTGTCTGTGCTGGCGCGGGCGCAGCTTCGCGCGCGACCTGGGTGTCAGGTGTGGTGCGTGGCTCGGATACGCGTGTGGCCGCGCCGCTGTCCGTGCTGCCGGTGGGCGTCTGCGGTGCCTCCGCCGAGGCGGGCGAGGTCTCGCGGGCGGCTGGTGCGCCGATGTCGGCGCCTGGGTTGCCGTCCGTGCTGCCGGTGGGCGTCTGCGGTGTCTGTGCTGGCGCGGGCGCAGCTTCGCGCGCGACGGGGGTGCCGGGCGTAGCCGTAGCTGTAGCCGCGGGCTCGGCGTCGGCCGTGCGTCCGGGCAGGGGTTCGGCGGCGGGCGCGGGCTCCGGTGTCGTCTCGGGCGCAGGCCGTGGGCGGACGGGCGTGGGCGCGGTGGCGGGTTCGTGGGGAGTGGCGGAGCCGGCGGCGGTGGGGGTGGTCATACGGATTCCCTGGGCATCGCTGTCGGGGCGTGGCCCGGGGTGGGGGCCGGGAGGGAGGCGCCGTAGGCGGGCTCGCGGCGGGAGCGGGGGCGGACCAGGAGGAAGAGCGCGCCGAGGAGGCCGCCCGCGCTCGCGCCGACCGCCGCGGACAGGGCGGTGGAGGGCGAGGAGGGCGAGGTCGGAGCGGTGGCGGGGGAGAAGACCAGCAGGCGGACGCCGGTGCTGGCGGCGTTGCGGTTGCCGGTCGCGGCCAGCGAATCGGCGACGGCGTTGGCGACCTTCGCGGCGGTCGCGCCGCGCCGGCCCGTCCCGGTGATCGAGATCATCGGCGCGTCGGGCGAGGTCGCGGCCTGCACGCTGCCCTTGAGGTCGTCCACCGCCATCCCGGACGCGGCCTGCGCCCCCGCGAGCACCGCGGAACCGGTGACGACCCGCCCGTACGCCTGCGCGAAACCGGTGGTGGTCGTCGCGTCGCCGTGCTGCGGCACCACGATGACGTAGCTGGTGGCGGCGTACTGCGGGGCCGCCGTCAGGCCGTAACCGAGGCCGCCCGCGAGGCCGATGCCCAGGCACAGGGGCAGCGGCAGCCAGCGCGGCGGCGTCCGCCACGAAGCGCGGCGCCCGCGTCCCTGCCTGCCCGCGGGGGCGCGGCCCTCGTCGCGGATCGCGGCCTTCTCCTGCACTGCGGTGTCCTGCATGAGCGGTCTCATTTCTTCTGTCCCGGCCCCACGCCGGTGGCGGTGGCTTCCGCGGCTGCGGTTGCGGTTGCGGTCGGGGATGTGGTCGCGGTCGCGGTCGCGGATGCGGATGCGGATGCGTACAGCCCCATCACGCGGTCGGCGGTGCGGGCGATGTGGTAGCTGTCGACGGCGGCGGGCACCGGCAACCGCCTTACGCCCGCGCCCTGTTGGGCGTGGAGTGCGGAGACGAGGTCCCGCGGGCGGGTGCCGATCCGGCGGGCGCCGGGCGCGCTGTCCGGCGGCAGGTCCTCGATCGCCGGGCACGCGGTGTGCAGCACCGGCAGCCCGGCCGCCAGCGCCTCGACCATGGCGAGCCCGAAGGACTCCTCGCGCGACGCGGACACGAAGACGTCCATCGCGGACAGCAGCGCGGGCATGTCGGGCATGACACCGCCGCCGTCGTCCCCGCCCGCCGCGCCCACCAGATGGACGCGCGGCCCGACGCCCGTCGAACGGGCCAGCCGCAGCAGGGCGTCGTGCTCCGGCCCGGTGCCCGCGACGAGGAGATGGGCGTCCGGGACACCGGCCAGCGCGCGGACGACGGTGTCGAAGTTCTTGCCCGGTACGAGCCTGCCGGCCCCGCCGACGACGAACGCCCGCTCAGGCAGGCCGAGTTGGGCCCGAGTGACGGCGCGTACCGCCGGGTCGAAACGGAAGCGGGCCGGGTCGATGCCATTGGGCACCAGGTGGATACGGGGGTCGGGCACGCCCCACTCGCGCAGCCTGCGCGCGACCGTCGAGGAGACGGCGACGGTGGCGACACCCAGCCGTTCGGTCGCCCCGTACAGCGCGCGGGTGCCACGGGTGAGCGGGCGGCCCTCGATCTGGGAGTCGCCGAGCGAGTGCTCGGTGGCCACGACCGTACGCACCCCGGCCAGCCGCGCGGCGAGGCGGCCGTACACGCAGGCGCGGTAGAGGTGGGTGTGCACGACGTCGTACCGGCCCGCCCTGATCAGCCGGGTCAGCCGGGGCAGCGCGGACAGGTCGCGGTTGCCGGTCATGCCCAGGTGCGTGACGCGTACGCCGTCGGCGCGCAGCGCGTCCGCGACCGGACCGGGGTTGGTGAGGGTGATCACCTCGCTCTCGCACGAGGCGGGCAGGTGGCGTACGAGCAGCCGCAGTTGCTGCTCCGCGCCGCCGATGCCCAGACCGGTGATGATGTGCAGGACCTTCACCTGGGCTCCTCAGGAGCGGCCGTGCCCCGGCCGGACCGCCCGCCGGGCAGGACGCCGTCCCGCGCGCCGTCCCGCCCGCCGGGCAGGACGCCGTCCCGCGCGCCGTCCCGCCCGCCGGGCAGGACGCTGATCCCGTCTCCCGGCACGGGAGTCGGCGCGGGCGCGGCGGGCGGCCCTCCGGCGGCCGTCGCCGTCCGCAGCTTGTGCAGCAGCCGCTTGGCGTTCAGCCGTCCCGCCGCGTCCCGTTGGCCGACGTACGCGCGCGGCAGCGCGAACGTCCCGGCGAGCGGGCCGGGGTCGACCGAGCACGCGTAGCGGTAACCGGCGCCGCGGGCGGCGGCCACCGTGCGGGCGTCGGTCGCGCCGTACGGGTAGCAGAAGCCGTCGGGCTCGCGGCCGGTGATCTCCCGCAACAGGTCGCGGCTCTCGGTGACTTCGACGGTCAGCTCGTCCTCGTCGACCGCGGTGAGGTCCAGGTGCAGCAGGCCGTGCGAGCCGACCTCCATGCCGGCCGCCGCCGCCGCGCGGATGCCGTCGGCGGTCAACAGCGGCTTGCGCGGGCCCTGTTCGTCCCAGGCGTTGACGCCGCCGAGCCTGCCGGGCAGCACGAAGACCGTCGCGGTGTGGCCGTACCGGAGCAGCAGCGGGACGGCGTACTCCAGGAAGTCGGCGTAACCGTCGTCGAAGGTGAGCCCGACCATGCGGCTCGCGCGTCCGGCCGCGTGCGCGCGCATCAACTCGCCGACGCCGACGCCGGTCAGGCCCCTGCGGCGCAGCCACTCCAGTTGGCGGCCGAGCCGTTCCGGCGAGACGGTCACCAGATACGGGTCGTCCCGGCAGTCGCCCACCGAGTGGTACATCAGCGTCCACGGCAGCGCGGCCTGCCGCCTGCGGCTGCGCGCTGCGCTGTGCGCGCGGGCCCGGTCGGCGGCGCCGTCGGGCCGGGGACCTGGGACGGGTCCTGAGCCGGAGCGGGCGCCGGAGACGCGCACGGGCGACGGGCGGACCGCGGTCGTACGCGCGCTGGTACGCACCGAGGTCTGTGCCGAGGTGGGTACCGGGGTCTGTGCGGAGGTGGGTGCCGAGGTGTGTACCGGGGTCTGTGCGGAGGTCTGTGCGCAGGGGGACACGGGCGCGGCTTCGGGGAGCGGGCCGGGGGACGGCCTGCGGACGGAACGGAGTACGGATTCCGGCGCGGAGCCGGGCATGGCGTTCGAACTAGGCATGGGACAGCCTTCGTTTCGCTGTGGCGAGCAGGTGCGGAACCTCCGGCACCCGCACCGCGGCGGCCGCCGCGGCGAAGGTGACGGGCACGGCGATGCAGCACACCGCCGTCGCGGCCAGCGGATCGGGGATCAGGGATCCGAGGCCCCAGCCGGCGGCGGTGGCCACCGCCGCGGCAAGCGTGATCCGGCCTACGCCGGTGAGGAGTTGGCGTGCGCCGATCGCGATGGTGTGCGCCGCGAGGCCGCGGACCAGCAGTCCCGCGGTCACGGTGATCCCGGCGGCGTTGCCCGCCGCGATCCCGTACGCGCCCCACGCCCCGACCGTCGCCACGTCCGCCCCGATCGTGACGAGCAGGCCCGCGGACATCGCGGCGGCCGGATACCAGGTCGGCCGGGCGGCCGAGAAGTACGGCCTGATCAGCGCGCCGACCAGGCTCTGGCCGAGCAGCCCGAGCGCGTACACCCGCATCACGGCGGCCGTCGCCGCGGTGTCGGAGGCGTCGAACGCGCCGCGCTGGAAGAGCACGTGGATGATCTGCGGGGCGCAGCCGATGATGAAGGCGGTGCCGAGCAGCACCACGACGCACACCACCGTCAGGTCGCGCTGCACCTGCCGCCTGGCCCGCTCCCGGTCGCCGCGGGCGAGCGCCTGCGAGACGACGGGGAAGGTGACCGTGCAGATCATCACCGACAGCGCCATCGGCATCTGCGCCACTTTCTGCGCGTAGTTGAGGTGCGAGATCGCGCCCGACGGCAGGGGCGCGGCGAAGAACCGCTCGATCAGTACCTGGGCCTGGCGGCTGACGGTGAAGAAGATGACGGGCGCGACCAGGGCGAGGCCGAGGCGGGACGCCTTGGGGCGCGAGGGGAGTGGGGGCCCGCGCCGGACGCGGGGGGCCCGGTGGGACCGGGCCCTGTCCCTGAACTGCCCCTCGTGCTGCGGCTGTTCGGGAATGGCCGCGGTCGCCGCCGGTACGCTCTGCCGGCCCATACGCAACTCGGCAAGAAACGCGGGCAGTTGGACGAGCACCATCAGCAGGCCGCCGACCGCGACACCCGCCGCCGCGGCCCGTGCGCCCCAGTGGGCGTGCAGCGCGAACAGCGTGCCGATGATGCCGACGTTGTACGCCACGTAGATCGCGGCGGGCGGCAGGAAGCGGCGGTGGGCGCGCAGCGCGGCGCTCAGATATCCGGCGAGGCCGAAGGTGAAGACCGTCACGGCGGTCAGCCGCGTGCAGTCCACCGCGAGGCGGTGGTCGGTCAGTCCCGGCGCGAGCACGTCGACCACGAGCGGCGCGGC
This sequence comes from Streptomyces sp. CBMA29, assembly GCF_014596445.1. Classification (GTDB taxonomy): domain Bacteria; phylum Actinomycetota; class Actinomycetes; order Streptomycetales; family Streptomycetaceae; genus Actinacidiphila. The sequence continues at coordinate 3,345 of NZ_MECL01000211.1, read as the reverse complement.
CACCGCGATGGCGGCTCCGACGGCGGCCAGCAGCAGCGTCAGCCGGGGCAAAGTGGCGGCCAGCAGGGCCCGTACGGGATCGCCCGCCCGCGCCGTCCGGCCGTCGGCCGCCCTTCCGTCCGCCCGCCTGCTGAGGGCGGCGGCGAAGGCCGGTACGAGCAGCAGCGCCATCGCGTCCTCGATCAGGACGGTCGCCGCCAGCTCCGGGACCGTCCAGGAGACGAGGAACGCGTCGCTGGCCGCCCCGGCTCCGAAGAGGTGGGCGATGGCCTGGTCACGCACCAGCCCCAGCACGGAACCGGCCACCGACAGCACGGCGGTGACCAGGGCGGCCCGCGCGAGGCCCTTCGACCCCCGGTCGCCTCCCGAGCCGCCCCCGGAACCGGCGCCGCCCCCGGAATCGACGTCCGTGCCGCCGCCGGGGGCCGTCCCCGGGGCCCGGAGCGTACGGCCGGTCGGCGCGTCGTCCTCGTGGGCGGCGGTCGCCGCACTCGCGGTCATCGGCGGCGGCCGTCCGTGGCACCGGCACCGGCACCGAGGCCAGTACCGAGGCCAGTACGGAGGTCGGCAGCGGCGTCCGCCGCGGGCGACAGCGCCCACCAGGCCGTCAGGCCGAGCAGCACCGCGGTCAGCACGGTGGAGGGCCCGCCGATGTCGGCGTAGAGGAAGTCGACGCACTGCCAGATCAGCAGCCCGACGGCGGCCAGCCCGCTCGCGGCGGCGCCCGGTGCGCGGTTGCCCGCGCGGCGGGCGCGCAGCAGCCGGTCGGTGCCGCGGGTGAGGAAGGCGGCCCAGCCGCCGACGAGGAGAGCGAAGCCGATCAGGCCCTGCTCGCTGAGCGCGAGCAGGTACATGTTGTGCGGCGACAGCAGCGGTTCACGGGTGAAGCGCTGCCCGGCGCCCGCCGTGTCGCTGCCCGACGACAGCGCGAGCGACGCGTGCCCGTCGCGCTCGTCGGGGAAGCGCTTGAGGCCGACGCCGGTCGCCGGGTGCTGCCGCCACATGCTGACGGCGGCGGCCCACAGCGTGTACCGGTCGGTGACCGAGGGGTCCGGGTCCGCGGTGACCTGCGTGATGCTGCTGACCCGCTGCCCGATCATCTGCGAGCCCACGCCGAGCCCGCCGACCAACAGCACGGCGGAGGCGGTCAGTACGCCGAAGACGCGCAGCGCCTGGCGCCGTCCCGACAGCACGATCATCGCCGCGCACGCGACGGCCGTGGCGATCCACGTACCGCGGCTGAAGGACACCGCCAGCGGTACGAGCAGCGCCGCCGCGCAGGCCAGCGCGGTGGGGCGCAGCCAGCGGGGCGCGCCCGCCGCGGCCGGTACGAGCGCGCAGCCGGTGGCGATGACCAGGCCGTACGCGACGACCGTCGCCATCCCCATGATGTCCGAGGGGCCGAAGGTGCCGACCGCCCTGATGTCCTCGCCCATGTAGGAGGCGCCGGTCGCGGTCGCGTACTGCCACACGCCGATCGCGCCCTGAACGAGGGCGACCGCGACGACCGCTCCGGCCACCACCGCGAAGTCCCGCCGGTCGCGCAGCAGCAGCACCAGCGAGGCAGGCACCAGCACGAACACCTGGGCGTAGCGCAGGAATCCGGCGAGTCCGGCCGCCGGGTCGACCGAGGTCATCGCGGACAGCGCGAAGCCGACGACGGGCGCGCCCAGCACCATCGCGGCGGTCGCGGTCAGCGGCCGTGCCCGGTCGCGCAGCAGCCGTACGGCGACGGTCAGGATGAGTACGGCGGAGGCGGCGTCGGCCGGGGTGACCTTGCCCGAGGTGCTGACGTCACCCGTGCTGACCGGCGCCGCGAGCAGCAGCACGGTCGCCAGGGCGGGCAACAGCGGTGCCAGCCAGCGGTATCGGGCGAGGCCCGGGGGGATACGGGGGGCGGGCCCTGCGCTGTGCGCGGGCACCGCGTGTCGCGCGGGCGTGGGCGTGGGCGCGGGCGCGGGCGTGGCGATCGTGGCCATGATTCAGCTCCCACCGAGCCGGAAGAGCGAAGTCGCCGTGCGGGCGAGGATTCTGACGTCCTGCCAGAGCGACCAGCTGTCGATGTAGTGGTTGTCGAACCGCGCGCGGTCGGCGATCGAGGTGTCGCCGCGCAGCCCGTGCACCTGGGCGAGCCCGGTGATGCCGACCTGCATCCGGTGCCGGTCCTGGTAGCCGGGGTGGGTCTGGCTGAACTGCTCGACGAAGTACGGGCGTTCGGGGCGCGGGCCGACCAGGCTCATGTCGCCGCGCAGCACGTTCCAGAACTGCGGCAGCTCGTCCAGCGAGGTGCGCCGCAGCAGCCGGCCGACCGGGCTCACCCGGCGGTCGTGCGCGATGCTCCAGCGCGTCGCGGACTCGCCGGGGTCCGCGGGCCGCAGCGTGCGGAACTTCAGGAGCGTGAACGGGCGTCCGCCCAGGCCGATGCGCTCCTGCCGGAACAGCACGCCGGGGCCGTCGGTCAGCCGTACCGCGAGGCCGCATCCCGCGAGGACCGGCGCGAGCGCCAGCAGCGCGGCCGAGGCGAGCACGATGTCGAGGGCGCGTTTGCCCCAACGGCCGGGCGGCGCGGGCGGATACGGGTCGAGGCGGCGGCACGCGAAGCCCCACAGGTGGCCGGGCGCCGCCTGGCCGCTGCCGGGGCCCGCGGTGACCTGCCACACGCAGGCGCCCTGCGCGGCGAGCAGCCGTACCGTCGCGGTCGTGCGCGCGTCGAGCGGCTGCGGTCCCGCGACGACCGCGTACCGCACCGAGTTCTGGATCACCGCGCGCGTGATGTCGCCGTGGCCGGTCAGCACCGGCAGCGGGAAGTCGTCGGGCGCGGTGCCGTGTCCTGGCCCCGGGCCCTGCTCCTGCCCCGGCACCTGGCCGGTGGCCGCGATGCCGACCGGGTGCATCCCGTACTCGGGATGCGCGTGCAGCACGGCGGCGACCTCCCGTACGGACCCGTCGCCGCCCACGATCAGCGTCGATCCGGGGTGCAGCCGCGCGTACCGGCGCCGCGCGCCGTGCACGACCCCGCGCAGCGCCCACTGGCCCAGCACGGTCAGTACGAGCGCCGTCAGCAACTCGCCCCACCCGAGGGCGCTTTCGGGCGCGGTCGCCGCGGCCGTCACCGCCACCAGGCCCCACGCCAGCGTCGCGCACAGCGCCAGCGCGGGCAGCTCGTCGGACGCCGTCGGGGCGAACCCCGGCCGGTACAGCCGCGCCCTGCGCAGCGCCGGGACCAGACACCCGAGCAGCGGCGCCAGCAGCAGCGGCCCCACATCGGCCCGCACCGCGAACGCCCCCACGAGCGCCGCCGCACAGTCCGCCGCCACCAGCGGCCCCGCCACCCGCTGCCGAAAC
>NZ_MECL01000210.1 GCF_014596445.1 Streptomyces sp. CBMA29 | reverse complement strand
CCCGAGCCGGCGTCGGCGGGTTCCGCGGCGGGTCCGGTCAGCGCGGAGGAGCCGGTGGCGGCCAGCCAGCCGCGCAGTTGGTCGCGGAAGGCGGCGGCGCCCTCCGGCCGCTCGGCCGGGTCCTTGGCGAGCGCGGCCAGCACCAGCGCGTCCAGCTCTCCCGGCACCCGCGGATTGCGGGCGGACGGCGTCGGGGGCGGGGTGTGGACGTGCCAGTACATGAGGTTGATCGGGTTGCCGTCGGTGAACGGCGGTCTGCCGGTGAGCAGTTCGGTCAGTACGCAGCCGACCGCGTAGACGTCGCTGCGGGCGTCGACGTCGATGCCGTTGATCTGCTCGGGCGACATGTAGCTGGGCGTGCCGATCGCCGAGCCGGTGGCGGTCAGCCGGGCGTCGCTGTGCAGGACGTGCGCGATGCCGAAGTCGGCGACCTTGACGGCGCCTTCAGTGGTGATCATCACGTTGGCGGGCTTCACGTCGCGGTGGACGGTGCCGCGGCTGTGCGCGTGGGCGAGCGCGTCCAGCATGTCGGCGGCGATGCGCGCCGCGCGCTCGGGCGCGAACCAGACCTGCTCGCGGACGAGTTGGGCGAGCGTGCTGCCCCGCACGTACTCCATGACCAGGTACGGCACCACGGTGTCGTCGTCGGTGCGGACCTCGTCCTGGTCGTGGACGGTGACGATGCCGGGGTGGTTGAGCGCTCCGGCGGCCTGCGCCTCGCGGGCGAACCGGCGGCGCGCGTCGGGGTCACTGGCCAGTTCGGGCAGGAGCGTCTTGACCGCGACGGCGCGGCCCATGCGGGTGTCGCGGGCGCGGTGCACCCGGGCCATTCCGCCGGAGCCGAGCAGCTCCGCCAGTTCGTAACGACCCGCGAAAAGCCCGTCCACCATTGCTCGCTCGCCCCGTTCGCCCATCCCCAAGTCGAACGGCAGTCGAGCCGCCGTTCGTAGGGAACAGAGTAGAGGGCGGCTCCCGGAGCGGAGCCGCCCTCCCCTGTATTCCCCCGATCCCCCCGGTGGGCCGGACTACTCGCCGCGCGAAGCGGCGGCCTTGCGGCGGCGGTTGGTGAGCAGGAAGGCGCCGCCGCCCACCGCGATCAGGCCGATGGCGCCGTACGCCATGTACGGCGTGGAGGAACTGGCCCCGGTCTCGGCCAGGTTGCCGGTGTTCACAGAGGTGTCGGTGCCGGTCTGCGGATGGGTGTCGCTGCCGCCGGAGCCGGAGGCGCCGCCACCCGAGGTGCCGCCGCCCGAGGTGCCCGCGGAGCCGGACGTACCGCTGGAACCGCCGTTGGTGGAACCACCGTTGGACGAGCCGGAGGTGGAGCCGCCGGTGGAGTGGCCGCCCGTGGAACCGCTGGTCGAGCCACCGTTGGTGGCACCTCCGTTGGTCGAACCGCCGTTCGTGGAACCGCCGTTGGTGGAGCCTCCATTCGTAGAACCGCCGTTCGTGGAACCGCCGTTCGTCGAGCCTCCGTTCGTCGAGCCGCCGGAGTTGCCGCCCGATGTCGTACCGCCGGTCGAGCCGCTGGCCTGGGGCGTACGGCAGGTGGCCTGCGCCAGCGTGACGTCACCGGTGACCTCGGCGACTCCGAGGTTCAACGGGTTGATGTGGACCTTCAGTTGGAGGGCGGTGGCGGCGGCCGTACGGGACGTCGTCACGGTGTTGGTGAGCTGGAGACTGACCTCACCGACCCCGCCGACGCGGACGTCGGTGGTGCCGACCGCGTTGAGCGAGATGGTCTTGCCGAGGATCGTCACCCCGACCAGTTTCGAACTGGCGGTGGGCTTGTGGCCCACCTGGCAGGTCGCCTTGGACGTGACGGCGTCCAGCTTGATCAGCGAGAGCAGCGGAAGTCCGGGGACATGGACCTCGGCCTTGGCCACGTTGGCGTAGCCCTCCGCCTTGTAGCGGTCGGCGGTGGCGTTCGCCGTCGCGACGTCGGCCCGCAGGATGTTGATCTCGTGACCCCGTTCGACACCGCTGCCGACCTTCACGGTCAGCGCGGTCTCCTTCGCGTCGGCGGGCGCCTTCACATCGTTGAGCGAGACATTCACCGGGACGTCCACGGTCTTGTTCAGCAGCGATACGTCGAGGCCCGCTCGCAGCACGGTCGCGGTGGACGTGCCGCCGCCCGAGGTCGCGGGAGTCGCCTGCGCACCCGGCGCTACGGCGAGGGCGCCCGCGGCGAGGGCGACGGCGGCGCCGATGGCGGCGGCCGAACGGCGGGCGGGCAGGCTGACGTTGATGGTGCGGTACACGGTGGAAAACCCCCACAAGTGGCATGGAGTCCCCGGCGCACGACTGTTGGGGACAGCCGCCGGGGACCTCGGTCCGGCAATGTTTACGCACTGAGGGTGAACTGGCGCGCACACGGCGTCAGTTCACCCATAAGGGTGGTTTCCGTGAGCTTCTTCGAATCTCGCCGCACGACCGTTCCCCCGCGTCACCCGGACCACGGGATGACACCCCTCACCTCGGTTGACGTTCCGTGGCGCGCACAGTGATGTCTAACGTGCCCCGGCTCCCGTACGTCACGGTCGGTCAACACACGTCCTCGCCCGTCGCACGGCCATGGTGTACGCGGGAGGCGGGACCGCAGGACCGCGAAGGGGCCCTGAGGCGCACTGAGATGTCTTGAGATGCCGTCAGGCGACGACCGTGCCGCGCAGCACGATCCGCCGCGGCGCCGCCAGCACCCGTACGTCCGCGCGCGGATCGCTCTCGTAGACCACCAGGTCGGCGGGCTCGCCCTCGGCGAGCCCTTCGCGGCCCAGCCAGTCGCGGGCCCCCCAAGTGGCCGAGGAAAGAGCGGCGTTGACCGGCAGTCCGGCGGCGACGAGCTCGGCGACCTCGTCGGCGATCAGGCCGTGGGCGAGGCTGCCGCCGGCGTCCGTACCGGCGTAGACGGCGATACCGGCGTCGTACGCGGCGCGCACGGTGTCGTGGCGGCGGGCGTGCAGCCGTCGCAAGTGGTCGGCCCAGCGCGGGAATTTGCCCTCGCCGCCCGCGGCCAGGGCGGGGAAGGTTGCGATGTTGACCAGGGTGGGGACGATCGCGACGCCGTGTTCCGCGAAGAGCGGGATGGTGTCCTCGGTGAGTCCGGTGGCGTGCTCGACGCAGTCGATGCCCGCGGCCACGAGGTCGGCGAGCGAGTCCTCGGCGAAGCAGTGCGCGGTGACGCGGGCGCCTTCCTCGTGCGCGGCGGCGATGGCCTCGGTGAGCGCGTCCTTCGGCCAGCACGCGGCGAGGTCGCCCGCCTCCCGGTCGATCCAGTCGCCGACCAGCTTCACCCAGCCGTCGCCGCGGCGCGCCTCGCGACGTACGTACGCGGTCAGGTCGCCGGGCTCGATCTCGTGGGCGTAGTTGCGGATGTACCGGCGGGTGCGGGCGATGTGGCGGCCCGCCCTGATGATCTTCGGCAGGTCGGCGCGGTCGTCGGTCCAGCGGGTGTCGCTCGGCGAGCCCGCGTCGCGCAGCAGCAGCGCGCCGGCCTCCCGGTCGGTGAGCGCCTGCTTCTCCGCGGTGTCGCGGTCGACGGCGCCGTGCGCGTCGAGTCCCACATGGCAGTGCGCGTCGACCAGCCCCGGCAGGGTCCAGCCGGTGACGGTCGCGGCCGGAGCCGCGGCCGGGCGGTCGTAGCTGATCCGCCCGCCGACCACCCACAGCTCGTCCCTGACCTCGTCAGGCCCGGCCAGCACCCGTCCCTTGATGTGCAGCACGTCGCGTTCGCCCATGCACGGCACTGTACGAGGCGCCGGGCGGTCGCGGGTCGTACGGTCGCCGGTCGTACGGCCCGGGGCCGGCGAGGAGTGCCGCCGCCGGACGCCCCACCGCCCCCCGACCAGAGGTCAGGCCGTCGTCAGGCGGGTGAACGCCGCGCGGTAGTCGCTCGGCGTCAGCCCGGCCCTGCGCAGCAGGTGCTGCCGCAGCGAGTCGGCGGTGCCGAGGCCGCTGGCGCGGGCGACCTGGTCGACGGGCAGGGTCGTGGTCTCCAGCAACTCCTTGGCCCGCTCGACGCGTTGGTGCAGCAGCCACTGGAGCGGGCTGAGTCCGGTCTCGGCGTGGAAGCGGCGGCTGAGGGTGCGGACGCTGACGGCCGCGTGCCGGGCGAGGTCGGTGAGGGTGAGCGGCGCGTCGAGCCGGGTCATCGCCCAGGCGCGGGTCGCGGCGAGCGATGTGCCGGTCTCCGCGGGCAGCGGTGTGTCGGTGAACTGCGCCTGCCCGCCGTGCCGTACGGGCGCGACCAGCGCCAGCCGGGCCACGGTGTTGGCGACGGCCGCGCCGTAGTCGGTGCGGATGATGTGCAGGCACAGGTCGATGCCCGCCGCGTATCCGGAGGACGTCAGCATCTGGCCGTCCTGGACGAAGAGCACGTCGGGCTCCATGACCACCGCCGGGTAGCGCGCGGCGAGTTGGCCGGTGTACTCCCAGTACGTGGTGGCCTGGCGGCCGTCGAGCAGTCCGGCCTCGGCGAGCAGGAAGGCGCCCGTGCAGATGGATGCCACCCGCTTGCCCGCCCGCGCGGCCTGCCGCAGGACGGCCACGACACGCGGGTCCGGGTCCTCCCGCGACCCGGTCCCGGCCACGACCACCGTGTCGGCGCGCTCCACCGCGTCGAGACCCTGCCCGATCACCAGGTCGGCCCCGCCGCTGGTCCCGACGCTGCCGGGGTCAGGCGTGCACAACTCCACCTCGTAGCCGGGCCCGCCGTCCAGCTGGACCTTGCCGAACAGCATCTCCGGCACGGCGAGGTTGAACATCGACACCGGCCGCGAGGCGATCACCGCGACCCGGTGCGGGCGGGGACAGGTGAAGGGCATGGCCAGAACCTCCGGGACCGTGGCATTCAGGCCACTACTGTACGGCGACGGCCGCGGCCACGCTGATCGCATGTCTTCGCGTCTCTCCGGTCCTGACCGTGCGGCCCCGCCCGCCGCCCGGGAACCCGTCGCCGCACCCACACCCGCACCCACGCCCACACCTGCGCTTGCACCGACGCCCACACCTGCGCCCGTACGCTCCCCCGGCCGCACCCTGGCCGCCGCCCTGCTCGGCTTCTTCGTGATCACCCTGGACGCCTCGGTCGTGACCGTCGCCCTGCCGTCCATCGGCGCCGATCTGCACGGCGGCCTCGCCGCGCTCCAGTGGGTCGTGGACGGCTACACGCTGGCCTTCGCCGCCTTCATGCTCTCCACCGGGGCGCTGTCGGACCGGATCGGCGCCAGGCGCGCCTTCGGCGCGGGCATGGCCGTCTTCACCGTCGCGTCGGCCGCGTGCGGTCTCGCGCCCGGCCTCGGCGTACTGATCGGCACCCGCGTGGTGCAGGGCACGGCCGCCTCTGTGATGCTGCCCGCCTCGCTCGCCCTGGTACGGCAGGCGTATCCGGACGCCGGGACCACCCCGCGGCCGTCCGGCGCGGCGTCCGGCGGCATCGGCAGGGCCCGCGCCATCGCCCTGTGGGCGGCGGGCGGCGCCT
>NZ_MECL01000209.1 GCF_014596445.1 Streptomyces sp. CBMA29 | reverse complement strand
GCGCTCGGACCCGTCGCGGGCGGCGCCCTCACCTCGGCGTGGTCCTGGCGCGCCGTCTTCTTCGTCAACCTGCCCGTCGGTCTGCTCGCCGCCGTGCTGCTGGCGCGGACGCCCCGCTCGCCGCGAAGGCCCGCGCCGCTGGACGTGCCGGGGCAGCTCACGGCCGTGCTGGGGCTGGCCGCGCTGACCTTCGCGGTCATCGAGGGCGGCGCGCTCGGGCTGGTGGCGGCGGCCGTCGCGGTGGCCGTCCTCGCCGGTTTCGTCCTGATCGAGGCGCGCAGCGCGCACCCGGTGGTGCCGCTCGGCCTGTTCAGGGACCGTACGGTCGCGGTCTGTGTGGCGGTGGGCGCGGCTCTGAGCTTCGCCTTCTACGGGATGATCTTCGTGCTCAGCCTCTTCTTCCAGCAGGTGCGCGACCAGTCGCCGCTCGGCGCCGGGCTGATGTTCCTGCCCATGACGGCGCTGATCTCCGCCGTCAACATCGTCTCGGCCGGGCTGTCCGCCCGGTTCGGCGCCCGGCTGCCCATGCTCGCCGGTCAACTCCTCATGATCGCCGGGCTGTTGGTGCTGCTGCCGGTCACGGCCAGCACCCCGGCCGTACTGCTCGCGGTCGTCATGGTGCCGCTCGGCCTCGGCGGCGCGCTCGCCGTACCGCCGCTGACCGCCGCACTGCTGGACGCGACCCCCGCCGACCGCGCCGGGCTGGCGGCCGGGGTGCTCAACGCGGGCCGCCAGATCGCGGGCGCCCTCAGCGTGGCCGCCTTCGGCGCGCTGGTCGCGGACCGGGACCGCTTCCTGTCCGGCATGCGCGTCAGCCTCCTGCTGTCCGCCGCCCTGCTGACCGTCACCGCCGTCGCCACAGCGGCGGCCCTGCGCCCCGGCGCGGCGGCCGAGTCCTGACGCGGTGGCCCAGGACCGACCGGGTGGCCCGGTCCCGACAAGCTCGCCCGGTCCCGACGCGGTGGCGGAACGGCGGCCGGAGGCGTGGACTGGAAGGGGTGAGACGGAGCGGAGAGGCGGACGGGATGGCGAAGGACGCGGGCGCGGCGACGGGTTTCCGGGTGCGGCGGATCTACGACGACGTGGACGCCGGGGACGGCCTGCGCGTCCTGGTCGACCGGCTGTGGCCGCGCGGGGTGTCCAAGGAGCGGGCGGCCGTGGACGACTGGTGCAAGGTGCTCACGCCGTCGGCCGGGCTGCGCACCTGGTACCACGCCCACCCGGACCGCTACGCGGACTTCGCGCGGCGCTACCGGGCCGAGTTGGCGGGTCCCGAGCAGGTCCCCGCCACCCAGCGGCTGCGCGAGCAGGCGCGCGCCGGGAGCGTCACCCTGCTGACGGCGGTGAAGGACCCGGAGCACAGCCACGTCCCGGTGCTCCTGGCCCATCTCACGGACGCGCCCTAGATGTATTGCCCTGTGAGGTCCCGTCCGGCGGCGCCGTACGGACGCGGTCCGGGGATCAAATCGAGCTGGCGGCACCGTACGGACGCGCCTCAGGGATCACCTGACGAGGACGCCGTCGACCCGGCGCGGGACGGCCAGCGGGTTGGCGTCGGTCAGCTCGGGCGGCAGCAGCGCGGGCGGGGTGTCCTGGTACGCCACCGGCCGCAGCCAGCGCTCGATGGCGGTGCCGCCGACGGAGGTGGAGGTCGAGGTGGTGGCCGGGTAGGGGCCGCCGTGGTGCTGGGCGGGGGCCACCGCGACACCGGTCGGCCAGCCGTTGACCAGGACGCGCCCGGCCAGGCCGGTGAGCCGGGCCAGCAGCGCCGCCGCCTCGCCGCCGGGCTGCGCGGCCTCCTCCGTACCGAGGTGCGCGGTCGCGGTGAGATTGCCGGGCAGCCGGTCGAGCACGGCGGCCAGCTCGTCAGCGGACCCGTACCGCACGACGACGGTCAGCGGCCCGAAGCACTCCTCGAGGAGCAGGTCGTACGCGCCCGGCTCGGTGAGGTCGGCCGCGGCGACCGTGACGAAGCCGGGCCGTACGGCGTGCTCGCCGCCGTCGCCCGCGGTGACGGGGGCCTCGACGCCGGGCAGAGCGGCTCGGGCCGCGACGCCCTTGAGGAAGTTGTCGCGCATGCGGGCGTCGAGGAGCACACCGGGGCCCGCGTCCGAGGCGGCGCCGGTGAGCGCGGCCACCAGCCGGTCGCCGTGCTCGCCGCCGGGGGCCAGGACGAGGCCCGGCTTGGTGCAGAACTGGCCGACGCCCAGGGTGAAGGACCCGGCGAGCCCGGTGCCGATCTGCTCGGCGCGCTCGGCCGCCGCGGCCTCGGTGACGACGACCGGGTTGAGGCTGCCCAGTTCGCCGTGGAAGGGAATCGGGCGCGGCCGTGCGGCGGCGGCGTCGTAGAGGGCGCGTCCGCCGGGCACCGAGCCGGTGAAGCCGGCCGCGGCCACCAGCGGGTGCTTGACCAGCTCGACCCCGGCCTCGAAGCCGTGCAGCAGGACGACGGTGTCGGCGGGCAGTCCCGCGGCGACGGCGGCGCGGCGCAGGATGTCGGCGCACAGCGCGGAGGTGGCGGGGTGGTCGGGGTGCGCCTTGACCACGACCGGGCACCCGGCCGCGAGCGCGCTGGCGGTGTCGCCGCCGGGTACGGAGAAGGCGAGCGGGAAGTTGCTGGCCGCGTAGACGGCGACGACGCCGAGCGGGATCTTGTAGCGGCGCAGATCGGGGCGCGGGACGGGCTGGGCCGCCGGGTCGGCGTGGTCGATGATCACGTCGAGGTAGCCGCCCTCGTCGACCACATCCGCGAACGCGCGCAACTGATAGGCGGTGCGGGCGAGTTCACCGGTGAGGCGGGGCAGCCCGAGCGCGGTCTCGGCGTCGGCCGCCGCGAGCACGGCCGCGCCCTCGTCCTCCAGCAGCCCGGCGGCGCCGCGCAGCAGGCGGGAGCGTACGCTGCGGTCGGCGAGCGCGGGAACGGCGGCTGCCGCCGCGCGCACGGCGGCGTCGACCTCGTCGGCCGTGGCCTCCACCGCGACCTGCTCCCGCTGCTTCCCGGTTCGGGGGTCGACGCTCCAGACTGGTACTGCCACCGGAAGAACCTCCACATTTCCGTACTGCACAACGGCATCGTTCTCTATACTGAACAACGTCTTCAGATATGAATCACCGGTCGTCCGGAGCCTACGTCCACCGGCCCGGCCGGACAAGGCGGGCACCGGGCACGGCGCGCGCACGGACAGGCACGGCGAACACACACCGCACACGAGCACGCACCACACACGAGCACGACTGAACGAGCACCACGAACGTCTTAGAGGGGTCGTACGCGATGGCTGTTGCCGAGGGAGCCGGTTCCCAGGTCAAGTCCGCGGTCCGCACGGTGGAACTGCTGGAGTTCTTCGCGGGCCGCCCCGGCATGCACAGCCTGGCCGCCGTGCAGGAGTCGGTGGGGTACCCCAAGTCCAGCCTGTACATGCTGCTGCGCACCCTGGTCGACCTCGGCTGGATCGAGACGGACGCCACCGGTACGCGGTACGGCATCGGCGTGCGCGCGCTGCTGGTCGGCACCTCGTACATCGACGGCGACGAGGTGGTGGCCGCCGCGCGGCCCACGCTCGACCGGCTGTCCGACGACACCAGCGAGACCATCCACCTCGCGCGCCTCGACGGCACCAACGTGGTCTACCTGGCCACCCGGCAGTCGCAGCACTACCTGCGGCCGTTCACCCGGGTCGGGCGCAGGCTGCCCGCGCACTCCACCTCGCTCGGCAAGGCGCTGCTGGCCACGTACACCGACGAGCAGGTGCGCAAGCTGCTCCCGGAGACGCTGGAGCCGCTGACCGAGCACACCCACACCGACCGCGAGAAGCTGATCGAGGAGCTGGCCCAGATCCGCGAACAGGGCTACTCCGTCGACCGCGAGGAGAACACCCTCGGGCTGCGCTGCTTCGGGATCGCGATCCCGTACCGCACGCCCGCGCGGGACGCGGTGAGCTGCTCGGTGCCGGTGGCCCGGCTGACGCCGGAGCACGAGCAGATGATCAAGGACACGCTGTTCGACGCGCGCGACCGGCTGCTGCTCGCCACGCGCCGCCTGTGACGGCCTGACGGTCTGACGGTCTGACGGCCGGCGTCGTAGGGTCGGTGGCATGGCAACCGATACCGATCCTGAGATGTTCGCCCGCCGAGCCTCCTGCTTCGGCGCGGAGGCCGCCGCGTACGCCGAGCACCGGCCGGACTACCCGCTGCCGGGCGTGCGGTGGGCGCTGGGCTCCGAGGACGACCGGCGCGGCACGCTCGATGTGCTCGATCTCGGCGCGGGCACCGGCAAGTTGAGCGCGGCGCTGCTGGCGCTCGGCCACCGGGTCACCGCCGTGGAGCCGGACGCGGACATGCGCGGGCAGTTGGAGCGGCTGCTGCCGTCGGTGACCGCGCTCGCGGGCGGCGCGGAGGAGATCCCGCTGGCGGACGCCTCGGTGGACGCGGTCGTGGTGGGGCAGGCGTTCCACTGGTTCGACCAGGAGCGGGCCATGCCGGAGATCGCGCGTGTGCTGCGTCCCGGCGGCACGCTCGGCGCGCTGTGGAACACCGACGACGACCGCGTGGAGTGGATCGCGGAACTGGGCAGGGTGTCGTCGAGCCGGGTGTCGTACATCGACTGGCACCCCGGCAAGGGCATGGAGAAGCACGCCGGGTTCACGGCCGTGGAGTACCGGGAATTCGCGCACCGGCAGCCGCGCACCATCGACTCGATGCTCGCCACCATCACCACCCACTCCCACATTCTCACCCTCGAACCGGCCGAGCGGGAGCCGCTGTTGGCGCGGATCAGGGACTATCTGGCGACCCGCCCCGAGACGTCGGGCGGCTCCTTCGACCTGGAGATCGTCACCCGGGTACAGCGCTGCGCCGTGAAGTGAAGCGGCCACGCCGTGATGTGACGGAACGTCAGCCGACCCGCTGATCCGGGTCGCACCGCGCGTCGCCGAAGTGCTGTTTCCCGACCTCTGCCCAGGGCCTTCCGCCGCTGCTACGCTCACGCCGCGCCGTGGCGGGGAGGTCCGGGCAGGAAGAGGTGACCGTGGGCACAGCCATCGGCGACGACGCCGACGCCGCCGCGGATTTCCACGCGTTCTTCGAACAGCACTACGCGGAACTGGCCCGTCTGGCCCACCTGTTGACCGGTGAGGCGGACGCGGCCGACGACCTCGCGGCCGACGCGCTGGTCGCCCTCTGGCGGCACTGGGACCGGGTGCGGGCGGCCGACCACCCGGTGGCGTACGCGCGTGGCGTGGTGGCCAATCTGGCTCGCTCGCGGATTCGCAGCGCGGTACGGGAGCGGCGGCGGATCGCGCTGTTCTGGTCGCAGCCGCAGGACCGGACGGACGGGCCCGACGTACCGGCGGTGCTCGACGTGCGCGAGGCGTTGCAGCGGCTGCCGTTCCGCAAGCGGGCGTGCGTGGTGCTGCGGCACGCGTTCGACCTGTCGGAGCGGGACACGGCGGCGGTGCTCGGCATCTCGGTGGGCACGGTGAAGAGCCAGACGTCGCGCGGCGTCGCGGAGTTGGAGCGGCTGCTGGCGCCGCGCGCGGGCGGCTTCGGGCCGGAACCGGCCGCGGGCGACGGGGTGCGGGCGACGCCAAG
>NZ_MECL01000208.1 GCF_014596445.1 Streptomyces sp. CBMA29 | reverse complement strand
GTCCGCTCCGCCCAGCCCGCGACCCCGGCGCCCGCGCGGCAGTCCCCGGTGCCGCCGGTCGCCCTGGTCGGCCGGTTCCGCTCGGCCGCCTCGCCCGCCGCCGCCCAGCTCGCCGTCTACCTCGCCGCCGCCCCGCTCTTCCTGCCCGTCATGCAGCTCGTCCAGCGCACGATGCTCCCCGACTCCGGGCCCGCCGAACTGTCGGAGGTGCTGCTCAGCGGCCTGCTCAAGCGGATACCGGGCGACGACGCGCGCGACCACCGCTGGTACGAATTCGCCGACGGCGTACGGGACGTGCTGCTCGGCCCGCTCGGCAGGGACGAGGCGCTGCTGGTGCTCAAGCACTGCTCGGAGTACGTCGAGCAGCGCTTCGGCAAGAGCGGCCCCAACTTCCCGGCGCTGGCTATCACGCAGCTCACCGAGGGGCCGGGGGACCGGCTCGCGGACGCCGCCGTCGCCAGCGCGGCCCGCGCCACCGCGCTCGCCGAGGAGGCGTCGACCGTCGTCGCCGAGTCCCCGCAGCCCTTCGCCGAGGTCGCCGCCCGGGTGCTGGAGCGCTTCATGCCGCTGCCGGGGAACACCGGCCACGACCGGCTGGCGGTGGGAGCCGGGACGGGACAGCCGTCGTCCGCGGTGCAGCGGGCCCGGCAGTTGGTGGCGCGCTTCACCGAGGAGGGCATGGTCCAGAATCTGCTGGACGCCGTGCAGTTGCTGCGCCGCGCGGCGGACGAGGAGCGGGTGCGCGGCTCGGACCCCGACCTGTGGAGCGAGCTGGCGCAGAATCTGATCACGCTGTGGCGGCTGCGCGGCGGGGCCGCGCTGCTGCGCGAGGCCCAGGACGCGGCGGCGACGGCCGCGGCGCACCCGGGCTCGGTACCGGCCCGCGCGGTGCGCGCCCGCGTGTTCCAGGCCGCCGCGGACGAGCGGGCGGCGAACGGGGACACGCGGGGCGCTTTGGAGCTTCTGCGGCGCGCGGACCGGGAGTTCAGCGCGGTCTGCGCCGCCCCCGGACTCGACCCGCAGGACGTGCTCGGCGCCACCCTGGAGCGGGTCAGGGTGCTGGAGGACCAGTGGCAGCTCAGCGGCGACGCCGGGCTGCTCCAGGAGACCGTGGGGATGCTGGAGGCGTTCGCGGACTCCTGGCCGCTGTCCGACGCCCGCCCCAGTGCGCTGTCGCTCGCCCACGGCCGCGCCCTGCTGCGGCTGGCGGGCACGGCGGGAGAGCGGGAGCGCGAGCAGGTCTACGCCCTCCAGGCCGCCGACTACTTCGCGGCGGGGCTGGACGCGCTGGAACGCGAGGAGGCGGGCCTCGAAGCGCGGACCGCCGCGCTGCTGTCGCTGGTCGACGCCCATCTGCTGGTCGGCGGACGGCTGCCGCAGGCGCAGCGGCTGGTCGACCGGGCGCTGGGTGAGACCCGCGACCGGCTGGCGCGGGCCTCGATCCTGCTGCGTGCGGGCCGGATCAGGGTCGCCCGGCACACCGAGGGCGGCCCGGCCGGTGAACTGGAGGCGGCGGCGGGGCGGTTCGCCGAGGCGTGCCGGCTGACCCCGCGCGACCGCCCCGAGTACAGCGAGATCGTCGCCGAATGGGGCGACGCGCTGCTCGGCCGCTCCGCGCTCCCCGGCGGCGAACTCTTCGTGAACCGGGCCGTGCAGGTCCTGCGGGACTGCCGGATGGAGACCCCGGAGAGCGACCCGCGGCTGTCCGGCAGGCTGCTGATGCTCGGCCGGGCCCTGGTGCTGCGCTACCGGGCAGAACAGGACCTGGTGGACCTGCGCGAGGCCGAGCACGTCCTGGGCCTGGCCGTGCAGCCCGCCGTGGACCCGGCGCAAGTGGCGCGGATCTGGTACGAGTTGGGCGAGTCGCACCGGCTGGGCCACGCGCACACCCAGCGCGGCGAGCGCCTGGACCAGGCGGCCGACGCCTACCGCCGCGCAGCGGAGGCCGCGGGCACGGCGGCCGACCGGTCGGCGGAACCCGGCCCCATGGTGCGGCTGTCGGCGCTGGCGCATCATTGGCGTGGCGTGGTCTACGAATTCGCCCGGCGCCCGCGGGCCGCCGCCGACGCCTACCGGGCCGCGCAGGCCGAATGGCGGCGGCTGCCGGACGACGGAGGGGACGGCGCCGCGGACGAGGAGGCACGGCAGCGGACCGCGGAACGGCTGGCGGCGCTGACACGGACGAACTGAGCCCGGAGCGACCGGTCCCGGTCCGGCCGCCTCGGACCAACCGGCCAGGACCCCGCGCCGATCCGGGCCGCGACAACTGCATCCCCCCACGAGCCACCACGGGACGAGAGCTGAGGCCGACGATGGACGACCGAGCGTACGGCGGGGCCGAGCGGCCCCCGGACGAACCCGCTCACCACGACGAGGCGTTACCCGAACACGCTGTTCACGAAAGGCCAGTTCACGAAAGGGCGGTTGACGGAAGCGCCGTTCGCGAAAGGGCGGTTGACGAAAGAGCGGTCCCTGAGCGGGCCCCTTCCGAACGGGACCTTCCCGAAGCGGTGTCGCCCGAGCACGCACCCGAGTACCGGATTCCGGCGGACGCCGACATCGACCTGCTCGGCCTCGACCTGGAATCGCTGCGCACCGTCGAACACCCGGTGCTGTCCGCCCTGGTGAGCGATCTGCGGGCGCGCGCGGCCGGTCCCGGCGGCGAGGCGCTGTGGGGCTTCGAGAGCGACCCCAGCGCGCCGGAGGCCACCGGCTGACTCCGCCCGGCGCACCGGGCCCCGGCGCGCGCGACCCCGTCCGCGACCCCCGCCCACAACTACCGCCCGCGACCACCGCCCGCGACCCCGCGCGTATGGCGTGATCTCCTGACGGAACGCCGCTTTTGGCCGTGCTCCAGGGCGAATACGGCCAATTCCTTGCCCAGGTGTTTACTTCCGGCCGCCCAGCGGGAACAACCGCTGGGGCCGACGGGGCGGCCTGAGGCACACGGGGGAGGTGATGTGGTGCGTCATCCGGCCGACAACAGGCCGCGGACCGGCGGTACGGCGACCGAAGGGGCCTTCCCCCTGCGGCAGTTCATCCTCAAGACGCACAGCCGCTGCAATCTGGCCTGCACCTACTGCTACCTCTACGCCGGACCCGACCACGGCTGGCGGGACCGCCCCCGCACCGCCCCCGACGCGGTGACCCGGCGCACCGCGGAACGCATCGCGGAACACGCCGTGACCCACCGCCTGCGCGATGTCGCCGTGGTGCTGCACGGCGGCGAACCGCTGCTGGGCGGCGCCGACGCGCTCGCCGCCGACGTCGGACTGATCCGCCGCACCGTCCCCGCCGACTGCGCCGTGCACGCCAGCGTGCAGACCAACGGCACCCTGCTCACCGCCGACCGCCTGCGCGTCCTGCGTGACGCGCGTATACGCGTCGGCGTCAGCCTCGACGGCGGCCTGCCCGCCCACAACGCCGCGCGCGTCGACCACGCGGGCCGCCCGTCCTGGGCCGCCGCCTCCGCCGGGGTGCGGCTGCTCGCCGAGACCGCGCCCGAGGCGTACGGAGGACTGCTCTGCGTCGTCGACCTCGCGCACGACCCGGTCGAGGTGTACGAGTCGCTGCTGGCCTTCCGGCCGCCGCGGATGGACCTGCTGCTGCCGCACGGCAACTGGACCGCGCCGCCGCCGGGACTGCCCGCCTCGGCCGACGACCCCGCGCCGTACGGGAGTTGGCTCTCCGCCGTCTTCGACCGCTGGTGGGACGCGGAGCGGCGGGAGACCAGGATCCGGCTGTTCGAGGAGTGCGTGGCGCTGCTGCTCGGCCTTCGGTCGCCGGTCGAACGGCTCGGGCTCCAGCCCTTCACCGCCGTCGTGATCGAGACCGACGGCAGCATCGAGCAGGTCGACTCGCTCAAGTCCGCGTACGAGGGCGCCGCCGCCACCGGGCTCGACGTCTTCCGCAACAGCTTCGACGACGCGCTCGCCCACCCCGGCGTCGCCGCCCGCCAGGCCGGGCTCGCCGCCCTCGCCGCCACCTGCCGCGCCTGCCCGCTGGTCACCGTCTGCGGCGGCGGCCACTACGTCCACCGCTACCGGGAGGGCTCCGGCTTCCGCAACCCGTCGGTCTACTGCGCCGACATGGCGCTGCTCATCCGCCACATCGCGCGCCGCCTCGCCGAGGCGGCGGCTCCGGCGGCCCCGGCGCCCGCCGCGTCCCGCGTACGGCGGGAGGCGCCGTG
>NZ_MECL01000207.1 GCF_014596445.1 Streptomyces sp. CBMA29 | reverse complement strand
ATCTGCCGCCGCCGCCCTCCGCTCCGCCGGCCGCGCCGCCCGCTCCCGCGCCGGGCGCGGGCAAGGTCAACCTGGACAAGGGCCGGGTCAACCTCCGCAAGAACGAGACGGTGTCCCTGGTCAAGGCGGGCAAGCCGTTCCTGTCCTCGGTGCGGATGGGCCTGGGCTGGGAGCCCGCCTTCGGCGGCCGGGACATCGACCTGGACGCGTCGGTGATCGCCTACGGTCCGCAGCGCAACCACATCGCGACCTGCTACTTCGGCAAGCTGTCCATCCTCGACGGCGCGGTCCAGCACTCCGGTGACAATCTGACCGGCGCGGGCTCGGGCGACGACGAGACGATCACCGTGCACCTGGGCGGGCTGCCGCCGGAGGTCACCGGTCTGGTCTTCACGGTGAACTCGTACTCGGGGCAGAAGTTCAACAAGGTCGCCAAGGCGTACTGCCGGCTGCTCGACGCGGGCACCGGCGAGGAGTTGGTCCGCTTCGACCTGACCGGCAGCGAGGCCCGCACGGGTGTGCTGATGGCGAAGCTGATCAAGCAGTTCTCCGGCGAGTGGGAGATGACCGCCATGGGCGACTTCATCGACTCCCGTACCGCCAAGGGGATGGTGCGGCCCGCCTCCGCGGCGCTCTGAGGCACCGCCCGACCGGACGTGTGCCCCGCGGGCTGCCGCTGGTCCGATGCCGGTCGGCCGCCGGACCGCGCGGACCGGGATGAGTCCGCGCGGATCGGTCTCAGACCGCGCGGATCGCCGTCGCCAGGGCGCCCGCCTCGGCCGGGCCGAGGTGCCGGGCGATGTCGGCCTCGCTGATGATGCCGACCAGCCGGCTGCCCTCGACCACCGGCACCCGGCGGATCCGCCGGGAGGACATGGTCGCGACGACGCTGCCCGCGTCGTCGTCGGCCGCGGCCGTCACCGGGCTGCCGTCCATCAGCTCGGCGGCCCGGACCGCGCCCGGGTCGTGGCCGGTCGCCACACAGCGCAGCACGATGTCCCGGTCGGTGAGCACCCCTTGGAGCCCGCCGTCGTCACCGGTGACCGCCAGGGCCCCGATGTCCGCGTCACGCATTCGCTTGGCGGCCACGTCCAGCGTCTCGTGGGCGGAGATCGTCTCGACGCCCTGATGCATGATGTCGCGCGCAGTGGTCACAGCAGCTCCATTCGTCCCGGGCCCCCGCGCCGACCATAGAGTCCCGCGCGCCGCCCCGCACGGCGGCGGGAGCCGGGGCCGGGACCGCCACCGGACGTTCGCACATCAACATGTCATGGTCACATAAAATTTACCGCTGACGGTCTACCCGCATAGACCCGTGGCCGGGACCCTGGTCGGGCACCACCCGTACCGCTCGACCCCCTAGCCACGGGAGCGCTCCGCCATGCCCAAAAACCGTCTCGTGCACGGAATCTGTGCCGCCGTCAGCGCAGCACTGCTCGCGCTGACCGTCCTGTTCGTCAGCGGCGGCCCCGCACAGGCCGCCCTGCCGACCCCCATCGCCGCGTCCACCGCCCGCAGTTACCTCTCCGGGATGACGGCCACCGCGGAGACGCACGCCTCGACGTACGACCGGAATCTGTTCCCGACCTGGATCACCATCTCGGGCACCTGCGACACCCGCGAGTACGTGATCAAGCGCGACGGCACGAGCGTGGTGACCGACAGCTCGTGCAAGGCGACCTCGGGGAACTGGACCAGCCCGTACGACGGTGTGACCACCACCGACCCCTCCACCTTCGACATCGACCACCTGGTGCCGCTCTCCGAGGCGTGGGCCTCGGGCGCCTGGGCCTGGACCACCGCGCAGCGCCAGGCACTGGCCAACGACGTGACCCGCCCGCAGCTCGTGGCCGTCTCCGCGCACTCCAACCGCTCCAAGGGCGACCGCGACCCGGCCGAGTGGCTGCCGCAGGCGTCGTACCAGTGCACGTACGCCCGCGCGTGGGTGCAGGTGAAGCACTACTACGGTCTGACCGTGGACAGTGCGGAGAAGTCGAAGCTCACGTCGGTCCTCAGCGGCTGCTGAAACGTTCCGGCCGCACCCGGCCGCACCCGGCCTCGCGCGTCACGGCGGTGACCCGCGCGGCCGGGCGGCGGTCGGCCCCACTTGCCCGTCAGGCCCACTTGCCCCTCAGCCCCTCAGCCCTCAGGCCCTCAGCCCCTCAGCCCCTCAGTCCTCGCCCAGCGTCTTCAGCGTCAGCGTGCGGCGGCCGGGCGCGTAGAACCAGACCGCCCCTTCGCGTACGACGTACACCCCGTCGTCCGCCCACCCCAGGCCCGTCAGCCCGTACGCCCGCGTGACCTCGCCCGCCGCGAACGGCCTTTCCACCCAGTCCACGCCGTATACGGTGCCGGGCCTGATCGCCCGTGACAGGTCGTCCACGTAGCGGCCCCCGGAGTCGATGCACCGGAGCGCCTGGAGCGCACCGCCGTTCTCCGCCGACGGCGGCGTCCGCCGGCACAACGACGTTCCGGCGGTCAGATACGCGTGACCGCGCTTCGGGTCGACCACCACGGGCTCCCGCGTACGGCTGAGCGGCACCGGGGCTCCTCACGTCGCGCTGACCACCCACGGTGCCGCCCCCCGGCCAACCCCGGATGAACGGCGTCCTTCCGCGAGGCGGCCACCCGGTTGCCCCCGGCACAGGGGTGCGCTCCGAGCAGTGGCCCGCTGGGCGTCAGCCCGGGAGGCCCTGGCGGGAGCGGGCCTTGAAGGCCGCCTTACGGGCGTCCTTGGCGGCTTTGCGGTCCGGGTGCAGACGCCCCATGGCTTCGAGGACGTCGGCGGTGGCGGGGTGGTCGACGCGCCAGGCGGCGTCGAAGAAGCCGTCGTGCCGGGCGACGAGGTCACGGACGAGGTCGGCCAGGATCTCGGGGGCGTCGTCGGCGGCGAGCTGCGCGGCGAGGGTGTCGATGGTGAGCCAGAAGACCATGTCGGCGTCGGGCGCGGGGATGTCGGCGGCGCCGCTCTCGGTGAGCCAGACGCGGGCGAGGCCGCCGAGCGCGCGGTCTTCGAGGACTTCGCGCAGCGCGGGCTCGGCCTCGGCGCCGAGCAGGGTGAGCGTCTGCTGGCAGATGAGACGACGGCCCGGCGCCCCGGCGTCGTCGCCGCGCGCGGCGGCGAGTAGTTCGCGGGCGGCGTCGGCCGGCTTGCGGTCCTCCAGCCACAACTCGGCCTCGACGCGCGCCGCCTGGTCGGGGTAGCCGGTCAGCGCTTCGAGGAGGTCGACGCCCGACCCGCCCGCGAGGTCGCCGATGGCGGGGGCCTGCGCGCCCGCGTCCACGAGCCGTTCGCGCATGCCGTGCACGCCGAGCGGGGTGAGCAGGACCATGCCGTAGCGGGAGACCTCCTCGGGGTCGAGGTCGTCCCCGACAGCACCCTCAGGGAACTCGGGGAAGGAGCCGGTCTCCGCGTCGCCCTCCGCCTCCTCGATCAGCGCCTCGTCGACGGGCTGGTAGTCCAGCAGTCCGGTGGTGGCGAGCAGCCGGAAGTGATCGTCGAGACGCATCATCACCTCGGTGACCTCTTCGAGGACGGCGTCGCTTGGCTGCTCCATCTCGTCGGGTACGACGAGGGACGCGGCGAGCACCGGCAGCGGTACGGCGTCGGGACCGTCCTCGGCGACCGCCGAGTCCTCCACGGCCATCAGCGCGTAGAGGTTGACCAGCGCGCTGTCGAGGAATTCGGCCTCCTTCTCCGGGTCCCAGTCCAGCTCGTCCAGGAGCACCTGGTCGCCGTCGTCCATCACCTCGCGCAGGCTCTCGAAGTCCGGTGCGGCGGCGTCGGCGAGGGCCGACTCGGCGGCGGCCAGCCAGATGTCGAGCACGTCCCGCGGCAGGCCCGCGGTGATCCGCTCGTACGCCTCGCCGGGCAGCGCGCGACCGGCGACCTCGCCGACCGGCGTGGACTCCTCGGCCTCCTCGTCGATCTCCAGGACCAGCAGGCCGGTGTCGACGGCGACGCCCCATGCCTGGGCGGTCTCGGCGAGCCCTTCCTCGTCCTCGTCCACCGGGAGGCCGAGTTCCGCGGCGGCGGCCACCAGGTCGTCGTCCAGCAGCTCGCCCATCGCGTCGACCGGCCGTTCCGGCGTCGCCCACCGGGTCAGCCGCAGCGCTCGGTCCAGCAGCGGCACGGCCAGTGCCAGCCGCGCGAGGTCGTCCGCGGGGAGCAGCCGTACGGGCGGCAGGACGAGGGGACCTTCGGACATGGGGTGACTCCTAGAGGGCTCTACGGCTGTACGGCGTGAGGGGTGTGCTGGTCCGGCGCACCCCTGGGGGGGATCGGACCGGCACACGCGAACCGGTACGCGCGCCGGACGCGCGCACTCAGCGTAGGCCCTGCGGACCCCCGTCCGTCGGCCTCCCGGCCCCGTCGCACCCGTCACCCCACCGGTTCACCCGCCCGTAGCGATACGTTCCGGCCACCGCCGCCCGCCGCCCGGTGTGTACCGGCCACGGGTCGCCGAGGCGCAAGGGTCGCTGAGGCGCACGGGAGGTGTCAGCGCGAGGAGTTCAGCGCGAGGGGTTCAGCGCACGCCGTCCCACAGGGCGCGCTCGTCCGGGCGCGGGTCGCGTATGGGACCGCAGTGCGCGGGTTCGTCCGCCGTGCCGAAGACCATCGTCGTACGGTCACGGGTGTCGTACGCGGACCAGCCGGGATCGCCGGTCGCGGCGAAGGAGACCCAGGCGGCGTGCATGGTGTCGGCGAGCGACTGCGGCGGGGCCTCGCCGAGCAGCATGGTCTCGCCGGGTGCGTCCAGGTTGTCGAAGGCGAAGGCGATCTCGGAGGCGTGGCAGGCGCCGAGGCGGCCGTCGAAGGCGGTGGAGCGGCGGCCGAATTCGTAGACGTGGGCGCGCGGGACGGACTCGGCGAGGCGGACCGCGGGTATCCGGAAGAACCAGTCGGTGAGGACGGCGGAGAACAGGTCGCCGGAGGTGGCGCCGGGGCGGTTGGCGGCGTAGAGCGGCAGCGCGGTGTCGGGGTCGAGGCCGTGCCGGGCGACCGCGGCCCGCAGGTGCGTGTCGCCGATGTGGTCGATGACGCCGCTGGGGACGGTGAAGAGCCGGTACTCCTCGGTGGTGGTGCCGATCAGCAGGTCGACGGCGCAGTCCGCGCCGGGTCCCGGCACCGGGTCGGCGCGGGCGGCGGTGCTCGCGGTGTCCGCGACCGGCTCGAAGGGCATCGCGTTCAGCGCGACCTCGCCCCACAGCGCCGGGTCGGGGTTGGCGGTGACCTCGTTGCGCAGGGCGGTCTGCGCGGGCAGCAGGACGTCCGGCGGGAGTGCGGCGAAGGCCGCGGCGGTGGGTTCGACGCCGAGTCTCGCGGCGAAGTGCGCGGCGACCTTGCGGGCGGTGTCCCGGCCGATCGTGTGGTGCGCGGCGCCGCTCTGAAGGATCGCCCGGTGGAAGAGTCCTTGGGCGCCGGGGGCGGTGAGCAGCACCCCGATGCTCATCGCGCCGGCCGATTCGCCGAAGACGGTGACGCGGCCGGGGTCGCCGCCGAACGCGGCGATGTTGTCGCGGACCCATGCGAGGGCGGCGATCTGGTCGAGCACTCCGCGGTTGTCGGGGGCGCCGTCGAGGGAGAGGTAACCGTCCGTCCCCATACGGTAGTTGACGGTCACGCAGACGACACCGTCGCGGGCGAACGCGGCGCCGTCGTAGATCGGCAGCGAGCCCGAGCCGTTCATGAAGGCGCCGCCGTGCAGCCACACCATGACCGGCGCGTCGCCCGCGGTGCCGGGTGTCCACACGTTGAGGTTGAGGCAGTCCTCGCCCGCGATGTCCGGGTCGGGCAGCAGCACGTCGAACGGCTTGACGTAAGGGCCCTTGGGCACGGTCGGGCCGAACGCGGTCGCGTCACGTATGCCCCCCCAGGCGGCGGGCGGCTGCGGCGCCATGAACCGGTGCGGTCCGAACGGCGGTGCGGCGTAAGGGATTCCGCGGAAGACGGCGACGCCGTCCCGGCCGGTCAGTCCGCGGACGTCGCCCTGCCGGGTGGTGCACACCGGTTCGTCCATGCGTCAGACTCCTTCGTCCTGTGCCCGCTCCCGGGGCTCGCGTACGCTACCGGCGGCCCGCGCGCCGCGGGAGGGGCCGCGACACCTTCAACGTACCAAGCGGTCGGTCAGGGGGCACGATGAGCGGCGGCGGTCTCCGGGTCGAGTGACGGAGTCGTGGTTGTCGAGGGTGAGCACCAGCCGGTTGCCCGGCCCGAACGGGGAGGCTTCGCGGGCCGACCGAGCGCGGATCGCCGTAGCGGCCCGCCGCGATCCGGTCGGCGTGCGCCGTTGCCGACGGTCGTCGGCCGCGGCCGACGCGAGCGCGCTCAGGTCCGGGCGACCGCGCCGCGGACCAGGGCCAGCAGCGCCTTCGTACTGTCCCTGCGGGCCCAGGCGATCAGGGCCAGCGGCAGTATGAGGATGATCGGCGTCGCCGCGTTGTCGCCGCCGAAGACGGTGATCTGGGTGATGGTGGCGCCGATCATCAGGCCGATCATCGCGACCGCGGCGACCTGGTAGAGCACTGGGATCAACAGGGCGACGGCGCCCGCGAGTTCGAGCGCGCCGGTGAGGTACATGAACCAGTCGCCGAAGCCGATGCGGTCGAAGGAGTCGGCCGCGGCGTCGATGCCGAGGAGCTTGGGGGCGGCGCTGGCGACGCCGTAGAAGAGGGCCAGCAGGATCTGGAGGGCGAGCAGCGCGGTGCGCGCCCGGCCGCGGGCGGGGCGGGCGGTGACGGCTGCCGCGGTACCGGTCGGGGTGGTGCCGGTGGGAGTGGAGGCGACGGACACGGTGGGCTCCTCTGGTCGGGTCGATTCGGTGCTGTCGTATGCGCCGTGGCGCTGTCGAAGAGGTAGACCGGGGAGCGCCGCGGAACTCATCGCAGGCGCGGGCAAGCCGCGGGCGAGGTGCGGGCAAGGCGCGGCGAAAGCCCGGAAAAGCCGTCCTGTACCGTGTGAGTTCCCAGAAGGTACTCACTCACCGGGGGTGTACGGCAGATGCAGGAGATCACCGACGAGGCCGAACTGCGGGAACTGCTCGGCGAGCCCACCCCGACCGTCCGCGACAAGGCGCGCGACCGGCTGCACGAACTGGACGTGGCCTGGCTGAAGGCGGCGCCCTTCTGCCTGATGGCCACCTCGGCCGCCGACGGCACCTGCGACGTGTCGCCCAAGGGCGACCCCGCCGGATTCACCGTCGTCCTGGACGACCAAACCATCGCGGTCCCCGAACGGCCGGGCAACCGCCGCGCGGACGGCTTCCGCAACATCCTGTCCAACCCGCACATCGGCCTGCTCTACTTCATCCCCGGCCGCGGCGACACCCTCAGGATCAACGGCCGGGCGCGGCTGCTGCGCGACGCCGACTTCTTCGACCGCATGGTCGTCAAGGGCCACCGCCCGCAGGCCGCGGTCCTGGTCGACATCGAGGAGGTCTACTTCCACTGCTCCAAGGCGTTCCTGCGCAGCGCCCTGTGGAAGCCGGAGACGTGGCAGCCCGACGCGATGGCCTCGCGGGCGCGGATCTCCAAGACGCTGGAGCGGACCGAGGACTCACTGGCGGAGCTGGAGACGTACTACGGGCCCGCGTACGCGGAGAAGATCTACCGCTAGGGCGTGTCCGCCGGACAGGCCCTAGCCTGCCTCATGGCCGGAATATCCGGGTGACGGCCGCCGGTGGCGACAGTAGGGTCGCCCCTTATGCGCATTCTCGTTCTGGGCGGTACCGCCTTCGTCGGCCGCGCCATCGTGGAGGACGCCCTCCACCGCGGGCACGACGTCACCCTCTTCGGCCGCGGCAGGACCGGCGCCGGCCTCTTCCCCGGCCTCCCCCGGCTGACCGGCGACCGTGACACCGGCGACTACGCGGCGCTCGCGGGCGACACCCGGTGGGACGCCGTCGTGGACGTCAGCGGCTACGTCCCGCGGCACGTCGCACAGGCCATGGACGCGCTGGGCGACCGGATCGGCCGGTATCTGTTCATCTCCAGCCACGCGGTGTACCAGCGCGAGGGGGTGGCGCCCGGCTCCGACGAGGACACCCCGCGCCGCCCGCCGGTCCGCGACACCGAGGTGCTGAGCGAGGCCACGTACGGGCCGTGCAAGGTCGCCTGCGAGGACGACGTGACCGCGCGCCACGGGCAGCGCGCCACGATCGTGCGGGCGGGGAAGGTCGCCGGTCCCCACGACCCCTCCGACATGTTCACCTACTGGGT
Organism: Streptomyces sp. CBMA29; assembly: GCF_014596445.1. Classification (GTDB taxonomy): domain Bacteria; phylum Actinomycetota; class Actinomycetes; order Streptomycetales; family Streptomycetaceae; genus Actinacidiphila. The sequence continues at coordinate 27,105 of NZ_MECL01000207.1, read as the reverse complement.
GCGCGCCGCCGCGCGCGGCGGCCGGGTCGCCCTGCCCGCCGACCCCGCCCAGCCGGTGCAGATCGTCGACTCCCGCGACCTGGCCCGGCTGGTGATCCGGCTGCTGGAGGACGACCGGCCCGGCGCCTTCCACGCCGTGGGCCCCGAACAGCCCGTCACCCTCGGCGAGTTGATCGAGACGTGCGCGCGGGCCGCGGGCGCCGAGGTGGAGATCGTACGGGTCACGCCGGACGTCGTACCGCCGATGTTCCCGCTGGTCCGCGAGGACACCGCCTCGCAGCAGCGCAGCGCCGCGCGTGCCAGGGCCGCCGGGCTGCCCGGCACCGCGCTGGCGGTCACCGCCGCCGACGTCCTGGCCTGGGACCGGGAACGCGGCGAGCCGCCGCTGGAGGCCGGCTGGTCCCCCGAGGAGGAGCGGGCGGTGCTCGCGGCGGCGGCTCGTACGGCGTGATCCGGTCACGCGTGACGCGTCGTCAGTTGTGGCTGTGCAGAACGTCGTTGAGGCCGCCCCACGAACCCGTGCGCTGAAGGACCTCGACCTTGCCGGTGGTCGAGTTGCGGCGGAAGAGGATGTTGTCGGCGCCGGAGAGCTCCAGCGCCTTGACGATCTCGCCGTCCGGGAGCGTGACGCGGGTGCCCGCGGTGACGTACAGGCCCGCCTCCACGACGCAGTCGTCACCGAGGGCGATGCCCAGGCCCGACTCGGCGCCGAGCAGGCAGCGTTCACCGACCGAGACGACCTGGGTGCCGCCGCCGGACAGGGTGCCCATGATGGACGCGCCGCCGCCGATGTCCGAGCCGTCGCCGATGACGACGCCCTGCGAGATGCGGCCCTCGACCATGGAGGTGCCCAGCGTGCCCGCGTTGAAGTTGCAGAAGCCCTCGTGCATGACGGTCGTGCCGGACGCCAGGTGCGCGCCGAGGCGTACCCGGTCGGCGTCGGCGATCCGCACGCCGGACGGGGCGACGTAGTCCGTCATCCGCGGGAATTTGTCCACGCCGTACACCGCCAGGTGCAGGCCCTCCGCGCGGGCCGCCAGCCGCGCCCCTTCGACCGCCGTCACCGGCACCGGGCCGATCGACGTCCACGCGACGTTCGCCAGCAGGCCGAACAGCCCTTCCAGATTGGGCTCGTTGGGGCGGACCAGGCGGTGGCTCAGCAGGTGCAGCCGCAGGTACGCGTCGTGCGCGTCCAGCGGCTTGTCGTCCGTCGAGGCGATGACGGTCCTTACCGCCACGATCTCGACCCCGCGCCTCGGGTCCTTGCCCAGCGCCTTGGGCGCCGCCGCCCCCAGCAGTTCCGCCGCGCGCTCGGCGCTCAGCCGCTCGGTGCCCGCGGGGCCCGCCTCCGCGGCGAGTTCCGGTGCGGGGTACCAGGTGTCCAGGACGGTGCCGTCGTCGGCGACGGTGGCGAGGCCGACGCCGAGGGCGCCGGAGGCACGAGACTCATTCATACCCAGACGCTAACCCGTCGTCCCCCCACATTCCCAACCGCCCCGCCCCCGGTGGCCGCCCCGGCGGGTTCCGGGGCGGCTCCCCCTGTGGGCCTCAGTGCCGTGCCTCCGGCGCGTCCCGCTCCCACGCCGCCGCCCCCGCGGCCCCGGCGCCGAGCACCGCGCAGCGCAACCAGTGCTCGCCGGGCGGGAGTTGCCCCACCAGCACGGGCAGTGACGTACGCCGCGCCAGCACGTTGGTGCCGGGCAGCGGGTCGAGGACCCGGCCGCTGCGGCCGCCGTCCAGATCGCGCAGCCCGCTGAGGTCCCCGGCCCCGGTGACCGTCACCGCGCCGCCCTCGTTCTCCTCGCGCCGGGTGAGCCCCGCGTCCCGGTCGACCGCGAAGCCGCCCTCCGCCGTGTACAGCGCGCGGCCCGTACGGATGCGGTGGGTGCGCAGGTGCCAGGGCGCGGCGGCGGTGAGCCAGGTGGTGATCTCCACGTCGGGCCACGGCCGCCAGGTGCTGCGTACGGTGTCGCCGTCCTCGACCGCCGGGTCGTGCTGCTCCTCGCGCACCCGGAAGTGCCGCGGCACCGCCCCTTCCTCGCCCTCGCCATGAGTCTCGTCGCTGACCGCGAGCACCGAGTCGTACGCCCCCGGCTCCGGGCCGAGACCGTCGACCGGCGCGCTGAAGCCGAAGCGGGAGGAGTACGCGAATTTGGCGTACTTCGCGGCGCCGCCCCGCGCCCAGAGATTGTGCTGCGACCCGCTGAGCAGCGTCGCGTCCCCGCCCGAACGCATCAGCACCGCACCGGCGTCCGGCTGCGCCAGGGTCTCCGGCAGCTCGGCGGCGGGCTCCTCGTCCGCCGTCCAGAAGGCGTGGTCCGCGGGCAGCGCCAGCGGCAGGAACGCCTTCATCGCCCAGTACGGCGAGCCCGGCCCGTTGTACTGTTCCGCGACCGCCGGCTGCGGATAGCCGTACCCGATGGTCAGCACCCCGTCCGGCGACGTCAGCGCCGACCGCTCCCGCCACCACCGCAGATGGCGCGACAGCAGCCCCTTGGCCTCCCCCGGCGGCACGGCGTCCACCCCCGCGTACGGCAGCGCTCCCCAGAACGAGCCCTGCGCGAACCGGTACGTGAGACTGCGGCCGAACGGCACGGCGGCCCCGTCCGCCGCGAACCAGTGCCGGAACCCCGGTGCGAAGTCGGCCGCCCGCTGCCGGAAGCGCGCCGCCCGCGCCGGGTCGCCGTCGCCCGCGAGCGCCGCGTAGATCAGACCGTAGAAGTGCATGGCCCACGGGATGTAGTAGTCGCGCTGCGCGGTGTTCCCGTCCGCGTACCAGCCGTCCTCGCGCGCGTACGTCTCCAGCCGGTCCAGCCGCGCGTGCCGCGCGTCCCGGTCGTGCGCGTACCCCACCCGGTCCAGACCGAGACTGACCAGCACCGGGAAGAAGTTCCAGTTGTTCTCGGGCGTGTCGGCCCCCAGGAAGCTCGCCAGCCAGGCCCCCGCCTGGTCCCGTTCCTTGCCGCTGAGCGGGTCCCACAGCTTCTCCGGCGCCAGCGCCAGCGCGAATCCGATGGCCGCCGTCTCGACGGTCCGCTGGTCGATGCCGGTGGCCGTCCCCCAGTACTCGGGATGCCCCGGGTCCGTCCCCGCCGCCAGCCCCCGCGCCCACAGCTCCCAGTGCCCGAACTCCCCGCCCCCCGCCGCCAACGGCGCCAGCCCCCACAACGGCCGCGCGTACCCCTCCAGGTCGGCCGCGGTGTCGTCATGGTGCGCCGCGTTCACCCCCAGCCGTATCCGAGCGCCCCCCGCACTCGCGTACCGCACCACCGGATCGACCAACTCCCGCACATACGCCTGCATTTCCCCACGCGCACCGCTGCCGCTCGCCATCCCGACCGCCTCCCTCACGAAGTTGCGATAATTTTCGCAACACCCTCAAGAGACCGTCAACGCCCCGGACGCGGCATCGGGCGGCCACCGCGTGAGACGCGGTGGCCGCCCGATGCCGTGGCGGAGGGGGGCTGACGATGTCAGACGTTGAAGCCCAGGGCGCGGAGCTGGTCGCGGCCGTCGTCGGTGATCTTGTCAGGGCCCCACGGGGGCATCCAGACCCAGTTGATCTTGAGGTCGTTGACGATGCCCTCGGTGGCGGAGACGGCCTGTTCCTCGATGACGTCGGTGAGGGGGCAGGCCGCGGAGGTGAGGGTCATGTCGAGGGTGGCGACGTTGGAGTCGTCGACGTGGATGCCGTAGATGAGGCCGAGGTTGACGACGTCGATGCCGAGTTCGGGGTCGACGACGTCGTAGAGGGCCTCGCGGATCTCTTCTTCTGAGGCCGGAGTGGTGCTCAGGCCGTTCGGTACGGGGCTCATGAGGTCTTCCCTTCGGAAGCTTCCGAGGCTTCGGGACCGTCGGCCAGCGCTTGCGCCGTCGCGTCCTTCCACGCCATCCAGCTCAGCAGCGCGCACTTCACACGCGCCGGGTACTTCGAGACACCGGCGAACGCGACCGCGTCCTCCAGCACTTCCTCCATCGCGTCGTCCGGCTCGACCTGACCCTTGGACTGCATCAGCTCCAGGAAGGTCTCCTGGATCTTCCGCGCCTGGGCCACGTCCTTGCCGACCAGCAACTCGTTCAGCACCGACGCGCTGGCCTGGCTGATCGAGCAGCCCTGGCCCTCGTACGAGATGTCGCCGATGACGGCGCCGTCCATCCGCACCCGCAGGGTGATCTCGTCCCCGCAGGTGGGATTGACGTGGTGCACCTCCGCCTGGCCGTCCCGCAGGCCGCGCCCGTGGGGGTGCTTGTAGTGGTCCAGGATCACTTCCTGGTACATCGAGTCGAGCTTCACAACACCACCATCACCCGAAGAAGTTCCGTACCTGCTCAAGACCCTCGACCAGGGTGTCGACCTCGGCCGGGGTGGAGTACAGATAGAACGACGCCCGCGTGGTCGCGGGAATTCCGTACCGCAGACAGACCGGCCGCGCGCAGTGGTGGCCGACGCGTACGGCGATGCCCTGTTCGTCGAGCACCTGGCCGACGTCGTGCGGATGGATGTCGCCGAGCGTGAAGGAGATCGCGGCGCCGCGGTCCTCGGCCGTGGTGGGGCCGATGATCCGCAGGTCGGGAACCTCCAGCAGGCGGCCCACCGCGTAGTCGGTCAGCGCGTGCTCATGCGCGGCGATCTTGTCCATGCCGATCGCGGTCAGGTAGTCCACGGCCGCGCCGAGGCCGACGGCCTGGGCGATCGGGGGCGTACCGGCCTCGAATTTGTGCGGCGCGGGGGCGTACGTCGAGGAGTGCATCGAGACGGTCTCGATCATCTCGCCGCCGCCGAGGAAGGGCGGCAGGTCCTCAAGCAGCTCCTGGCGGCCCCACAGGACGCCGATGCCGGTCGGGCCGAGCATCTTGTGGCCGGTGAAGGCCACGAAGTCCGCGCCGAGCGCCTGCACGTCGAGCACCATGTGCGGCGCGGCCTGCGAGGCGTCGATCAGCACCAGGGCGCCGACGTCCTGGGCGCGGCGCACGATGGCCTCGACCGGGTTGACGGTGCCCAGGATGTTGGAGACCAGCACGAAGGAGACGATCTTCGTCTTCTCGGTGATGACCTGCTCGATGTCCGACAGGTCGAGCCTGCCGTCGTCGGTCAGCCCGAACCACTTCAGCTTCGCGCCGGTGCGCTGCGAGAGCAGCTGCCACGGCACGATGTTGGAGTGGTGCTCCATCTCGGTGATGACGATCTCGGTGTCGCTGTCGACGCGGTACGGCTCGTCGGCCCAGCCGAGCATGTTGGCCACGAGGTTCAGCGACTCGGAGGCGTTCTTGGTGAAGATCACCTCGTCGCGGCTGGGCGCGTTGATGAAGGCGGCGATCTTGTCGCGCGCGCCCTCGTACAGCGCGGTGGCCTCCTCGGCGAGCACGTGGACGCCGCGGTGCACATTGGCGTTGTGCCGCTCGTAGTACTCGTTCAGCGCGTCGAGCACCTGGCGCGGCTTCTGCGAGGTCGCCGCGTTGTCCAGGTACACGAGTTTCTTGCCGTCGTGGACCAGACGGTCCAGGACGGGGAAGTCCTTGCGGATCGCTTCGGTGTCCAGGAGGCCCGGCAGCACCCGGCCGACGGACGAGGGGACTGTCACGCGGCGTCCCCCTCGGAGTTCGCTCCGCTGCTCACGGGGCCGCCCTTCACGTAGGACTCGTAGCCCTCTTCCTCCAGCTTGTCCGCCAGCTCGGCGCCGCCGGACTCGGCGATCCGGCCCTGCGCGAAGACATGCACGAAGTCGGGCTTGATGTAGCGCAGGATGCGCGTGTAGTGGGTGATCAGCAGGGTGCCGACCTCGCCGCCCTCGCGGACCCGGTTGACGCCCTCGGAGACGACCCGCAGCGCGTCGACGTCGAGGCCGGAGTCGGTCTCGTCGAGGATCGCGATCTTCGGCTTGAGCAGTTCGAGCTGAAGGATCTCGTGGCGCTTCTTCTCGCCGCCGGAGAAGCCCTCGTTGACATTGCGCTCGGCGAAGGCGGGGTCCATCGAGAGGCGTTCCATCGTCTCGCGGACCTCCTTCACCCAGGTACGCAGCTTGGGCGCCTCGCCGCGGATCGCGGTGGCCGAGGTGCGCAGGAAGTTGGAGACGGAGACGCCGGGGACCTCGACCGGGTACTGCATGGCGAGGAAGAGACCGGCGCGGGCCCGCTCGTCCACGGTCATCGCCAGCACGTCCTCACCGTCGAGGGTGACGGTGCCGCCGGTGATCGTGTACTTGGGGTGGCCCGCGAGCGAGTACGCCAGGGTGGACTTGCCGGAGCCGTTGGGGCCCATGATGGCGTGGGTCTCACCCTGCTTCACGGTCAGGTCGACGCCGCGCAGGATCTCGCGGGGGCCGTTCTCAGCATCGACGGTGACGTGCAGGTCGGTGATTTCAAGCGTTGCCATGGGTGCCTCAGGACTCCTGGGTGACGGAGACGAGCACGTCGTCCCCAACGATCTTTACGGGGTATACGGGGACCGGCCGCGTGGCGGGCAGCCCGGACGGCTTGCCGGTGCGCAGGTCGAAACTGGAACCGTGCAGCCAGCATTCGATCTGGCAGTCCTCGACCTCGCCCTCGGAGAGCGAGACGTTCGCGTGCGAGCAGATGTCGTTGATGGCGAACACCTCGCCCGCGGTGCGGACCACGGACACCGGGACGCCGTCCAGCTCGACCCGGCGCGGGGTGTCCTCCTCCAGCTCGCTGGCGGCGCAGGCGCGGACGAATCCGACCGTGCCGTTCTCGACGCTCATCAGACGGACGCCTCCAGCTCGGCGTCGATCTTCGTCATCAGCCGCTCTTCGAGGTCGGCGAGTCCGATCTGCTGGACCAGTTCGCCGAAGAAGCCGCGGACGACCAGGCGGCGGGCCTCGTCGGAGCGGATGCCGCGGGACTGGAGGTAGAAGAGCTGCTCGTCGTCGAAGCGGCCGGTCGCCGAGGCGTGGCCGGCGCCGACGATCTCGCCGGTCTCGATCTCCAGGTTGGGGACCGAGTCGACCCGCGCGCCGTCGGTGAGCACCAGGTTGCGGTTGAGCTCGTAGGTGTCGGTGCCCTCGGCCTCCGCCCTGATGAGCACGTCGCCGATCCACACCGCGTGCGCGTCCTGCCCCTGGAGCGCGCCCTTGTACGTCACGTTGCTGCGGCAGTGCGGCGTGTCGTGGTCGATGAAGAGCCGGTGCTCCTGGTGCTGGCCCTCGTCGGTGAAGTACAGGCCGAACAGCTCGGCCTCGCCGCCGGGGGCGCCGTAGATCACCCGCGGGTGCAGCCGGACCAGGTCGCCGCCGAAGGTGACCACGACCGACTTGTAGGTGGCGTCGCGGCCGACCAGCGCGGTGTGCTGGGCGACGTGCACGGCGGTGTCGTCCCAGTCCTGGACCGAGACGACGGTGACCTTGGCGCCGTCGCCGACCAGGACCTCGACGTTGGCCGCGAAGGTGCCGTCACCGGTGTGGTCGATGACGACCACGGCTTCGGCGAAGGCGCCGACCTCGATCACCTGGTGGCCGTAGACCGTGCCGCCCTCGCCGTGGACGGCGATCCGGACCGGCTCGGTGAGGACGGTGTCCTTGGGGATCGAGACGACCGATGCCTTCTCGAAGGCGCTGAACGCCTGCGCGGTGACGCGGTCGGCGGGCTTGCCCGCCTTGCCGACGCGGGCGTCGGTGCGGTCCACGGTCTCCACGGTGACGCCCTCGGGCGCGGTCACCTCGACCCGGAGGGCGCCGGTGGCCTCGGCCGTGCCGTCGTGCAGGCCGCGCAGCCGCTCCAGCGGAGTGAAGCGCCACTCCTCCTCGCGGCCGTGCGGCACCGGGAAGTCGGCCACGTCGTACGACGGGGCCGCGCTGACCCGGGCGTCGGCGGGATGGCCCACCGTGATGGCACCGTCCGTGGTGCTGCCCGCAGGGGTGTTGTCAGCCATGGCTGTGCTGGTGCTCGCTTTCTGCCTTATTGTGTTCGGCCGGGGGATGGTGGACGGGAAGCCGGGCGGTCAGCCGACCGAGCCTTCCATCTGGAGCTCGATCAGCCGGTTCAGCTCCAGGGCGTACTCCATGGGGAGTTCCTTGGCGATCGGCTCGACGAAGCCGCGCACGATCATCGCCATGGCCTCGAACTCGGTCATGCCGCGGCTCATCAGGTAGAAGAGCTGGTCGTCGGAGACCTTGGAGACGGTCGCCTCGTGACCCATGGACACGTCGTCCTCGCGGACGTCGACGTACGGGTACGTGTCGGACCGCGAGACGGTGTCGATCAGCAGCGCGTCGCACAGCACGTTGGACTTGGCGCCCGACGAGCCCTCGCCGATCTCGATCAGACCGCGGTAGGACGTACGGCCGCCGCCGCGGGCCACCGACTTGGAGACGATGTTGGACGACGTGTTCGGCGCCATGTGCACCATCTTCGCGCCCGCGTCCTGGTGCTGGCCCTCGCCCGCGAAGGCGATCGACAGCGTCTCGCCCTTGGCGTGCTCGCCCATCAGGTAGACGGCCGGGTACTTCATGGTCACCTTGGAGCCGATGTTGCCGTCGACCCACTCCATCGTGGCGCCCTCGTAGGCGACCGCGCGCTTGGTGACCAGGTTGTAGACGTTGTTCGACCAGTTCTGGATGGTCGTGTAACGGCAGCGGCCACCCTTCTTCACGATGATCTCGACGACCGCGGAGTGCAGCGAGTCCGACTTGTAGATCGGCGCGGTGCAGCCCTCGACGTAGTGGACGTACGCGTCCTCGTCGACGATGATCAGCGTCCGCTCGAACTGGCCCATGTTCTCGGTGTTGATCCGGAAGTACGCCTGGAGCGGGATGTCGACGTGCACGCCCTTCGGCACGTAGATGAAGGAGCCGCCGGACCACACCGCGGTGTTCAGCGAGGCGAACTTGTTGTCGCCCGCCGGGATGACCGTGCCGTAGTACTCCTGGAACAGCTCCGGGTGCTGCTTGAGCGCGGTGTCGGTGTCGAGGAAGATGACGCCCTGCTCCTCCAGGTCCTCACGGATCTGGTGGTAGACGACCTCGGACTCGTACTGCGCGGCGACACCGGCGACCAGCCGCTGCTTCTCGGCCTCGGGGATGCCGAGCTTGTCGTAGGTGTTCTTGATGTCCTCGGGCAGGTCCTCCCAGGACTCCGCCTGCTTCTCCGTGGACCGCACGAAGTACTTGATGTTGTCGAAGTCGATGCCCGACAGATCCGAGCCCCAGGTCGGCATGGGCTTCTTGCCGAAGAGCTTGAGGCCCTTCAGCCGCATCTTCAGCATCCACTCGGGCTCGGACTTCTTCTGCGAGATGTCACGGACGACGGCCTCGGACAGGCCGCGCTTGGCCGCGGCGCCGGCCACGTCCGAGTCGGCCCAGCCGTACTCGTACGTGCCGATGCCCTCGAGCTCCGGGTGAGTGGTCTCCGTGGGAGCAGTCATGCGGGGTTCCTCCCGGACGTGCTGGCAGATGCTGTGGGATCTTCGGATGAGTTCTGGGGTGGTGCTGTTTCGCGCGGGCTCGCGCTCGGGTGGCCGACCTGCGGGATGAACGTGGTGCACACCCCATCGCCGTGGGCGATGGTGGCCAGCCGCTGGACATGTGTCCCGAGCAGGCGGGAGAAGACCTCGGCCTCCGCCTCGCAGAGCTGCGGGAACTGCTCGGCGGTGTGGGCCACCGGGCAGTGGTGCTGGCAAAGCTGCTCCCCGGCGGGGCCGGGGGCGCTTCGAGCCGTAGCAGCGTACCCGTCCGCGGACAGCGCCTGGGCCAGCGCGCGGGCGCGGTCCTCGGGTGCCGCCGCCTCCACGATGGGGCGGTACCGCTCGGCCTGGTCGGCCACCCGGGCGCGGGCGAAGGCCGACACCGCGGCCTCGCCGCTCTCGCCGCCGCCCGCGGACCTGGCGATCCAGTGCAGGGCGTCGGCGGCGAGCTGGTCGTACGCCTGGTCGAACGCGTCGCGACCACAGTCGGTGAGCGCGAAGACCTTGGCGGGCCTGCCGCGGCCACGGTGGCCGTAGACCCGCTGGTCACGCGGCTCCACGACGTTGTCCGCGTGCAGTGCGTCCAGGTGGCGGCGGACGGCGGCCTGCGTGAGACCGAGCCGTTCCGCCAGGTCGGCCGCGGTGGAGGGTCCGTGGTCCAGGATGGACCGGGCGACCCGGTTGCGGGTGCGCCGCTCCCCGGTCGTCTGCTCCTCCGCCGCCCTCCGGGCAGCACTGGTCCCGTATTCCACAACACCATTGTTGCGTAATTCCTCAGGGGCAGGCAAGCCGCTCAGGTCGCGGGCGCGGTGTGCTGCATCACTTAGGGTTACCTAACTAGAGCCGGTACGCGAGCCGGTACGCGCGGGGGCCGGGGCGGTTTCCGAGGACCCGGGCACGGCCGGTCCTCCGCCGTCCCTAGACTCACAGCATGCGAAACGAGCCCGCGGTCGAGGTGACCGGTCTGGTCAAACGGTACGGGACCAGGACCGCGGTGGACGGCCTCGACCTGACCGTGGCCCGCGGCGGCGTCACAGCGGTGCTCGGCCCCAACGGCGCGGGCAAGACCACCACCGTCGAGGTCTGCGAGGGCTACCGGCGGCCGGACGGCGGCACCGTACGGGTCCTCGGCCTCGACCCGGCCGCGCGCGGCGCGCAGCTGCGGCCCCGGATCGGCGTGATGCTCCAGTCCGGCGGTGTGTACCCCGGCGCGCGCGCCGAGGAGATGCTGCGGCACACCGCGACCCTGCACGCCGACCCCGTCGACCCCGCGCTGCTGATCGAACGGCTCGGACTGGAGTCCTGCGGGCGCACCGCCTACCGCCGGCTGTCCGGCGGCCAGCAGCAGCGCCTCGCGCTCGCCATGGCCGTCGTCGGCCGCCCCGAACTGGTCTTCCTCGACGAGCCCACCGCCGGTCTCGACCCGCAGACCAGGCACGCGACCTGGGATCTCGTACGGGAGCTGCGCGCGGACGGCGTCACGATCGTGCTCACCACCCATTTCATGGACGAGGCCGAGCAGTTGGCCGACCAGGTGGTGATCATCGACGGCGGCCGGGCCATCGCCCACGGCACCCCGGACGAGCTGTGCCGCGGCGGCGCGGAGAACACCCTGCGCTTCTCGGGACGCCCCGGACTCGACCTGGTCTCGCTGCTCAACGCGCTGCCCGCCGACACCGCCGCCGCGGAACTGACCCCGGGCACCTACCGCATCGAGGGCAAGGTCGATCCCCAACTGCTGGCCACCGTCACCTCCTGGTGCGCCCAGCACGGCGTCCTCCCCGACCGCCTCTCGGTCGAGCGCCGCACCCTGGAGGACGTCTTCCTGGAACTGACCGGCAAGGAGCTGCGCGGATGAGCGCCCCGACCAACCCCGGCGTCTTCGCCCCCGCCCCCGGAGCGGCGCCGCTCCCCCGGATGATCCGGGCCCAGGCGGCGCTGGAGACCAGGATGCTGCTGCGCAACGGCGAGCAGCTGCTGCTCACCGTGATCATCCCGGCGCTGCTGCTGGTGCTGTTCAGCGCCGTCGACATCGTGGACACCGGGGCAGGCACGTCGGTGGACTTCCTGGCCCCCGGCATCCTCGCGCTCGCGGTGCTGTCCACCGCGTTCACCGGCCAGGCCATCGCCACCGGCTTCGAGCGGCGTTACGGCGTGCTCAAACGGCTCGGCGCCTCGCCGCTGCCGCGCTGGGCGCTGATGACGGCGAAGACCTGCTCGGTGCTGGTCACCGAGGTGTTGCAGATCGCGCTGCTGGTGGTGATCGCCTTCGCGCTCGGCTGGTCGCCGCACGGCAACCCCTTCGCCGTCGTGCTGCTGCTCCTGCTCGGCACCGCCGCCTTCTCCGGGCTCGGGCTGCTGATGGCGGGGACGCTCAAGGCCGAGGCGACGCTGGCCGCCGCGAATCTGGTCTTCATCCTGCTGCTGGTCGCGGGCGGCGTGATCGTGCCGCTGAGCAAGTTCTCCGGCGGCGTCCAGTCGGTCCTGAAGCTGCTGCCGATCTCGGCGCTGTCCGACGGGCTGCGGGACGTCCTTCAGCACGGCGCCTCGATGCCCTGGGGCGACCTGGGCATCCTCGCCGTCTGGGCGGTCGTCGGACTGGCCCTGGCGGCCCGCTTCTTCCGCTGGGAGTAGGCGCCCTCACCCGCCCGCGGCCGGGATGCAGTCGGTGAACCGTACGAAGTCCCGGCCCTGCCCCTCGTCCAGCGCCAGGAACGCGGCCGGCGGGTGCGAGCCGAAGCGGCACATGTCGTAGCGCACGCACACCGGCGGCTTGGCGTTCGCCGCCGTACGGAACTGGTGCGCGCCGACGAGCTGGCAGGAGTCGTAGCGGACCAGCGGGCCGTTGGCGCCGATGGTGTAGCGGTGGGCGCGCAGGTCGTCGGAGAAGTCCTTGAAGGCGTGCGCGGTGTCGTCGCAGTCGTTGAAGTGGACGGTGCCGCGGTTCCACGCGCAGTCGATGACGACGACCGAGGGGTCGCGCAGTTCGAAGCGGATGTCCTCGGCGTGGAAGCGCTGGGCGCCGTCGAAGTGTGAGGCGCGCGGGAAGCGGAAGAAGGCGCTCTCGAAGCCGTAGTCGGGGTGCGGGGTGGGGCGGCGGCCGGTGATGATGTAGCTGCCCGCGCGGCAGGTGACGGACCCGCCGTAGGGGAACTCCAGGAAGTTGCCCCACTCGTAGGTGACGTTCATGTCGGTGAACCAGTAGTTGAGAAACTGGTCCTGCTGCTCCAGGTTCTTGGAGTTCAGCGACAGGCCCGAGTAGAGGAACGCCTTGCGGTAGGCGCCGCCGACCCGGCACGCCTCCCAGCGCATCTCGGAGTTGGTGTTGCTGCCGTCGAGCGCGAGCCCGTACTCCCACTCCCCCATCCACTCGCAGTCCGAGAAGCGGTAGTTCGCGGCGCCGCCGGTCGAGTACGAGTAGAAGAAGGACGCGCCGGGCGTGGCGGAGGTGAAGCGCAGTCCCTCGAAGGCGATGTTCTGCCAGGTGTCGATGTTGCGGCACAGATAGGCGTCCGACGCGTTCGGCGGGTCGAAGACGATGTCGCTGATCCGCAGCCCCGCGCCGCGGAACCGCAGCCCGTTGACCTGCCGGGTGGGCTTGTTGGCGTCGATGAAGGCGTACGGCTTGGTGATCCGGAACACACCGGGCGGCACGTCGATGACGGTACGGCCGGTGCCGCCGGCCGCGCGCGACTCGGCGTAGGCGTACGCGGCGGCGAAGGCGGCGCTGTCGTCGGTGTGTCCGTCGCCCTTGGCGCCGAAGTCGGCCACCACGTCGACGTATCCGGGGTGGTTCGCGGGCCCCGGGTGCGCGGGGTCCGCGGTGTCGGCCGCCGAGGAGTCCCAGGCGCCGCCCGCGTAGGCGGCGATGCCCGTCCCCGCGAGGGCCGCTGCCGCGCCTCCGTAGAGCAGGTGCCTGCGGTTGACGGTCTCACGGTGTTCGCCGGTCATACGGCGCCTCCCGTCGTCGGTCCCCGTGCGTGAGCCACGATGGTAGGGCCGTACCACCGGGTTCGGGTGGTTTCGCGGTGATCGGATCCGGCGCGTACACACCCCTCGTGAAACCGTGCACAAGCGTGCCGCCTACCATGGGCGCGTGCCGAAGCTTCTCGAACTCGTGCGAAACCCCCTCGCCGCCATCGCAGAGCGGTGGACCCCGTCCCCCGCCACGGTCCGCAGGGCGACCCTGTCCGCGCTGGTCATGTCGGTCGTCATCGTGGTCACCGGCGGCGCGGTACGGCTGACCGGTTCCGGCCTCGGCTGCCCCACCGCGCCCCGCTGCGTGGGCGACAGTTGGGTACCCACCTCGGCGATGGGCGTACACGGGGCGATTGAGTTCACCAACCGCATGCTGACGTACGTTCTCTGCGCCGCCGTCGGCTGGGCCATCATCGCCGTGCGGTCGCAGAAGCCGTACCGGCGCAGCCTCACCCGGCTCGGCTGGGCGCAGTTCTGGATGGTCGTGGCGAACGCGGTGCTGGGCGCCTTCACCGTGCTGACCGGGCTCAACCCGTACACCGTGTGCGTGCACTTCCTGCTGGCGTTCGTGCTGATCACGATCGCCGTGGTGATGTGGCGGCGGACCGCGGAGGGCGACAGCGCGCCGAGCCCGCTGGTCGGCAAGCCGGTGCAGCAGCTCGGCTGGCTGCTGACCTGCGCGACCGGGCTGCTGGTCGCGGTGGGCACCGTCGTGACGGGCGCGGGGCCGCACGCGGGCGACTCCAGCGATGTGCACCGCATCCCGGTGGAGTGGAAGTCGGTGGCGCAACTGCACGCGGATCTCGCGTGGGTGGTGGTCGCGCTGACCGTCGCGCTGTGGTTCGTGCTGCGCGCGGTGGACGCGCCGGTCGGGCCGCGCAACAGTGCCCGTGACCTCTTCCTGGTGCTGATGTCCCAGGGCGTGATCGGCTACGTCCAGTACTTCACCGATCTGCCGGAGGCCGTCGTCGGCCTGCACATGTTCGGCGCGGCCCTGGTGTGGATCGCGATGCTGCGGGTGCTGCTGTCGATGCGCGAGCGGGCCGTCGAGGTGCCCGACGCCACCGTGCCGGGTCCCGCGCAGGCCGGGTCAGCGCTGAGCGTCGGCGTCTGACCTTTCAGGACCCGCCCGCCGGTCCGCGTCGGCGGCCGGATGGGCGGCCGGATGGGCGGCCGGGTCGGGGCGGAAGACCCGGCGGGCGTTCCCGCCGCCGACCAGCGCGCTGACCCTGCGGCCGTCCGCGGCCGACCAGTCGCCGCCGGCCACCCGCTCCCCGACGAACCGGCCGAGCGCCGCGCCGAAGGTCCGCACCCCGGTCACGTACAGCTCGGGCAGCGCCACCGCGCCGCTGGCGTACAGCACCTTCGCGAAGGGCACCCGGTCGAGCACCGCGGCCGGGCCGGCGCCGAGCGCGACATGCACATGCGGGAGTACGGCCGCCAGGTCCGCCGCCGCGCCCTCGTGCCCGGGTCCCGGCAGCAGCACCACCTCGGTGCCCAGGCCCGCGGTGGCCCGCAGGAATCCCCCGGCCGCCGAGGGTCCCGCCCCGTCCGCACCGTGCCGCAGCGTCAGCGGCACCCCGGTCGCCACCGCGTTCCACAGCAGATGGCGCAGGAGTACGGGGTCGGCGGGGCGCTCGCCGACCGGCCGCCGGGCGAGCCAGTCCGCGGCGGCGTAGCGCACGTGCGCGGTGTCCGGCGGTCCGGTGCCCAGCGCCTGGTCGGCGCCCGCGCGGAAGGGTCCGCCGTGCGGGTGGTCGGCGCAGGAGAAGCCGACCGTGTCGAGCGCGGCGCTGTGCACGGCCTCGGCGAGGTTGGCCAGGAAGCCGTCGACCGTGCCCGAGGTGTCGGCGACCTGCTGGGCCAGCGGTTCGAGGCGGACGATCTCGTGGGCCGCCGCGCCGCCCGCCGCGCCCAGTTCCTTGGGCGGCGTGAGGTCGCCGGGCTCCCCGGTGTCGACGAGGTACGCCTCGATGCCGGTGGCGCGCAGCAGCAGCCGGGTCGCCTCGTACGCGCCGAGCTCGCGGCGGCGGGCCAGGTAGCGGGCCGGGGAGCAGTGCGGTTCGAGGCCGAGCAACGGCGCGCACCAGCGGCGTACCGCGAAGCCGGCGGGGCTGTCGAAGAGGGTGGTGTGCGGCGCGGCGACGCCGGGCAGCCGCGCCTCGAACGCGCCGAGGCCGAGGTCGCCGGGGAGCACGCCGTGGCAGTACGCGTCCACCAGGTGTGTCAGGTCCCCGGTCATCCGCCCGCTCCCTCGCCGTCGTTCCGGTCTCCCGGCCTCCTGGCTTAACGGACGAGGGCGCCGTCAGGTGTTGGCCGGGCCGCCGAGCTGCATCCCGGCCATCCGGGTCCACTCGTACGGGCCGGTGCGAACCCGGCCCGCGAACTCCCCGTCGAAGTCCTCGTGGACGGTGACGCCCGCGTCGGCGACGGCCGCCCGCGCCATGGCGTACGACGGTGCGACGAGGTCGCCCCAGGCGCCGTCCGGCGCGACCAGCACGATGCGCGCGCCGCGCTCGCCGATGTATGCCACATTGGCCTCCACGCCGCCGTGCTTCTTGCCGAAGGCGTCGATCTGCCGGACGAGCCGGGCGGTGCGTCGCGCCTCGCGCGGGGTCTGTTCGAGAGTGCTCTCCTCAGCCATGCGGCTGATGCTACCTGCCGGTACAACCCTGCGGGAGGCGGCCGGGCTCAGCGCAGGAAGGGGTCGATCGCCACCGCGACGAACAGCAGGGTCGCGTAGGTGATGGACCAGTGGAAGAGCCGCATCTCCTTGAGCTTCGCGCCGGTGACGCCCGCCTTCGCGCGGGCGTGCAGGCCGTGCGCCTCCTTGAGCCAGAAGGCGCCGAGTACGGCCGCGACCAGCGGGTAGAACCAGGAGGTCTCGCCCAGCGGCCACCACAGTGCCAGGGAGGTGATCACCATCACCCAGCTGTAGAGGACGATCTGCCGGGCAACGACCTGGTTGCCCGCGACGACCGGCAGCATCGGGACGCCGACCCGCGCGTAGTCGTCCTTGACCTTCATCGACAGCGGCCAGTAGTGCGGCGGTGTCCAGAAGAAGAGGACGAGGAAGAGGACGAAGGGCGCCCAGGCCAGCTCGTCGCGCACGGCGGACCAGCCGATGAAGACCTGGAGGCAGCCCGCGACCCCGCCCCAGACGATGTTCTGCGCGGTACGCCGCTTGAGACCGAGGGTGTAGACGAAGACGTAATAGAGGATGGCCGTCAGCGACAGTCCGGCGGACAGCGGATTGACCAGCGTCCAGAACCAGACCGTCGAGACGACGGAGAGCGTGATGCCGAAGACGAGTCCTTCGCGCGGCGACACCAGACCGGTCACCAGCGGACGCTGCTCCGTACGGTGCATCAGCGCGTCGATGTCGCGGTCGATGTACATGTTGAGCGCGTTCGCACCGCCGGCGGACAGATAGCCGCCGATCACCGTGGCGACCACGAGCCACAGATCGGGCACTCCGCCGGCCGCGAGGAACATCACCGGAACCGTCGTGATGAGCAGAAGTTCGATGATCCGCGGCTTGGTCAGCGCCACGAAGCCCATCACGCGGGCTCCGAACGGGCGGTGACCGGAGGAGCCCGTCCCGATGACCCCAGCGGGTCGGGATTCGACGGCCGTCACGAACACCCCAAGAGAAGAGATGAAGTCCAGCAAGTCCGGTCACCTGCGGAAGCGCGGGACCCGGTGAGACTTGCGCGTACCACGCCACTCTAGACGCAGGGAATACTCCGTCCGCTTTTGGGGGGTGGAGAGTGTCGCTCGACCCGGTTCACCAGGCGTTCACCGCGTTCAGGAGGCGAAGACCGGCGTACCGGGGCAGGATCGAAAAGGTGAGCGCCTGTACGGCGGTAGGCTCGACAACGCCGGGTAGGCACCACGTCACCGGCGTTTTCAACATGTGGACAAGCATGTGGAGAGGAGCCCTGACCCAGGGTGAGCAAGCAGCCGACCACCACAGACCTCGAGTGGACCGATCTGGACCGGCGGGCCGTTGACACCGCCCGCGTCCTGGCCATGGATTCCGTGCAGAAGGTCGGCAACGGCCATCCCGGCACGGCGATGAGCCTGGCCCCGGCGGCCTATCTGCTGTTCCAGAAGGTCATGCGGCACGACCCGGCGGACGCCGACTGGGTCGGCCGGGACCGCTTCGTGCTCTCCGCGGGGCACTCCAGCATGACCCTCTACACGCAGCTCTACTTCGCCGGTTACGGCCTGGAACTGGCCGATCTGGAGGCGCTGCGCACCTGGGGTTCGCAGACCCCCGGCCACCCGGAGTACGGCCACACCAGGGGCGTCGAGACGACGACCGGGCCGCTCGGCCAGGGCGTCGCGAACGCGGTCGGCATGGCGATGGCGTCCCGTTACGAGCGCGGCCTGTTCGACCCGGACGCGGCCGTCGGCACCTCGCCGTTCGACCACACCGTCTGGGCCGTCGCCGGTGACGGCTGCCTCCAGGAGGGCATCTCCGCCGAGGCGTCCTCGATGGCCGGTCACCAGAAGCTCGGCAATCTCGTCCTGCTCTGGGACGACAACCACATCTCCATCGAGGGCGACACCGAGACCGCCGTCTCCGAGGACACCGTCAAGCGGTACGAGGCGTACGGCTGGCACGTCCAGCGCGTCACTCCGCTGGAGAACGGCGACCTCGACGTGCACGCGCTGCACGCCGCGATGCTCGCCGCGAAGGCCGAGACCGAGCGCCCGTCGTTCATCGCGGTCCGCTCGATCATCGGCTGGCCCGCGCCGAACAAGCAGAACACCGGCGCCGCGCACGGCTCGGCGCTCGGCGAGGACGAGGTGCGCGCCACCAAGGAGATCCTGGGCTTCGACCCGGACAAGCACTTCGACGTGGCCGACGACGTCATCACGCACACGCGTGCGGTCGGCGAGCGCGGCCAGGAGGCCAAGGCGGAGTGGGAGAAGTCCTTCGCCGCCTGGCGGACCGCCCAACCCGAGCGCGCGGCGACGTACGACCGGATCGAGGCCGCCGAGCTGCCCGAGGGCTGGGAGCAGCACATCCCCGCCTTCGAGACCGGTTCCTCGCTCGCCACCCGCGCCGCGTCCGGCAAGGTCCTGGAGGCGCTGGGCCCGGTCATCCCCGAGCTGTGGGGCGGTTCCGCCGACCTCGCCGGGTCGAACAACACGACGATCGACAAGAATTCGTCGTTCCTGCCGACGGGCAACCCGCTGCCGGGCGCCGACCCGTACGGCCGTACCGTGCACTTCGGTATCCGTGAGCACTCGATGGCCGCCGAGATGAACGGCATCACGCTGCACGGCAACACCCGGATCTACGGCGGCACCTTCCTCGTCTTCTCCGACTACATGCGCAACGCGGTCCGGCTGTCCGCGCTGATGCACCTGCCGGTGACCTACGTGTGGACGCACGACTCGGTCGGTGTCGGCGAGGACGGTCCGACGCACCAGCCGGTGGAGCACCTGGCGTCGCTGCGCGCGATCCCCGGTCTCAACGTGGTGCGGCCCGCCGACGCCAACGAGACGGCGGTCGTGTGGCGCGAGGTGTTCAAGCGCTGGACGAAGGTCTTCGGCAAGGGCGCCCCGCACGGCCTGGCGCTGACCCGGCAGGGCGTGCCGACGTACGACCGCAACGAGGACGCGGCGCGCGGCGGTTATGTGATGTTCGACGCGACGGACGCCGACGGCGCGGCGACCGCGCCGCAGGTCGTCATCATCGGCACCGGCTCCGAGGTGCAGCTCGCGGTGGGCGCGCGTGAGCAGCTCCAGGCGGCCGGGGTGCCGACCCGCGTGGTGTCGA
The DNA here is from genome assembly GCF_014596445.1 of Streptomyces sp. CBMA29. Taxonomy (GTDB): domain Bacteria; phylum Actinomycetota; class Actinomycetes; order Streptomycetales; family Streptomycetaceae; genus Actinacidiphila. The sequence continues at coordinate 7,918 of NZ_MECL01000207.1, read as the reverse complement.
TGCCGTGCGTGGAGTGGTTCGACGAGCAGGACCAGGCGTACCGCGACAGCGTGCTGCCCAAGGACGTGAAGGCGCGGGTGGCGGTCGAGGCCGGTATCGGTCTGACCTGGCACCGCTTCGTGGGTGACGCGGGACGCATCGTCAGCCTTGAGCACTTCGGTGCCTCGGCCGACGGCAAGGTGCTCTTCCGTGAGTTCGGGTTCACCGCGGACGCGGTGGCCGCCGCGGCCCGGGAATCACTCGACGCCGTTGATCGCTGACGCAGGAAACGACAAGTAGGAGATGCAAATCCCATGACAGACGCACTCAAGCGCCTCTCCGACGAAGGCGTCGCGATCTGGCTGGACGACCTGTCGCGCAAGCGCATCACGTCCGGCAACCTGGCCGAACTCATCGACGAGCAGCATGTGGTGGGTGTCACCACCAACCCGTCGATCTTCCAGAAGGCGATCTCCCAGGGCGACGGCTACGACCAGCAGCTCACCGACCTCGCCGCCCGCCGGCTGACGGTCGACGAGGCGATCCGCATGATCACCACCGCGGACGTACGGGACGCGGCCGACATCCTGCGGCCGGTCTTCGACCGGACCGACGGCCAGGACGGCCGGGTCTCGATCGAGGTCGACCCGCGGCTGGCGAACAACACGAAAGCCACCGTCGCGGAGGCCAAGCAGCTCGCGTGGCTGGTCGACCGGCCGAACACGCTGATCAAGATCCCGGCGACGCCCGCGGGGCTGCCCGCGATCACCGAGGTGATCGGCAAGGGCATCAGCGTCAACGTCACGCTGATCTTCTCGCTGGAGCGCTACCGCGGTGTGATGGACGCGTACCTCTCCGGTCTGGAGAAGGCCAAGTCCGCCGGGCTCGACCTGTCGCTGATCCACTCGGTCGCCTCGTTCTTCGTCTCCCGCGTGGACACCGAGATCGACAAGCGGCTGGAGAAGCTGGGCACCGACGAGGCGAAGGCGCTCAAGGGCAAGGCGGCCGTCGCCAACGCGCGGCTGGCCTACGAGGCGTACGAGGAGGTCTTCTCCTCCGACCGCTGGCTGGCCCTGGAGAAGTCCGGCGCCAACAAGCAGCGCCCGCTGTGGGCCTCGACCGGCGTCAAGGACCCGGCCTACTCCGACACGCTGTACGTCACCGAGCTGGTCGCGCCGAACACGGTGAACACCATGCCGGAGGCCACGCTGGACGCCACCGCCGACCACGGCGAGATCACCGGCGACACCGTGACCGGCGGGTACGCGCAGGCGAAGGCCGAGCTGGCCGCCGTGGCGGCGCTCGGCATCTCCTACGACGACGTCGTGCAGCTCCTGGAGGACGAGGGCGTCGAGAAGTTCGCGACGGCCTGGAACGAACTGCTGGCCTCCACCCAGGCGGAACTCGATCGGCTCGCTCCTTCGGAGGTCTGAGTTGTCCACGCTGACATCTTCGGAAGGCAACCCGCTGCGGGATCCGCTGGACCGGCGGCTGCCGCGGATCGCGGGCCCGTCAGGACTGGTCATCTTCGGCGTGACGGGCGACCTGTCGCGCAAGAAGCTGATGCCGGCCGTGTACGACCTGGCCAACCGCGGTCTGCTGCCGCCGGGCTTCGCGCTGGTCGGCTTCGCCCGCCGCCAGTGGGAGAACGAGGACTTCGCGCAGGAGGTCCACGACGCGGTCAAGGAGCACGCGCGCACGCCCTTCCGTGAGGAGGTGTGGCAGCAGCTCGCCGAGGGCTGCCGCTTCGTGCAGGGCGACTTCGACGACGACACCGCCTTCGAGACGCTGAAGGCGACCATCGAGGAGCTGGACAAGGCGCGGGGCACGGGCGGCAACTTCGCCTTCTACCTGTCCGTACCGCCGAAGTTCTTCCCCAACGTGGTGCAGCAGCTCAAGAAGCACGGGCTGTCGGACGGCACCGGGGAGTCCTGGCGGCGCGCGGTCATCGAGAAGCCGTTCGGCCACGACCTGGCGAGCGCGATGGACCTCAACCAGGTGGTGCACGAGGTCTTCCCGCCCAACGAGGTCTTCAGGATCGACCACTACCTGGGCAAGGAGACCGTCCAGAACATCCTGGCGCTGCGCTTCGCCAACACGATGTACGAGCCGATCTGGAACCGGTCGTACGTCGACCACGTCCAGATCACCATGGCCGAGGACATCGGCATCGGCGGCCGGGCCGGGTACTACGACGGCATCGGCGCCGCGCGCGACGTGATCCAGAACCACCTGCTGCAACTGCTGGCGCTGACCGCGATGGAGGAGCCCGGCTCCTTCCACCCGAAGGCGCTCACCGCGGAGAAGCTGAAGGTGCTCAGCGCGGTCGTCCTCCCCGACGACCTCGGCAAGAACACCGTGCGCGGCCAGTACGCGCACGCCTGGCAGGGCGGCGAGGAGGTGCTCGGGTACCTGGAGGAGGACGGCATCGACCCCAAGTCCAAGACCGACACCTACGCGGCCGTGAAGCTGGAGATCAACAACCGGCGCTGGGCGGGTGTGCCGTTCTACCTGCGGACCGGCAAGCGGCTGGGCCGCCGCGTCACCGAGATCGCGGTGGTCTTCAAGCGGGCGCCGTATCTGCCGTTCGAGTCCGGGGCCACCGAGGAGCTGGGGCAGAACGCCCTGGTCATCCGGGTGCAGCCGGACGAGGGCGTGACGGTGCGGTTCGGTTCGAAGGTGCCCGGCACCTCGACCGAGGTCAGGGACGTGACGATGGACTTCGCGTACGGCGAGTCCTTCACCGAGTCCAGCCCGGAGGCGTACGAGCGGCTCATCCTCGATGTGCTGCTCGGTGACGCCAACCTCTTCCCGCGCCACCAGGAGGTCGAGATCTCCTGGACGATCCTCGACCCGATCGAGGAGTACTGGGACAAGCACGGCAAGCCCGCCCAGTACGCGTCCGGCACCTGGGGACCGGTCGAGGCGGACGAGATGCTCGCACGAGACGGCAGGAGCTGGCGCCGGCCATGAAGATCGATCTGACGGACACCACGTCCGCGAAAATCAACTCGGGTCTGATCCAGGCCCGGCGGGCGATCGGCACCCCCGCGGTCGGGATGGTGCTGACCCTGGTCATCGTCACCGACGAGGGCAGTGCCTACGACTCGCTCAAGGCCGCCACCGAGGCGTCCAAGGAGCACCCGTCGCGGATCCTGGTCGTCGTGAAGCGGCCGGGGCGTTCGCCGCGGGACCGGGCGAGCGCCCGGCTCGACGCGGAGGTGCTGGTCGGCTCGGAGGCGGGCACCGGCGAGACCGTGATGCTGCGGCTGCACGGCGAGCTGGCCAACCACGCCGAGTCGGTGGTGCTGCCGCTGCTGCTGCCCGACGCCCCCGTGGTCGTCTGGTGGCCGGACAACGCGCCGGGCAACGCGGCGGAGGACCCGCTGGGGCGCCTCGCGCAGCGCCGGATCACGGACGCCGCGGCGGCCGAGGACCCGGTGGCGTCGCTCGGTGTCCGCGCGGCCAGTTACTCGCCCGGCGACACCGACCTGGCCTGGACCCGGATCACCCCGTGGCGTTCGATGCTCGCGGCGGCCCTGGACCAGAAGCACTCGACGATCACCGACGCGATCGTCGACGGCGAGGCGTACAACCCGAGTACGGAGCTGCTCGCGCTGTGGCTCGCGGACCGGCTGGGTGTGCCGGTGGAGCGCAGGGTCTCCGACGGTCCCGGTATCACCGCGGTGCGGCTGGCGACGGCCGACGGCGACATCTGCCTCGACCGGGCGGACGGCGCGCTGGCGGAGCTGGCGATGCCGGGGCAGCCGGACCGGCATGTGGCGCTCAAGCGGCGCGAGACCTCCGAGCTGATCGCGGAGGAACTGCGCCGTCTGGACCCGGACGACATATACCGCTCCACCGTGCAGTTCGGGGTCAAGCACCTGATCAACAACCCCGGCGGCGCGGAGACGGTGAGCCCGGACGGCACCGTCACGGCGAAGGACAAGACGCCCAGCGCCGCCAAGCGGGCCGCCGTGGCCAAGAAGGCGGAGAGCGCGAAGTGAGCACGCCACAGGTGGTCGTCCACCGGGACAAGGAGCTGATGGCGCAGGCCGCGGCGGCCCGGCTGATCACCAAGGTCGTGGACGCCCAGGCCGCCCGTGGCACCGCTTGCGTGGTGCTCACGGGCGGGCGCAACGGCAACGCGCTGCTCGCCGCCCTCGCCTCGTCCCCCGCGCGTGACGCGGTGGACTGGGCGCACCTCGATCTGTGGTGGGGCGACGAGCGGTTCGAGCCGGACGGCGACCCGGAGCGCAATGTCACGCAGGCCCGCGCGGAGCTGCTGGACGCGGTCCCGGTCGATCCGTCGCGGGTGCACGCCATGCCCGCCTCGGACGGGCCGTACGCCGACGCCGACGAGGCGGCCGAGGTCTACGCGGCGGAGCTGGCCGCGGCGGCGGGTCCCGAGGACCGGCTGCGGGTGCCGGCCTTCGACGTGCTGATGCTGGGGGTGGGGCCCGACACGCATGTGGCGTCGCTCTTCCCCGAGCACCCCGCGGTGCGGGAGAGCGAGCGGACGGTCGTCGGTGTGCACGGCGCTCCGAAGCCGCCGCCGACCCGGATCTCGCTGACGCTGCCCGCGATCCGCGCCGCCCGCGAGGTGTGGCTGCTCGCGGCGGGTGAGGACAAGGCTTCGGCGGTGGCCCTCGCGCTGTCGTCCCCGGGTGAGTTGCAGGCGCCCGCCTCGGGTGCCTACGGGCGGTCCAGGACGCTGTGGCTGCTGGACCGGAGCGCGGCGGCCAAGCTGCCTCCGCAGTTGTATCCGCCCGCGTCGTCGTAGGGTGAGGTGACGTGAGCAGAGGGGCCGGGAAGGACGAACTCCTTCCCGGCCCCTTTCTCATGTCTCATGCGCTCGCTCAGCGACCGCGCAGCTCGCGGTACTTGGCGACCAGGGCCGTAGTAGAAGCGTCGAGGCCGGGGACGGCGGTGCCCTCGGCGAGGGCGGGCTCGACGCGCTTGGCGAGGACCTTGCCCAGCTCGACGCCCCACTGGTCGAAGGAGTCGATGTTCCAGACCGCGCCCTGGACGAACACCTTGTGCTCGTAGAGGGCGATGAGCTGGCCGAGGACGGACGGCGTCAGCTCGGTGGCCAGGATGGTGGTCGTGGGGTGGTTCCCGCGGAAGGTCTTGTGCGGGACCAGCTCCTCGGGCACGCCCTCGGCCCTGACCTCGTCCGGCGTCTTGCCGAAGGCCAGCGCCTGGGTCTGCGCGAAGAAGTTCGCCATCAGCAGGTCGTGCTGGGAGGCGAGCGGCCCGAGTTCGTCGACCGGCCGTGCGAAGCCGATGAAGTCCGCGGGGACGAGCTTGGTGCCCTGGTGCAGCAACTGGTAGTACGCGTGCTGCCCGTTGGTGCCCGGCGTGCCCCAGACGACCGGGCCGGTCTGCCATGTCACCGGGTTGCCCTGCCGGTCCACGGACTTGCCGTTGGACTCCATGTCGAGCTGCTGGAGGTAGGCGGTGAACTTGCTCAGGTAGTGGCTGTACGGCAGCACCGCGTGCGACTGCGCGTCGTGGAAACCGCCGTACCAGACGCCGAGAAGGCCGAGCAGCAGCGGGACGTTCTCCTCCGGCGGCGCGGTCCTGAAGTGCTCGTCGACCAGGTGGAATCCGGCCAGCATCTCGCGGAAGCGGTCGGGGCCGATCGCCAGCATCAAGGAGAGCCCGATGGCCGAGTCGTAGGAGTAACGGCCGCCGACCCAGTCCCAGAACTCGAACATGTTCTGGGTGTCGATGCCGAAGTCGGCGACCTTCTCCGCGTTCGTGGACAGCGCCACGAAGTGCTTGGCGACCGCGGACTCGTCGGCGCGCAGCTCGGTGAGCAGCCAGTCGCGGGCGGAGGTGGCGTTGGTGATGGTCTCGATGGTGGTGAAGGTCTTGGACGCGATGATGAACAGCGTCTCGGCCGCGTCCAGGTCGCGGACCGCCTCGTGCAGGTCGGCGCCGTCCACGTTGGACACGAAACGGACCGTCAGACCGCGGTCGGTGTAGGCGCGCAGCACCTCGTAGGCCATCGCGGGGCCGAGGTCGGAGCCGCCGATGCCGATGTTGACGACGTTCTTGATCCGCTTGCCGGTGTGGCCGGTCCACTCCCCCGAGCGCACCCGGTCGCAGAAGACCTGCATCTTGTTGAGCACGGAGTGCACGGCGGGCACGACGTCCTGGCCGTCCAGCTCGATCACCGCGGAGCGCGGGGCGCGCAGAGCGGTGTGCAGGACCGCCCGGTCCTCGGTGACATTGATCCGCTCGCCGCGGAACATCGCGTCACGAAGCTCGAACACCCCGGTCGCGGCGGCCAGTTCGCGCAGCAGTCGGAGCGTCTCGTCCGTCACGAGCTGCTTGGAGTAGTCCAGGTGGAGGTCACCCACGTGGAGGGTGTAACGGCTGCCCCGCTCGGGGTCGGCCGCGAACAGATCCCGCAGGTGCGCGTCCGCCAGTTCCTCGCGGTGCTTGCCGAGCGCGTGCCATTCGGCACGCTGGTCGAGAGCCTTCGGGCCCTGCGCGTTCGTTTCGGACATCAGTCCACTTCTCCTCGTCCTCGCTGCACGCCCCACGCTAATTGATGACACGCCGGAACGAGACGAGGGCGGGGCGGGCGCGAAGGTCAGAAACCGCCGCGGTGCAGGCGGCCCGCGTAGTGCTCCTCCAGGACGGCGTTGCGCTCGAAGCCGCCGGGCAGATTCGCGGAGACGTAGACCGGAGCTTCCTTGCCCTCGGCGGTGAGCAGGCCCACGCACTCGGCGACGACCATCTGGACCAGCAGCGCCGAGGTGATGGTGGAGACCCCGCACAGCGCGCCGCCGTCGGGCAGCGGGAGCAGGGCGTCACCGGCGGGCGCGCAGTTGTCGAGTACGGCGTCGGCGATGTCCGCGAGCCGCTTGCCGCTGGGGTGCAGGGCGGGCACGGCGCGGGTGTGGGTCAGCGAGGTGAGGGCGACCAGCGGGTGCCCCGCCTCCTTGACCTGGAGCGCCATGTCCACCACGGAGTTGTTCACACCGGAGTTGGAGACGATCACGAACAGGTCTCGCGGGTGCGGCGTCGACAGGTCGTAGAGGCGCCTGGCCAGGCCGGGGGAACGTTCCAGCAGCGGGTCGTCGAGCACCGAGCGGTCCTCGCCGCCGCGCAGTACGAGGTCGGCGAGGCCGATCCGGTTGGTGGGGATCAGGCCGCCCGCGCGGCCGACGATCTCCAGGACGGTGGCCTGGGAGTGGCCGGTACCGAAGCCGTGGATCACACCGTCGGCGGCCACGCAGTCGGCGAAAAGCCGTCCCGCGGCGGCGACGGAGTCCTTGTTGGCCGCGATGGCGCGCTCGACGGCGGCACGCCCCTCGTCGGCGAACCGGGCGGCGGTGAGCTGTGCGTCGGCCATGGCCGAGCCCCCTTGGTGGGTCGGGAGGTGGGACCTGAGCCGGTTTCGGCTCGATCAACCATCTCTGTTGCAGTTCACTGAAACAATGAACCACCACACACGCTGCCGTCAAGACACCGCCGCGCCGCCGCGATCCCTCGAAGTCCCGGGACCGCGGCCCCGTTTCGGAGCAGCGGCCCCCGCCCTCACAGCAACAGCCGTGCCAGCGCCGCCGCCCCCGCTCCCCCGTTCGCCACCGGGAAGACCCGCAGCGCGAGCCCGTCGAGCCGGGCGACGACCCGGTCGAGCAGCGGGCCGCCGGGCCCGAGCAGCCCGCCGGTGAGCACCAGCGGCTCCCCCGGCCGCGGCTCCAGCGCCCGTACGGTCGCCACCAGCAGGTCGGCCGCGCCGTCCAGCAGCCGCAGCGCCACCGCGTCGCCCTCGTCCGCCGCCTCCACCGCCTGCCTGCTGAGCTGCGCGAGCCGGGCGGGCGTCTGCTCGTACGCGCTGGCCACGATCGCCTCGCTGAGATCGGCGCGCGCCTCGCCGTCGGGCAGTGGCCGTTCCGCGCCGTCCAGGCGCCCGGTGCCG
>NZ_MECL01000206.1 GCF_014596445.1 Streptomyces sp. CBMA29 | reverse complement strand
TGTGCTCGCTGCCCACCACCCTCAGGACGTAGCGGTCGCGCTGGTGCCCGGCGTTGAGCAGGCCGCGCATCTCCTCGTTCTTCTCCGCCATCTTCGGGCTGCCGAAGATCGTGTCGGCCTCGTCCACGAGCAGGGTGGGCGGGTCCTCGGTGATGGAGCGGAAGACCGCGGCCGGTGTGGAGTTCACAGTCAGCACCGGGGCGTGGACGGTCTCGGCGAGCACGTCCAGCAGCCTCGACTTGCCGCACCGCTTCGCCGGGCCGACCACCGCCAGGCGCGGGGCGTGCTGCCAGGCGGCCTGGAGATGGGATGCGGCGACCCACAGCGTGGCCGCGTCGAGCGCCGCCTCGGAGGGCAGGACCACGAACCTGGCGATCAGCGCCCGCAGCCGCCTGAGCAGTTCGTCGCCCTCGGTCGGTGGTGCGTCGGGTATCTCCGGCGGGCCGGTCGGCTCCTGCGGCCGGTCCGGTGCGGGTGCCTGCCCGGGGGCGGGGAGCGGAGATATGGCGTCGGGTTGGGGTGGCCGGTGGCCGCTGCCTGGCTGTGCGACGGTTGGCCAGGTGCCGGCCGGTGGGATGGGGTCTGGGGCTGCGGGGCCGGGGCTGGAGGCAGTACTCTCGTTCACGGAGACTCCTTGCTCGGCGGGTTCCGGGGGGCAACCCGGTCCGCCGTTGGCTGACTGTCCTGGGATGGGCGGTGGCGTGGTTTCCGTCAGGCCCCCGGTGTTGGTAGCGCCGGGGGCTTTGTGCTGTGCGGCGTCAGTGGCTACGTTCAACCTCCATCAGGTTGGGTTCCTCATGCGGGATTAGAACATTCATATCACGGTGCCCGCCCGCCAGTCAAGCCGTTCTGGCATTATCAGAGCATGCGGCCTCAGCATATTGGCTGGTCCAGCGCCGTAACGATCCCATAACGAACGACTCAACCGCTTGCAGCATGGACTCTTCATGCGGTATCGTTTTATTCCATCCCGGCGCGTCGAGACCGGGCCGAAGGGAGGCCGACATGTCCAGTCCGCACGCGCACCGCTACACGCCCCTGGAGGGCGAGGCCCTGGTGGCGCACAACATGAAGGTCCTGCGCAAAGCCGCGCGCCTGTCCCAGGAAGACCTGGCCGAGCGCATGACCCGGCTCGGCTTCAAGTTCCACCAGACCCAGATCGCCAAGATCGAGAACGGCACCCGCCTGCTGCGCTTCGACGAGGTCGTCGGCCTGGCCAAGGCCCTCAACGTCCCCGCCGCCCACTTCATGACCGAAGCAGTCGCCGGCCCCGACGAGCCGGACTACGAACTGCAGGAAGCCGGCTACCGCGTCCAGAAAGCCGAACAGGAGTGGAAAACCGCCCACGACATCGAGCAGGGCGCCAGAGCCCGACTCGACGAGGCCGAGCGCGAGTACGACGAGATCGCCGACCGCCTCGCGGCCCAGGGCGTGAACGTCGGCCAGGACACCGGACCCGAGTGGTACCCCGCCCCCAACTCGACCTGGGATCCACTGCGCAAGGGACCGTCCACCGGCCAGTAGGAGGGTTCCCCCTCCACTGTCGACCGCTGCCGGAACGTCCTCTCGGCGCAGTCCGCCGCATCCGGCCCAGCCAGCCAACACCCGCACCGTCCCCGACGCTATCAACGCCGAGGACAGCCAAACGGTACGCGTCACCACCGCCCATCCCACCAGTCAGCACGGCAGCGCGTTGCCCCGCGCCGCCGAGAGAAGAGACTCCATGCCCACCCCCATATCCGCCATGGAGCGGAAATGGTTCACCACCGCCGAGGTCGCCGACATGCTCGGCTTCGGCCTGTCCAAGACCAAAATGCTGGTCCTCACCGGCGAGATCCGCTCCGTCGTCATCGGCCGCAACCGCCGCATCCTCCCTGCCTGGGTCGACGAGTACGTCGCACACGTCGTCGCCACCGCCGAGGAGGCAGCGTGAGCACCAAGCGAAGCAACGGCGAAGGCTCCATCTACCCCTACAAGAACGGCCACGCGGCCTACGTCTGGGTCACCAAGCCGGACGGCAAGCGCGCCCGCAAGTACGTCTACGGCAAGACCCGGGACGAGGTCCACGACAAGTGGATCAGGCTGCACGCTGAGGCGAAGAACGGTCCGGTCGCCACCCGGCACCGTACGGTCGCCCAATTCCTGGCCTACTGGCTTGAGTCGATCGTGAAGCCGAATCTCGCGCCGCTGTCGTATGTCTCGTACGAGGGGTGCGCGCGGCTCTACATCAATCCCCACCTGGGTGCGAAGCGGCTCGACAAGCTGACGGTGCGCGAGGTCCGGGAGTGGCTGACCAAGCTGGCCGGCACCTGCCAGTGCTGCGCACAGGGCAAGGACGCCAAGCGCCCCAAGGAGCACGCGAATCCGGCGCGCCGGCAGCGCTGCTGCGCCATCGGCGAGTGCTGCGAGTCCTACCCCTCGCGCCGCGTGGTGCAGGCTGCCCGCGACGCGCTCCGGGCCGCACTGTCGCACGCCGTGATGGAAGAGGAGATCAGCAAGAACGTCGCCAAGCTGGTGACCGTGCCCAAGCCTCGCCGCCGGAAGATCAAGCCGTGGTCGGTGGTGGAAGCGGGCCGGTTCCTCGAACACGTCGCGCGCACCGACGATTCGCTGTGCGCGGCCTGGGTGCTGGTCCTGGTGCTGGGACTTCGCCGTGGTGAGGTGCTGGGCCTGACGTGGAAGTCGATCGACTTCGAGGCCGGGGAGCTGTACGTCGACCACCAGATCCAGCGGGCCGGCCGGGAGATCCTGCACCGGGAGACCAAGACGGAGGACTCGGACGACTTCCTGCCGCTGCCCGAGCTGTGCCTGTCTGCCCTCCGGCTACGGCGCGAACAGCAGCGCGCGCAACGGACAACGGCCGGAGAGCTGTGGCAGGACAGCCGGGAGCTGGTGTTCACCACGAAGTTCGGCACGCCGATCGAGCCGGGCAACATGACGCGCATGTTCGCCGGCCGGGCCCGCCGCGCTGGGGTCCGCGCGATCCCGCTGCGGAACACCCGGCACACGTGCAGCTCGCTCCTGGTGGCGCTCGGGGTCCACCCGAAGGTGGCCATGCGCATCCTGCGGCACTCGCAGATCGCCATGACGATGGAGGTCTACGCCGAGGCCAGTGAGGAAGAGGTGCGCGACGCCCTGCGCCAGCTCTCGGAGGCCATGGGCAAGGGCTGACCGAGGCGGTTGCTGTACTTCACTGCTGTACAGCACGAAAAAGGTCCCCAGGGACGAATCCCTGGGGGCCTTTGACCTGCTGTGCACTCGGCAGGATTCGAACCTGCAACCTTCTGATCCGTAGTCAGATGCTCTATCCGTTGAGCTACGAGTGCGAGCGCTTCGCGGGGTTTTGGGCCGGTCGGCGTTGCGGGAACAACATTACATGAGGTGCGGCGGGAGGTGAAATCCATAACCGGGAGGTGGGGTGACCTGCGGGAATGGGGTGGAGCCCGGGGGATGGAACGGGAGGAGCCCCGCCGTCGGTGGAAGGACGGGCGGGGCTCCGGAGTGATGGCGGAGGCGGAGGGATTTGAACCCTCGATGGACGGTAAAGCCCAAACCGCATTAGCAGTGCGGCGCCATAGACCGGACTAGGCGACGCCTCCTGGTACGTGCCCGGGTGAGCGGGCGCGTGTGCAGATGATGACACAGCCGTGCGGGCCGCGACCAATCGCAGACTACGGTACAAGGCCGCCGGTGGGCAGGGCAAAGGGGTAGTGCGGGGACGCGCCCACGAAGGAGTGGGTTGCGGGGGCGGGCGGCCCCGCGCGGGTAGGGAGGGGCGCATGCGAAACCCCCGAGTCACCGCACCCCGCAAGGGCCGGACAAGTGCCCGCACCGTCCTCGCATTCCTCACCCTGACGGCGCCCCTCGCCGCGCCCCTCGTGGCCGCCGGCGGCGCCTCGGCGGTCGGCGCCCCGCGCCCCACCCCCTTCGAGCGGCTGATGGAGAGCCGCCTGACCGTGACGTACGCGGCGGCGCCCGACGCCCGGCCGCGGACGTACACCATCGACTGCGGCGCCACCGGGACGAAGGAGGCGACCGACCCGGCGTGTGAGCATCTCGTGGAGATCGGGGGACCGGAGCGTGCGGTGCCCGCGGGGCAGATGTGCACGATGATCTACGGGGGGCCGCAGACGGCCCACGTGACGGGCCTGTGGCGGGGCCGGACGGTCGACGAGGAGTACAGCAGGACGAACGGCTGCGAGGTGTCGCGCTGGCAGCGGATGGTGCCCGTGCTCCCCGCCGCGAACGGCGCGAACGGCCTGAACGGCGCGAATACCGCGAGCGAAGCGGTGAACAGCGCCGACGCGAGCGCCGGGGGTACGGAGACGGACACGACCGTACGTTCGTGACGTACGCCACACCCGCGCGCCCCCGGCCGAACGCGGCGCCCGAACACCCCGCCCCCAAGGGGCACATGGACATCCGGGGCCGCGCGAGGGGGCCTGACCCGTACACTCGGTCTAGTGACATGTCCCGGGGGTGGCGGCAAGATGGGCCGCCCGTGACAAGCCGCCCGCCTGTGAGAGCTGGCAGCACAAGAGCGGAAGCAGAGACCGGAACAAAAGCGGGAACAAAAGCGGGAACACGAGCGGAAACAAAAGCGCAGGCAAGAGCGCAGGCAAGAGCGGACATCAGCGCGGAAAAACGGCGGCGCAGGACAGTGCGGCACGTGCGGTAACAGGGAGGACGCGTCTCGTGAGCAGCAGGCCATCCAGAGGCGCTGCTCGCCTCGCCTCGATACTCGATGCCCTGCCCGACGCGCTGCTGCTGGTCGACGTCAACGGCACGGTGGTCAACGCCAACGCGATAGCGATCGAGACGTTCGAGTCGCCGGGTACGGCGCTGGTGGGGCGGGGGCTGCTCGACCTGCTGCCCTCGTTCGACTCCAAGCGCATCCCCGGCTCGATGCGCAGCCCGCGCGAGGCCGCGGAGGACACCCGTACGAAGCCGACCCGGATGGTGGCGCGGCGCACCGACGGCACGGAGTTCCCCGTCGAGGTCACCAGCGCCAATCTGGAGGACCCGCGCACCCCGTACGCCGACTTCGGTGAGCCCCGGCCGCCCCACTACACCGGCGACGAGTTGCTGATGCTGGTGGTCCGCGACCTGACCGGCACGCTCGACACCGAGGCCGAACTGGCCCGCCAGCAGCGCCAGACGGAGATGATCCTGCGCGCGGCGGCCGAGGGCGTGGTCGGCGTGGACACCGCGGGCAAGGTCGTCCTCGTCAACCCGTCGGCCGCGCAGATCCTCGGCCACCGGGCGACCGACCTGGGCGGCAAGGAGCTGCACCCGCTGGTGCACCACTCGCGCAGGGACGGTTCTGCGCTGCCGTACGAGGAGACCCCGCTCGCCGACACGCTGCGCTCCGGGCGCAAGCACCGCGTCCGCGGCCAGGTGCTGTGGCGCAAGGACGGCCGCGCGGTGCCGGTGGACCTGACGACGGCTCCGGTACGGGACGGCGACCAGCTCGTCGGCGCGGTGATGACGTTCACCGACCGTACGGCGTACGACGCGCTCGCCGCCCGCACACTGCAACTCGGCGCGCTGCTCGACACCTCGCTGCGCGGGCCGCTGGCCGAACTGCGCGGCGAGCTGACCGGCCTCGCCGCCGACCCGGCCGGGCAGCTCTGGCCCGAGGCCAACCAGATCCTGCACCACCTGGCCGCCGGCTACGCCCGCATCACCACGCTCATCGACAACGTGCTGGCCTTCCAGCGGCTCGACCGCGGCGAGGACAAGCTGCGGCGCGAGACGGTCGGGCTCGACAAGGTGGTGGCCGCGGCCGTGGAGGGCGCGATCGAGCTGATCGGTCCTGGGCGCGCGCAGTACGCGGTGCACGCGCCGCCGATCGAGGCGTCCCTGGACGCCGAGCGGATGGCGCAGGCCCTCGCCCACCTCGTCGCCGACGTCGCGGGCGTCGACTCGGCGGGCAACGCCATCGCGTACGCCGGCGACTCGACGATCGTGGTCGCGGCGGCCCAGCGCGGCGACGTCATAAGGATCGACGTCCGCGGCCCGCACGCGGGCGGCGACCCCGTCCATCTCCCGCTCGCCCGCGGCATCGTGGAACGGCACGGCGGCGTGCTCCAGACCCACGAGGTGCCGGGCGGCAGCGCGTACGTCCTGGAGGTCCCGGTCGGCGGCGGCCGTACGAAGAACGGCTCGGCCGCCGCTTCCGACGCCTCGGGAACGGATACGGGTACGGATACGGAATCGGCTACGGAATCGGCTACGGGCGTCCGTACGGACGGCGGCCCGGTCTCGGGATCAGGTACGGGTACGGGTACGGGTACGGGTATCGGTACGGGCTCGGGTGCGTCGGGGTCGGGGTCGGGCGGCGACGCGTCGGAACAGCCGCGTGAGTCCGAGACCACCGTGATGCCGTTGCCGACCGAGCCGATGCGCGGGACCACCGGGCAGGGGTCGAACGCGGCGCCGGGCGCGGGCAACGGCGCCGGGCCGGACTCCGGGGGCGGCGCGCGGCGCGC
>NZ_MECL01000205.1 GCF_014596445.1 Streptomyces sp. CBMA29 | reverse complement strand
CTCGGCCACGGCGGCGCGCAGCCGGTCCGAGCCGCCGGCGTGGCCGGTCAGCGTCTCGGGCCGGTGGGCCAGGCCCATCCGGCAGGCGCGGCGGATCCGCGCCAGGGCCAGGTCCTCCGGCTCCCAGGCGACGCCCTCGGGGACCGGCCAGCCGTACTCCGCCTGCGTCAGGTTCAGCAGCGCCCCGGCGCCCGCGGCGGCGGGCCGGATCCGGCCGGTCCAGAAGGTCGAACGGAGGTCGACGAAGGCGTCGTCGTCCGGCGCGGGCCCCGTGTAAGCACCCGGACCGGCGACGATGTCCCCGGTGACCGTCCCGTCGCCGACCGCTCCCGTGGCGGAGTCCGCCGCGGGACCGGTCGGCAGTGCGATGTCTTCCATGGCGGCCTCTCCCGTGCGAATGGGGCTGCGGATCGTGCACAGTCATCGCTTCCGTACGGCCGGGCGGATTGGATGCACCTCGGGCGCCGGTTCTGCCTCACGGCGCGCACGCCCCTGACCTGGCAGGATCTGCCGTCGCAGCCGCGCCGCACGCCGCCGTGGAGATCCGCGGGGGCGACTGCGCCGTACGCGGACACCGCTCGACCGAAGGAGTCCCATGGCCCGGATCGTGGTGGTCAGCCCTCCCTTCCAGTCGCACGCCCGGCCGCTGTCGGTCCTGGCGGGAGCCTTGCGGCGGGCGGGCGACGAGGTGCACTTCGCGTGCGCGCCCGCCTTCGAGGAGCTGGCGCGGGACGCGGACATCGGTTTCGTACCGCTCACGGTGACGCGGAACGCCAATACGGGGATCGCTGAGAGGACCGAGCAGGACACTGCGGAGGCGGCGCGTCTCACCGAATTCCTGGACGCCACCAGGGCGGGCGCGGTGCCCGCGCTGCTCGCCCAGGCCCGGCACCGACGCGCCGACATGCTCGCCGACCCGGAGCGGATCCTGGCGGACCTGCGGAACCTGCAAGACCGGCTGCGGCCGGACTGGTACCTGGTGGACCAGCTCAATTACCCGGTGACGCTCGCCCTGCACTGCCTCGGGCTGTCGTACGCCTCCTACTGTCCCGGACATCCCGGCTACCTGCCATCCGGCCCCGACGCCTTCTTCGGCGAACCCAGCGCCTGGCCCGCCGCAATCCGGCCGCGCCCCGCCGAGCGGGCGGCGCTGCGCACGGCGGTACGGGCGAACGACGCGGCCTTCACCTCGCTGTTCGCGGACTTCGCCGCACTCCACGCCCCGCACCGGCCGCCGCCCGGCCGGGCGTTCGCGCTGACCTCACCGCACGCCGTCGTCTACTGCTACCCGCCGCTCGGCGGCCTGCCCGTGCCGCCCGAGGGCCGGGAAGCCCTCTACGCCGGTCACTGCGCCGCGCCGGACGCGCCGGTCCTCGACCCGTACTGGCGCGGTGAAGCCGACCGGCTGCGGGCGACGGCGGGGAAGGTCGTACTGGTCGCCTTCGGCACCTTCCTGTCGGCCAGGGACGACGTGCTGCGGACCGTGGCGCGCGGCGTGCTGGAGCGCTGTCCGGACGCGACGGTCGTCCTGGCGGCCGGGGACCGTACGGCGGCGCTCGCGGATCTGGCGGGCCCTCGGGTGTGCGTCGCGGCCTCCGTACCGCAGCGCGCGCTGCTGGCGGAGGTGGACGCGATGGTGCACCACGGCGGCAACAACTCCTTCACCGAATGCCTCGCCGCGGGCGTCCCTGCGCTCGTCCTGCCCTTCTCCAGCGACCAGTTCGCCGTCGCCCACGACGCCGAGCGGGCCGGGGCGGCCGTCGTCCTGGATCCGGCCGCGGTGACCGGGCGGCAGATCGGGGACGCCGTGGCCGGGCTGCTCACGGCGCCGCCGCCCGGACTCGGGCAGCTGTCCGCCCGGGTCCGGGAGCGCGGTCCTGACTGGGCTGCCGCCCGGCTGCGGGCCGTGATGGCCGCCGGTCAGGAGCGGCCGGTCGCACCCTAGCGGTCAGTGGGTGGTGACCGGTCGCGGCTGCCGGGCGGACCGGCCCTCTGCCGCCGCCTTGGCGATGTTGCGTGCCATGCCGCCGAAGACGGCCGCGTGGAAGGGCGAGATGCTCCACCAGTACGCGTGGCCGAGCAGCCCGCGCGGGTGGAACAGCGCCCGCTGCCAGTACAGGGTGCGGCCCTGGTCGTCGCGGTCGGCGTGCAGCTCCAGCCAGGCCAGGCCCGGCAGCCGCATCTCGGCGCGCAGCCGGAGCATCCTGCCGCGGTCGATCTCCTCGACCCGCCAGAAGTCCAGGGAGTCCCCGGTCCGCAGATGAACGGCGTCACGGCGTCCGCGGCGCAGCCCGACACCGCCCGCCAGCCGGTCGAGCCAGCCGCGTACCGCCCAGGCCAGACCGAAGGAGTACCAGCCGTTCGTGCCGCCGATGCCCTCGATCACGCGCCACAGTGCCTCGGGTGAGGCGTCGACCAGTTGCTCGCGCCGGTCGGTGTAGAGGCTGCCGCCGGACCAGTCGGGGTCGGTGGGCAGCGGGTCGCTGGGCGCGCCGGGCAGTGAGGCGGAGGACCAGCGGGTGGTGACCTGGGCGTCCTGGACGCGCCGCAGGGCCAGGGTCAGTGCGCGGCGGAGCGGGAAGGGCTGTCCCTCGCCGTCCGGCACATAGCGGGCGATGTCGTGCTCGGAGCAGACCACCTCGTGCCGCAGGGACTCCGCGAGCGGGCGGGCGATCGACCGGGGCACCGGGGTGACCAGTCCGATCCAGTGGCTGGACAGGCGCGGGGTGAGGACGGGGACCGGGACGATCAGGCGTTTGGGCAGTCCGGCGATCGCCGCGTAGCCCTGCATCATCTCCCGGTAGGTGACGACGTCCGGGCCGCCGATGTCGAAAGGGCGGCTGACCTCCGGCGGCATGGCGGCGCTCCCGACGAGGTAGCGGAGCACGTCGCGGACGGCGATGGGCTGGATCCGGGTGCGGACCCAGCTCGGTGTGACCATCACCGGCAGCCGTTCCGTGAGATAGCGCAGCATCTCGAACGACGCGGAGCCCGATCCGATGATCACCGCGGCGCGCAGCGCGGTGGTGGGCACCCCCGAGTCCAGCAGGATGCGGCCGACCTCGGCGCGGGAGCGCAGGTGCGGCGAGAGGTCGGCCTCCGGTACTCCGCCGGGGGTCAGGCCGCCGAGGTAGACGATGCGTCCCACCCCGGCGGCGCGGGCCCGCTCGCCGAAGATCCGGGCCGCCTCCCGGTCGGTCTTCTCGAAGCCGGCGCCGGTGCCCAGCGCGTGCACGAGGTAGTACGCCACGTCCACGTCGCGCATCGCCGCCGCCACCGAGTCGGGATCGGTGACATCGCCCTGGACCACCTCGGTGTCGTGCACCCAGGGGTGGTCGCGGAGCTTTCCGGGTGTGCGGGCCAGGCACCGGACCCGGTAACCGGCGGCCAGCAGTTCGGGCACCAGGCGTCCGCCGATGTACCCCGAGGCCCCGGTGACCAGGCACAGCGGTCCGGGTTCGGTGGCATCGCTGATCATGAGCAGCTCCGTTCCGCGCGTGGTGTTCCCCCCACCGTCCCCCTTCACGGTCTCTTCCGCCCGGCCCGGTCGGCCGGATGCGGGCCGGACCACCCGCATGCGGAGATTCCGTCGACGGTGACCCGAAGTGGCGACGCGGTGACGGTAGGTCACTCATGGTGAGGTGTTTTCGCCCGTCCGGCGGCCGTGGACGTCCGCTGCATCCGTTGGGGCGTCCCGGACGGAATGACGGGTGACGAAGCCGAACGACGAGGAGAGGAAGTCGATGAGGCGCATCGCGGCGGACGAGCACCCCTCCCCCGGTGAGCAGGCGTCCCGGGGCGCCCCGTACGACGCTTCCGCGCGCGTCCTTGTCCCCGGCCCGCCGGACCCCGCGGACGTGGACGCGGACGTCGCGGACCGCGTCGGGCGGGTGCTGGCCCACGAGCTAGGCGAGCGGGTGGCGGCAGCGGCGGCGATCGACGCGGTCTTCGCGCGGGACCTCGCCGAGCGGGTCGCCAGGTTCACCCTGGGCGGCGGCAAGCGCACCCGGTCGCAGTTCCTGTGGTGGGGACTGCGGGCCACGGGCGGCGGACGGTCCGCCGAGGAGGTGCACGCGGCGCTGCGGATCGCCGCCGCGGTGGAACTCCTCCAGACCTGCGCGCTGGTGCACGACGACGTGATGGACGGCTCCGCGCTGCGGCGCGGACAGCCCGCCGTCCATCTCGACCTCGACGCGCAGTACCGCTGCGCGCGCCGCTCCGGCGCGGCCGAGCCCTTCGGCCGGGCGGCCGCCGTCCTGGTCGGCGACCTCGCGCTGGCCTGGGCCGACGACACCGTCGCGGCCACCGCCCTGCCCGGCGACACCTCCCGGGGGGTGCGGGTCCTGTGGCAGGCCATGCGCACCGAGATGGTGGCCGGTCAGTACCTGGATCTGCACGGGCAGACCACCGGCGCGCGGTCGGCCGCGCGGGCGCTGCGCACGGCCCGGCTGAAGAGCGCGCTGTACTCCGTCGAGCGCCCGCTGGCGCTCGGGGCCGCTCTGGCCGGGGCGGACGAGGAGACCACCCGGGCGCTGTGCGCGGCGGGCCGCCAGGCGGGTATCGCCTTCCAGTTGCGCGACGACCTGCACGGGGTGTTCGGCGACCCCGCGTGCACGGGCAAGCCGACCGGCGAGGACATCCGCGACGGGAAGCCCAACTACCTGATCGCGGTGGCCCGCGACCGCGCCGAGGCCGCGCAGGACCGGCAGGCCCTCGCCCTGCTGGAGACGGCCGTCGGCGACCCGCGGTTGTCCGACGGCGATCTGGACCGGGTACGGGACCTGCTCGTCGCGACCGGCGCGCGGGCCGCCGTCGAGCACCGGATCGAGGAACTGGCCGCCGACAGCGCCCGGTTCCTGGCGGGCGCGACGCGCGTCGGGCCGGCCGCCAGGGCCCGGCTCCTCGACCTCTTCCAACGCGCCGCGGGCGTACGCCCGGACGGCCGGTCCGTACACCACGCCCCGCACCCGCAGGACCGGCCGGCCGCCGCCGGACCGGGCCCGCGGGAAGCCGCTGCCGCAGGAGACCACCGATGAGAACCGTCACGGGACGCACCGATCATGTCGTGGTGGTCGGCGCCGGTCTGTCCGGGCTGTCCGCCGCGCTGCACCTGCTGGGCGCGGGACGCCGGGTGACGGTGGTCGAACGCGCCCTGCTGCCCGGCGGCCGGGCGGGCAGGACCGAGCAGGGCGGCTACCGGATCGACACGGGTCCGACCGTGCTCACGATGCCTGACCTGGTCGCGGAGGCGTTCGCGGCCGTCGGCGAGACGATGGCCGACCGGCTGGACCTGATCGCGCTGCACCCGGCCTACCGGGCCTTGTTCGCCGACGGCAGCCGCCTCGACGTGCACACCGGCGCGGAGGCCATGGAGGCGGAGATCGAGCGCTTCGCAGGTCCGGCGGACGCGGCGGGCTACCGGCGGCTGCGCCGCTGGCTCACCGACCTCTACGCGGTCCAGATGCGGCGGTTCATCGACGCCAACTTCGACTCGCCGCTCCAGCTCGTGCACCCGGACCTGGTCCGGCTCGCGGCGCTCGGCGGCTTCGGCCGCCTCGACGCCCGGATCGGCGATTTCGTCTCCGACGAGCGGCTGCGCCGGGTCTTCACCTTCCAGGCGCTGTACGCGGGCGTGCCGCCGGCCCGCGCGCTCGCCGCCTATGCGGTGATCGCCTACATGGACACCGTCGCGGGCGTCTACTTCCCGCGCGGCGGCATGCACGCGCTGCCGCGGGCGATGGCGGACGCGGCAGCCGACGCGGGGGCCGATTTCCGGTACGGGCAGGTCGTCACCCGGTTGGAGCGGTCCGGCGACCGGATCACCGCCGTCGTCACGGACCAGGACAGGATCGCCTGCGACGCGGTGGTGCTCACCCCCGATCTGCCGGTCGCCTACCGGCTGCTCGGCCGGACCCCGCGCCGGGCGGTCCCGCTGCGGCACTCGCCCTCCGCGGTGATCCTGCACGCGGGCACCGACCGCACCTGGCCGGAGCTGGCGCACCACACGATCTCCTTCGGCGCCGCGTGGAAGGAGACCTTCCGCGAACTGACGCGCGCCGGGAGCCTGATGTCCGACCCGTCGCTGCTGATCACCCGGCCGACGGCGACCGACCCGGAACTGGCCCCGCCCGGCAAGCACCTGCACTACGTACTGGCCCCCTGTCCCAACACCGCCGTCGGTCCGGACGCCCGCGCGTGGGGAGAGCTCTCGCCGCGCTACCGCGACAGTCTCCTCGCCGAGCTGGAGCGCCGCGGCCTGACCGGGATCGGCGCCGCCATCGAGGAGGAGTCCCTGGTGACGCCCGCGGACTGGACGGCGGACGGGCACGCGGCCGGTACGCCGTTCTCCGCGGCCCACACCTTCGCGCAGACCGGCCCGTTCCGTCCCCGGAACCTGGTGCGCGGCACCGAGAACGCGGTGCTGGCCGGCTGCGGCACCACGCCCGGCGTCGGCGTGCCGACCGTGCTCGTCTCCGGCAAGCTCGCCGCGGCCCGCGTCACCGGGCCGCGCCCGCACCGGCCGTCCCCGCCCGCCCGGACCCGGCTCGCGACGGAAGGCACCCCGGCGTGACCGCGCGCGAACTCGACGCGGCCGGAATCGACGCGCCCGCGCTGCGCGCCGCGTACGCGCGCTGCCGACAGCTCAACGCCCGGCACGGCAAGACGTACTTCCTCGCCACCCGGCTGCTCCCGGTCGAGCGGCGACCGGCCGTGCACGCGCTGTACGGCTTCGCCCGCTGGGCGGACGACATCGTCGACAGCCTCGACCGGACGCGGACCCTCCAGGAGCGGGCCGCCGCGCTCGACGCGCTCCAGGAGGAGCTGGCGGCCGGGCTGCGGCACGGGAACAGCACGGAGCCGGTGGTGCGGGCGCTCGCGCACACGGCCGCCGTGTACGACATCGACCACCGGCACTTCACCGACTTCATGGCGGCGATGCGCAGCGACCTCGAAGTGCGCGACTACCCGACGTACGCGGACCTGCGCGGCTACATGCACGGCTCCGCGGCGGTGATCGGGCTCCAGATGCTGCCGGTGCTGGGCACGGTCGTCCCCCGCGCGGAGGCCGCCCCGCACGCCGCGGCCCTCGGTGTCGCCTTCCAGCTCAGCAACTTCCTGCGGGACGTCGGGGAGGACCTGGACCGCGGCCGGGTCTACCTGCCCGCGGACCTGCTCGCCGCGCACGGCGTGGACCGCGGCCTGCTGCTGTGGAGCCGGACGACCGGCGCCCGCGACGCACGGATCACCGAGGCGCTGCGGGCCGCCGCCGAACTGACCCGGGGCGTATACCGGGAGGCGGCGCCCGGTCTGCCGATGCTCGACCCGGTGGCCAGGCCGTGCATCCGTACCGCTCTCGTGCTCTACGGCGGGATCCTGGACGCGATCGAGGACGACGGGTACGCGGTCCTGCACCGCCGTGCGGTGGTGCCGCGCGAGCGGCGCGCGGCGGTGGCGCTCGACGG
>NZ_MECL01000204.1 GCF_014596445.1 Streptomyces sp. CBMA29 | reverse complement strand
GCTGGCCCGCGCCCAGGACCGTTTCGGGCCGCTCGACGGGATGCCCGCGCAGCTCTACCCGCGCCCCGACCGGCCCGCCGTACTGGCCTCGTTCGCGCCCGACGTGGCCGCCTGCGCCACGGGGGGCGACCCGGTGGCCTCCGGCATCCTGCGGGCCGCCGCGACGCACATCCTGGAGTCGGCGGCTGCCGTACGGCCGGACGCCGCCGCGGTGGACGTGGCGCTGACCGGTGGGCTGTTCAAGATGGGCGAGCCGCTGCTCGGACCGCTGCGTGAGCAAGCCGGGCGGATGCTGCCGGACGCCAGGCTCGTACCGGCGGCCGGTGATCCGCTGGACGGCGCGCTGCTGATCGCGGGGGCGCTGCACCGGGACGCGCTGCCGCTTCCGGCCGACCCCGCGCTGCTGCGGCTCGTCTCCCGTGCCGCTCCGGCACGTTCGCGTACCGCGGCGGCCCGTTCCGATACCGCCCCGGTCGGTTCCGGCACAGCTCAGACACGTTCGATGACCGAACGTGAGCGGTGAAAGGGACAGATCAGGACAGGTCTGCCGCGGCTCCGACCCGGCCGAACATCCAGGCGCCCCAAGGCGTTAGCATGCGTCGCCATGAGCACTGCCACAGGGCCCGCCTCCGGCCTTCCCGTTCGAATGCCGCGTCCGCGCCAGCCGGGACGTCACCGCCGACCGGAGGCGCTGGCCGCGCCCGAGGGCGCGCCGGTGCTGGTTCTGGCCGTCCCCGGCACTCCCACCGCCGCCGCGCTCAGTCTGGCGGAGGAGGTCGTGAGCATCGCCCGCTCCGAGCTGTCGGGACTCGATCCGCGGATCGGCTTCGTCGACGGCGAGGACGGCGAGGAGACCGAATTCCCGGCGCTGCGCGGCGTCCTGGCCGCGATCGCGGACGAGCGGTCGGGTGAGGACACCGCGGCCGTCGTCGTCCCGCTGCTCGCCGGACCCGAGGCTTCCGTGCTGCGCAGGATCCGGCAGGCCATCGCCGACACCAAGGCGCAGGTGGAGCTGACCGACGTCCTCGGTCCGCACCCGCTGCTCGCCGAGGCGCTGCACGTCCGGCTCGCCGAGGCGGGTCTGGCCCGCGCCGACCGCGCGCGGCTGTTCACCGTGGCGACCGCGGCCGACGGGATCATCCTGGCGACCGTCGGCGGCGAGGAGGCGGCGCAGGCCGCGGGTGTCACCGGGCTGCTGCTGGCCGCGCGGCTCGCCGTGCCGGTGCTGGCCGCCGCGCTCGACGAGGACGGCTCCATCGCACGGGCGGCGGAGCAGCTGCGCTCCTCCGGCTCCGGCCGGCTCGCGCTCGCCCCGTGCCTGATCGGCCCGGAGATCGCGCCGCAGCTCCTGCACACCGCGGCGGCGGAGGCGGGCTGCTCGGGCGCCGACGCGCTCGGCCCGTATCCGGCGGTCGGCAAGCTGGTGGTCACGCACTACGCGGGCGCCCTGGGCATCGCGATGCAGCAGCAGGAGAGCGCGCCCTCGCACTGAACGAGGCGGCGCGTCGACACGGCGACGACAACGGCGCGGGCGGACGGTCCTGTCGAAGGACCGTCCGCCCGCGCCGTTTCACGTCGTGCGGGCCGCGCGGGCCCGCCGGCGCGGTGTCAGGGCCGGGCGAAGAGCACGCAGGACACGGCGGGCAGCGCCAGCGAACCGGCCTCCTTGGGGATGCCGGTGCCCGGGTCGACGTCGAACCAGGTGACGTCGCCCGAGCGCTCGTTGGCCGCGTACAGCCGGGTGCCCGACGGGTCGAGGGTGAGGTGGCGCGGCCAGTCGCCGCCGCAGCTCACGGTGTCGAGCAGTTCCAGCCGCTCCCCCGTCTCGTCCAGGGCGAGCACCGCGATGCTGTTGTGGCCGCGGTTGGCGGCCCAGGCGAAGCGGCCGTCGGGCGAGACGACCAGCTCCGAGGGGTAGTTCTCGCCCTCGGCGCCGTCGGGGAGCACGCGCGCCTCGGCGAGCGGGCGCAGGCTGCCGATGGAGGGGTCCCAACGGCAGACGGTGACGACGGAGTCGAGTTCGTTCATCACATAGGCGTGGTGGCCCGCCGGGTGGAAGGTGAGGTGGCGCGGGCCGATTCCGGAGCGCAGTCCCAGTTCGCGCTCGATTTCCAGCTCGCCGCTGTCGGCGTCCAGTTCGCAGACCCGCACCGAGTCGGTGCCGAGGTCGACGCTGACCGCCCAGCGCCCGCTGGGGTCGGTCAGCACGGCGTGCGCGTGCGGCCCGGTCTGGCGCTCGGGGTGGGGGCCGTCGCCCTCGTGCTCCAGCAGTGAGCGCAGCCCGCCGAGTGCGCCGTCCGCGCCGATGGACAGGACGCTGACGCTGCCGGGCTCCGCGTAGTTGGCCGTGAGCAGGTGGCCGCGGTGGACGGCGAGGTGGGTGGGCCAGCCGCCGTGCACCTGTACGGGCGCGCCGAGCAGCCGGGGCGCGGCCGGGTCCGCGAGCGAGAACGCGGCGGCGGTTCCCTCCGGCTCGGTCTCGCCGACCGTGTAGAGCGTCCGCCCGTCGTCGGACAGGGCGAGGAAGGACGGATTCTGCACCTCGGCGTTGTCGCCGAGCGCGGTGAGCGCTCCCGTGTCCGGGTCGACGGCGGCCGTGGTGAGCCCTCGCCCGCCCGCCGAAGTGAACGACCCGATGTAAACGTGCCCGGCCACTGCCGTACCTCTTCCGCCTGATGTCTGTACGGCGGCTGAGATTAGTACCTGACGGCGGCCACGTCGCCCCCGGGTCCCACCGGTCAGGCGGCGAGCGGCGCGCGGGGGTCGGCGTGCAGGGGCGCGGCGAGGTCGGTGAGCGCCGTTTCCAGGACCCGCAGGTGGCCGAGCGCGCGTTCGGCGTGCGGATGTCCCGCGCCGTCCTCGGGTGCCTCCGACCGCGGTTCCGGTGCTTCGATGCCGCGTACGACCAGGCGGCGCACGGCGTCCTCGACCCGTCGGCAGGCGGCCGACAGCCGCTCGTCGTGGCCCGCTTCTGGGTGGGCGACGACCTCGGCGAGACCGCGCACCTGGTGGGCGCAGGCGTCGAGGAGGCGCAGTACGTGACCGGCCCGCGCCCTGCGGGCCCGCAGGGGGCTCAGCGGGTGCACCAGCGGCACCAGGGAGGCGCGTACCCGGCCGAGTACCAGGTCCAGTTCGGCGGCGCGTCCCGCGAGGTCGGCGCCGGGTTCACCGGCGAGGTGCCGGGCGGCCTGCGCGGTGAAGTCGCGTACGGACTCCAGCGCGCGCTGGATCCAGGCGTCGGTGGCGGCGTGCGTCGTGACCGGCAGCACCAGCAGCACGGCGAGCGCCGCCCACAGCGCGCCCGCCCCGGTTTCTTCGAGGCGCAGCAGGAGCAGCGCCGGGTGCAGGACGCCGAGCAGTCCGTAGAGGGAACCGGCCATGACGGTGACGAAGAAGGTCATCCAGGAGTAAGAGACTTGGGCAGTGAAAAAGATCCCGAAGACGCACACCGCGACGAGGACGGCGGACGGTACGGGGGCGCCGTGCAGGGGCAGGGCGAGGGCGAATCCGGCCACGATGCCGAGTGCGGTGCCGAGCACGCGGCGGAAGCCGCGCACCAGGGTCTCGCCGCGCGACGCCGTGTTGACGAAGATCCACCAGGAGGTGGCGACCGCCCAGTACCACCGGTCCTGCGACAGTGCCTGGCCGAGCGCGAGGGCACCGGTCGCGGCGGTCGCGGCCTGGACGGCCTGCCGGGTGGTCGGCCTGCGCAGACCGGGCAGTTGGACGAGGGCCACGGCCGGTACGGGCGCGGCGCCGCGTTCGTAGCACCACAGGCCGAAGCGGACGGTGGCGGCGACGGCGAGGCTGAGGCCGATCGCCGCGTACAGCTCGGGGAGTTCGGCCGGGACGGCGGGCAGGAACTGCGCGATGAAGAACATCATGAAGCCGAAGACACCGAGCGCGTGGCCGCGGGCGCCCCAGCGGCGGGCGTAGACCCCGGCGAGGACGACGGCGACGAATGCGGCGTCGCGGGCGAGCGGGTACGGGTGCAGCCAGGCCGCGGCGGTGAGCACCGGCAGCCCGGTCAGGGGCATGAGGGCGGTGGTGACCGCCTGCTGACCGACGCGGGGGTCGGCGACGACGAAGAAGGCGAGCAGCGCGGCGAGACCGCCGCCGCACATCGCGGGCAGCGGAAATCCGGCCAAGCCCGCCGCGGTGACGGCGAGCGCGATGCCGAGGACGGCGCGGGAGGCGTGGCGCAGCCGCGCGCGGCCCGGATCCGGTGCGACGAACAACTTCTTCACGTGTGCGGTTCCACCCCTGTCCGGTACGGGTGCCCGGCGGCGGTCGGCGCCGGACATGGCAAAGGCGTTGCGGAGGACCGCAACGCCATCGTCACCACCAGGAAAGCACCCGAGCGGGCAGTGGCTCAAACTGGTCGCTCGGAACTGTGCCATTGGTACGGTGAGGGTGTCCTGTCATCGACCACGAGGAGACCAGTGGCCCATGGCCGTCGACACGCTGGACACCCGCATCCTGCGGCTGCTGCTGGAGCAGCCGCGCACCAGCGTCCGTGAGTACGCCCGCATACTCGGCGTGGCCCGCGGCACCCTCCAGGCCCGGCTCGACCGGCTGGAGCGGGACGGGGTGATCACCACGGCGGGACCACGCGTGTCGCCTGCCGCGCTGGGCCACCCGGTGCTGGCCTTCGTACGGATCGAGGTGACGCAGGGGCGTCTGGACGACGTGGGCGAAGCGCTCGCGGCCGTGCCGGAGATCATCGAGGCGCTCTCGATCACCGGCGGCGGGGATCTGCTCACCCGGGTCGCGGCCCGCGACAACGCCCATCTGGAGGACATCATCCAGCGGCTGATCCAACTGCCGGGCGTGGTCCGCACCCGTACGGAGATCGCCCTGCGCGAGCGGGTCCCGTACCGCGTGCTGCCGCTGGTGGAGGCCGTGGGCCGCAGCGCGGCGGCCCGGCGCCAGGGCGGACCGGGCGGCAGGCCGGCCGGGGTCCCAGGTCCTGGCGACGGATCGTAGGCGTACGCGAGCCGCCCAGGCCGAGGCCGCGCCTGGCTGGATCACGACATCCCGGGCACCTCGCGAGAGACGGCCCACGTGTCCGTGCGGCGCGCCGCGGCCGTGATGCCCGAGGCCAACGCACAATGCACCGCACCGCGTGGCTCGTGCCGCCCGCCCCAAGGGCCTCTCGTGTCTCCCGCCCTCTGGCGGACGCGCGTAGAAGCGCGCATCATGGCCGTGTTCCACCATCACTGCCGACCCATCCGACGCACACCTTGTCATGGGCATGTAATTCTCCCGGCGTCCCCATATGCCCCGGAATCCCCACAGGACCCGTGCCACCCTCAGCGCCCACAGAACCTGAACTCCTCACCGTCCCCCCACGCATCGAGCGCACCACGCGCCTCGCACATCCGCGCGATTCACGCCACACCGCCACACCGCCACACCGCCTCGCGGTCCCGTCAGTGCCCCACCTCCCCCGCGAGCGCGCCGCCGTCCCCACCGGCGGACCAGTGTCACGTGTCACGTATGGCGCGGCACGCACCATGCGTTGTCATGCGCAGGTCATAGCATCTGCGCGCGAGCGAAGGGAATCGACATGGCTTGCGGATCGACCAGTCTCTGGGCAGGTGAGACCACCTGGTTCTGCTGCGGCAGCGCCTGGGGCCCCTGCGGCAGCACCGGCACCGGTGCCTGCGGCACCTGCCAGTCCAACGCCCACCAGGCGGCGTGGCCGAACGCCTCCCAGGCGTGTTTCGACATCACCCGGCCCGACCTGTGCGGTGAGACGATCGCGCGCCGCGGCTGCGGCTCGGTGATGAACGTCAAGCACCAGTGCTCCGGCGCGACGGTCTGCGTCACGGTCTCCGACTGCGGACCGCGGACCAAGAGCTTCTGCGGCGAGTCCGCGTGCTGCAACGGCGTCTGCCGCACCAACCGGGTCATCGACCTGACCCCGGCCGCGTTCTCCGCGATCGGCAATCTCAGCTCCGGCAAGCTCCCCGTCTACATCTACGAGTGAGGAGGACCGACATGAGCCACGACCAGAATCCCGCGGGCCGCAGCCGGATGGACCGCCGGCGCTTCCTCACCACCGCCGCGCTCGGCGGTGCGACCATCGTCGGCGCCACCGCGCTCGGCGGCATCGACGCGGACGCCGCCTTCGCCGCGCCGATGCCGTCGCTCGACCCGGCGATCTCCAAGTCGGCGTTCGCCGAGGGCCGGATCACCGCGATCAACGGCACCGTGCTGGAGGTCGCCGGTTCCTACGGCGACCAGCACCTCATCCAGCTCACCAACGCCACCAGCGTCTGGAAGCTGCGCCCGACCACCGCGGCGGAGATCAAGGTCGGCGACGGCCTGTACGCGCGCGGTGTCGACATGCCCGACGGCACCATCGCGGCCGACGCGGTGTGGGTCAACATCGTGAATCTCTTCTGCGAGATCCAGGGCATCGCCAAGGACCGGCTGCACCTCACGCACGGCAACAGCCACGCCGTCGTGGGCCGGATCGTCACCGAGACGACCACCGCCTCGTACCTGGGCGGCGCGCTCACCTCGGACCTGTCGCGGGTGCGGATCGGGCAGTCGGCGCAGGTCCTCGGCGCCTGGCGTCCCGAGGACGACACCATCGACATCGCCCGCGTGACCGTCGGCCACTAGGAGGGAGCGCGATGATCTCCGTCATCCCGAGTCTGGCGCCGCTGCTGTGCGGGGTCCTGCTCGTCGTGACCGGCGCGCCGAAGCTCTTCGGCCGCCGTACGGCCCAACTGGCCGAGAACACCGTCCTGGTGCGGGTCCTGGGCAACGGCCACCGCGCCACCCGGGCACTGCGCGCGGTGGGCGCGGTCGAGCTGCTGATCGCGGCGGCGCTGCTCGCCGTTCCCGAGGCCGTGGCGCCCGGCGTGGCCACGGCGGTGCTCGGCGCGGGCTTCACCGCGTATCTGGGGTACGCGCGGGCGACGGCGCCCGAGTCGTCCTGCGGGTGCAGCGCCCGTGACGAGGGGCCGATCGGCTGGCGGTCCTTCACCCGTGCCGGTCTGGTCGTCGTGGGCGGTCTGGCCGCCGTGGCCGCCGACCGTACGTGGTGGTCGCGGATCGGCGGGGATTCGGCGCCGTCGGCCGTCGTCGTGGCGGTGGCCGCGGCGGTGCTGCTCGGTCTGTCCTCCGACCTCGACCAGCGGTGGCTACGGCCGTTGCGCAAACTGCGGCTGCGGATCCTCGGGCATCCGCTGAGCGGTTCCGGCGAGCGGGTGCCGGTCGCGGCGTCCGTGGAGCTGCTGGAGAATTCCCTCGCCTGGCAGGCGACGGCTCCCGTCGTCCGCTCCGCCCTGCTCGACCACTGGGACGACGAGGGCTGGCGCATCCTGCGGTTCGCGGGCGTCCACGAGGACTCGCGCGGGGCGCGGCCGGTGAACGTGCTGTTCGCGCTCGACCTGGAGGCGACCATCGACACGGCGCCCGTGCCCGCGGTGCGGGTGTCCGTCATCGACGACGTCACGGAGGAGCCGGTCGACGTGGACCCGCTCATCTCGGCAGCCGAGCGCCTTCAGCTCCTCCCGCTGGTCAACTGACCCGAGAAGGACGGGACGCATCCCCCTCCCCGGTACGGGAGGGGGATGCGCCCCGTGGGCTGCCCGGACGGGCCGTGGTCAGGCGCCCGGTGCGGGATCCGGCGGGTAGCCGGCGGGCGTGTCGGCGTAACCGCCGTAGGCCCGCATCTCGGCAGCCGCCGCGAACGGCAGTCCGTTGAGCGCGCTGAGCGCGGTGAAGCGGACGTAGCTCGCGCGGACCCGGTCGAAGGCGACGACCTGGGTCGACGGCGAGTCCACGAGGGTGCCGCGGGCGACGGTCGTCCAGGTGGCGCCGTCGTCGGAGACGGCGACCTCGTAGCCGGCCACCCGGCCGTTCTGGCCGCCGCTCTGGCGGCCGAGGTAGCCGAAGCCGTCGAGGTCGGCGGGGCCGCCCAGCTTGAGGGTCACCCAGTGCGGGTACGGCGCCTCGGAGTTGGTGTAGTCGGTGTGCCAGATGGTGCCGGGGTCACCGTCGAGCACGTTGGAGACCGGTCCCTCCGCGGCTCCCGAGGAGAGGTTCTCGGAGTCCGCGGTCGCCGTCATCGAACTGGGCGAGAGCAGCGCGCGGGTCGCGACGGTCGCCTTGGCGTCCGCCGACACCGATTTGGTGGCGCCGTCGTTGGTGTAGCCCGCCACGACCTTCCAGGAGGCCGCGGTCCCCGCGGCTCCGGCGGGCGGGGTCAGCAGCCAGGTGGTGCTCACCGACGCGCCGGGCTTCACCGTGGCGAAGCTGTTGCCGTGCTCGGTCTTCACCGCCGCGGTCCACCCGGCGGGCAGGCCGTCGAGCCGCTGACCGACACCGGTGGCGTCGGTCAGCTCGCTGTTGGTGAAGGTGGTCACGTACTCGCTCGGCACGCCGGGGCTCAGCTCGGCGGTCGGCGGCGTGGTCACACTCGCGCACGCCGGACCCGCCGGGGCGGGGCCCAGGTCGGTCACCGTGAAGTCGTCCAGCACGAAGTCCGTGCCGTTGGCGCCGCCGAGCTTGCGCAGCCCCACCCAGGTGTCGCCGCAGCCCGCGACGATCTCCTTGGAGTACGTGGCCGTGTCGAGCGCGGGCGCGAGCACGTCGCGCGTCACGTCCTTGGACGCGGCCTTTCCGCCACCGACGACGTCAGCGCCGGTCACCCAGGCCCACTGGCCGTCGATATTGGTCTGGTAGCGGAAGGAGACCGCGTATCTGTGACCCGCCACGAAGGGCACCGTCGCGGGCACCGTCCGGTAGACCAGACCGCTGTTCTCCTCGTGGGCCTTCAGCGAGTGGTTCCCGCCGATGACGTCGTCCACGGCCTGGCCCTTGAGGATCCCGGAGTTGTACGGCGAGTAGGTGTTCTTCCAGGACTTCTGGCTGTACGGGGCGTGCAGGTCGCTGATGCTGGTGCGCGGGTCGGTGGCGCCGCCCGCGTCGCCCTTGACGAAGGGGCCCCAGCCGGGCTGGTTGCCCTCGAAGTCGTCCCGCGCGACGACGGTCCCGCCGGAACCGCCCGCCTTCTTGGGCAGCGGCGCCGTGGTGTCGGCCATCAGGCGTATGTCGTCCAGCGTGACGGCCGCGCCGCCCGCCACCGCGCTGACGGCGACGGTGACCTTGCCGTTGGACGGCGCGGTGAAGGTCACCGACGCGCGCTGCGAGTACGTGCCCTGCTTGGCGTCCGCGGCCATCTCGTTGGCGGCGGGCGTGGTGTCGAAGGTGTTCGCGGCGGGCTGCTTGCCACCGGTGACGGCGAGGGTGGTGGTCCTGCGCTGCCCCTTGGCGATCTCGACGTTGGCGCTCAGGGTGTAGGTCTTGCCGGACGTCAGGCCCTTGACCTGCTGCGAGATGCCGGAGGCCGCGGTGCCGAGCCGGGCGACGTTGTCACCGTTGGCGGTACGTACGGCCGTCGCGCCGCCGTGGGCGTTCCAGGCCGTGAGGTCGCCGGCGTTGAAGCCGGGGTCGTTCAGACCGGTGCCCTGCCCGAAGTCGACGTCGGTGTGCGGCGCCTTGCCGGACTGCGGGGCGAGCACGTACGGCTGGTTCCTGTCGCCGCTGATCGTGACCTTGCCGCCGGTCGGGGTGATGTCACCGGCCTTCACCCGGCCCTGGTCGGTGAGCTTGTAGAGGGTGAAGCGCTTGGTGCCCGCGAACTGCCGTGTCACGTCGAAGGTGTGGGCGCCGCCGGACGCGCTGAAGTAGTACATCTTGTCGGCGTCGCTCGGCGAGGAGATGCCGTTGCCGTGCTTGGCCTCGCCCCACGGCAGCAGGTAGCTGTCGCCGTCGAGGACGAGCGCGCCGCCCATGGAGACCTGGCGCTTGCCGCCGGCCATCGCGACGTGGACACCGCCGGTGAGGTCGGCGGACGTGCCGAAGTCCCAGTGGGTGACCTGGTAGTGCTGGAGGAATTTGGTCGGCAGGTTGTCGGTCCAGATGTTCCGGTAGAAGGCGTTGTAGTCGTCCTGGCCGGTCCAGCCCTCGAACTCCTTGATGTCGGAGCCGCCGAGCAGCGGGTCGACGTTCCACACGTCGCGGTCGGAGTTGGCGATGAAGCGGACGATGTTGGAGTTGATGCCCTTGTTGGTGGCACCGCCGTAGTTCTTGTCGCTCGCCCAGTGCGACCAGATCGAGTCGCCCTCGAATTTGTAGGCCCACTCGCTGGCGACCTCGAAGCCCATCGTGTGGAGCTGAGCGGCCAGTTCGTCGGCGAGCCAGCCGCTGGAGTAGTAGGCGTCGATGTAGACGGTCTTGATGCCGGGCGCCTGCTTGCGCAGTTCCTTGAAGCGGTCGAGGACGGCGCCGCTGCCGAGGTCGGTGCGCTGGTCGATGTGGTACGACTGGTTGAGCCAGTCCCAGCCGTTGACCTGGCCCTGGATGAGTCCCGAGCTGAAGTTCTTGGCCTGCGGGTACGCCTCGGTCACATTGACGTGGACGGCGATGTCCGAGTTGTAGCCGGCGCCCACGGAAGCCAGCTTGTTGAGGTCGGTGAGGCCGCCGGCCCTGACGTTGTAGTCGCCGCCGTAGTCCGGGTGCGCGGAGTCGTGGCCCTCGTTGGCGTAGCCCTTCTCCAGCACCCACTGGCCGAGGTCGTCGGTGGCCAGCGAGATCCGCTTGACGTTGTCGAGCGTCTTGAGGAACGGGTTGGTGGCCTGGCTCGCGAAGTTGAACGGGATGTGCTGGACGACGCGTTCGGGCACCCGGTCGGCGCCGAGCGGGCGCGTCATCGCGGCGCGGTAGGCGAGCGCGCCGTCCTCCCAGGTCACCTTGTTGTCGCCGTTGGCGTCACCGGAGAGCACCACCGTGGTCCGCGGCAGCGTGTACGTCGCCACCCGCCGGTCCGTGGCGCCCTTGGGCGCGTAGGTGTAGTTGCCGACGGACAGCTCCGCGCGGCGCGCGCCGCCGCCCGCGTCCACGATCCGCGACTGGAGCCGGGTGTTGCCGTTGTCGTTGTTGTCCTGCGCGGCGTCGTCGGTCGCGTCGGTGATCAGCCCGCCCGCGAGCGTGGAGTTGCTGACGAAGCCGTACGGGGTGCCGACGGACGCCTTGTCGGGCTTGGCCGCCGCGCTGATCGTGAGGAACTGGTCGGCCGTCGTCGTGGAGTCCGTGGAGATCTTCGTACGGGCCAGGCTCGCGTGCGGGTCGGAGGAGTCGACCGACAGCAGCGACTGGCCGGGGATCGAGAACTGGTTGACGGTACGGGCGGCGCTGCCGGTGATCTTCCGGACGGCGAAGACGACGGTCTTCTTCGCCGTCACGGTGATCGTCGAGGTGATGGCGACGTTCGGCAGGTCGGCGAAGGTCGAGGTGTACGTCGCGGTGTCGCCGTGCGCGGACATCTTCGTGGTCGCGGTGTGCGCGGTGCCGTTGATGTCGAAGGTGTGCAGCGCGGACGCCTGGCCCGCGAGGGTGCCGCCGTTCAGCGCGTACGAGATGACCTGCGGGAATTCCTTGGCGACCTTGACCTTGAGCGCGCCGTGCTTGATCTCGACGGGGGTCGCGGGGTCGGCCGGGGGCGGCGGGTCGACGGGCGCGGGCGTGGTGTCGCCGACGGCGCGGACCCTGATCTCGGAGGCGGAGGCGTTGTCGGACCCGTTGACGGCGCTCTCGGCCTCGACCTTCACATAGCGGCCGGTGACGGGCTTGTCGAAGACGACGGTCTGTACCTCGGTGTTGCTCGTCGGCTGGTGGAAGGAGCCGGTCGCGGCGGGCGCTCCCCAGTTCCCCTTCGGGTCCCTGGCGACGGCCGCGTCGTCGGTGACGAAGATCCGGTAGCCCTTGACCGGGCCGTTGGCCTGGTTCTTCACCGAGTAGTCGACACCGG
Organism: Streptomyces sp. CBMA29; assembly: GCF_014596445.1. Taxonomy (GTDB): domain Bacteria; phylum Actinomycetota; class Actinomycetes; order Streptomycetales; family Streptomycetaceae; genus Actinacidiphila. Next base: position 64,016 of record NZ_MECL01000204.1, on the reverse strand, counting down.
TGAGGGTGAAGGAGCCGCCGACGTCGAGGGTGATCCAGTGCGGCATCGGGGTCTTGGCGACACCGACGCCGCCGACCACGTCGTAGGCGACCGTCCACTGCGTCGACGGGTCGTTGTCGAACGCGGCGAGCGCCGTGCCGTCCAGGGCCGGGGGCGCGGGGTAGGCGGGCGACTCGGAGTCCGCCTGGACCAGCGTGTACTGGGCGGGGTCGATCGGGGTGCCCGCGGCGGCGGCCGTGTCGGCCGCCGCCCGCGGCGGGGCGGCGAGCGCCGGAGTGACGCCGACCGACAGCAGGGCGAGCGAGGCGAGCAGCGCGGCGGCGGTCGCGGACCGCTGCCGCCGCCACCTTCCGCGGTGGGGTGATCGGGGCGAGCGCGAGGTCATTCCTGTACCACCTAGGGCCTTGAAGAGCCGGGAGCGAGTCGGGAGTGGTGGAGACTGTAGCGGCGATGGCATCGATAACACCAGAGCCCGACAGAGCTTCTTGAACAGGTGATAGCGGCCGACATCGGGCGGCCGTGGGGCCGATCCGGTCCGGGAACGCGGACAGGCGGCGGTAGGTACGACGGGGGCACGTACACCTGAGTACGTACGCCCGCGCGTGGTGACGCCCTCCGGCGGACCGTCAGCGGCGAGCCGTCAGCGGCGGGCCGGCGCCGTGCTGGCGCGGACGACCAGCGTCGGCTCCACCGAGGCCGGCTCCAAGGTGGCGTCCGGGTCCGCGATGTACCGCATGAGGTGGGAGACCGCGAGCGCCCCCATCTCGGCGAAGGGCTGCGCCACCGTGGTCAGCGAGGGCGAGCAGTATTCGGCGAGCGCGATGTCGTCCACACCCACGACGGAGATGTCCTCGGGCACCCTGCGGCCCAGTTCGTGCAGGGCGCGGATCACGCCGAACGCCATCTCGTCGCTGGCCACGAAGACCGCCGTGACGTCGGGGATCCGGCCGAGGATGAGGCCGTTGCGGTAGCCGGAGGCGGGCGACCAGTCGCCCTTCAGCTCCGGCGGCACCGTCCTGCCCTCCGCTTCGAGCACCGCGCGCCAGCCCTGCGACCGGCTCGCCGCGTCCAGCCACTCGCCGGGTCCCGCGACGTGCCAGACCGTCTCGTGGCCCAGGTCCAGCAGGTGCCGGGTGGCCAGCCGCGCCGCCGCCGACTGGTCGACGGCGACCACTTCGGTCGCCGACGTGCGCGAACCGTCAACGGTGATGGTAGGCACCGCGCTGGTGAGCTGCTCGATCTGCCGGCTCACGTGGATCAGCGGCACGGCCAGCACGACGCCTTCCACGTGCTGGTCGGCCAGCCGCAGCATCGAGCTCTCGATGGCGGAGGTGTCCAGCGACGCGGTGGTGGCGGTGCTGACCGCGTAACCGGCCTCCTGAGCGGCCCGTTCGATACCGAGGGTGAGGGCGGTGCGGGAGTAGAAGCTGGTCTGGAGGGTGACCACGCCGATGGTGCGGCTGCGGCCGGAGGAGAGCATGCGCGCCGCGTTGTTCCTGCGGTAGCCGAGCTGGTCGACGGCCGCGAGCACCTTGGCGCGGGTCTTGTCCTGCACGTTGGGGTGACCGGCCAGTGCCCGCGAGACGGTCTGCGCGGAGACCCCGGCGACCCGTGCGACATCCGCCATGCCGGGCGGACGGGAGGCGTCGCGCGCGCTCTGGTTCTTCATGGGTCCCTTCCGGCTGATCCGCTGCCGCCGATGATAGCGGTCGCACCCGCCCAAAGAGGGCGCTCTCCAGCTCGTGGTCCGGCCCCGGACAGACCGAAGGCACCGCGTTGGCATCGATAACAATCTGTGCGACAGTTCGGTGCTGTGAGCCTTCCGACCACCACCGCACCCGCGGACGCCAACGGCCGACCCGCGCCCCTGCTGTCGTATCCGCACGGCACGTTCCTGCGCGGCGGGCAGCCGCACCGCGTCCTGGCAGGGTCGCTGCACTACTTCCGGGTCCACCCCGAGCAGTGGGCCGACCGGCTGGAACGCCTGGCGGCCATGGGGCTCAACACCGTGGACACGTACGTCCCGTGGAATTTCCACCAGCCCCGCCGGGGGCGGCCGTCCTTCGAGGGCCCGCGCGACATCGAGCGGTTCGTCGCGCTCGCGCGGGACACCCGCCTGGACGTGATCGTGCGCCCTGGCCCGTACATCTGCGCCGAGTGGGACAACGGCGGGCTGCCCGCGTGGCTGACCGGGACGCCCGGTATGCGGCCGCGCTCCTCGCACCGGCCCTTCCTCGACGAAGTGGCGCGCTGGTTCGACGCGTTGATCCCGCGCGTCGCCGCGCTCCAGGCGGGCCGCGGCGGGCCGGTGGTCGCCGTGCAGGTGGAGAACGAGTACGGCAGCTACGGCGACGACCGCGGCTATGTGGCGTGGGTGCGCGACGCGCTGGTGGAGCGGGGCATCACCGAACTGCTCTACACCGCGGACGGGCCGACCGACCTGATGCTCGACGGCGGCTCCCTGCCGGGCACGCTGACCACGGCGACCTTCGGGTCCCACGCCGCGCGGGCCGCCGAACTGCTGCGCTCGCGCAGAGCGGGCGAGCCGTTCGTCTGCGCCGAGTTCTGGAACGGCTGGTTCGACCACTGGGGCGAGAAGCACCACATCCGGACCGTCGACAGCGCCGAGGCCACGCTCGCCGAGATCCTGGACGAGGGCGGCTCGGTGAGTGTCTACATGGCGCACGGCGGCACCAACTTCGGGCTGTGGGCGGGCGCCAACCACGACGGCGACAGGCTCCAGCCGACCGTGACCAGCTACGACTCGGACGCGCCGGTCGCCGAGCACGGCGGTCTCGGCCCGAAGTTCTTCGCCCTGCGCGACCGGCTGCTCGCGGTGACCGGCGTGGCCGAAGCCTCCCGGCCGCTGCCCGCGCTCGCGCCGCCGCTCACCGCACGCTCGCTGCCCGTGGTCCGGGGCGCCGGTCTGCTGGACGCGCTCACCGCGCTGTCGCGACCGGTGGCGTCCCCGCATCCGCTGAGCTTCGAGGAGCTGGAACAGCCCTCGGGGCTGGTGCTCTACCGCGCCCGCCCCCGTCTGCCGCGCGGCCCGCAGGAGATCACCGTGCACGGGCTGCACGACCGCGCCCAGGTCTTCGTGGATGGCGCGCCCGCCGGTGTGCTCGACCGGGAGACCGGTTCGCTCACCGTCGAGGGCGCCGGCGAGCCCGTACTGCTGGAACTCCTGGTCGAGAACCAGGGCCGGATCAACTACGGTCCGCTGCTCGGCCAAGGCAAGGGCATCCTCGGCGGGGTCCGCGTCGAGCGCCGCCTGGTGCACAACTGGTCGGTCCACGGACTGCCGCTGGACGAATGGACCGCGGCCGACGTGGAGCGCGCGCCGTCGGCCGCCCCGGCGTGCGGCGACGCGGGTTTCGCGACCGCCCGGTTCACGGCGGACGCCCCGGCCGACACCTTCCTGGCCTTCCCCGGCTTCGGCAAGGGCTTCGTATGGGTGAACGGCACCCTGCTCGGCCGGTACTGGGAGATCGGCCCGCAGGTCACCCTCTATGTGCCCGCGCCGCTGCTGACGGCCGGCGAGAACACCGTCACGGTGCTGGAGCTGGAGCGTTTCGGCGACCGCGTCGAGCTGCGCGACCGGCCGGAGCTGGGGCCGGCCGAGGAGTACGTCGAGACGTTCGACTGAGGTGCGCGGGCGCTACGCCTCCTGGTCGTCCTTCGGCGCGGTCTTCTTCGCGCGGCTCGGCTGCACCCGCTTCGGTTCGCCCTTCATCTTGGGGTGTTCCGGCGGGTAGGGCAGGTCGCCGAGACCGTGCTCGCGCTCGTCCTTGTCGGCCAGTTCGAGCGCCGCGTCCAGCCGGAAGGCGTGCTCGTCCATGTCGGCGTGCACGTCGCCGACCTCCGCGAACCGCCCCGGCATGGTGCCCAGGTCGAAGTCCTCGGGCACGGCGCTGCTCACCTCGTCCCAGCGCAGCGGCGCGGAGACCGGGGCGTGCGGGAACGGCCGTACGGAGTAGGCGCTGGCGATCGTGCGGTCGCGCGCGGTCTGGTTGTAGTCGACGAAGATCCGCTCGCCGCGCTCCTCCTTCCACCAGGCGGTGGTGATCCGGTCGGGTGCGCGGCGCTCCAGCTCGCGGCCGATCGCGATGGCCGAGCGCCGTACCTGGGTGAAGGTCCACTCCGGGGCGATCGGTACGAAGACGTGCAGGCCGCGTCCGCCGGAGGTCTTCGGCCAGCCGGTCAGGCCGAGTCCGTCCAGCACCTCGCGCAGCATGAGCGCCGCGCGCACGGCGTCGCCGTAGTCCGTTCCGGGCTGCGGGTCGAGGTCGATGCGCAGTTCGTCGGGGTGGTCGGTGTCGGCGCGGCGCACCGGCCAGGGGTGGAAGGTGAAGGTGCCGAGGTTGGCGGCCCACAGGACGGCGGCGGTCTCGGTGGGGCAGATCTCGTCGGCGTACCGGCCGCTGGGGAAGGCGATCCGGGCGGTGGGGATCCAGTCGGGCAGATTCTTCGGGGCCCGCTTCTGGAAGAAGGACTCGCCCTCCACGCCGTGGATGTAGCGCTCCAGCGTGGTCGGCCGGTCCCTGACCGCGCGCAGGATGCCGTCGCCGACGCTGAGGTAGTACCTCACCAGGTCGGCCTTGGTGAATCCGCGCCGCGGGAAGTAGACCTTGTCCGGGTGGGACACCCGGACGGCCCGCTCGCCGACGGTCAGTTCCAGCGTCTCGGCCATGCGACCACGCTAGGCCGTACGGCCGGGCGGCGCCCGTCGACGGGCGCCGCCCGGCGGGGCCGCGCACAATCACCAGCATGGACCTTCCGGTGATGCCTCCTGTGCGGCCGATGCTGGCGAAGTCCGCCGCGGCCGTCCCGCCCGGCATGCTCTACGAGGCCAAGTGGGACGGGTTCCGGGCGATCGTCTTCCGCGACGGCGACGAGATCGAGCTGGGCAGCCGCTCGGGCAAGCCGCTGACCCGGTACTTTCCCGAGCTGGTCGAGGCGCTGCGGGAGCGGATTCCGCCGCGCTGCGTGCTGGACGGCGAGATCGTCATCGTGCGCGACGGCCGGCTGGACTTCGACGCGCTGCTAGAGCGGATCCACCCGGCCGAGTCCCGTGTCCGCCATCTGGCGGAGGTGACGCCCGCGTCCTTCGTCGCCTTCGACCTGCTGGCCGTGGGCGACGAGACGCTGCTGCCGGTGCCGCAGCGGGACCGGCGCGAGGTGCTGGTGGAGGCGTTGCGCGAGGCGACGGCGCCGGTGTTCACCGCGCCCGCCACGCAGGACATCGAGATGGCCAGGGAGTGGTTCTCGCGCTTCGAGGGCGCCGGTCTTGACGGTGTCGTCGCCAAACCCCTCCATCTGCCGTACCGGCCGGGCGAGCGCGTCATGATCAAGGTCAAGCACGAGCGCACCGCGGACTGCGTGCTGGCCGGGATGCGGCTGCACAAGAGCGGTCCCGTGGTCGGCTCGCTGCTGCTCGGTCTGTACGACGCCGAGGGGATGCTTCAGCACGTCGGCGTCTGCGCGTCCTTCCCGATGCGCCGCCGCGAGGAGCTGATGACGGAGCTGGAGCCGCTGCGGATGGCGTCCGTCGAGGGCCATCCGTGGCAGGAGTGGGCGAGTGAGGAGGCGCAGGCCGCCGGCCGGCTGCCGGGCGGTCCGAGCCGGTGGACCGGCAAGAAGGACCTGTCGTGGATCCCGCTGCGCCCCGAGCGGGTGGTCGAGGTGGCCTACGACCACATGCAGGGTGACCGGTTCCGCCACACCGCGCAGTTCCGCCGCTGGCGCCCGGACCGGGAGGCCGCGCAGTGCACGTACGCGCAGTTGGAGGAGCCGGTGGGGTACGACCTGGCGGAGGTGCTGGGCGACTGACCGGCCGTTCGGCGGCGCCCTCGTCCGCTCCTCGGCTACCTGACGCCGTCGCTGCGCTGGGCGTCGCGCTGGAGGCCGGCCAGTACGGCCTTGGGATCGCGGTGCACGGCCTGTCCGATGTCCTTCTTCAGTTCGGCGCTGACCGGGGCCCAGGACGCCTTGGCGACGGGATAGAACGCCGCGTCCGACAGCAGGTTCATGAATGGCACGAGATCGCGGTACTGCGGATCCATCCTGACCGTTTCCGCGACTTTCACCGTGACCGGGAGCAGCTTGTACTCCTGTTGGAATTTCAACAAATTCGCTTCGCTGTATATGTACTGGAGGAACTTGGCGTCGGCTTCCCGGTGTCCCTTCTGCCGGAAGGCCATCATCCAGTCGGCGTTCCCGAGCGCCTGCGAACTGGGGCCCGTCCTTCCGGGCAGCGGCGCCACTCCGATGTCGATTCCGGCCGCCTTGGCGGAGGGAAGCAGCGTCAGATGGCCGTTGAGCATCCCCGTACGGCCCGCGAGGAAGTCGCTGAAGGCATCGCTGACACTCGTCTTGGCCGGGTCCTTGGGGCCGACGAGACCGGCGTCGACGAGGTTCTTCCTCAGCCAGACGAAGGCGTCGACATTGCGGACCGAGTCCAGGTTGTACGAGCCGACGTTGTCGGTGTAGCCGCCGTCGTTGCCGATCATCCACATCATGGTCTCGGCTTCCGCTTCCTGCGGGCCGAGCGGCAGTCCGTACGGCACCGGGACGCCGTGCTCCTTGAGTTTGACGGCATCGCGCCTGATGTCGGCCCAGGTCTCCGGGGCGCGGGTGATGCCCGCGCGGGCGAAGAGCTTCTTGTTGTAGAAGAACATCCGGGTGGAGGCGACCCACGGGATGCCGTACTGCACGTGGTTGACGGAACCGGCGTCCGTCAGCGACGGGACGAAGGCGGACTCCATGCTGATCGGGAACAGTTCGTCCGCGCTGTAGAGCTGCTTGTCGTCGGTGAAGGCGCTGAAGGAGTCGAGCTGTGCGAGATCGGGCGCCCGGCCGTCCGCGACCATGGTGGCGACCTGAGCGTCGGCGTCGGCGACGGGCACGAACTGCACGTCGATCGTGATGTTCGGATTCCGCTCCTCGAACGAGCGGGCCAGGCTGTTCCAGGTCTGGGCCACCGGACTCGCGGTCTTCAGACCGCTGTAGTCGGTGGCGACCACGTGCAGGGTGATGTTTTTGCTCTGCGGCGAGGTGTTCCCGCATGCGCCGAGTGTGGTCACCGCCAGCGCCATCGAGCCACCGACCGCCGCTAAGCCCAGATATCGTCGCCGCCGCACCGCTTTCTACCGCCTTCGTATATTACTTGCCCCGTATTAACCGTGCTGAGTTTTCCGCATACCTTCACCAACGGTCAACACCACAGGTGATATCCCGTCAGAAGAAGCGGAGCGCACCGGTACAACACATCGCGGTATATCGGAAATCGCGCCAGTCATATGCGCCGCAAAAGGCGGATATGACTGGCGCCGGCGCTTCCTGGCGGGAACCCGCCGGTCAGCCCAGAAAGCTCAGCCGGACCTGGCGGCGCGGATTGTCGACGTTGGTGTCCACCAGGACGACGGACTGCCAGGTGCCGAGTTCCAGGCGGCCGTCCAGTACCGGCAAGGTGGCGTGCGGCGGGACGAGCGCGGGGAGTACGTGGTCGCGGCCGTGCCCGCGGCTGCCGTGGCGGTGGCTCCAGCGGTCGTCGGCGGGAAGCAGGTCCTGGAGCGCGGCGAGCAGGTCGTCGTCACTGCCCGCGCCCGTCTCGATGACGGCCACTCCCGCGGTGGCGTGCGGCACGAAGACGTTCAGCAGCCCGTCGCGCCCGGCCGCCGCCTCGCGCAGGAACGACGCGCAGGCGGCGGTGAGGTCGTGGACGGTCTCGCTGGAGCCGGTCGCGATGTCGATGACGCGTGAAGTGAGGTTGTCGGCCATACGTCCATGGTCACTCACTTCCGCGGGCGGGCGGGGGCGTCCCGCTGCCATCCGCTGCCCATCCGCCGCCATCCGCGAGGTGAGACGGCGTTGACCTGCCGACGGAGGCGTGACTACCGTCGTCGCATGCCGCGTCCTTGCATGCTCACCTTGCGTGGTCACATCGACCTCCTGCGGGTGGCGTCTGCCGCGTGTTGTCGCGGTCGCTGACGTTTCGCGCCGCTTCCCCTCCCCCGCGCTTGCGTAGCTCTTCTTCGCGTTCCGGCCCGCCGGTCCCCTCGGGACGTCCCCGCGGTGATCCGGCGGACCTCCCGTGCCGCGCACCGGAATCCCGCCGGACCGCACCGGATCCCGCCCATCGAAAGGCGTCCGCCCGATGTCCGTACACCTGCACTGGTTCCTGCCCACCGGCGGCGACGGCCGCACCCTGGTGGACCGCCACGCCTACACCGACGGAGGCGTGAAGCGCTCCCGGATCACGCCGGTCTCCGGCATCCGCGCCCCCGACATCGAGTATCTGGCCCAGATCGCGCGCGCCGCCGACCAGTTGGGGTTCGAGGGGGTGCTGACGCCGACCGGTACGTGGTGCGAGGACGCGTGGCTGACGACGCTGGCGCTGACCCAGCACACCGAGCGGCTGAAGTTCCTGGTCGCCTTCAGGCCCGGGGTGATCTCGCCGGTGCTCGCGGCGCAGATGGCGGCCACGTATCAGCGGATCAGCCGGGGGCGGCTGCTGCTCAACGTGGTGACAGGCGGCGACTCCACCGAGCAGAAGCGGTTCGGCGACCACCTCGACCACGACAGCCGGTACGCGCGCACCGCGGAGTTCCTGTCGGTGGTGCGCGGGGTGTGGGAGGGCACGCCGTTCGACTACGACGGCGAGCACTACCAGGTGGCGGGCGGGGTGGTGGCGCTGCCGCCCGAGCCCCGCCCCGACATCTTCTTCGGCGGTTCCTCGCAGGCCGCAGGTCCGGTCGCCGCCCGGCACGCCGACGTCTATCTGACCTGGGGCGAGCCGCCCGAGCAGGTGAGGCGGAAGACCGACTGGATCAGGGGGCTCGCGGAGGCCGAGGGCCGTACGGTCAGGTTCGGCATCCGACTGCACGTCATCGCGCGGGACTCGGCGCGGGACGCGTGGGCGACCGCGGACCGGCTGCTGGCCGACCTCGACGAGGACACCGTCGCCGCGGCCCAACAGGCGCTCGGCCGCAGCGAGTCGGTGGGCCAGCAGCGGATGCTCGCGCTGCACGGCGGGCAGCGGGACAAGCTGGAGATCTCGCCGAATCTGTGGGCGGGCGTCGGGCTGGTGCGCGGCGGCGCCGGTACGGCGCTGGTCGGCGCCCACGCGGAGGTCGCCGACCGGATCGAGGAGTACCACGCGCTGGGCATCGACCACTTCATCTTCTCCGGCTATCCGCACCTGGAGGAGGCGTACTGGTTCGGCGAGGGCGTGATGCCGGAACTGGCCGCGCGCGGTCTGCTGGAGGCCCTTCCGTCGCCGCTGTCCGCCGTGCCCGCCGCCAACGGCCGCCCGCCGTCCGCTCCGGGCGGGGCGCCGCTGCTGCTGTCCGGGGGCCGCTGAGCTGTCCGCGGCCGAGGGGCCGGCTGTGGTCGCGGGGGTCACCGAGGGGACGCGGACCTGGGGTGATTGCCGCCTCCGGGTATTGGTCTGTACCATTCGGCGGGCCCCGGGATATCGCCGGGCCTCGGGACATCCGCCTCTGTCGCGCCCCGAAGGGGGACCACCACGTGAACGCGCTGCACCGGCTCGCCGTGCTCGTCGACTCGTGCCTGCTGCCCGCCGTCGACGGCGCGGACGGGAGACTGCCCGACTGGATCCTGCGCGGCCTGGAACGCGGCACCCCCGGGGTCGCGGTGCACGCGCGCGGCCAGGCGGCGCGCAAGGCGTCCGACGCGCTGCGCGCGGCGCTCCCCGACGCCCTCACCGGCCACCCGGAGCCGCACCGGCCGGGTGGCGGCAGCGCCGCGGCGGCCGAACTCGTGGCGGCCGGTGCCAATCTGCACCTCGCCGTACGGCCCGGCACCCGCGCCGACGAGACGCGGGTCTTCGTGACCGACCTCCAGACGCACGGAGTGGCCGCCGCGCTGGGGCCGTTCACCGGCACGGGCAGCCTGCGGCCCTTCGCCGAGGGCGCCGCGGCCGGTGTCCGCGCGATCACCGCGGGGCGCTCCCCCGTACCCGGCGAGGACGGTCTGCCCGCCACACTCAGCGGCCCGGCCGTCACCGGCATCCTGCGCGGCGAGCTGGGCTACGGAGGGGTCGTGGTCAGCGACACCCTGGACGCGCCGTCGATCGTCGACGGCTGGGGCGTGCCGGGCGCCGCCGTACTCGCCTGGATCGCCGGGGTCGACCTGGTACGACTCGGCCCCGCGTGCGGCGCGGGTGTGCACGACGCGATCCACACGGCGGCGGCCCGCGCGGTCGCCGACGGCGACCTGCCGCTGTCCCGGCTGGAGGAGGCGGCGGAACGCGTCTCCCGGCTGCGCCGCTGGGCCTCGGAACCGCGCATGCCCGCCCAGGCCGGGGTCACGGGTCGGCCGGCCCGCACACCCGCCCCCTGAGGCAGCGCTCGATCCTCGGATCACGGCGGCGGCGCGTGTCCGTCGCGCGCCGGTGCCTCGTAGCCAATCCGTTTGACAGCCCTGGGGACGACGCTCATATTTATCTGCGTGACACAGATTCTTCGTGGCGCATAGTTTTTGCCACGGCTGCTCCCGCCGACCTTCCGTCGGCCGCACGGCTGCTTGTGCCACCCGCTCCCAAGCCCTTTCCACGAACGGGGAACACCGCCATGACCGTCCTCATCACCGGAAGCCGCGGGCGCGTCGCCCGCGCCCTCACCGCGCTCCTGCACGACCGGGGCGTCGGCGTACGCGTCGCCTCGCGGAAACCGGAGGAGGTCCAACCGCCGGAAGGGGTGCGGACCACAGCCTTGAGCCTGGACGAACCGTCCGGCTTCCCCGCCGCGCTGGCGGGGGTCGACTCGGTGTTCCTCTACGCCGAGGCGTCGCACATCGGCGCGTTCCTGGAGCGGGCGGAACAGGCGGGGGTCGGGCACGTGGTGCTGCTCTCGTCCGCCAGCGTCATGGAGCCCGACGCCGAGCGGGACCCGATCGCCCGGCACCACCTGGCGGTGGAGACCGCGCTCGCCGCCTCACCGATCACCTCGACCGTGCTGCGCCCCGGCGCCTTCGCCGCCAACGCCCTCCAGTGGGCGTGGCCCGTCAAGGCATCAGGCGCGGTGAATCTGCCGTATCCCGGCGCCCACACCGACCCCGTGCACGAGGCCGATCTCGCCGAGGCGGCCTGCGCGGCGCTCACCGATTCCCGTGTGCGCGGCGGGACTTACCACCTGACGGGGCCCGAGTCGCTGAGCTTCGCCGCGCAGGTCGAGGTGCTCGCGGACATCACGGGACAGCCGATCGCCGCCGTGCCGGTCAGCCGTGAGGCATGGCGGGCGGAGACGGCGGAGCATCTGCCCGAGGCGTTCGCCGAGGCGCTGCTCGACTGGTGGAAGGCGCTCGACGGTACGCCCACGGAGGTGACCGACACTCTTGAACGGCTGATCGGGCGTCCGCCGCGCACCTTCGCGTCCTGGGCGAGGGAGAACGCCGCCGCCTTCACCCGCCCGTAGCGGCTACGGGATCAGGCCCCGGCGGCGCCGCCCCTGTGACCGTCAGGCGCGCCCGCGCCGCCGGGGTCGGCCACGTCGCCCGCCCGCAGCCGGGCGATCTGCGCGGTGCTCAGATCGACGGTGCGGCGCATATGGGTGAGCAGGAGCGCGAGTTGGCCGTCGTCGTAGGAGTCGAGCATCCGCCACCAGCCGCCGCTGAGGCCGCCCCACACACGGCCGAAGTCCGCCATCCGGTCGGGCACGGTGGTCACCATGACCCGGCGCCGGTCCTCGGTGTCCCGCTCACGGACCACGTAACCCGCGCGTTCCAGCCGGTCCACGAGCCGGGTGGCGGAGCCGGTGGTGAGGCCGGTCAGCTCGGCGATCCGCCCGATGGTGACCGGGCGCGACTCCAGGCTCAGCAGATTGAGGCACTGCACGTCCGTGGGGTGCAGCCCGAAGTAGTCGGCGAGTGCCTGGTTGAACAGCGCGTACGACGCCGTGTAGTGGCGCGAGGCCACGGACAGCTCGGACAGCAGATCGGAGCGGCGGCCGGTGGGGGCGTCGGTCCGCGCCATGGTGCCTCCTGCGTATTTCCGCGCGGCCATGGGGGCCCGCACCCGTGCCGTCGCGCTTGCCTGCGCGACGCAGACAGTTTGCCAGACCGCCGCCCGCCCGGACACCGACCTCTCCCGCGTCCCCGGCCGCCCGCGCGCGGGGGAAGGTTTCACTCGCCACCACCGTTGGGTGAAACATGAACGACTTGGGTGACGCGGCGGACGGGCGGGACGTGTCCGGCGTGCGGAACGTGCGGACGGTCGTGGTCGGCGCCGGGCAGGCGGGGCTCTCGGCCGGGTATTTCCTGCGCCGCGCGGGGCTGCGGTCCGGCACGGACTTCGTCGTCCTCGACCACTCCCCCGGCGCGGGCGGCGCCTGGCAGTTCCGCTGGCCGTCGCTCACCTATGGCAAAGCGCACCGCGTGCACGAGCTGCCCGGCATGCCGCTGGGCGACGCCGACCCCGACCGGCCGTCCGCCGAGGTGGTCGGCGAGTACTTCGCGCGCTACGAGCGGGAGTTCGACCTGAACGTCCGGCGGCCGGTCGACGTCACCGCCGTACGGGAGGGGGCCGCGGGGCGGCTGCGGGTGGAGACCGACACGGGCGCGTGGTCCACGCGGACGCTGATCAACGCGACGGGCACCTGGGACCGGCCGTTCCTGCCGTACTACCCGGGCCAGGAGACCTTCCTCGGGCGGCAGTTGCACACCGCGGAGTACCGGGGATCGGCGGAATTCGCCGGGAAGCACGTCCTGGTGGTCGGCGGCGGTACGTCGGCGGTGCAGTTGCTGATGGAGCTGGCCGAGGTCGCCCGCACCACCTGGCTGACCCGCCGCCCGCCCGTCTTCCACAGCGCGCCCTTCGACCAGGAGTGGGGACGTTCCGCGGTCGCGCTCGTCGAGGACCGGGTCCGCCGGGGGCTGCCGCCGCAGAGCGTCGTCAGCGTCACCGGGCTGGCCGCGACCGACGCGATCCGCGACGCGCAGGCCCGCGGTGTCCTGCGGCCCGAGCCCGTCTTCGACCGGATCACCCCGCACGGCGTCGCGTGGTCCGACGGCCGCGCCCTGGACGCCGACGTCATCTTGTGGGCGACCGGCTTCCGCGCCGCCCTCGACCACCTGGCACCGCTCAAACTGCGCGAGCCCGGCGGCGGCGTCCGGCTCGACGGCAGCCGCGTGGTCAAGGACCCCCGCATCCACCTGGTCGGCTACGGCCCGTCGGCGAGCACGATCGGCGCCAACCGGGCCGGGCGGAGCGCCGTACGCGAGATCCGCGCCTTCCTGGCCAACCGAACAGCCGAATCCCCGAGCGAGCGTTCGCTCGAACGCGTGCACTGAACGCGAGCGGGAAGGGCGGCGCTCCGCGTTGTCCGCCGCTCTGGTCACTCCGCGTTGTCGGCCCCTCTGGCCACCGATTCCGATAAACATCGGATGTCTTGCTTCCCCGTCTCGCGCCGTTGCGGCAGTATGAGTGCCATGGGTCATCGTCAGTCGCACGGCCTGCCGCGGCGCGGCACGGAGGAGACATGCGCGTAGCGCTTTTCGTGACATGCGTGAACGACCTGCTGTACCCGGACACCGGGCGGGCCGTCGTCACCCTGCTGGAACGGCTCGGCGTCGAGGTGGACTTCCCGGCCGCCCAGTCGTGTTGCGGACAGCCGCAGTTCAACACCGGCTACCGGCACGAGACCGAACCGCTGGTCCGCCGCTACGCCGCCGCCTTCGACGGCTACGACCACGTGGTCACGCCGTCCGGCTCCTGCGCGGCGATGGTGCGCGACAACTACCCGCGGATCGCCGCCAAGGCGGTCGCCGAGGGTCGTGACCGCGGGCTCACCGAGGCCGCGGCGAGCGCCGTACCCAAGACGTACGAACTCACCGAGTTCCTGGTGGACGTGCTGGGAGTGACGGACGTGGGCGCGTACTTCCCGCACACGGTGACCTATCACCCGTCCTGTCACGGGCTGCGGATGCTGGGGCTCGGTGAGCGGCCCCGGCGGCTGCTGGAGGCCGTGAAGGGGCTTGAACTGCGGGAGTTGGAGGGCGCGGAGGAGTGCTGCGGCTTCGGCGGCACCTTCGCCGTCAAGAACCCCGATGTCTCGGCCGCCATGGGTGAGGACAAGGTGCGGCACGCGCTCGACAGCGGCGCGCAGGTGCTGTGCGGCGCGGACAACTCCTGCCTGATGCACCTGGACGGTCTGTTGCGGCGGCAGGACGCCGGCCTGCGGGCCGTGCATCTGGCAGAGATTCTCGCGTCCACCGAGGAACAGCCCTACCGTCAGGAAGTGGTCCGATGAGTGGTACGTATCTGGGTCTGCCGTCGTTCCCGAAGGCCGCCGCCGCGTCCACGAAGGACACCCAACTCCGCGCGAACCTCACCCACGCCACCCACACCATCCGCGACAAACGCGCCAAAGCCATCGGGGAACTGGCGGACTGGCCGCAACTGCGGGCAGCGGGCGCAGCGATCAAGGACCACACCCTGCGCCACCTCGACCACTACCTCCTGCAACTGGAGGAAAAGGTCACCGCGGCGGGAGGCACCGTCCACTGGGCCCTGGACGCCGCCGACGCCAACCGCATCATCACCGGCCTCGTACGGGCGACCGGCGAAACCGAAGTCGTCAAAGTCAAATCCATGGCCACCCAGGAGATCGGCCTCAACGACGCTCTCGCAGAAGCAGGCATCACCGCCTACGAAACCGACCTCGCCGAACTCATCGTCCAGCTCGGCGACGACCTCCCCTCCCACATCCTCGTCCCCGCGATCCACAAGAACCGCCACCAGATCCGCGACATCTTCCACGAGCAGATGGGAGCGTGGGGGCGCCCCGCACCCGAAGAACTGACCGACAGCCCCGCGGAGCTGGCCGAGGCCGCCCGCCTGCACCTGCGCGAGAAATTCCTCCGCGCGAAAGTCGGCATCTCCGGCGCCAACTTCATGATCGCCGACACCGGCACCCTGGTGGTGGTGGAATCCGAGGGCAACGGCCGCATGTGCCTCACCCTCCCCGAGACACTGATCTCGGTCGTGGGCATCGAGAAGACCATCCCCACCTTCCAGGACCTGGAAGTCTTCCTCCAGACCCTCCCCCGCTCCTCCACCGCCGAACGCATGAACCCCTACACCACCCTGTTCACCGGCACCACCGACGGCGACGGGCCCCGCAACTTCCACCTCGTCCTCATCGACAACGGCCGCACCAACACCCTCGCCGACACCACAGGACGCCAAGCCCTGCGCTGCATCCGCTGCTCCGCCTGCCTCAACGTCTGCCCCGTCTACGAACGCGCCGGCGGCCACGCCTACGGCTCCCCCTACCCCGGCCCCATCGGCGCCATCCTCACCCCCCAACTCCGCGGCACAGCAAGCAAACTCGACGCCTCCCTCCCCTACGCCTCCACCCTCTGCGGCGCCTGCTACGACGTCTGCCCCGTCGCCATCAACATCCCCGAAATCCTCGTCCACCTGCGTGAGCGCATCGCCCAAGGCGGCACCACCGTCCAGGCCGGCCGACGGGTCACAATCAAACCCGCCAAAGGCCACGCCGCCGAACGCGCCGCCATGCGCACCGCCCGCTGGGGCCTCGACCACCCCGCCCTCATGCGCCAAGGCCAACGCCTCGCCACCCGCACCCGACACCTCCACCCGAAGCGACTCCCCAGACCCGCCAAAGCCTGGACGCAGACCCGCGACCTCCCCACCCTCCCCCCACAAACCTTCCGCGACTGGTGGCAGAAGAACAAGCAACACGACGAGCAGCAGACCAAGGAGAACGGCCAGTGACCTCCCGCGACACCGTCCTCACCCGCATCCGCAACGCGCTGGGCACCACGCCACACAGCCCGGCACCGGCCACCACATACGCAGCCCGCGACTACCTCACCGTGCACGCGGACCGCACCCCGTACGAGACCGCCGATCTGCTCGCGGAGAACCTCACCGACTACCGGGCGAAGGTGCACCGCACCGATGAGGCGGGGCTGGCGCCCACGGTGGCGCGGCTGCTGGCCGAGCGGGGTTCGCGGACGGCGGTCGTCCCCTCGGGGGTCCCGGTGGAATGGCTGGCCGGGATCGGCGGGACGCGGTTGCTGGACGACGCACCGGCGCTGACCGCGGGGCAGTTGGACGAGGTCGACAGCGTGATCACCGGCTGCGCGCTGGCCATCGCCGAGACCGGCACAATCGTGCTCGACGCCTCCCCCGACCAGGGGCGGCGGATTCTCACGCTCGTCCCCGACCACCACATCTGCGTCGTGCGGGCACCGGATCAGGTGGTCGCCTCGGTCCCCCACGCCCTCCCCCGCCTGGACCCCACCCGCCCCCAGACCTGGATCTCCGGACCCTCCGCCACCAGCGACATCGAACTCGACCGCGTCGAAGGCGTCCACGGCCCCCGCACACTAGACGTCATCCTCGTGGGTCCGCCGCCGAGCGGCTGACCTTCAGCGCCCACACCACCAGAGGGATCTGGACAGGGAGCCGGGCGTAGGCCGCGGCCTTCAGGGGTGCGGGGCGGTGCCGCCAGTCGTAGGCCATCTTGACGTTGGCGGGGAAGACGGCGGCGAAGAATCCGGCGGTGACCAGGGCGCCGGTGCGGCGGGTCGCGGGGAGGGCCACCGCGGCGGCCAGCGCGAGTTCGGCGACGCCGCTGGCGCGGGTCCAGGCGCGGGGGCTGCCGGGAAGGGACTCGGGCACGATCGCCTCGTACGGTCCGGGGGCGAGGAAGTGGGTGGCACCGGCTCCGGCGAGCAGGCCGACGAGCAGTCGAGTGGAACGTGCGGACACCGGGCACCTCCTGAGCGGGCGGGCGATTCCCGCCGCGCTCTCACCTTACCCATGAGTAAGGTCGGGGTGGCAGCCCCTCCTGCGTTACGAGGCGGTGGTGGCGAGCTGCGAGTCGCGCCGTACGAGCGCGGCGTAGCGGCCGTCCTGGGCGAGCAGTTCGTCGTGTGTGCCGCGCTCCATGATGCGGCCCGCGTCGAGGACCACGATCTGGTCGGCGTCGCGCACGGTGGACAGCCGGTGGGCGATCGTAATGGTGGTGCGTCCCGCGGACAGCGAGTCGATCGCTTCCTGGACGTCGTGTTCGGTCCGGGTGTCGAGCGCGCTGGTGGCCTCGTCCAGGATGAGGACGGGCGGGTCGCGGAGAATGGTGCGGGCGATGGCCAGGCGCTGCTTCTCGCCGCCGGAGAAGCGGTAGCCGCGTTCGCCGACGAGGGTGTCGTAGCCGTCGGGAAGTCCCGAGATGTGGTCGTGGATCTGGGCGGCCTTCGCGGCGGCGCGGATCTCGTCGTCGGTGGCCTCGGGCTTGGCGAAGCGCAGGTTCTCGGCGACCGAGGCGTGGAAGAGGTACGTCTCCTGGGAGACGACGCCCACCGCGTCGGCGAGGGTGTCGAAGGTGAGGTCGCGTACGTCGGTGCCGTCGAGCGTCACCTTGCCGTCGGTCACGTCGTACAGCCGGGGCACCAGGTAGCTCAGGGTGCTCTTGCCGGAGCCGGTGGCGCCGACGACGGCGAGGCTGCTGCCCGCGGGGACGGTGATGTCGATGTCGCGCAGGGTCGGCGCGCCGGACTCGGGGTCGTAGGCGAAGTCGACGTGCTCGAAGCGGACGTCGCCGCGAACGCGGTCCAGGGTCCGGGCGTCGGGGCGCTCGGTGATGTCGACGGGCAGGTCGAGGTATTCGAAGATGCGCTGGAAGAGCGCGAGCGAGGTCTGGACGTCCACGCCGGTGGACAGCAGTGACACGGACGGGCGGAAGAGGCCCTGCTGGAGCGAGACGAAGGCGACGAGGGTGCCGATGGAGACGGCGGGCGCGCCGTTCGACATGGTCAGGCCGGCGGCCCAGTAGAGCAGTGCGGGCATCGCCGACATGACGATGCCGATGGTGGACATCCGCCAGCGGCCGGACATGCTGGAGCGCACTTCGAGGTCGACCAGGCGCTCGGACTCGGTCGAGAAGTCGCGGGTCAGGGAGTCGGAGCGGCCCATGGTGCGGCCGAGCAGGATGCCGCTGACGGACAGCGACTCGGTGACGATCGCGGACATCGAGGCCATCTGCCGCTGCCGGTCGGTGGCGATCCGCTTGCGTTCGCGGCCGACCCGGCGGGCGATCCAGACGAAGAGCGGGAGCAGCAGCAGTGAGACGACGGTCAGCCGCCAGTCGAGGGCGAGCATCGCGATGACGGAGGCGATGACCGCCGTGAGGTTGGAGACCAGGGAGGTCGCGGTGGAGGTGACGGTGGCCTGCATGCCGCCGATGTCGTTGGCGATCCTGGACTGCACCTCACCCGTGCGGGTGCGGGTGAAGAAGGCCAGCGACATGCGCTGGAGGCGTTCGTAGACGGCGGTGCGCAGGTCGTGCATGACGCGCTGGCCGACGGTGGTGGAGATCAGGGTCTGGAGGACGCCGAAGACGCCGGTGGCGACGGCGGTGGCGATCATGCCGAGGGCGAGCAGGCTCAGCAGGCCGGTGCGGCCCTGCGGGATCGCGGTGTCGAGGATCGCCCGCAGCAGGAACGGCGAGGCGACCGAGACGAGGGAGGAGAGGCCGACCAGGGCGCCGACGACGGCGAGGCGGCCACGGTAGGGACGGAAGAGCCGCAGGATGCGGCGCACATCAACAGGGGTGTCGGATTTGGTGTCGGATTTCTTCTTCGGTGGGGTCCACCGGGAGGCGAGTTCTCGTTCGTGATCGGGGCGCAAAGGACTCCTTGAGAGTTCAGGCAGATGCTGACATCGGGAGTATAGGTCATTGTTACCTATGTTCACAATGGACATGGTCCTGATACGCTCGTCACATGGAATCCCGCACGACAGCCGTGCCGTCGGGCCCGGTGACCGCCGGCCCCGCCACGACCGCGCCGGACGAGATCACCGGGCGGCTCGCCGACCAGCTCATCCGGCTGAGCCGCCGCCTGCACAAGTCCCAGCGTCATCTCATGGAGCCGCTGGGGATCACACCGGCCCAGGCGCGACTGCTGCGCACCCTCGCGCACTGCGACGAGCCGCCGCGGATGGCCGATCTCGCCCAGCGCCTCGAGGTCGTGCCGCGGGCCGTGACGACCCTGGTGGACGCGCTGGAGGGGCTTGAGCTGGTACGGCGGGTGCCCGATCCGAGCAACCGCCGGGTGATCAGGATCGAACTGACCGAGGCGGGCGGCGCCGCGCTGCTGGAGCTGCGCGGGGCCCGCCGCACGGCCGCCGCCGAACTGCTGGCCCCGCTCGACGACGGCCAGCGCGCGGCGCTCACCGCGCTGCTGGCCGTACTCGACGAGGAGGCGCCGCACGGCGGCGGCCACCGGCCGTCGCGCTGAGCGGCGCCTCCGGGCTCACTCGGCCAGGTCGACCGGGGCGGTCTGGCCGCCGATCTGCGGCCCGACCTCGGCGGTGCAGGCGCTGCACCGGCGGGCGGCGGTCGGTATCGCGGTCAGGCACTCGGGGCATTCGCGGACCGGGGCCGCCGCCGCCTTCGGGAAGAACTTCTCCTGCATGCGGTTCATCGGCAGGACCACCAGGAAGTAGATCACCGCGGCGACGATCACGAAGCTGATCACCGCGTCGATGAAGGCGCCGTAGGGGAACGTCACGCTGGAGACCGTGAACTTCTGCGAGGTGAAGCTGCCCGTCGCGCCGGAGGCCAGGCCGATGAGCGGCGTCAGGAACGCCTTGACGAAGGCGGTCACCAGCGCGGTGAAGGCCGCGCCGATGACGATGCCGACCGCGAGGTCGACGACGTTGCCACGGAGCAGAAACGTCCGGAAGCCTCTCATGGGTGGGGGGTCCCCTCTGTAGTCAGGAATTGGAACACCACAGTGTGCCGGTCCTCACCACAGAGGGGTAATCGGTCGATGATCAGATCAATTACGCCAGGTGTCGTTGAGTGTGACCGCCCCGCTCGACGGGACCGTCGCCGTCCGGTTGGCGCCGGATTCCCACGTCACGTTGCCGCTTCCGTCCTTCCGTATGTACTTGTACTGGAACGAGGTGCCCGCGGGCATCGCCACGTCGAGCTTCCAGACCGGGTAGCTCGCCGACGACAGCGGCAGGGCGCTGCCGGTGTTCCAGTTGCCGAGGGTGGAGTTGTCGCCGACGACGTAGATGTTCTGGCCGAAGACCGTGGTGGCGTTCACCGCGAAGGACGCGGCGGACGACGGGTTGGTGCTGCCTCCGGTGCTGCCGCCCGTGGTGCCGCCGTTCGTGGTGCCGCTGCCGCAGGGCGCGCCGACGTACAGCGCGACCGCGTCGTTGGAGCCGATGGTGGCGGTGAACTTGCCGTCGGAGCCGACGGTGTAGCTGGTGCCGCTGTGCTGCACGTCGCAGTAGGAGCCGGCGGGCAGTGAGGTGGTGAAGGTCTGGGTGAGCGAGCCGCCCTCGTGGTTGATCGCCACATAGCCCTTGCCGCCCCGGCCGAAGGCGATGGCGTTGTTGCCGTTGGACCACCAGTTGGTGACGGCGGTGCCGGAGACCGCGTTGCGGAAGCCGACCATGTTGGCGATCTGCGGCCAGGCGTGCTGGCACTTCCAGCCGTCGCTGTAGCAGGCGTTGACGGTGCCGCCGTTGGGCGCACCGGCGTCGTTGTTGGAGAACTCGTAACCGGAGTAGACGTTGGGCGAGCCGTACGGCCAGGCCAGCAGGTAGACGTTGGCGAGGGTGTACGTGGCGCCGTTCTTGTAGCTGAGGGTCGAGCCGTTGCGCTCGGTGTCCCAGTTGTCCACGAAGGTGCGGGCCTTGTCGCTCGACAGGTAGCCCGCGCCCCAGGACGCGCCCCAGTTGCTCAGGGACGCCAGCTTGTCGCCGGTGAAGATGCGCTTGAGGTCGAAGGCGCCCTGGAAGGCGTCCACGTCACCGGTGTTGACGTACTCGCCCGGCTGTACGGCCTCGCCCGCGCCGTAGATGGCCTCCTGGGCCCAGTAGATGCCCGGGTTGCTGAGCTTGGCCTTGATGGCGGCCAGGTCGGTCTCGGCCATGTGCTTGGCGGCGTCCACCCGGAAGCCGTCGACGCCCAGCGCGATCAGGTGGTTGAGGTAGGCGGCGATGGTGCCGCGCACGTAGTCGCTGCCGGTGTCGAGGTCGGCGAGGCCGACCAGCTCGCAGTTCTGGACGTTGTTGCGGTCGCCGTAGTTGTTGATGTCACTGCGGCAGGTGTGGAAGTCCTGGTTCTGGTAGTAGCCCGGGTAGTTGTACTTGCTGTACGTCGTACCGCCCGTGCCGGTGCCGGAGCCCGACGTCATGTGGTTGATCACCGCGTCGGCGACGACCTTGACGCCCGCGCTGTGGCAGGTGCTGACCATGTTCTGGAACGAGCTCTCGTTGCCGAGCCGCCCGGCGATCTTGTAGCTGACCGGCTGGTACGAGGTCCACCACTGGTCGCCCTGGATCTGCTCGGAGGCCGGGGAGACCTCGACGAAGCCGTAGCCCGCGGGGCCGAGGGTGTCCGTGCATGCCTTCGCCACGGAGTCGAACTTCCACTGGAAGAGCGTCGCGGTGACGTCCTTGCTGCCGGGCGGCGTGGCGTCCGCCTGTTGCGGGGAGAGGGCGAACAGACCGGCGGCGGCGACGATCGCGGCCAGCGCGCCGTTCAGGACACGGGATCTCATGGGCGGCTCCTTCGGTGAACGGGCAGGGTTCTGCCCTCGAAGGCAGCCACGCGCCTGGCCGCCGGGTGGGGGGTGCGGGCCTCGTTGTCCTCGGGGCCCTCGGGTTCCGCCCAGGAGCTTCCCGCCGTGTGTGCGTACACGTCAAGACGTCGGCGGAAGAACTTTCGCTGTTTTGCTGCAAGTTGTTGCCGGAACACTCCCCCGCGGGCCGCGGCTCGATCCCGTCGCTCACAGGAAAACCTGTTGACCCGGTACGGGCCGCAAGACGAGCCTTGCTCCTCTCCGACCGGATTCCGGCGGGATGTCCGCACGGGCGAAGCCGTCAGGTACGCGGCTGCCCGCCGACACTCGCTCACACTCGCACCGAACTCAGGACACCATGCCGTCCCTCCGCAAGCTCCCCCTGTCCGATCCGGGCGTCCCCGACGCCCGGACGGGATTCCGCTTCCTGCTCTGGCTGTCGCTCCGCGAGGGGAAGGGCCTGGCAGCCGCCACCGCGTGGGGCATCCTGCACATGGCGGCCGTCGCGTCGTTCCCCGCGGCCGTCGGAATGGCCGTGCAGTCGGTCGTGGACCGCTCGGGGTCGCGGCTGGCGCTGTCGGGCGGGCTGATGCTGCTGCTCGGCGTGCTCACCGCGCTCGGCGACACGATGCTGCACCGTACGGCCGTCACGAACTGGATCAGCGTCGCGGCGCGGGTCCAGCAGCTGCTCGCCGGTAAGACGGTCGAGCTGGGCTCGGTGCTCACCCGCCGGGTCGCGGCGGGCGAGGTCGTCGCGGTCAGCACCGGAGACGTGGAGAAGATCGGGTGGTTCGTCGAGGCGCTGGCGCGCTTCACCTCCGCCCTGGTCGCCACGGTCGGCGTGGCCGTCGCGCTGGTCCTCTACGAGCCCGCGCTCGGCGTGATCGTGGCCGCGTCCGTACCGGTGCTGGCGCTGGCCGTACTGCCGCTGCTTCCCGCCGCCACCAAGCGGGCCGACCTCCAGCGGGAGAAGGCGGGCAAGGCCACGGAACTGGCCTCCGACACCGTCGCCGGACTGCGGGTGCTGCGCGGCATCGGCGGCGAGGAGCTGTTCCTCGACCGCTACCGTCGCGCGTCCCAGCAGGTCAGGACCGCCGCGGTGCACAGCGCCCGGATGTGGGCAGCGATCAGTGCCGTCCAGGTGGTGCTGCCGGGGCTGCTGCTGGTGGCCGTCGCCTGGGACGGCGCCCGGCTGGCGACGGACGGCCGGATCTCGGTCGGCGCGCTGGTGACGGTCTACGGCTCGGTGGCCTTCTTGATGTTCCCGCTGCGGAATTTCGAGGAGATCGCCATGGCCTGGTCGTTCTCGCGGCCCTCGGCGAAGCGGGCGGCGCGCGTACTGGCGCTGACGCGTGAGACCGCCGGGGGCGCGGCCGTCTTCTCCGAGGGGAGCGTCGCTCCCGAGGAGGCGGGCGCGCTGGCCGGGGAGATGTACGACCCGGAGTCGGGGCTCCGCGCCCCGGCCGGGCTGCTGACCGCCGTGGTGTGCGGCGACCCGGACGCGGCGGGCGTACTGGCCGACCGGCTCGGCGGGCACAGCCCGGTCCGAGCCGAGGGCGAGGCGTCGGCGCTGCTGGGCGGGCAGGCGCTGGACGCGCTGCCGCTCGCGGCGGCCCGCGCTGCCGTGCTCGTCCAGGACAAGGACCCGGTGCTGCTGTCGGGAACGCTGACCGAACTGCTGGGTGTGCCGTCCTCCGGCCGGGTCACGGCCGAGCAGGCGCTCACCGCCGCGCAGTGCGCGGACGTGCTGGACGCGCTCGCGCAGTCCGCCGCCGACCCCGCGGGGGTGGCGGGCGACCCGATGTCGGCGCGGATCACCGAGCGCGGCCGGTCGCTGTCCGGCGGCCAACGGCAGCGCCTGGCACTGGCCAGGTCGCTGATCGCCGACCCCGAGGTGCTGGTGCTCGACGAACCGACCTCGGCGGTCGACGCGCACACCGAGGCCAGGATCGCGCGCGGCCTGAAGGAACTGCGCGCGGGTCGCACGACGGTGGTGCTCACGTCGAGCCCGCTCGTCCTGGACCGCGCCGACCTGGTGGTCTTCGTGGACGAGGGCACGGCGACGTCGGTCGGCGACCACCACGAACTGCTGCGCACCGACCCGCGCTACCGGGCGGTGGTGACCCGCGAGAGCGAGCCGTCCGACGACCGCGATCCCGTCCACAGCCCCGTCACCGCGTCCGTCGCGGGCTCCGGGGCCGTACCCCACGCATCGATGGAGGAATCCGCATGATCGGCCTGCGACCGCCGGAGTACGACCCGGCCGCGCCGCAGCAGAGCGCCACGCTGCCGGTGGGCTCCCCCGCGACCGTGCGCGGCTACGTGCGCGAACTGGCGAAACGGCATCGCGGTGCCTTCGCCCTGCTGGTGACCGTCAACACCGTGTCGGTACTGGCCTCGATGGTGGGGCCCTACCTGCTCGGCGGTCTGGTCGAGGACCTGTCGAAGGGCGACCGGGACATCCATCTCGGGCGGGCTGTCAGCCTGTTCCTGGCCGCCCTCGTGGTGCAGGCGTACTTCGTCCGGCTGGTACGGCTGCGCGGCGCGATCCTCGGTGAGGAGATGCTGGCCGATCTGCGCGAGGACTTCCTCGTACGGTCGGTGTCGCTGCCGCCGGGTGTGCTGGAGCGGGCGGGCACGGGCGATCTGCTGTCGCGGATCACGACGGACATCGACCGGCTGTCGAACGCGATGCGCGAGGCGGTGCCCGAACTGGCCATCGCCGTGGTCTGGGCCGGGCTGCTGCTCGGCGCGCTGACGGTGACCTCGCCGCCGCTCGCGCTGTCGGTGCTGGTCGCGCTGCCGTTGCTGCTGGTCGGCTGCCGCTGGTACTTCCGGCGCGCACCGCGGGCCTACCGCTCGGAGGCGGCGGGATACGCGGCGGTGGCGGCGGCGCTGGCGGAGTCCGTGGACGCCGGCCGCACCATCGAGGCGCACGGTCTCGGCGACCGGCGCGAGAAGCTGTCGCGGCAGCGGATCGGGCAGTGGGTGGCATGGGAGCGCTACACGATGTGGCTGCGCAGTGTGCTGTTCCCGGTGATCAACATGACGCACGCGCTGATCGTGGTCGCGGTGCTGATGATCGGCGGCACCTTCGCCCTCAACGGCTGGATGACGGTCGGCGAGCTGACCACGGGCGCGCTGTACGCGCAGATGCTCGTCGACCCGGTGAACATGATCCTGCGCTGGTACGACGAGTTGCAGATCGCCCAGGTGTCGCTGGCCCGGCTGGTCGGGGTGCGCGAGGTGGCCGAGGACAAGCCCGACCACACGGTCTCGCCCGACGGCCGCGAGATGGCCGCCGACCAGGTGCGGTTCGGCTACCGGGCGGGCAGCGACGTGCTGCACGGCGTGAGCCTGACGGTGCCGCCCGGCACCCGGGTGGCGCTGGTCGGCCCGTCAGGCGCGGGCAAGTCCACGCTCGGGCGGCTGCTGGCGGGGATCTACGCCCCGCGTGCGGGCGAGGTCACGCTGGGCGGCGCCCAGCTGGCCCGGATGCCCGCCGAGCGGGTGCGCGAGCATGTGGCGCTGGTCAACCAGGAGCACCACGTCTTCGTCGGCACGCTCCGCGACAATCTGCGGCTGGCGCGGACCGGTGCCACCGACGACGAGCTGTGGGCGGCGCTGCGCGCGGTGGACGCCGAGGACTGGGGCCGCAATCTGGCGGACGGTCTCGACGCGGAGGTGGGCTCGGGCGGCGCCGTGCTCACCCCGGCGCAGGCGCAGCAGCTCGCGCTGGCCCGGCTGGTGCTGGCCGACCCGCACACCCTGGTGCTGGACGAGGCGACCTCGCTGCTCGACCCACGGGCCGCCCGCCATCTGGAACGCTCGCTGTCCCGGGTGCTGGACGGCCGTACCGTGATCGCCATCGCCCACCGGCTGCACACCGCGCACGACGCGGATGTGATCGCGGTGGTCGAGGACGGCCGGATCAGCGAGCTGGGCAGCCACCACCAGTTGGTGGACGCCGACGGCGCCTACGCGGCGCTGTGGCGGTCCTGGCACAGCTGACCCAGGTGACGTGGCACGGGGCCCGGCGGCACTGCCGCCGGGCCCCGCTCGCGTGCGCGGGGTCCCGCGTCAGCCGAAGACGCCCAGCGCGCCGAGCGCGCAGCCGCCGCCCGCCAGGAAGAAGACCGGGGTGAGCACCTTCAGCTCCACCCAGCTCCCGGCTCGGAAGCGCATGAACTTCGGGGGTCCCATCGGGTACCAGCGGCGGCGGCCGATCGGGATCGGCCACAGGATCGGGCAGCCGGAGACGGTCAGCGCGTCACCGACGCAGTGCACGAGCGAGCCGAGCACGATGGGCAGCCCGATCCACAGGTAGTGCTGGCCGGGGTCGGTGAACAGCCAGTCCTTGCCGTTGCCCGGATTGTCGAGCACGTCGGCGAGCACCCAGGCGCTGGTCGCGCCGAGCAGCCACACCAGCACGTCGCTGGACATCCGGGCCTGCCGCCACAGCAGTCCCTCGACGGCGAGCACCATGTGTATGAACAAGATGACCAACACCGCCCAGTGGCCGCCGTAGACCGCGGCGGCCGAGAAGCCGCCGCCGATCAGGACCGCCCAGAGCCAGGTGTGGGTGAGGGTGCGGTGGCCGCCCGCCCGTCGCGGGTCGCCCTGCATCCGGGTCGCCTTGTAGACGGCGTGCGCCAGATGCTCGATGATCTTGCACAGCACGCGGGAGATCGGGCCGAACGCGCGCGAGATCGTCGCGGCCTGATGGTCCAGGTCGGGGGCGAGGGCGGCACCCGCACAGATCAGCGCACCGACGACGAGCGTGGGCCAGGGCATGGCATGATCCACACCCGCCGCGACCGCTCCGACGGCCAGCCAGGCCGCCGCTCCCGAGAGTGAGTGCGCAGGTCCCATCATGGTGGTGCTCAGCCCCCTACAAGGCCGCCCGCAGGCGGAGTTGACGCATCGTTGACGGCACACCATATCGTTGATGATCACCGCGGCCCGCTCCGGTTCCGCCGCGTGCCGCCGGTACAGGCAAGATGGTGGGGTGACCCTTATCGATCAGATGCCTCCCGCCCCGGACCCCGATGCCCTCTTCGAAGCGTTTTCGACGTGGGCCGAGGGTCAGGGGATCACTCTCTATCCGGCACAGGAGGAGGCGCTCATCGAGGTGGTCTCGGGTGCGAACGTGATCCTTTCCACCCCCACCGGGTCGGGAAAGAGCCTGGTCGCGGCAGGTGCGCACTTCGCCGCGCTGGCCCGGGACGAGGTCACCTTCTACACCGCGCCGATCAAGGCGCTGGTGTCGGAGAAGTTCTTCGACCTGTGCAAGCTGTTCGGCACCGAGAACGTCGGGATGCTGACCGGCGACGCCTCGGTCAACCCGGACGCGCCGGTGATCTGCTGTACCGCCGAGGTCCTCGCCTCCATCGCACTGCGCGACGGCAAGAGCGCCGACGTCGGCCAGGTCGTGATGGACGAATTCCACTTCTACGCGGAGCCGGACCGCGGCTGGGCCTGGCAGATCCCGATCCTCGAACTGCCCCAGGCGCAGTTCCTGCTGATGTCGGCGACGCTGGGTGACGTCTCCCGCTTCGAGGAGGACCTGACCCTCCGCACCGGCCGCCCCACGGCGGTCGTGCGCTCGGCGACCCGGCCGGTGCCGCTGTCGTACGAGTATGTGACGACGCCTTTGACGGAGACGCTGACCGAACTGCTGGAGACCCGGCAGTCCCCGGTCTACATCGTGCACTTCACGCAGGCGGCGGCCGTCGAGCGGGCCCAGGCGCTGATGAGCATCAACATGTGCACGAAGGCCGAGAAGGACGCCATCTCCGATCTGATCGGCCACTTCCGCTTCACCACGACCTTCGGCCGCAACCTCGCGCGCTTCGCCAAGCACGGCATCGGTGTCCACCACGCGGGGATGCTGCCCAAGTACCGGCGGCTGGTGGAGAAGCTCGCCCAGGCGGGCTTGCTGAAGGTCATCTGCGGCACCGACACCCTCGGGGTCGGCGTCAACGTGCCGATTCGCACCGTGCTGTTCAC
The DNA here is from genome assembly GCF_014596445.1 of Streptomyces sp. CBMA29. Lineage (GTDB taxonomy): Bacteria > Actinomycetota > Actinomycetes > Streptomycetales > Streptomycetaceae > Actinacidiphila. The sequence continues at coordinate 36,416 of NZ_MECL01000204.1, read as the reverse complement.
CGCGCTCACCAAATACGACGGCACGCGGGTGCGCACGCTGCGGGCGCGGGAATTCCACCAGATCGCGGGGCGCGCCGGGCGGGCCGGTTTCGACACCGCCGGGTTCGTGGTGGCACAGGCGCCCGAGCACGTCATCGAGAACAAGAAGGCGCTCGCCAAGGCCGGGGACGACCCGAAGAAGATCCGCAAGGTGGTCCGCAAGAAGCCGCCCGAGGGCTTCGTCAACTGGTCGGATCTCACCTTCGAGAAGCTGATCGCCGCCGAGCCGGAGCCGCTGACCTCCCGCTTCCGCGTCACCCACACCATGCTGCTGTCGGTGATCGCCCGGCCCGGCAACGCCTTCGACGCGATGCGGCACCTCCTGGAGGACAACCACGAGGACCGCCGCCACCAGTTGCGGCACATCCGCCGGGCCATCGCCATCTACCGCTCGCTGGTCGACGGCGGGGTGGTCGAACGCCTCCCCGAGCCTGACGCGGAGGGCCGCATCATCCGGCTGACCGTCGAACTCCAGCAGGACTTCGCGCTCAACCAGCCGCTGTCGACCTTCGCCCTGGCCTCCTTCGAACTGCTCGACAAGGACTCCCCGTCCTACGCCCTGGACATGGTCTCGGTGGTGGAGTCCACCCTCGACGACCCGCGGCAGATCCTGGCAGCCCAGCAGAACAAGGCCCGTGGCGAAGCCGTCGCCGAGATGAAGATGGACGGTGTCGAGTACGAGGAGCGGATGGAGCGTCTTCAGGACGTCTCCTATCCCAAGCCTCTCGAAGAGCTGCTGTCGCACGCCTATGGCATCTACCGCCAGAGCCACCCGTGGGTGGGCGACCACCCGCTGTCGCCCAAGTCCATCGTCCGTGACATGTACGAACGCGCCATGACCTTCGGCGAGTTCACCTCCTACTACGAGCTGGCCCGCACCGAGGGCATCGTGCTGCGCTACCTGGCCGGCGCGTACAAGGCGCTGGAGCACACGGTGCCCGACGACCTGAAGTCGGAGGACTTCCAGGATCTGACGGCGTGGCTTGGCGAGTTGGTGCGCCAGGTCGACTCCAGCCTGCTGGACGAGTGGGAGCAGCTCGCCAATCCGGAGGTGGAGACGGCCGAGCAGGCGGCGGAGCGGGCCGACCAGGTCAAGCCGGTCACCGCCAACTCCCGCGCCTTCCGGGTGCTGGTGCGCAACGCGATGTTCCGCCGGGTCGAGCTGGCGGCGCTGGAGAAGTACCACCAGCTCGGCGAGTTGGACGCCGAGGCCGGGTGGGACGCCGACGCCTGGGCGGAGGCGATGGACGCGTACTGGGACGAGTACGACGACCTCGGCACCGGTCCCGACGCTCGCGGCCCGAAGCTGTTGCAGATCGAGGAGCAGCCGGAGCACGGCTTGTGGCGGGTCCGGCAGACCTTCGCCGACCCCAATGGTGACCACGGCTGGGGGATCTCCGCCGAGGTCGACCTCGCGGCCTCCGACGAAGAGGGCCGCGCGGTGATCCGGCTGACCGACGTCGGCGAGCTGTGATCCGGTGCACGACGAAGAGGACGCGATGACGAACCCGGCCGAGAGGCTGGTGGATCTGCTCGACCTGGAGCGGATCGAACAGGACATCTTCCGCGGGCAGAGTCCGCAGGAGCGGTTGCAGCGGGTTTTCGGCGGCCAGGTCGCCGGGCAGGCGCTGGTCGCCGCGGGCCGCACCACCGACGGCGGGCGGCCGGTGCACTCGCTGCACGCGTACTTCCTGCGGCCGGGCCGGCCCGGAGTGCCCATCGTGTACCAGGTCGAACGGGTCCGTGACGGCCGTTCCTTCACCACCCGGCGGGTGGTGGCGATCCAACAGGGCCGGACGATCTTCAACCTGACCGCCTCCTTCCATCAGCCGGAACCGGGATTCGAGCACCAACTGCCGATGCCCGACGTGCCCGAGCCCGACGACCTGCCGGGACTCGGCGAAGAACTGCGTTCGCATCTGGACGTGCTGCCCGAGGCGCTGGAGCGGATGACCCGCCGCCAGCCCTTCGAGATCCGCTATGTGGAGCGGCTGCGCTGGACGCCCGAGGAGATCGAGGGCGCCGAGCCGCGCAGCGCGGTGTGGATGCGCGCGGTCGGACAGCTCGGTGACGACCCGCTCGTGCACACCTGCGCCCTCACCTACGCCAGCGACATGATGCTGCTGGACGCCGTACGTGTGCCGATCGAACCGCTGTGGGGACCGCGGGGCTTCGACATGGCGTCCCTCGACCACGCCATGTGGTTCCACCGGCCGTTCCGCGCCGACGAGTGGTTCCTGTACCAGCAGGAGTCACCCGTCGCGACCGGTGCCCGCGGTCTGGCGCGGGGACAGATCTTCGACCGGCGGGGGCGTCTGCTGGTATCGGTGATGCAGGAAGGGCTGTTCCGCAAGATCGGCGGCTGACCTGCGTCCGCGCAGCAGCCCCAACAGCCCGCGCCGGGGCCGCCTGCCCTCACCCACCGGCCTGCCCGGCGGCCGGGCGGTGCCCCGCTTTCGGTGCGGCGCCGCGTGCCGGGGGCGCACGGGCGCGGGCCTCTCCGCCGAGTGCGGCCCGGCCGGCTCACCCGGCACCGGCCTCGACATCGGCTCCGGCTCCGGCTCCGGCTCCGGCCCAGAAATCGGCCCAAAATTCGGACGCGCGCCCAAGTCCAGGATCGCGCCCAGTCCCGGGATCGCGGTCGGGCTCGGATCAGGTTTCGGGCCTGGAACCGGGCCCGGTTCTGGAAGTCGCTCAGGCGGCTGCGGCACCCGCTCCGTGAGCGCGAGCGCGAGCGGCAGACGGTCCGCCGGGGCGAAGGCCGGGTGCGGTGCGGGCTGTTCGGTCCGAGCGCGGCCCAGCGCGTCCGCGAGGGCGACCAGGGCCAGCGCGATCTCGTCCGGATGGTCGGCGGTCGTGAGGCTTCGCGTCAGCTCGGGTGAGGCGAGCGGTCCTGGGCGGCCCGGTGGCAGCGCCGCACGGATTCCGCGCAGTCGGGCCCGGTCGAAGGGGGCGGGCACGGCGTCGTCGGTCACCTCGGGACCGAGCAGCGCGGCCCAGACGGCGGCCTCGTCCCAGGCGTCATGGCAGTCCCTTACGAGCTGGGCGACCCGGCGGGACCGCCAGCCGAGGGCCCGCTGATCCTGCCCGGCGTCCAGCGCCTCACGCAGTCCCGCGGGCAGCCGCCCCTTCAGCATCGCGGGGCTCGCGGCGGCGAACTCCCTCAGCTCATGGCCGAGATACACCCACACCAGCGCCCGGTACCGGTTGACGTACCAGCGCACCGGGCGGATCAGCCCGAGCCTCGCCAGTCGCACAAGGCGGTCCCGGCTGATCCCGATCATCGCCGCGCCCTCGGTGCTGGTCACCAGTCGGAGCCGGTCGAGCAGCGCCTGCGGATGGCCTTCCGCGTCCCGCAGCCGGGTCACCTCGTCCACGGGCACCCGCCACTGGCCGCTCCCGCGCGAGACCGTGCGGATCTCGCCGAGTTGGAGCGCCAGCTCGAAGAGCGTGAAATCCAGGCCCAGCTCCTCCCGCGCCCGGTTCAGCGTCACCGTCTCCGGCGCCGCCCGGCCGCCTCCCGGCCCTTGCCCCGCCCCACCGACCGGCGTCCACGCCACCTGCTTCGTCTCGACGGTCGCCGTCCCCGCCGCCGCCTTCGTGTGCTTCGTCGTCTTCGTCGTCTTCGTCGTCTTCACTGTCGTCACTCCCCCGCGAACTTCGATCACTGACAGTGACGAATGTATCGCGTACGGACGACAGCCCGTTCGAAGCCTGTGGATAACTTCGGGACGCCCCGGCTCAGGAAGGTGCCGCGCCCGGTTGCCTGGGAGCCACGCCGAGGTGTTCGCCGACGCGGTGGACGAGCAGCGTCATCTCGTAGGCGACCTGGCCGACATCGGCCTCCATGCCGCTGAGCACGGACAGGCAACTGCCGTCGCCCGCCGCGGTGACGAAGAGGAAGCCGTCGTCGAACTCGACCATCGTCTGGCGCACGCCGCCGACGGCGAACTGCCGCCCCGCACCCTTGGCCAGGCTGTGAAAGCCCGAGGACACGGCGGCCAGGTGTTCCGCGGTCGGCCGGTCGAGATCGCCGCTGGCGCCCGTGACCAACCCGTCGTTGGAGAGCACCAGCGCGTGCTTCACGTGCGGCACCCGCTTCGTCAGGTCGTCGAGCAGCCATGCGAGCGGTTTGCCCACCGTCATTGCCTGCCTCCCGTCTCCGCTGCGGTACGAGCCTGTCCTGCCGGGCCCGCTTCGGCAACCCCCTCTCGGGACGGGCGGCGCCCGGCCGGGGCCGTGAAAGGAGGCGACCGGCGGAAATCAGCCGCCGCGTGGCGCGTACATGATGACACCCACTCCGACCAGGCAGATGACCGCTCCGACGATGTCGAATCGGTCGGGACGGTAGCCGTCGAGTGCCATCGCCCACAGGAGAGATCCGGCCACGAAGACCCCTCCGTAGGCCGCCAGGATCCGGCCGAACTCGGCGTTGGGCTGGAGCGTGGCGACGAAGCCGTAAAGGCCGAGCGCGACGATCCCGGCCCCCGCCCAGCCGACGCCGCGGTGTTCGCGCACCGCTTGCCAGATCAACCAGGCGCCGCCGATCTCCAGGACGGCGGCGAGCAGGAAGAGCCCGATGGAGCGGAACGTGATCATGCGACCATGATGCATGGCCAGTTTCGAGAGCGGGCGCCGACAGGTCAGGGAGTTCTTCGCCGCGAAGGCCGTGGGGTGGGAGAAGCGGTTCCCCGACGACACTCCCGTCTACGCGGCGGCGGTCGGCGAGTTGGGGCTGCGGCCGGGCGGCAGGGCACTGGACGCGGGCTGCGGTACGGCGCGGGCGCTGCCGCTGATGCGGGCCGTCGTCGGTGCGGCGGGCACGGTGGTCGGTGTCGACCTGACTCCGGAGATGCTGCGGGAAGCCGTCGCCCTCGGCCGGGACCGGGACGGAGCGCTGATCGAGGCGGCCGGCGAGGAGCTTCCGTTGCGGGACGCGGCTTTCGACGCCGTCCTCGCCGCCGGACTCGTGCACCATCTGCCGGACCCTGCGGCCGGCCTGCGCGAATTGGCCCGGGTGACCAGGTCCGGCGGCAGGTTGGCGCTCTTCCATCCGATCGGCCGCGCCGCCCTCGCAGCCCGCCGCGGGCACGAGCTGCGAGCCGACGACGTACGCGCCGAGCCGCAGCTGCGTCCCCTGCTGGCCGCGACCGGCTGGGAGCTGGCATCGCTGGACGACTCCGCGGAGCGGTATCTGGCGGTGGCCGTCCGACACGCCTGACCCGCGACGCACGCCTGACCCCGCAGCACACGCCTGGCCCCGCGGCGCAGGCCCGCCATCCTCCGCCGCAGGCCGGCCTTCCACGAACAGCCCGCCGGCTTCTCCTACGACGGCGACCGTCAGCTGCGCGCCCAGGAGGTCGACGCCCCCTTCCGGCAGGACGTGCTCACCATCGCCCGCGCCACCGGCCGCGCCGAACTCGCCTGGCTGCGTACGACGTTGACCGGACCGGGCGCGAAGAAGTGACGGCGCGGCCGGGACGGGGCCGACGCCGGGCGATCACGAGGTGCGGACCGTAAGGAAATCGGCCGTCCGGCGTCGCACCGCCCGAGCGGATTTCCGGCCTTCGCGACCTCTCGACGCGGAGGTTACTCGCTGGTTAAGGTGCGCGGACGAGAGACGGCGGGCGAGGCGAGAGGGAACGACGGATGACCGCGGCCGAGAACCCGGAGGACGACGACGCGCTGTTCGTGCTGACGGCCGCGATGCTGACGCCGGGGCAGTTCCCGGGTGTCCTGGGGGACGACTATCCGGCCGCTTGCGCCGAGTTGGGGCTCGAACCGCTGGCCGACGGCTACGGCCTGGTCTTCGGTCAGGACGGCGGCGGGGCGCGCTGGACCGTGGCGACGACGGACACCGCCATGGTGGCGTGCGCGCTGGCGGCCTGGGACTGCGGACTCGAGTACGATCTGGCGCCCGACGAGAACAGCCTGGCCGCCTCGCTGCCTGGGTGGCCGCTGCCGGTCGCCGTCGCCGTACCCGGCATCCCCGCCCCGCACGACCCTACGGACGAAGAGGGCGGCCGTGCTCCGCTCTCCCCGCCCGACACCTCCGTCTGGGGTCCGCCGCAACGGCGCCTCGGGGCCGACGAGATCGCGGTCCGCTGGTTCGAGTGGCGCGACCAGCTCGACGTACCGGCGGAAGCGGCCGAGGAAGCGGCCAAAGTGACGGCCAAAGACGCGTGGCCGGACGCGAGCACGGATACGGACACGAATACGGACACGGGCACGGATACGGGCACCGACGCCGGAACAGCCGTCGGCACCGAGACGGAATCCGAACCCCAGGACGCGGCCGGGCCCCCGGCCGCCCCGCCCTCCATCTCGCACACCGGCATCCGCCGCGTCCTCGAAAGCGCGGAGGAGTACGTACGCAATCCGCCTCCGCCCGGCCGCGTACGGGCCGCATATGGTGCGGTGCGGGCGGACGGACCCGGCTGGAGCCTGGTGGGCAGAACCGACGACATCGCCTTCGTGCTGCTGGACGACGCGCCCGGCGAGGTGCTGCCGGTCGGCCGCGGCGCCGCCCTGCCGCCGTTGCTGGAAGCCCTCAGCAAGCTGGCCGCGGCTCCGTCCTGACCGCGAAGCCGCGCGAAGAGCAGCAAAGCACCCATCAGGACTCACGAGGACCCGCAAGGCCCGCAAGAACTCGCGACCCCTGCGAAGCCCCGCAAGGGACCGGAAACCGCAAACCGCCGTCAGCCCGCTCTGACGTCCGCCACCACCGCGTCCGCCGCCTTGCGCGCGGCGACCAGCACCGGGTCCCACACGGGCGAGAAAGGCGGCGCGTAGCCGAGGTCGAGGGCGACCATGTCCTCGACCGTCATCCGTGCGGTGAGCGCGACGGCCCCGACGTCGACCCGCTTGGCGGCGCCTTCGCGGCCGACGATCTGGAGGCCGAGCAGCCGCCCGGTGCCGCGTTCCGCGAGCATCTTGACGGTCATCGGGTCGGCGTCCGGGTAGTAGCCGGCCCTGCTGGTGGACTCGATGACGGCGGTCACGTAGTGGAGTCCGGCGCGGCGCGCCTGCGACTCCTTGAGGCCGGTGCGGGCGATCTCGACGTCGCAGACCTTGCTGACGGCGGTGCCGACGACACCGGGGAAGGTGGTGTAGCCGCCGCCGATGTTGGTGCCGATGATGCGGCCGTGCTTGTTGGCGTGGGTGCCGAGGGCGATGTGCTGGAGGTCGCCGGAGACGAGGTTGAGGACTTCGACGCAGTCGCCGCCCGCCCAGACCCGCTCGTGGCCGCGTACGCGCATGGCCAGGTCGGTCAGCAGGCCGCCGTGCGCGCCCAGCGGCAGTCCCGCGTCGCGGGCGAGCGCGGTGCCGGGGCGTACGCCGATGCCCAGGATCACGATGTCGGCGGGGTATTCGGCGTCGTCGGTGGCGACCGCGCGGGCCCTGCCGTCTGCGCCGGTGAGCACCGCGCGGACGGCGGCGCCGGAGACGACGCGGACGCCGAGTCCTTCCATCGCGTCGCGCACCAGGCGTCCCATGTCGGGGTCGAGGGTGCTCATCGGCTGTTCGGAGCGGTCGACGAGGGTCACGTCGAGGCCGTGCTTCAGCAGGGCCTCGGCCATCTCCACGCCGATGTAGCCGCCGCCGACCACGACGGCGCGGCGTACGCCGACCCCGTCGAGGGTGGCCAGGACGCGCTCGCCGTCGTCCAGGGTCTGGACGCCGTGCACACCGGGCGCGTCGATGCCGGGAACGGGCGGCCTTACGGGTTCCGCGCCGGTGGCGACGACGAGGTGGTCATAGCCGGTCCACTCCTCGCGGCCGTCGGCGTCCCGCGCCCGCACCCGGCCGGCGGCGAGGTCGATGTCGACCACCTCGGTGCCCATCCGCAGGTCGATGGCGCGCTCGCGGTGCTCCTCGGCGGTACGCGCGACCAGCGCGTCGGGGCCCGTGGTGTCGCCGCCGATCCAGTACGGGATGCCGCAGGCGGAGTACGAGGTGTGCCGTCCGCGTTCGAACGCGACGATCTCCAGGTCGTCCGCGGCTCTGCGGCGGCGGGCCTGGGACGCGGCCGACATCCCGGCGGCGTCACCGCCGATGACCACCAGACGCTCCGTCATCTTCCGTGGGTCCCCTTCCGCTTACGGTCCGCCGGAGTCCGAGGCCGGGGTCCGGGTCCGATCCGTACGGTTCTACGACCAGCCGGCCGGGTACGACACCCGCCCGTCTCGGGAACCCTACGCGGCGGCGCGGCGGGACCTGGGGACGCAGCCCCGTCAGACCTCTTTACGTCCATGACATGTCCCAGTAATCTCACGACCGTTCCGACAGCAACTTGTTGCAGCAACTTGCGCAAATTATCCGGCCGTTCGTTCCGTGGCGCGCGGACGTACGGCTTCCTCCACCGGCCGCCTTCGCGGCCCCGTTCGAGGAGCACGACGTGACCGTCGCTTCGCGCCACAGATATCGACCAGGTCCGCTGACAGCCGTGGTGGCTGTCGTCTTGGGACTCCTGGCGGCCCTGCTCCCCTCCCTGTCCACCGGTTCCGCGCACGCCGCCTCGGCCGCGGGCTCGAACACCGCAACCGTCTACTACTCCACCGCGACGACCAACTGGTCGTCGTACAACCTGCACTGGGCGCCGGACGGCGGGAGCTGGACGACCGTGCCCGGCGTCGCCATGCAGAGCGCCTGCACCGGCTGGGTGAAGAAGACCGTCGACCTCGGCACGGCCACCGGCTGGCAGGCGACCTTCAACAACGGCCAGGGCACCTGGGACAACAACGCCGGCAAGAACTACGCCCTGGGCACCGGCGCCATCACCGTCAACAACGGCGCCATCGCCCACAGCGACCCGTGCGCGAGCGGCGGGGACCCGGGCGGCGGCGAGACGGGCAGCCCGTCCGCCACCTCGGCCACCGTCTTCTACTCCACCGCGACCGTCGGCTGGACCACCGTCAACCTGCACTACGCGCCGACCGGCGGCGCATGGACGACCGTGCCGGGCATCGGCATGGAGGCGGCCTGCACCGGCTGGGTGAAGAAGACCGTCGACCTCGGCACGGCCGCGGGGCTCGCCGCCACCTTCAACAACGGCAACGGCACCTGGGACAACAACAACGGCGCCAACTACGCGCTGTCCAAGGGCGTCAGCACCGTGAAGGACACCAAGGTCACGGCCAACGCGGCCGACCCTTGCGCGGCCGTCGTCCCCGACACGACGCCGCCGACCGTCCCCGGCACGGTGAAGGCGACCGCGACCGACACCTCGATCGTGGTGACCTGGAACCCGTCGACCGACGACACCGGGGTCACGGGCTACCGGGTCACCAGGACCGGCGGCACCAAGGGCACGATCGTCACCAGCGTCGGCTCGACGGTCTTCTCCGAGTCCGGCCTGGAAGCGGACACCGCCTACACGTACACCGTCCAGGCGCTGGACGCGGCGGGCAACATCTCCGCCGCCTCCACTCCGGCGCAGGCGACCACCGGCCACGCGCCGCCGCCCGCGACCGCGGGCACACCGATCGGCACCGACCCGCGCAAGGACCCGATCTACTTCGTGCTCACCGCGCGCTTCTACGACGGTGACACGAGCAACGACCGCGGCGGCAACCAGGATGTGGCGTCGGGGAACGCGGCCAACAACGACCCGATGTTCCGGGGTGACTTCAAGGGCCTGGTGCAGAAGCTCGACTACATCAAGGCGCTCGGTTTCTCGGCGATCTGGATCACGCCCGTGGTGCTCAACCGCAGCGACTACGACTACCACGGTTACCACGGTTGGGACTTCTACCGGGTCGATCCGCGCCTGGAATCGGCCGGGGCGTCGTATCAGGATCTGATCAACGCGGCCCACGCCAAGGGGATCAAGATCTACCAGGACGTGGTCTACAACCACAGTTCCCGGTGGGGCGCCAAGGGGCTGTTCGTGCCGACGGTCTACGGCGTCAGGGACTCGCAGTGGTCATGGTATTACGACGAGAAGGAGCAGGGCTTTGAGTACGACGGTCTGACGATCGACCCGAAGACCGGCAAGTCGTACTACAACGGGGATCTGTGGTCCACGGCCGAGCCGTCCGGCAATACGTGCCTGAACTGGGGCAAGCCAACGGGGCAGAAGAGCCCCGAGGGCTACACGCTCTACAACTGCCAGTGGCCGAATCCCACGTCGAAGATGTTCCCCGCGTCGCTCTACCACCAGTGCTGGATCGGCAACTGGGAGGGCGAGGACTCGCGTTCCTGCTGGCTGGCCGACGACCTCGCGGACTTCAACACCGAGAACGCGCAGGTGCAGAACTATCTGATCGGCGCCTACAACAAGTACATCGACATGGGGGTGGACGGCTTCCGCGTGGACACCGCCGTGCACATTCCGCGCGTCACCTGGAACCGCCGTTTCCTGCCCGCGATCCAGCAGCGCGAGATCCAGGACTGGGGTCCCGACAAGGCGCAGAACTTCTTCGTCTTCGGTGAGGTCGGCGCTTTCGTCAACGACAAGTGGAACCGCGGATCGGTCAATCACTCGGCGCAGTTCTACACCTGGAAGGAGCGCAAGGAGTACAGCGCGGACGACGCCACCGCGTCGATCGAGCAGTACAACTACGAGGAGCAGCTCGGCACCGGCAATCAGCCGACGTCCGCCAACGCCTTCCTGGAAGGGAACGCGTATCACACCCCGGACCACAGCAAATTCTCCGGGATGAACATCATCGACATGCGCATGCACATGAATTTCGGTGACGCGCACAACGCCTTCAACAACGGCAAGGACTCGGACGACTCGACGAACGACGCCACGTACAACGTCGTCTATGTCGACAGCCACGACTACGGTCCCAACAAGTCGTCGGTGCGCTACACCGGCGGACAGGACGCGTGGGCCGAGAACATGGCGCTGATGTGGACCTTCCGCGGCATCCCGACGCTCTACTACGGGTCGGAGATCCAGTTCCAGGCCGGGAAGACGATCGACTGCGGGCCGAGCTGCCCGCTGGCGACGACGGGGCGCGCGTACTACGGCGACCATGTGGCGGGCACGGTGACGGCCTCGGAGTTCGGGAAGGTCGACAGTGCCTCGGGGGCGGTGGCCACCACTTTGGCGCAGCCTCTGGTCAAACACCTCCAACGGCTGAATCTGATCCGGCGCGCCATTCCGGCGTTGCAGATGGGCCAGTACAGCACCGAGGGGGTGAACGGCGGCGGCATGTCGTTCAAGCGCCGATACACCGACGCCGCGTCGGGCGTCGACAGCTTCGCGCTGGTGACGGTGACGGACGCGGCGTCCTTCAGCGGCATCCCCAACGGCCGTTACGTGGACGCCGTCTCGGGTGACGTGCGGACCGTGACGGACGGGACGCTGTCCCTCGCGGCGCCCGGCAAGGGCGACATGCGGGTGTACGTGCTCGACCTGGGCGGCAAGAACGCGGCGCCCGGCAAGATCGGTACGGACGGCCCGTATCTGAAGTAGCGGCCGCACCCACCGGGGCCCGCTGGCGGCGGGCTACTTCGCCGCCAGCCGGGCTCGCGCCTCCATCAAGGCGAAGCCCAGGAGATTCAGACCACGCCAGGTGGCCGGGTCCGCGGCGCGCTCGTCGTCGGCGGCCAGTCCGATGCCCCAGACGCGGTCCATCGGGCTGGCCTCGACCAGGACGCGGCCCCCGGTGCCGAGCAGGTAGGCCAGCAGGCCGGGGTGCTGCCGGAATTTGTGGACATTGCCCTGGATGACCAGGTCGAAACGCTCGGCTTCCCACACGGCCTGGTCGAAGCCGCGGACGGTGCGGCCGACGCTCTTGGCGGTCTTCGGGTGACCCGCCGCGACAGCCCGCCGTTCGGCGTCGGGGTCGGCGAAGAGCCGGGCCTTGCCCGCCATCATCCAGTGCTCGGCGGTCGCGTAGGTGACGCCGTCGACGGTGAAGGGCGCGGGCCACCACTGGCTGAGGCAGCCGGCGCCGACACTGCCGTCGCGCTGTGGGCGGTGGCCCCAGAAGTACAGATACTTCAGTCGGTCCCCGGTGTGGTCGAGCAGGTCCTGGGTGGACCGGATGTCCGTCGCCATCGTCTGATCAGGCCCTCTCGCGCCGCGGCGACACGGGAACGGGACGTGTTCGCCCGACGTGGATGCCCTTGTCGCAGCGGCACCCTATCGGGGGTCGTACCAGGTCAGCGACCTATTTGCCGACGGCTCACGCGCCGCAGCCGACGCCGCTGCGAGGAGTCGAGGGAGAAGTAGGCGATCGCGGGCACGCCCACGATGACCAGGACGACAGCCCAGAAGGGGATCCAGATCCACAGGAACAGACCCAACGCCACGCCACCGATGACGATCTTCGCGCGATTCGACATTTCCCCGCCTCCGTTCACGGCGGCAAGCGCCGCGCCCTCACCGCTTCTACCCAGGAGAACGCGCCGCGGACAACCGTGGTTCCCCCCGCGTCCCGAGGGCCGTATCCCTGTAACGGTAACTCCGGGAAGCGGGGGGAACCAGGCCGGGCGTCAGCCCAGCCGCGCGGCCGGGGCCACGGAGGGCGCCGGAGCGGGGGTCAGCGCGGCCTTGCCACGGGGCGCCGTGCCCGCACGGGTCGACAGCGCGCCGGAACCGCCGACCAGCGGCAGCTTCAGCACCGAGTGCGACAGGTCGACGGTGACCTTGGGCGTCGTGTCGGGCGGCAGGATGAGGCCGCCGTCGGTGCCCGCGACGATCAGCGCGAGCCGGTGCCCCGCCGGTACGACGTGGTCGGTGGCCGCGAGCTGCACGGTCATCGTGTACGGCTTGCCCGGGGTGAGCGGCACGCCGTGGGAGAGCGACGCGTAGTGCCCGAGGTCGGCCCAGCCGCGGCTGAAGACCGTGTGGTCGACGGTCGTGGTGTCGGCGGCGGTGTCGAGGTAGCAGGCGCTGTCACCCGCGGTGCTCTCCCCGTAGCAGGAGCGGGTGGCCAGGGTGGTGATGCCCTCGCCGTTGCCGAGGAAGTCACGGATGGTGGCCGGCCCGAGGTCGACCAGGACCGCCGACAGGTGCGCGCTGGTGGTGGACGAGGTGGCGGTCACGGTGAAGGTGCCGCCGCCGGACAGCCGCAGGTCCTTGGCGAGCGTCCCGGTGGTGAAGACGGTCTTGGCCGCGGTCGCGGTGTCGGCCGCCGCCGCCCAGTCCTCCTCCCACAGATTCGGGTCGTCGGTGAACGACTCGGTGCTGCCGGGCCTGGCGTGCCGGGCGCCGAGCGTGCCCAGGCCGTCGGTGGCCGTCGGGCTCAGGCTGAGCGAGGTCGTGCGGGTCGTGGCGGGCGGCCACACGCGGTCGGTGGTCCAGTGGTCGACGGTCCGCTCGATGTCGGCCATCGGCTGCCGCTGGATGCCGTTGTCGACGCCCAGCAGGTAGTGGTCGAACCAGCGCTGGAGGGTGGGGACCCAGTCGGTGCGCCGGTAGTCGAAGGGGTCGACGTGGCCGGTCTGCGACAGCCACACCTTGCGCTCGACGCCGTGGGCGGCGAGCGCCTGCCACCACTGGCCGAAGTGCTTGGTGCGGACGTTGAGGTCCTGCATGCCCTGCACGGCGAAGACGCTGGCCCGTACCTTGCCCGCGTCCTTCACGTAGTCCCGCGCGGTCCAGAACGGTGTCCAGTCCCCGCTGCGCGGCGAGCCGTCGATGATCTTCTGCTGGGCGGCGGCGCAGTTGGCGTGGGCGCTGTCGCTCTCGACGTAGTCCGACAGCCACTCGGGGCCGTCCTGGAGCGCCGCGCCCTGGTGGAAGTAGTAGTCGTACCAGGAGGAGATGGAGCTGATCGGCACGATGGTCTTCAGGCCGCGCACCCCGGTGGCGGCGACGCCGTTGGCGATGGTGCCGTCCCAGCTCTTGCCGATCATGCCGACGCTGCCGTTGGTCCAGCCCGCCGAGACCGCGTGGCCGCCGGAGCGGGCGCTGTAGCCGCGGGCGCGGCCGTTGAGCCAGTCGATGACGGCCTTCGCGGACTGCACGTCGGAGGGGCCGCCGACGTCCACGCAGCCGTCGGAGCGGTCGGTTCCCGCGAGGTCGACCAGGACGGTCGCGTAGCCGCGGGGCACGAAGTAGTTGTCGTAGAACAGCGGCGCCTGGACGATGTTCCCGTTGGCGTCATAGGTCTTGAGCTGGCTCTCGTTGCCGCGTCCGCAGCAGGAGTAGTACGGGCTCGCGTCCATGATCACGGGGACCTTGCGCCCGGCGGCGGCGGGCTCCGAGGGGCGGACGATGTCGACGGCGACCCGGTCGGTGCGGCCGTCGCCGTCGCCGTCGAGGCCGGTGTCCACCCAGACGGCCTCGCGGATCGCCTTGGCGTAGGAGTAGTCGGGTTGGCTGAGACCGTGCCGTACGGTTCCGCCTCCTCCGCCGCCGGGGGTACCGGCGTACGCCGAGGACGGGGCGGTGAGTACGGCGGCCAGGGCGGCGAGTACCGCCACCACCACGGATATCCACTGGAAGCGGGCAGCCCGCGTGAGGGAGAGCACGCCAGAGGCTAGCGCCTGACCAGGCCACGTCAACAGGGGGCGTACGTAAGGTTCTGAGACGGCTGAGGCGGCAGGGGGGTGTGCGGAGTTCCTGGTCCCGCCGCCTCAACGGTCGTACGTCGTCGGCTACTTGTTGCCGGTCAGGCCCGCCCTGCGCAGGGCGTCGGCCATCGCGCCGCCGGGCGCGGGCTGTTGACCGCCGCCGCGGCGTCCGCCGCCCTGGCTCTGGCCACCGCTCTGGCCACCGCCCTGGCCACCGCTCTGGCCCTGCCTGCCCTGGCCGCCACCCTGCCGGTTCTGGCCTTGGCCGCCTTGCCCGTTCTGCCCCTGGCCGCCCTGTCGGTTCTGGCCCTGGCCGCCGCCCTGCCGGGGCGGTCCGCTGCGGCGCTCGCCGCCGCCACCGGCCCCGCCGCCGCGCTGTTGGCGCCCGGCGCCCGGCTCGTCGTCCAGGCGCAGCGTCAGCGAGATCCGCTTGCGCGGCAGGTCGACGTCCATCACCTTGACGCGGACGATGTCGCCGGGCTTGACGACCTCGCGCGGGTCGGACACGAAGGTGTCGGAGAGCGCGGAGACATGGACCAGGCCGTCCTGGTGAACGCCGACGTCCACGAAGGCGCCGAAGGCGGCGACATTGGTGACGACGCCTTCGAGGATCATTCCCGGCCTGAGGTCCTTCATCTCCTCGACGCCGTCCTTGAAGGTGGCGGTCTTGAAGGCGGGACGCGGGTCGCGGCCCGGCTTCTCCAACTCGGCGAGGATGTCGGTGACGGTCGGCAGACCGAAGGAGTCGTCCACGAAGTCCTGCGGGCGCAGCGTCCGCAGGACCGTGCCGTTGCCGATCAGCGACGTGATGTCGGTCTTCGCGGTGCCGCTGATCCGCCGCACCACCGGATACGACTCCGGGTGCACGCTGGAGGCGTCCAGCGGGTCGTCGCCGTCCACGATCCGCAGGAAGCCCGCGCACTGCTCGTACGCCTTCGGGCCGAGCCGCGCGACCTCCTTGAGGTTCTTGCGGGTACGGAAGGGGCCGTTGGCGTCGCGGTGCGCGACGATGTTGCCCGCCAGGCCCTCGGTGATGCCCGAGACGCGGCGCAGCAGCGGTACGGACGCGGTGTTGACGTCCACGCCGACGCCGTTGACGCAGTCCTCGACGACCGCGTCCAGGGAGCGGGAGAGCTTCAGCTCCGACAGGTCGTGCTGGTACTGGCCGACGCCGATCGAGCGCGGGTCGATCTTCACCAGTTCGGCGAGCGGGTCCTGGAGGCGGCGGGCGATGGACACGGCGCCGCGCAGGGACACGTCGAGTTCGGGGAGTTCGGCGGAGGCGTAGGCCGAGGCGGAGTAGACCGAGGCGCCCGCCTCGGAGACGACGGCCTTGGTGAGTTTCAGATCGGGGTGCAGCTTGATCAGGTCGGCGGCGAGCTTGTCGGTCTCGCGGGAGGCCGTGCCGTTGCCGATGGCGATCAGGTCGACGCGGTGGGCCTTCGCGAGCCGGGCGAGGGTGGCCAGCGACTCGTCCCACTTGTTGCGCGGCACGTGCGGGTAGATCGTGTCGGTGGCGACCACCTTGCCGGTGTCGTCGACCACGGCGACCTTGACGCCCGTACGCAGGCCGGGGTCCAGGCCCATGGTGGCGCGGGTGCCCGCGGGCGCGGCGAGCAGCAGGTCGCGGAGATTCGCGGCGAAGACCCGTACCGCCTCGTCCTCGGCCTCCTGGCGGAGCTGGACGCGCAGGTCGATGCCGAGCCGGACCAGGAAACGGGTGCGCCAGGCCCAGCGCACGGTGTCGCCGAGCCACTTGTCGGCGGGGCGTCCGCGGTCGGCGATGTCGAAGTTCCGCGCGATGCGCCGCTCGAAACTGGACGGTCCCTCGGTGGGCTCCTCCGGCTCCAGCGTGAGGTCGAGGATCTCCTCCTTCTCGCCGCGCAGCATGGCCAGCACGCGGTGCGAGGGGAGCTTGGTGAAGGGCTCGGCGAAGTCGAAGTAGTCGGAGAATTTGGCGCCCGGCTCCTCCTTGCCGTCACGCACCTTCGCGACGAGCCTGCCGCGCGTCCACATCCGGGTGCGCAGCTCGCCGACCAGGTCGGCGTCCTCGGAGAAACGCTCGGTGAGGATGGAGCGCGCGCCCTCGAGCGCCGCCGCCGGGTCCTCCACGCCCTTGTCGGCGGAGACGTATTTCGCCGCCTCCGCCTGAGGGTCGGTCTCCGGGTCGGTCAGCAGCAGGTCGGCCAGCGGTTCCAGACCCGCCTCGCGGGCGATCTGGGCCTTGGTGCGGCGCTTGGGCTTGAAGGGCAGATAGATGTCCTCCAGGCGCGCCTTGGAGTCGGCTGCCATGATCTGCGCCTTCAGCGCGTCGTCCAGCTTGCCCTGGGACTCGATGGACTCCAGGACGGCCGCGCGCCGTTCGTCCAGCTCGCGCAGGTAGCGCAACCGCTCCTCCAGGGCGCGCAGTTGCGCGTCGTCCAGGGTGCCGGTGGCTTCCTTGCGGTACCGCGCGATGAACGGCACGGTCGCTCCGCCGTCGAGCAGTTCGACGGCGGAGCGCACCTGCCCTTCGCGTACGCCCAGTTCCTCGGCGATCCTGCGCTCGACCGATCCGTTACCGCTGATGATCTCGCTCCTCGTGTGCTCGGCTGTTCACTGCATGTTAGACGTCACCCGCCCGCGACCGGCCGTAGGCGGCGGGAAGGCGGATGCGGTGCGTCAGCGCAGCCGCTTTTCGAACCAGTGGTCCGCGTACGGGCTCGTGTTGTAGCGGGCGATCTCCCGGTAGCCGTGCTTGGCGTACAACGCGCGGGCCTCCACCAGGTCCTCGCGCGTGTCCAGGCGGATCGTGTCCGCGTGGAAGGTGTCGCGGGCGAGGGTCTCCGCGGCGCCGATGAGCAGGCCAGCGACGCCTTGGCCGCGAGCTTCGGGGCCGACATACATCCGGGTCAGCTCCATGGTGTGCGCGTCGAGGACGCGCAGGCCGACGCATCCGACCGGTAGGCCACCGGCAGGAGCGCCGACGAGCCGGACGGCGAGGAATTCTCCGGTGGGTGGCGCGAGATCGTCGCTGGGCTCCTCCGCGAGCACGGCGGAGACCTCGGCGTCGTCCGTCGGACGGCCGTAGAAGCGGCTGACCAGCTCGGTGTAGTAGCGGCGCAGCAGCGTCGCCGCCTCAGGGCCGGTGATGGGTACGGGCGCGACCGCCCAGCCGGTCGCGTGGATGTCGTTCGTCGTCACGCCGGACATCCTGGCAGCGCGCGGGTGGGGTTATCCCCAGGTTTATCCGGGGTCTGCCACCCCGTGGAACCGGGTGATGGCGCCATGGCCGGGAATCGGTGGCAGTCCCTAGCGTCGAGGTGTGGCCGTCAGGCCGCGCACCCGACGTCGAACCGGCCGTCGCCGGCCCCGAGGAGCCCCCATGCCCGCAGCGACCAGCACACTCATCGACGCACCGGGGCGCGCGCCGGAGTCTGCCGACACCGGGGAGACGGTTTCCGGTGCGGGCAGCGAATTCGCCCCGCTGCTGCGCGAGGTCAGGGCGGCCGGGCTGCTGCGGCGGCGCGTCGGCCACTACGCGAAGTCGATCGCGCTGAATCTCGTGGCCGTCGCCGCGGTGTGGTCGGCGGTGGTGCTGGTCGGCGGGACGGGTTCGTGGTGGGTGGTGGCGCTGGCGCTGCCCGCGGCGGCGCTGGGGGCGCGTACCGCGTTCATCGGGCACGACGCCGGGCACCACCAGATCGCCGAGAGCCGTCGTACGAACCGGCTGATCGGGCTCATCCACGGCAATCTGCTGCTGGGCATGGGCGCGGGCTGGTGGACCGACAAGCACAATCGGCACCACGCCAATCCGAACCATGTGGGCAAGGATCCGGACGTCGAGGTCGGCGCGCTGGTGTGGACGCAGGCGCAGGCGGTCGAACGGGAGGGCTTCGCGCGCTTCCTGACCCGTCATCAGGCGCGGCTGTTCTTCCCGATGCTGCTGCTGGAGGGGCTGGCCCTGAAGGTGGCGAGTCTCCAGGAGCTGAAGCGGCAGGAGCCGCGGCAACGGCTGGTCGAGGGCTCGCTGTTGGCGGCCCACCTGGCGGGTTACGCGGCGCTGTTGCTGTTCGCGATGCCGGTGTGGCAGGCGGTTGTCTTCGCCCTGGTGCACCACGCGCTGTTCGGGCTGCACCTGGGCTGCGCCTTCGCGCCCAACCACAAGGGCATGGAGATGCCCGAGGAGGGCTCGCGCTGGGGTCATCTGCGCCGTCAGGTGCTCACCTCCCGCAATGTGCGCGGCAATCCGCTTACCGACTGGTTCCTCGGCGGGCTCAACTACCAGGTCGAACACCACCTCTTCCCCAGCCTCCCCCGCCCCCACCTCCGCCTCGCCCAGCCGCTGGTACGCGCCCACTGCCGCAGCCTCGCCATCCCCTACACCGAGACCGGCCTGATCGACTCCTACGTCCAGGCCCTCACCCACATGCACAGCGTCGGCGCCCCGCTCCGCTCCCCCGCCGTCTGAACTCCCCTCGGCCCGAACTCCGCACCGCCGCAAGCCCTTTGCGAGCCCCGGCTCAGCCGTCATGGTCGTAGACCGTGACGGCCACGCCGCGCTCCACGAGCCGCGCCGTCACCAGCGGTTCGACCCGCGCCCACCGCCCGCCAGCCAGCCCGCAGCCGATTCGCGGCATGTGCACGGACGCGCCCAGTTCCAACGCCCGGTCGCCGAGCGGCGCGAGGGCGGCGTCTATCGCCTCGTACCGCACCGGCACCCCCTTGCTTCCGGTACGCGTGCCGCGCTGGCCGATCATGTTGGCCACCCACACATAGCTGCCGACCCTCACCAATTGCAGCGCGCCGAGCCCGAAGTCGTTGCGCGCCCGCTCGCGGTGCCAGCTCCGATAGGCGGCCTCCGGCTCCGGCCAGCGCCGCGAGACGGCGACGACGAACCCCTTTCCCCAGCCGCCCAAGTCGTTGCAGACATGCGCGATGACCTTGACGCCCTTGCCGTGTGGTGAGGTGGCGTCTCCCCGTACGTACGTGATCTCCCCCATGACCTCACGGTAGCCGCGACCACTGACAACGCGCCCTGGACTTTTGGCGGGCTACGGCACCGACGGGTGGTGGGTGGTGTGGAGCCAGGCGGTGAACAGGGGGGTGAGGTTGTGGGGGGTGAGGTGCTGGCAGAAGGCGGTGAAGTCGGCTGTGGTGGCGTTGCCGTGGCGGCGGGCGGCGGGCCAGGTGCGCAGGAGGGTGGCGAAGACGGTCGGGCCGAGGGTTTCGCGGAGTTGGTAGAGGACGAGGGCGCCGCCGCCGTAGACGGGGGCGTCGGAGATGCGGTCGGGGCCGGGCGGCGCGGCGGGCGGGAAGGCGCTGTTGGCGGGGTCGGCGAGGGCCGCTGCGGCGCTCTGCTCGACGGTGCGCCCGCCCTCGTGCTCCTGCCAGAGCCATTCGGTGTAGGTCGCGAAACCTTCGTTGAGCCACATGTCCTGCCAGGCGGCGGGCGTGACGGAGTCGCCGAACCACTGGTGGGACAGTTCGTGGACGAGGGTGTCCAACGGTACGGCGGGGTCGCCCGGCTCGCCGTCGCCGGGGAAGACCGGCTTCGTCTGGGCCTCCAGCGCGTACCCGACGCGCCCGCTCGGCAGGTGGTCGACGATCGCGCCGACGGACGAGAAGGGATAGGGCCCGAACAGCCCGCTCTCCCAGTCGACGATCTCCGGGATACGGCGCAGTGCCGCCGCCGTCGTCGGATCGTCGGAGCGCGGGTCGACCGCGACGTAGACCGGCACGCCGCCACCGGTACGGGACCGCGTGATGTCGAAGTGCCCGATGGCGACGGTGGCCAGATAGGTCGCCATCGGCTCCTTGCTGCGCCAGTGGAAAGCGGTCCGACCGCTCGCGCTCTCGCTGTCGACCAGTTCGCCGTTGGACACGGCGGTGAGGCCATGGGGGACGGTGACGGTGATGTCGTAGGCGGCCTTGTCCGAGGGGTGGTTGTTCGAAGGGAACCAGGCCATGGCGCCGACCGGTTCGCCCAGGGCGAGCGCGCCGTCGTCGGTACGGAACCAGCCCTCGTGCGAGCCGTCCGGGTCGGTGAGGGTCGGCGGGACGCCTTCGTACGTCACGGTCGTCTCGAAGCGCGCGCCGTCGCGCAGCGGTGTCACGGGCCGCACCCTCATCTCGGTGCCGTCGCGGTCCACGGCGGCGGTCCGCCCGTCCACGGTGACGCGGGTGACGGTGAACCCGGACAGGTCGAGGTTGAAGCGGGCGAGCGGCTGGGTGGCGGTGACGGTGACGACCGCTGTGCCGCGCAGCTTTCCTGAGCCGGGGTCGTACGCGAGGTCGAGGCCGTAGTGCGTGACGTCGTATCCACCGTTCCCCGCCCCGGGGAAGAGCCGGTCCCCGACGCCGGGCGCGCCGACATCCGTGCCGCCCGTACCCGCGCTGCTCGCGGCGGGGCCCGTACGGTCGGGGGCCGCCGTGCCGCCGCCGGAGCACGACAGGCAGCACGACAAGGAGCACGCGAGCAGGATCGGCAGGGCCGCGCGCGGCGGCGGAAACAGGCGCACGCGGGCCAGCGTACGAGGCCCGGGGCCGGGCGGAGGCGTCCGCCGTACGGCCTGCGAGGACTTTCACAGCGCTGGTGCGACAGCGATACTGTCCAGGTGCCCCAGACCCCGCTCACCATCGACGAGCTGGCCGCCCGCGCCGGGGTGACGGTGCGCACCGTCCGCTTCTACAGCGCCCGCGGCCTGCTCACGCCGCCCGACATCGGTCCGCGCCGGGTGGGCCGATACGGCGCCGCGCATCTGTCGCGGCTGGCGCTGATCGAGGAGTTGCGGCACCAGGGCCTCACCCTGGCGGCGATCGAGCGTTATCTCCAGCAGCTCCCCGCCGGCATCAGCGCCCACGACCTGGCGATCCACCGCGCCCTGGTGGCGTCCTGGCTGCCGGAGGGCAGCCAGGAGATCGACCGGGAGCGGCTCGAACGCCGCGCGGGGCGTCCGCTGGACGACGCGGACCTGGACCGGCTCGCCGCCATGAACGTGCTGGAGCGCACCGACGACCCCGACGCCTTCCGGGTGGATCCGGGCATCCTGCACCTGGGGGTGCGTCTGCTGGACGTGCCCTTCCCCGTGGAGACGATCCTGGCCGCGCGCGAGGTGATGCTGGAGCACGCGCGGGCCGCCGCGCACGAGCTGGGCCGGATCTTCCTGGACGAGGTGGGGGAGCCGGACCGTCCGGAGCGGATGCGGTCGCTGTCGGCCCAGATGCAGCCGCTGGTCGTACAGGCGCTGGTCACCGCCTTCCAGCGGTCGCTGAAGGAGGAGCTGCGGGCCTGGCCGGTGCCCCCGCCGAAGCCGGACCCCGGGCAGAACCCGCGGCATTCCCCGTAGCGCCTGAGCCCCGGAGCCCCGTAGTCCCGGAGCCCCGGAGCGCTTGGACCTCAGCGCCCGTCCGTGAACGTCTCCCCGCTCTCGGCCTTCGCCACCAGCAGCGCGGGCGGTGCGAAACGCTCGCCATAGGCGGCGGCCAGTTCGCGGGCGCGGGCGGTGAAGCCCGCGACGCCGCCCTCGTAGCCGTTGATGTACTGAAGGACGCCGCCGGTCCAGGCGGGGAAGCCGATGCCGAGGACGGAGCCGATGTTGGCGTCGGCGACCGAGGTGAGGACCCCTTCTTCGAGCAGCCGGACCGTGTCCAGGGACTCCGCGAAGAGCATCCGCTCCTGCATGTCGCGCATCGGGATCTCGATGCCGGGTTTACCGAAATGCTCCGCAAGACCGGGCCACAGCCGGGTACGGCGGCCGTCGGCGTAGTCGTAGAAGCCCGCGCCGCCGCTGCGTCCGGTCCGCTCGAACTCGTCCACCATGCGGTCGATGACCCGCTCGGCCGGGTGCTCCTGCCACTGACCGCCCTCCGCCTCGATCGCGGTACGCGTCTCGCGGCGGATCTTGCGCGGCAGGGTGAGCGTCAGCTCGTCGAGGAGCGACAGCACCTTGGCCGGGTAGCCCGCCTGGGCCGCGGCCTGTTCGACGGAGGCCGCCGCGACGCCCTCGCCGACCATGGCGACGCCCTCGTTGATGAAGTGGCCGATGACGCGGGAGGTGAAGAAGCCGCGTGAGTCGTTGACGACGATCGGCGTCTTGCGGATCTGCCGCACCAGGTCGAAGGCGCGGGCCAGCGCCTCGTCGCCGGTCCCCTCGCCCCTGATGATCTCCACCAGCGGCATCTTGTCGACCGGCGAGAAGAAGTGCAGGCCGATGAAGTCGTCCTGCCGCCGCACGCCTTCGGCGAGCGCCGAGATGGGCAGCGTGGAGGTGTTGGAGCAGAGCAGCGCGTCGGGCGCCACGATGTGCTCGATCTCCTGGAAGACCTTGTGCTTGAGCGTGGCGTCCTCGAAGACCGCCTCGATGACGGCGTCACAGCCCGCCAGGT
Organism: Streptomyces sp. CBMA29; assembly: GCF_014596445.1. Lineage (GTDB taxonomy): Bacteria > Actinomycetota > Actinomycetes > Streptomycetales > Streptomycetaceae > Actinacidiphila. Next base: position 13,532 of record NZ_MECL01000204.1, on the reverse strand, counting down.
CCGCCGGATCGGCGGTCGGGGTGATCCGGGCGAGCAGCGCGTCCCGCTTCCGCGGGGTGGTGCGGCCCTTGGCCAGCGCCTTGTCGAGCAGCGTCACCGAATACGCCTTGCCGCGCTCGGCGGCCTCCGCGGTGACGTCCTTGAGGACGACGTCGATCCCGGCGCGCGCGCAGGAGTACGCGATGCCCGCGCCCATCATGCCCGCGCCGAGGACGGCGACCTTGGTGACCGGCCGGACCGGCACGCCCTCGGGGCGGCTGGCACCGGAGTTGACGGCCTGCATGTCGAAGAAGAACGCCTGGATCATGTTCTTCGAGGTCCGGCCGCAGGCCAGCTCGGTGAAGTAGCGGGCCTCGATGAGGGTGGCGGTGTCGATGTCGACCTGCGAGCCCTCGACGGCGGCGGACAGGATCGCCAACGGCGCCGGGTAGGGCGCGCCCGCGAGCTGCTTGCGCAGATTCGCGGGGAAGGCCGGCAGATTCGCCGCGAAGGCGGGGCTCTTCGGGGTGCCGCCGGGGATCTTGTAGCCGGGGGTGTCCCAGGGCTGCCGGGCGTCGGGGTGCGTCAGGACGTACGCCCGCGCGCTCGCCAGCATGGCGTCCCGGTCGGTGGCGACCTCGTGGATGAGACCGGCCTCGAGAGCGCGCTGCGGCGCGTACTGCCGGCCCTGGAGCAGGACCTTCAGCAGTGCGTCCGCGATGCCGAGCAGCCGGACGGTGCGGACGACTCCGCCGCCGCCGGGCAGCAGGCCGAGCGTCACCTCGGGCAGGCCGATCTTGGTGCCGGGCGTGTCGAGCGCGATGCGGTGGTGGCAGGCCAGCGCGATCTCGTAACCGCCGCCGAGCGCCGCTCCGTTGATGGCCGCGACGACCGGCTTGCCGAGGGTTTCCAGACGGCGCAGGCGGCGCTTGATCCGCAGCGATCCGGCGAGCACGTCGGCCGCGTTCTCCGGGGTGGCGCGGATCAGGTCGCGCAGGTCGCCGCCCGCGAAGAAGGTCTTCTTCGCGGAGGTGACGATGATGCCGCGTACGCCGTCGAGTTCGGCTTCGAGGCGGTCGAGGGTGGCGTCGAGGGAATCGGCGAAGGCCGCGTTCATGGTGTTCGCGGACTGCGCGGGGTCGTCCAGGACCAGGGTGACGATGCCGTCGGTGTCCTGCTCCCAGCGGATGGTGGTGGACTCGCTCATGGTCTTCGGGCTCCGTTGGATCCGTGAGGGGGCGCGTGGGAGGGCAGGGTCAGAGACGTTCGACGACGGTGGCGACGCCCATGCCGCCGCCGACGCAGAGGGTGGCGAGCCCGTACCGCTGGTCGCGGCGCTCCAGTTCGTCGATGAGGGTGCCGAGGATCATCGCGCCGGTCGCGCCGAGCGGGTGGCCGAGCGCGATGGCACCGCCGTTGACGTTGACCTTGTCAATGCTGACGCCCATGTCGGAGGCGAAGCGCAGCACGACGGCGGCGAACGCCTCGTTCATCTCGATCAGGTCGATGTCGTCGATGGTCAGCCCGGCCTTGGCCAGGGCCTTGCGGGAGGCGGGGGCGGGGCCGGTCAGCATGATGGTCGGCTCGGAGCCGGAGACGGCGGCCGAGACGATCCGGGCGCGGGGGGTGAGGCCGTAGCGCTCGCCGATCTCGCGGTTGCCGATGGCGACGAGCGCGGCGCCGTCCACGATGCCGGAGGAGTTGCCCGCGTGGTGGACGTGGTCGATGGCCTCGACCCAGTGGTACTTCTGGAGCGCGACGGCGTCGAAGCCGCCCAGGTCGCCGATGTCGGCGAAGGACGGCTTGAGCTTGGCGAGCGTCTCGGGGGTGGTGCCGGGGCGGATGAACTCGTCGTGGTCCAGGACGGTGAGGCCGTTGCGGTCGAGCACGGGCACGACCGAACGGGCGAAGTGGCCCTGCTTCCACGCCTCCGCTGCGCGTTCCTGGGACAGCGCGGCGAAGGAGTCCACGTCGTGCCTGGTCCAGCCGCCGAGGGTGGCGATCAGGTCGGCGCCGACGCCCTGCGGCACGAAGCCGGTCTCGTACGAGGTCATGGGGTCCATGGCCCAGGCACCGCCGTCCGAACCCATCGCGACGCGCGACATGGACTCGACGCCGCCCGCGAGGATCAGGTCCTCCCAGCCGGAACGCACCTTGGCCGCCGCCAGGTTGACCGCTTCGAGCCCGGAGGCGCAGAAGCGGTTCTCCTGGACGCCCGCGACGGTGTCGGGCAGGCCCGCGGCGATGGCCGCGATCCGCGCGATGTCCGAGCCCTGGTCGCCGATCGGGCTGACGACGCCGAGCACGATGTCGTCGATGGCCGCCGGATCGAGAGTCGGGAAGCGGCGTCGCAGTTCGTGGATGAGGCCGACGACGAGGTCGATCGGCTTGGTGCCGTGCAGGGATCCGTTCGCCTTTCCGCGACCGCGCGGGGTGCGTACGGCGTCGTAGACGTAAGCCTCGGTGCTCAACGTCGTGCCTTTCTGGAGGGTGGGGCGGGAGGGTCCTGGTCCTGGGGAGCGGTCGGTAGGTGCCGCCCGGGGGCCGTACGGTCTCAGTCCAGCAGCGCGGGGGTGTCCCAGTCGCGGGCGACCTCCGCGGTGTGCGCGCCGGGCAGCGCGGGCGGTCGGCGCAGGGTGCCCGGTGTCGCGGACAGGCGCGGCGCGGGCGCGGGCTGCACGGTCCCGGCCGCCTCGGTGAAGGTGCCGCGGGCGGCCAGATGCGGGTGATGCGGGGCCTCACCCAACGAGAGTACGGGCGCCACGCACGCGTCCGTCCCGTCGAAGACGCGTGTCCACTCCTCGCGGGTACGGGTACGGAAGCGGGCCGCGAGGGCGGCGCGCAGGTCGTGCCAGCGGCCGGGTTCCGTGCGCAGGGCCGCGTCCCGCGGCGCCAGGTCCAGCAGCCGGACGAATTCGTCGTAGAAGCGCTGTTCCAGAGCGCCGACCGCCATGTACCGGCCGTCGGAGGTCTCGTAGACGCCGTAGAAGGGGGTGCCGCCGTCCAGGAGGTTGGCGCCGCGCCTGTCCTGCCAGCGGCCGGTGGCGAGGATGGCGTGGATCATCGTGGTGAGGTGCGCGACGCCGTCGACGATCGCGGCGTCCACGACCTGTCCCTCGCCGTGCGCGCGGGCGTGGTGGAGGGCGGCGAGGACGCCGGTGACCAGGTAGAGGGAGCCGCCCGCGTAGTCGCCGAGGAGATTGGCGGGAGCGACCGGCGGTCCGTCGGCCGGTCCCGTCATGCCGAGCGCGCCGGTCACCGCGAGGTAGGCGATGTCGTGTCCCGCGGTGTCGGCCAGCGGGCCCCGCTGGCCCCAGCCGGTCATCCGGCCGTAGACGAGCCGCGGATTGCGGGCCAGGCACGCGTCGGGGCCGACGCCCAGCCGCTCGGCGACACCCGGCCGGTAGCCCTCGATGAGGATGTCGGCGCGCTCGGCCAGGTCGAGTACGGTCGCGGGTCCCCGGTCCGCCTTGAGGTCGACCCGCACCGAGCGCTTGTTGCGGTTGGTGAGGTCGTGCTCGGGCGCGACGCCGAGGCCCGCGCCGCCCGGCCGGTCCACCCGTACGACATCGGCGCCGAGATCGGCGAGGAGCATCGCGGCGAACGGTCCCGGACCGATCCCGGCCAGTTCGACGACGCGGACGCCCGCCAGCGGGCCGTCAGGCGCCGCGCCCCGGTTTGACAATTCTGATGTCACATCAATGATGCTAGGAACGTGTTCCAGTCTTGGCAAGAGCTGACTGAGCGCTCGCTCAGCCAGTCCGTTCGCTCAACCGGTCCGCTCGCCTTCGGTCCCGCCTTCGGCGGTCGCCGTCGCGTACCGCGTCACAGGTGGCAGTGGCCGCCGGAGCCGCGTCCGGTCTCCCGGGGCAGGTCGAGCGTGGGATTGCGGTCGAAGAAGCCGGTCGGTCTCAGCGTGAAACCGCAGGTGTCCACCGGCATCACCGGCCAGTCCTCCAGGCGCGGCAGATGCGTCGGCCCGAAGGCGTGCCACAGCGTGAGGTCGGTGTCCTCCAGCGCCTCGCCCGGCCGCGACCACTGCCCGACGCCGGCCCCGCCCCGGTGCTGGTTGGGGTAGTCGCCGTCCGGATAGTGCCGCTCGGGGCGGTAGCGGGTCACCCACAGGTGCTTGGTGGCGTACGTGACGCGCTCGGCGACCGGTGAGCCGGGCTGCGCGAGCAGCGTCGGTCCCGCGTCGGGCAGCAGGGTGTACGCGACCGGTTGTCCCATGCGGTTGAGCGAGCCGGGGTTGCTGATCCGCCAGCGCCGCCCGACCGCCGGGTCGGCGACCCGGCCCGCGTCACCGCTGTCGGCCACCGCGGTGGCGCGCGTGGTGAAGGCGTTGCCGTTCGGGTTGCCAGGGCCCATCGGCAGCCGTACGACGTCCACTTCCTCGACCGTGTTGGCTGGGCCGTCCACCGCCACGTCGAGCCGGGCGCAGAACAGATGCTGGTGGTACGGCGCGAGCAGCCCCGGCGCGATCTCGGTGGCGTGCGGCGAGCCCTGACCCGGCACGGCGGCCGACGTCTGCACGAGCCCGGTGGCCTTGGCCTCGAAGGCGATCGTGCCGTCCTGGTGGAGATACCAGTAGAAGCCGTAGTCGTAGTTGCCGAGGGTGGCGATGTAGGAGATCACCAGGCGGCGCGAACGGCGGCTGTCCACCGCGAAGTTGTCGAAGATGTTGGTGTGCTTCCACAGCAGCCCGGCGTCCTCCTCGTGGACGCAGATCGCGTTGCTCAGCGTCTCGGGGCGGCCGAGGTCGTCGGCCAGCACGGCGTCCACGTACGCGATCTCGCCGAGGCAGTCGCAGCCCAGGCGCAGCGCGTTGGCGTTGCGGCCGAGCAGGTACTCGCCCGCGTCCAGGTAGCAGACCCAGTTGCGGGCCGCGTCGGGCTCCGCGTACGGCACGGCCATCTCGGCGATCGAGGCGCGGTGCAGGACGAGCCGGTCGCGGTCGCCGTCGCGGTGGGTGATCCGGTGCAGCACCAAGCCCTCACGGGCGTTGAAGTCCAGCCGCAGCCGCCAGTTCTGCCAGCTCAGCACGGGGCCTTCGAGCGTGAAGGACGGTCCCTCCGGCTGGCCGATCTCCAGCGGGCGCAGGTCGGTGCGGGCCGGTCTGTTGAACTCGGCCTCGTAGCGCCCGCATTGGGCGGGCGTGGGGACGGCGCCGGTGTCGATGAGGCGTACGACGCGCCGCTCGATCAGGTCGACCTCGGCGACCAGGCCGCCGACCGGGTGGGCGAACGGGTTGTCGCTCTCGTCGCAGCGCAGGAAGGTCAGCGAGCGCAGCATGCGGCGGCCGGTCTCGGAGGCGATGCCGAAGTTGCCCGCGGCGAGCGGCGCCGCGATCACCAGCGAGGTGTCGGTGACGCCGCGCTCGGCCATCGCCGCGCGCCAGGCGGGGTCGGCCTTGACGATCTCGTCGCAGGTCTCGTACTCCTCGAACAGCAGCGGCGGTTGGCCGTCGGTGGCCGGGTCCAGGTCACGGTGGGCGAGCAGCAGGCGCGAGGTGACGTCGACCAGGGCCTCGGCGGCGCGGCCGGTGGCGGAGTCGAGCAGCGTGACACGTACCCGGCGGGTGAAGGCGTCGCCGTCGCGGTGGGCGAGCGCGGCGTGCCGGTCGGGCTCGTCGGGCAGGACGAGCGGGAAGCGGGTGGCGTCGGACACCAGGCCCTCCGCCTCCAGTACGGCGCGGGCCGTGTCGATCTCGTCGGCGGTCAGCGGGTCGAGCGGATGCGGAGTGGTGGTGGCGGCCGACGCGGTCATGGGGCCTCCTGACGGCAAAACAGGAACGGTGCGGGGAAGGGGAGTTCGGGACATGGCTCCGGAAAAAACGGGCGGCCCGCCGCACCCTGTGGGGTGTGGCGGGCCGTCGCGGTGAGACCTGGCGAGATGGTCAGGAGGACGCTTGCGCGGCGGCCTTCTCCAGTTGGAACGCCTCGTTGCCCTGGCCGATCCTGGCATGCACCTCGGGCCGCTTGGCGCGCAGTATCAGACCGTAGACCAGTCCGATGGCGGCGGCCAGAGCGATGATGCCGGGCAGCAGCCAGCGCAGCCCGTGGCCGGGGTTGGCGCCGAGCAGCACCGAGAAGTCCTTCACCGAGTAGACGGCGATGGTCAGCAGTCCGAGAGCGGCGACGGCCGAGGTGACCAGCCGCCATGCCTGCACACCGGCGGCGCCGCGCTTGACGAAGAAGGCGATGACGGCGATGGCCGCGGTGGCCATCAGCAGCACGATGCCGAGCGCGCCGACGTTGCCCGCCCAAGTGAACATGCGCAGCACGGGAGCCGTCGGGTCCGGGCCGAACTTCGGGTCGAACTTCCCGTTGTCGGTGGCGGCGAAGGCCACGACGACGGCCAGCGCGACGATCGACTGGAGGAAGGAGCCGACGGCGGGGGCGCCGCTGGACTTCGAGGTGCGGCCCACCGCCGAGGGCAGCAGACCGTCGCGGCCCATCGCGAACGCGTAGCGGGCGACCACGTTGTGGAAGCTCAGCATCGAGGCGAAGATGCCGGTGATGAAGAAGATGTTCAGGGTGTCGGTGAACGCGGTGCCCAGCCGGGCCTGGTTCAGCGAGAAGATCAGGTTCGGGCCCTGCTCCTGAGCGGCGGCCACGACGTGGTCGGGGCCGGTGCCGACGGTGATCGCCCAGGCGCTGAAGGCGAAGAAGAGGGTGGCGAAGCCGATCGCGATGAACATCACCTTGGACACGACGCGTTGGGCGTCGCTGGTCTCCTCGGCGTAGACCGGGGCCTGTTCGAAGCCGACGAAGCCGGCGATGGTGAAGCACAGGGCGGTGCCCAGACCCGCGCCGCTGAGCGTGCCGGGGTCGAAGGCGTGCACCGAGACACCCTGCGGGCCGGGGTCGGACAGGAAGCTGATGTCGAAGACGATGGTCAGCAGCGTCTCGACCAGCAGCAGCACACCGAGCGTCTTCGCGTTCAGGTCGATCTTCAGCGCGCCGAAGATCGCGGTGATCGCGACTCCGCCGAGCGCCGGGATCCACCAGGCCACGTTGTGGTTCCAGTGCTGGGCGATCTGGCTGGAGATCTCGTAGCCGAAGATCCCGTAGAGACCGACCTGCATGATGCTGTACGCGAACAGGGCGACGTACGAGGCGCAGGCGCCCATGGTGCCGCCCAGGCCCCTGGAGATGTACGCGTACAGCGCGCCCGCGTTGTGCACATGGCGGCTCATCTCGGCGTAGCCGAAGCTGAAGAGGATCAGCACGAGGCCGACGATGACGAACAGCAGCGGCACCCCGACGACGCCCATGGTGGCGAAGGTGGTCGGCACCACCCCGGCCACCACCATCAGGGGCGCGGTCGCGGCGAGGACCGAGAGCAGGAGGGCCGGTGCGCCGATCCGGTCCGCGCGCAGTGCGCGTTGCTCGCCCTTGAACGTGCTGATCTCGCTTGTACTGCCCGTCAGCATGCTGCGGTGTCCTTCCGGTGGTCCGTGGTTCGGGTCTTACGGGATCGGTCTTCGAGCATGGTTCTTCGTGCGTGGTTCCAACTGCGTTTCCTGCTGGGTGAGTACGACCGTGGGGGCCTAGGCGGAACCGAAGCCGAGCGCGTAGTTGCGCGCCGTGCGGAACGCCTTCTTCGGGTCGCGGTCCGGATACGACCACGGGGTGCGTGTCGCCTCCGACCCGATCCGGTTGAACAGTGCGGCGGCTTCCACCGTGTCGCCCGCGTGGAATTTGCCGTACGCAAGGTAGTTCAGGTCGAGCAGCAACCGCGAGTGGTCGTAGCCCTGCCATTCGAGCCACCAGTCGAAGGCCATGCGCACGCTCTGCCGGGCGCGCGGACTGACCCAGTACGGGAGGCCGTTGGGGACGTCGGGCAGTACGTCGGCCGACGCGAGCACCCGGTAGCGCTCCACCAGCGCGACCAACGGCAGTACGGCCAGCGGCGATCCGCGGCCCGCCTCGTCCGCGGCCCACTCGGCGAACTCGTACACCTCGTGGAACGGGTCCTCGCCGTCGGTCTTCTGACGCTCCGCCAGGCACTGCGTCATCAGGTGATGGGCGTGGTGGTGGGCGCGGTGCCGGCCGCGCGCCTGGTCGAAGGCCCGCACCTGCTCGTCGTCGGTGCCGGTGCGGCGCGCGAGCACCAGCAGGGCGAGCCACGGCGACGGGTCGCGCGGGGTCATCCGGGCCGCGCGCAGGCACAGTTCGCGCGCCGACTCGGCGCTCTGCTTGCCCGCGACCGCGCGGAAGACGGCGGCGAACGCGGCCAGCGCGGCGGCGTCCGCGCTCTCGGGTTCGGTGAGTTGCCACTCGCCCGCCCAGGCGGCGGCGCTCTTGCCCTCGCCGAGGACGACCAGCCGATGCCCTCGGCGGTCCCAGTTGTCCCCGGTACGGCTCAGCAGGTCACGGGTCTCCGCCCAGCGGCCGTGGGCCAGGGCAGCACGAGCCGCGACCAGCTCCTCGTCACCGAGAGCCGGGTCAAAAGCCACGTCGTCCTTGCCACGCGAGAAGCGGAAGGGTGGCGGCGGTGGGGTCATCCGCGGGCAGCCCTCCACGGCGTGCGTAACGTCATGTGATCACGCACAGCCAACCGGTCGGCACGGGGTGGCATCAAGCCCGGACCTGTTGTCTCGCTGTAGTCCCGTAGGGTGACGGGGGTTTGGGACACGGATCGGGATGGATGCGCTGGTTCGGCTGCGCGATCAGCCGGACACCTGATATTCGAGAGGCCGATCAAGGTGTGTCGGCATCGCGCGGTGGGGGACCAGGTGACATGGACGGCGGGAGCGTGAGCGGTGCGGACGCGGGGGAACGACAGAGTGCGGCAGCCTCCACCCACCCGCTCGCCTATGTACGGCGAAGACACGGGTGGAGCTACCAGGACCTGGCACGGGTCATAGCCGACAACGCGCGGATCCTCGGGGTGCCGATGGCGGCCCGCCGGGAGAAGGTCTGGCGCTGGGAGCACTGGGGGGTCGTGCCGGAGGCCGACAGCCAGCGCGCGCTGGCCCGCGCGCTCGGAATCCCTTCCAGGGAACTGGAGTTGCGGCCCTGGCCGCGCTGGCTCCCGGCGCACGGCGGCATGCCGGACGGGCTGCCGTGGACGGTCGAGGGCAGTTTCACCGCGCTCACGGCGCTGCTCGACAACGGCGCGAGCGACCCGCGCGGCTTCCCCATCGCGGACGAGCAGGCGCTGCTCGACGCCATCGCGGACTGGGACGCGGCGGGCGCGGAGGGCACCGGGGGCGCGGGAAGCACGGCGGGCGCTGCCGGTTCAGCGGGCGCGGGCGGTGCGGCGGGCGCGGCGGGCGCGCTGGGCTCAACGGACTCGATGGGCTCGATGGGCTCGATGGGCTCGTCAAGTGCCGTGGATACGAAGGCGGGTTCATCCTCGGCCGCGGCGGGACGCGGGCCGGCGTCGGCCGCCATGGCCGAGCGGTGGGACGACCCGGTACCCGGCACCCGCTCGGGACGCGTGCCGCGACAGGCGAGCGCCGCGGCCGCGTACCGCGACAACGCCGTCGACAAAGCGGTCGCCGCGGCCGTCGTGGACGGCCCGGTGATCGACTGGCTCGAAGCCGGAGTGCTGGGGCTGCGCAAGCTGGACGACCGGCTCGGCGGCGCGGCCGTGCGGCACCGGGTCGAGGCCGATCTGCGCATGGTGCGCGGGCTGTTGCACCGGGGACAGCACGAACGGACGCACGGGACACGGCTGTTGCGGGTCGCCGCCGACCTAGCCCAGCTCGGCGGCTGGGCGGCCACCGACACCGGCCGGCTCGGGGCGGCGCAGCGGCACTATCTGACCGGGCTGCGGCTCGCGCACAGCGCGGGCGACCGCTCGCTGGCCGTCGCGCTGTGGGGCGGCCTCGCGCTGCACGCGGTGATCGCGGGTCAGCCGCGGGACGCGGTGGCCGCGGCGGAGGCGGGGGTACGGGCGGCGGGCGGCACTCCCCCGGCCGTTCGGGCGCTGGCCGCCAGCAGGCTGAGCCGGGCGCACGCCGCGGTCGGCGCCGACGGCGCCTCACGGCGCGCGGTCTCCGAGTCGGAACGCCAACTGGACCTGGCGGAGCGGGAGTCGGGTCCGTCGTGGCTCTACTGGTTCGACGCGGCCGAACTGGCCGCGCAGACCGGTCAGTCGCTGCTCGACCTGGGCCACGCGCACGAGGCCAGGCCCCTGCTGGAGCAGGCGCTGGCGATGCAGGACGCCTCGTACGTACGCGACCGCTGCCTGTACTCGGCGCGCGCCGCCACCGCCCGCGCCCTGACCGGTGACCTGGAGGGCGCGCGCACGCTGGGCCGCGAGGCGGCCCGGCTGTCCCGGCACTGCGGCTCCCCGCGCATCGCGGACACGCTGGACGCGCTGAAGGTCCGGCTCGACGCCACGAGGTGATCCCTCCCCGGTGCGCGGCCCCGCCGACGCGGACCGCGCACCGGGGGCGATCGTGCGGGCTGCTCCGGCGAACGGTGCTCAGGGACGGTGCTCAAGGACGGCGCTCAAGGTCTCCACGGGACCGGCCGGAGCCGTACGGGACCGCCGCGAGAGGCCGGTTCGGACCCCGGCCCGCACGGCGGGTACGTCAGGGCGACCGGTCGTGACGTACAACCGGCCGCGCAAGTACCCAACGATGACTGATTCGCGGACGCGGTCCCGTCCGTACCGTCTTGACCTGCGAGAACACGGCGCCACCCGGCGCCGGACAACGTAGGGAGACACCAGCCATGAGCGACACCCTGTACCTGGTCCAGCGCTACCTCGCCGTCTGGAACGAGACCGACCCGGCCGCCCGGCGCCGCCTGATCGATGAGGTCTTCGCGGCCGACGGCCGCTACACCGACCCCCTGGCCGACGTCACCGGGCGGGACGCCTTCGACGCGGTGGTCAGCGCCGTGCAGGCGCAGTTCCCCGGCTTCGTCTTCGCCCTGGGCCCGGTCGACGCACACCACCACATCGCCCGCTTCACCTGGGAGCTGGGCCCGGCAGGCGGCGAGTCGCTGGTGGTCGGCTTCGACGTGGCCGCGATCGGCGAGGACGGGCTGGTGCACAGCGTCCAGGGGTTCCTCGACAAGGTCCCGGCCGGCGCCTGAGCACCCCGCCACGGGTACGGGTGCGGCCCGCGCAGGGCCCCTACCCGTACCCCGTACCCCGTGCCCCGTAACCCCGCATCCCGTCACCACCGAGCCGCACCCGTGCCCCGTCACCGCCCCGGACATCCGTCCCCCTGCGACAGGAGTTCCGTCATGGCCTCGGCCACCACCGCCACGTCCCCGCCCGCGAGCCGCGACGGCTCGCCGGTCAGCAAGCGGCCAGACCTCGGCCTGCTGCTCCTGCTGGCCGCGACCTTCATGATCGCGCTCGACATCTTCATCGTGAATGTGGCGATCCCCTCCGTCCAGAGCGACCTGCACGCGGGCACCGCGTCGATCCAGTGGGTGGTCGCGGGCTTCGGCCTGGCCGTGGCCACCGGGCTGATCACGGCGGGGCGGCTCGGTGACGTCTTCGGCCGCAGGCGGATGTTCACCGTCGGGCTCGCGCTGTTCACCGCCACCTCGGCGGCGTGCGGATTCGCCCCCACCGCCGGGACGCTGGTGGCCGCGCGGGTCCTCCAGGGCCTGTCGGCCGCGCTGATGAGCCCGCAGGTGCTGTCGATCCTCCAGACCGCCTACACCGGCAAGGCGCAGGCCCGCGCCTTCAGCATGTACGGGCTGACGATGGGCATCGGCGCGGTCTTCGGGCAGCTCATCGGCGGTCTGCTGATCAAGGCCGACGTGCTCGGCCTCGGCTGGCGGGCCTGCTTCCTGATCAACCTCCCGGTCGGGCTGCTCGCCCTGGCGCTGGCGCCGCGCGCCCTGGCCGAGTCGAGGGCGCCGCAGCGGCCCCGGCTGGACCTCACCGGCGTGGCGCTGTCCACCGCCGCGGTCGTCGCGCTCGTACTGCCGCTGATCCAGGGGCGTGCGGCGGGCTGGCCGCTGTGGACCTGGCTGTGCCTGGCCGCCTCCGCCGTGCTGGTCACCGTCTTCGTCCGCCACCAGGACCGGCTCGGCCGCCGCGGCGGCGACCCGGTGCTGAACACGGACCTGTTCCGGCAGCGCGGTTTCGGCCCCGGCTCCCTCGCGCAGTTCGTCTTCTGGAGCGGGCAGGGCTCGTTCTTCCTGATCCTCGCCCTGTACCTCCAGGCGGGCCGCGGCCTGAACGCCCTGCACTCCGGCACGGTCTTCCTGGCGATCGGCGGCGGCTACCTGCTGACCTCGACGAACGCGCACCGTATCGCGGCCAGGCTCGGCGGCCGTACGGTCCCGGCCGGAGCGCTGGCGATGGCCGCGGGGCTCGGCCTGCTGTGGGAGGCGGCGCACCGCTCCGGCACCACCGGCAGCCTGTGGGAGCTGGTGCCGGGGCTCATCATGGACGGCGTCGGGATGGGCATGGTGATCGCGCCGCTCACCCACGACGCGCTGGCCACCGTCCCGCCCCGGCTCGTCGGCTCGGCCTCCGGCGTGGTGGCCACCACCCAGCAGATCGGCGGCGCGCTCGGCATCGCCCTGATCGGCATCATCTTCTACGGCGCGGTCGGCGACGGCTCACCCGGCGGCTACCCGCACGCCTTCCGGATGGGGCTGGTGTTCCTGTTCGGCCTTGAACTGGTGCTTGCGGGCCTGAGCTTCGCCGTCGGGCGGCGCAGGGCGGCTCAGTGATCCGAGCCTTCGGACGGCACGGGTAAGGGGCGACCACCCAGGTGGTCGCCCCTTACCCGTCGTCGGATCGTCAGACCATCAGAACGTCAGAACGACATGTCGTCAGATCCGGCGGAGCCGCACCACGGGAATGTCGCGGTCGGTCTTCTTCTGGTAGTCGGCGTACGGCGCGTACACATCGAGCAGGTGCGGCCACACCCGGGCCTTGTCCTGCGGCGACAGCGTCTCGGCGCGGGCGGCGAAGCGCTCGCCGAGCACCCGCAGGTGGACCTCGGGGTGGTCGCGGACGCTCAGGTACCACAGGGGGTGCTCGGGGGCGCCGCCCTTGGAGGCGACGATCAGGTAGTCGTCGCCGTCCCGGCCGTAGATCAGTACGGTGCGCAGCCACGCGCCGCTGCGACGGCCCTGGTAGTCGAGGAGCAGGCAGGGCGAGCCGTTGAGGTCGTTGCCCTCGGTGCCGTTGGACTCCTCGTAGAGGCGGGCCTGGTCGGCCACCCACTTCTCGGGGCTGACCTTCACCGCGGCGGGGTCGTAAGACGTCATGCGTGTGTGCCTTCCAGAGGGTTCGGGTAGCACCCAGCGTAGGACGGGCGCGCCGCAAATCGGGCGTACGGAGCGGTCACAGGCCCGGCGCGCCCCAGACGGGGAACCAGCGCGACAGGTCGTCCTCCAGCCGGAGGTCATTGGTGACCAGGGCTCTGACCTGGAGTTCCAGCGCGTTGTCCCGCTTCTCGCCGGGCAGTGGGGCGAAGGGGTAGAAGGAGCCGCGCTTGTATCTGGGATGTATACCGGCTAAGTTTCCGCAGGTGACAGCAGCGATAGACGCCCCCGCGACCTTCGTAGGTCGGGTCAAGCCGGTCCGAGTCCTCATCGGTCTACGCATCAGCTACC
>NZ_MECL01000203.1 GCF_014596445.1 Streptomyces sp. CBMA29 | reverse complement strand
ACCGCCGTGCCCGTGCCCGGCGCGGACGAGCCGTCCGCCGCCGCGCAGGCGGCCTGAGCGGGGCCGCGAAGCGCGGCTACGGGACCGCGGCGCGCGGGTCGGCGGGACCGGCCGTCAGGACTCGGGCTGCTCGATGAGCTGCGCGATGTACAGCGGCTCGCCCAGCTTCTCGACCAGTTCGAGCTGGGTGTCGAGGTAGTCGATGTGGTGCTCCTCGTCCTCCAGGATCGACTCGAAGATGTTCGCCGAGGTGATGTCGCCCTTGGCGCGCATGACCTCGATGCCGCGCCGGAGGCGGTCGATCGCCTCGACCTCGACCTGGCGGTCCGCCTGGAACATCTCGGTGACCGTCTGGCCCACCCGGACATGGAAGAGCCGCTGGTAGTTCGGCAGCCCGTCGAGGAAGAGAATCCTGTCGGTCAGGATCTCCGCGTGCTTCATCTCGTCGAACGACTCCGACCGGGTGTACTTCGCGAGCTTCGTCCAGCCGAAGTTCTCCTGCATCTTCGCGTGCAGGAAGTACTGGTTGATCGCGGTCAGCTCAGCGGTCAACTGTTCGTTGAGGAACTCGATGACCTCGGGGTCGCCCTGCATGGCAACGCCGTCCTTCCGATCGGGCTGTCAGGTTCCGCGCATCTTCGCACTGCTCAGGCATCTGATCCAGTAAGTGCAGGCTTACGTTCCGAGGTCCGGCTTGCCCGGAAAGGCCCCGCCCGGTCGGAAGCATCACGCCCGGTCTGTCACCATGGAGACATGGGTCAGTCCGAACGCCAGACGGGGGAGCTTCCTCCGGGGCAGCGGATCCAGCGGGGCTGGCCGGTCACGCACTACGGCCCCGTACCCCGTTTCACCGCGGACCGCTGGGAGTTCCGGGTCTTCGGCGCGACCGCCGACAACGACAAGACCTGCTGGAACCACGAGGAGTTCTCCGCGCTGCCGTATGCCACGGTCGTCGCCGACTTCCACTGCGTCACGAAGTTCTCGATGCTCGGCATCGAATGGGGCGGGGTTTCCACCGATACCGTGCTGAAGCTGGCGCCGCCCGCCGACGACGTCACACATGTGATGGTGTGGGCCGAATACGGATTCAGCTCGAATCTGCGGATCGAGGACTTCGTCGACGACAAGTCGATATTCGCGACCCATAAGGGCGGCGAACCCCTCACCGCGGAACACGGATTTCCGGTCCGCCTCGTCGTCCCGGGCCTCTACGCCTGGAAGGGGCCCAAATGGGTCCGCGGGGTGGAGTACATGACGGCGGACCGCCGCGGCTTCTGGGAGGAGCGCGGCTATCACAACCTCGGTGACCCGTGGAGCGAGCAGCGCTACTCGTACCAGGAGGAGCCCGGCGACGGGCCCGAGCTGTAGCCGCTGGCGGCTCAGTGGTGGTACCGGTGCACCACCGCGTGTCCCTTGCCCCGCCCGATCAGCCACTTGTTGACCGGAGTCGTGACGGCGAAGGCCACCGCGAAGGAGAGCGCCAGGCTCACCCAGAACAGGGCGTCGGCCAGGGTCGCGTCCATGGCGCCGGGGAAGACCAGGATCGTGCCGTTGTCGGCCAGCTCCATGAAGATGATCGACACGGTGTCGGCGGCGAGCGCCACCCGCAGCGCGGAGCGCGGGTCCAGGCCCGCGCGCAGCACGCCGCGCATGGTGAGCGAGTAGCCGAAGACAAAGGCCAGCGCGATCGCCAGCAGCATCGTCCGCACATTGTCCCAGCCGAGCGCCGTACCGATCAGCATGCCGAGGACCTCGCCGATGGCGCAGCCGGTGAGGCAGTGCAGGGTCGCCTGGGCGGCCGTTCGCCAGCCCGCCCCGGCCCCGCCTTGTGTCCGCTCGTGGGCCGCGTGTTCGTACGACATCGGATGTCCCCGCTCTCCGGTAGTGCGTGCGGTGCCTTGCGACCACCACAACCACATACCCCTGGGGGGTATTCCTGACGGCGGGATGCGGCTACGCCCGGAGTTCTTTCAGCAGCTTCACGTCCGACGCGTGCCCCTCAGGGCCGCCCGGCGTCTCGATGACCAGTGGCACACCCTCCGTCGCGGGATGCCGCAGCAGCTCGCGGAACGGCTCCGCGCCCAGATGGCCCGCGTCGATGTTCGCGTGCCGGTCCTTGCGTGCGCCGCACACATCCTTGCTCCCGTTGGCGTGTATCAGCCGCAGCCGCCCCTCGCCCGCCGTCGCCGTCAGCTCGTCCAGCATCGCCGCCATCCCGCCGGGCGCCGCCATGTCGTGCCCGGCCGCGAAGGCGTGACAGGTGTCCAGGCACACCCCGAGCCGGGGATGCCGGTCGAGCGCCTCCATGTACGGGCCCAGGTCCGCGACCAGCGAGCACAGCGAGGAGCCCTGCCCCGCCGTCGGTTCCAGCAGCAGCCACGGGTCGTCGTCGTGCGTCAGCTCGTCCAGCAGCGGCCGTACCCGCTCGCGCACCTGCGCCAGCGCCACCTCGCGGGTCCTGCCGCCGGTCGCCGAGCCGGTGTGCACCACCACGCCCAGCGCGCCGATCGCCCGCGCCCGGCGCAGCGAGTGCCGCAGCGACTCCACCGAGCGGTCCGCCGTCGCCTCGGTGTGCGAGCCGAAGTTGATCAGATACGGCGCGTGCACGTACGCGGGCAGGTCCAGTTCCGCGCAGCGCGCCCGGAACTGCTCGTCCTGGGCGGGACTGCCGGGCGGGGTCGCCCAGCCGCGCGGATTGGCCGCGAAGACCTGCACGGTCTCCGCGCCGATCCGCTCCGCGTACCCCAGGCCCACGGTGGCCAGCCCGCCGGCCACCGGCACATGGCTGCCCACCGGATTGCGCGACCTCATCAGCCCGCCGCACCCGTCGGCGCGTCCGTCACCACGCGCATCAGCGCACCCAGATGGTGATCGTCGCGCCCTTGGGCGCCTGCCCGCCGCCGTCGGGGGACTGGCTGAAGACGGTGTCGCCGAAGAACACGGTGATCACCCGGACGTCGAAGCCCGCGTCCTGGAGGATCTGCTTGGCCTCGTCCTTCTTCTTGCCCGTCACGCTCGGCACGTCGAACTGCTGCTGGCCCTTGGACACCGTGATCGTCACCGTGTCGCCGGTGCCGACCTCCGTTCCCACCTCGGGGGACGCCAGCGCGACCTTGTCCTCGTCCGCGACGTCGGAGAACACCTTGTCCGGTGCCAGGACGACCTTCAGCCCGGCGTCCTCGAGCTGCTGCTGCGCGTCGGTGACCGAGTCGCCGATCACGTCCGGCACGTCGACCGGCGCACCGCGCGACACCTTGACCGCCACCGGTGTGTCGGGCGCCCGCCGGATGCCGCCCGCGGGATCGGTGGAGATCACCTGGCCGCGGGGCACGTCCTCGCTGAACTCCTGGGCCACCGTGCCGGGCGTCAGACCGGCGTCCTTCAGCTCCTTGCGCGCGGTCTCCAGCGGCTTGCCCCGTACGTCGGGCACCTGGACCTGCTGCGGACCCCTGGAGACCTTCAGGGTCACCGTGCCGTTGTCCCGGATGCGCTTGCCGGGACCCGGATCAGTCGAGATCACCTTGCCGCGCGGCACCGTGATCGAGAAGTCCTGCGTCGTCTTCGCGCGCAGCCCCGCCGCGTCCAGCTTCTTCTCCGCGTCGGCCTGCGACAGCGCCAGCACCGCGGGCACCTTCGTGAACTGCCCGTCGCTGATGTACCAGACCCCCGCGCCGACCCCGAGCAGCACGAGCAGCGCCAGCACCACCGCCAGCGGCCCGCGCCGCCGCGGCGCGCCGTCCCCGCGTCCCCGCCGCCGCGGCTGCCGAGGACCGGCGGGCGGCTCCTCGGGCGGCGGGGGCGGCAGCAGCAGCCTGCTCGTACGGTTCAGCTCGCCGTGGTCGGCCACCGCCGTCGGTACGGGCGGCGCGGGCGCGGGCATCGACTCCGACGCGAAGGCCGCCGACGGATAGCGGTGGACGACGCTGGTCGGGTCCTCGGACCCGGCGCCGCTCATCTCGCCGATGGTGTCCGCGGGCTCGCAGTCCAGCTGCGCCGGGGTCAGCGCCGCCCGCACGTCGCGCACCTCGGCCAGCAGGTCCACGGCGTCCGCGGGCCTGCCCCGCGGGTCACGGCAGGTGGCCCGCGCCACCAGCGCGTCCAGCGCGGGCGCCAGACCGGCGACGACCCCGGACGGGGCGGGCACGTCCTCGTTGAGGTGCTGGAACATCACCTGCGCGGGCGTCGTCCCGCCGTACGGCTTGCGGCCGGTCAGCGTCTCGTACAGCACGACCCCGCACGCGTACACATCCGTGCGCTGGTCGACCACGCCGTGCCCGATCTGCTCGGGGGCGAGGTACGAGACGGTGCCGAGCAGCGAACCTGTCGACGCGCTGGTCTGGGTGTCCACCGCCCTGACCAGGCCGAAGTCGGCGACCTTCACGCGGCCGTCGTCCCCGATCAGCACATTCTCCGGCTTCATGTCGCGGTGGACCAGGCCCGCGCGGTGCGCGGCGCCGAGCGCCGCCAGCACCGGTTCCATGATGTCCAGCGCCGCCCGCGGCTGGAGCGCCCCGCGCTCGCGCAGCACGTCACGCAGCGTGCAGCCGGCCACGTACTCCATGGCCAGATACACGTAGGTGCCGTCGGCGCCCTGGTCGAACATCCCGACGACATTCGGGTGCGCCAGCTTGGCCACGGCTTTGGCCTCGCGGATGAAGCGTTCGACGAAGCCGGTGTCGGTCGCCAGGGCCGGGTGCATCACCTTGAGCGCGAGCACCCGGTCGAGGCGGGTGTCCACGGCCCTGTAGACCGTGGCCATCCCCCCGACAGCGATGCGCGCCTCGACCCGGTAACGGCGGTCGAGCGTCTGCCCGACGAGCGGGTCCTGCACGGTCGTGTCCACGATCGCCGATTCTACGAGGCCGGAATGCCCCGAACGGCGCTGCGCGCCCGGTCTGTACCCCACCTGTTGCGTGCCGCAACGCTTCCGTGACCTCCCGTCCCCTTGCCCGTGCGCGGCCCTGCACGCCCGCCTTGCGCATGGCGGAGCGCCGAACTTTTCTAGGGCGCGGCTCTTGGGCAGGTGCTTCGCCGGGCGCCGGCCACGTGCTTTTAGCGGCGCGCAGTTCCCCGCGCCCCTGACGGGGCACCCACTTGCGCACAGTGGACGCGGGGCCCGGGGCTAGAAGGCGGGGCGTTCGGGGTCCAGGGAGGGGAGACCTTCGGGCGGGGAGGAGGGGAGGGCGAAGTGGCGGCGGGGGATACGCCCGGCACGAAAGGCCAGGCGCCCGGCCGAAACGGCGTGGCGCATGGCCTCGGCCATGAGAACCGGCTGCCGCGCGCGCGTGACGGCCGAGGCCAACATGACGGCGGCGCACCCGAGTTCCATGGCGAGCGCGGCGTCGGACGCCGTCCCCGCCCCGGCGTCGAGGACGACGGGGACACCGGCCCGCTCGGTGATGAGCTGAAAATTGTGCGGGTTGCGGATCCCGAGCCCCGACCCGATCGGCGACCCCAGCGGCATGATCGCCGCGCACCCCACATCCTCCAGCTTCCGCGCCAGCACCGGATCGTCGCTGGTGTACGGCAGCACCGTGAAGCCGTCGTCCACCAACGTCTCAGCGGCGTCGAGGAGTTCGACCGGATCGGGCAGCAACGTCCGCTCGTCCGCGATGACTTCCAGCTTCACCCAGTCGGTGCCGAGGGCTTCGCGCGCCAGCCGCGCGGTCAGCACGGCCTCACCGGCCGTGAAGCACCCGGCCGTGTTGGGCAGCACACGGATGCCGTGCCGCCGCAGCACCGAGAGCACCGACCCCTTCGTCGTGGGGTCGAGCCGCCGCATGGCGACGGTGGTCAGCTCCGTACCGGACGCGAGCAGCGCCTGTTCCAGCACCTCCAGGCTCGGCGCCCCGCCGGTCCCCATGATCAGCCGCGAGGAGAAGACGGCGTCCCCGATCCGCAACGGATCGCTGACATCGACAGCGGAAGTCGTCATCCCTCAGCCTCCCTGCACGGCGGTGAGAATCTCCACCCTGTCGCCGTCCGACAGCGGTGTCGCCGCCCAGCGGGTGCGGGGGACGACCGTCTCGTTGAGGGCGGCGGCCACGCCGGAGGCGGCCGGGGTGAGGTCGGCGACCAGGGCGTCGAGGGCGAGGGGGGCGGGCAGGGAGCGGCGCTCGCCGTTCACCAGGACCGTGATGGTCATACGGTCTGCTCCTCGCGCGCGGCGGCGGCCGGAGGAGCGGGTAGCGGGAAAACGGGTACCGGGGCGGCGGCGAAGCGGGAGGCGGCGAACGGCCGCGCGTACCCGGGCAGTTCGCCGGTGACCAGCGCCTCCGCCATGATGTCGCCGGTGATCGGGGTGAGCAGCACGCCGTTGCGGTGGTGGCCGGTGGCCAGCAGCAGACCGTCCAGGGCGCCGCGGCCGAGGATCGGGGCGTTGTCGGGGGACCCCGGCCGCAGGCCCGCCAGGGTCTCGGTGAGCGGCAGTTCGGTGATGCCGGGCACCAACTCGTGGGCATCCCGCAGGAGTTCGTAGACGCCGCCCGCGGTCACCGTGGTGTCCCAGCCGAACTCCTCGCTGGTCGCGCCGAGTACCAGCTCCCCGTTCTCGCGCGGCACCAGATACACGTGGCTGCCGCGCACCACCGCCCGGACCGTACGGGACAGGAACGGCGCGTGGCCCGGCGGGATGCGCAGCCGCAGGATCTGCCCCTTCACCGGCCGTACCGGCGGCAGCGCGGCCTCGGGCACGCCCGCGATCCGGCCGCTGTGACTGCCCGCGGCCAGCACCGTACGACCGGCCGTGACCGTCGTACCGTCGTCGAGGAGCGCGCCGACGGCCCGGCCGCCCGAGACCTCGACGCGGGCCACCGCCGAGCGGTGCAGGACCACGCCGGCCAGTTCCGCGGCCCGCAGCAGCGCCGTGGCGAGACGGCGCGGGTCGACCTGGTGGTCGCCGTCCACCCGCAGTCCGCCGCGGACACCGGGGGCGAGCAGCGGTTCGAGGCGGCGGCAGTCCCGGCCGCTCAGCCACTCCGAGGGCAGGCCCAGCGAGGTCTGGAAGGCGTGCAGGTCGCGCAGGTGCGCGCGGTCGTCGGCGTCCAGCGCGACGGTCAGGGTGCCGCAGGCGCGGAAGCCGACGTCGAGGCCGGTCGCCTCGGTCAACTCGGCCACGAAATCCGGGTATCGGCGCGCCGACGCCAGATTGAGGTCGAGCAGCGTCTGCTCCCCGTACTGCGATTCGGTGACCGCGGCCAGCATGCCCGCCGCCACCCGCGCCGCGCCGCCGCCGGGCTCCGGGTCGGCCACGGCGGTCCGCAGGCCGCGCTGCGCCGCCCGCCAGGCGGTGACCAGACCGATGATGCCGCCGCCCACCACCAGGACGTCGTACGACGTGCCTCCGTGGGACGTGCTGCCCCGCGACGCGCTCCCCGGCGTGCCGCTCTTCGACGTACCCATCGAATACCGCCCTCCCTTCGCCGGAATGACCCGGATCAGGTTCGTACGGTCGGCGGCCGTCCAGCCGCCCTCTCAGCCCGGTGCGTCCGGGCTCCCGCGTGTTCTCTGGCCCCGACACCTTATCCCCGCCCGGTGCCCGGGGGCGGCCCGGCGTCGTCGGCGGCCCGTACCGACTACCGTGAACCATGTGAACGACGTCGTGATTGTCGGGGCCGGGATGGCCGGGGTGCAGACGGCGGTCTGCCTGCGCGAGCAGGGCTGGCGGGACGGCATCGTGCTGGTCGGCGACGAGCCGCACCCTCCGTACGACCGCCCGCCGCTGTCGAAGGCGGTCCTGCTCGGCACGGCGGGCAAGGACACCGACGTCCGCTTCGACATCGACTTCGACGCCCTGGACGTGGATCTGCGCCTGGGCGTAAGGGCGCAGGGGCTGCGCCCCGGGGACCACGAGGTCGTCACGGACAAGGGCGGCCTGCGCTACGGCCGTCTCGTCGTCGCGACCGGCGCCTACCCGGTGGCGCTGCCCGGCACGGCGGGCCTGCCCGGCGTCCACCTGCTGCGCACCCTGGACGACGCGGCGGCGCTGCGCCCGGTGCTGGACGCCCGCAAGGACGTCGTGGTGGTCGGCGCGGGCTGGATCGGCGCCGAATTCGCCACCGCGGCGCGGCAGGCGGGCTGCGAGGTGACCGTCGTGGAGGCCGCGGACCGGCCGCTGTCCGGCGCGCTGCCCGCCACCATCACCGGCCACATGCGGGCCTGGTACGCCGACGCCGGAGTACGGCTGCTGACCGGCACCCCGGTCGCCGAGGTCGAACCCGGCGCCGTGGTGCTCGCCGACGGCGCCCGGCTGCCCGCCGCGGCCGTCGTGGTC
>NZ_MECL01000202.1 GCF_014596445.1 Streptomyces sp. CBMA29 | reverse complement strand
GACCTCGCCCTGGCCGCGGTGTCGGCGGCCCCGGGCGGGAGCAGCGCGGGAAGCGTCGCCCAGCGGACGCTGCCGGTCTTCGAGAGGGCGGGCGACGACCTCGGGCAGGCGCGGGCGTGCATCCGGCTGGCGCAGGAGCGGCAGTTGCACGGCAGGCACGGCGAGGCCGATGTCCTGCTCTCCCGCGCCCTGGACCACGCGCGCCGCTCGGGTGCCGAGCCCGAACGGGCCCTGGCGCTGGGCGCGATCGGCGTCTCGCTGTGGCGCGGGCCCGAGCCGGTCCCCTCGGCGGTCTCGCGCAGTCGCCGCCTGCTGGCGGAGCACGGCGACCGCCGGCCCACCGTACGGCTGACCCTGAACTGCCCGCTGGCCGTGCTGTTCGCGCTCCAGGAGCGCTGGGACGACGCGCACGCCTGTCTCGCCGGGGCGGAGCGGCTGGCCGGTGAACTCGGTTACGCCGAGGGCCGGGTGGTGCTGCCGCTGTTCGGCGCCGCGGTGGCGACGCTCGCGGGCGACGGGAGCCGGGCTCTGGATCTGCTGGACGAAGCGGACGGCGCCGCGCGGGAGTTGCAGGCCGAGGCCCTGCGGGACGCGGTGGCCAGGGACGCGGCGCGGCTGCTGGTGGACGCGGGCCGTCAC
>NZ_MECL01000201.1 GCF_014596445.1 Streptomyces sp. CBMA29 | reverse complement strand
GGCGTCGGAGCCGGTGGCGGACGCGGGGGCCGCACCGGCTCCGACCGCGGTGGTGGTGGCCGCGAGCAGGAGCCCGCCGATTCCGCCGGCCCGCAGCAGCCCGCGTCGGGAGGTGTCGGGACGGCTCGGCGCCGAGCTCGGTTCGGGACTCTGGTCGGTGGTGGTGGGACCCGGCACGGGGCCAGGGGAAACGTTCACGGTGTGCCTCAGCCTTCGATGGGCCTGGGGTGAGGACGAGTCCCGTGACGCTTGCCGGACATGCGGATGGCGGTGCGGACCGGTGCGGTAAAAGCGCAGACCAGGGGCAGGGTGCTTGCGCGGCACCGTCCGACGGGGCGAGACGTTATGCCCCTGTCGGTGAATCGGTCAAGGCCCCGCGGTGGCCTCCGTGCGGCCCGCGGTCGTCGCCCCGGCGTTGCCGTACCCCAGGCTCTGGCTGATCCGATCGGCGAAGTCCCTTACCTGGAGGCCGAGTTCACGGAACCGCCAGCCGGGCAGGTCGAGCTTGAGGCCGGTGATGCTGATCGCGCCGACGCATCGGTTCCGGTGGTCGCGGACCACACTGCCGATGCAGAAGATCCCGTCGGCGTCCTCCTCGTCGTCCAGCGCGTAGCCGGTGGCGCGGATGTCGGCCAGGTGGGCGAAGAGCGTCGCCTCGTCGGTGATGGTGCGCGAGGTGCGGCGGGGCAGCCCGGTACGGGCGACGATCTCCCTGGCCTGCGGCTCGGGCAGCGCGGCCAGCAGCGCCTTGCCGATCCCGGTGCAGTGCGGCAGTTCGCGGGCGCCCATCCGCAGGTCGAGCCGCAGACCGCCGCCGGTGTCGACCTGGTCGACGATCACCGCCTGGCCGTCCTGCGGCACCGCGACCCGTGAGGCCATGCCGGTGGCGACGGTCAGCTCACGCAGGATCGGGCGGGCCACGTCCCGCAGCGAGATCTGGGCCTGGGCCCGGTCGCCCAGCCGGGCCAGCGACATCCCCAGCCGGTAGCGGCGGTTCATGCCCTCGCCCTCGTCGGCCACCAGTCCGTAGTGCCGCAGGGTCTGCAACAGGCCGAAGGCGGCGCTCTTCGAGACACCGCTGCGCTGCGCGACTTCGGTCACGCTCAGTCCCGCTCCCGGGCCTCCGGTGGCGAGCACCTCCAGCAGTTCCGCGGCCCTCGCCACGGTCTTCACCAGGTACTTCGGCTCCGCCCCCGGCTCACGGCCCCGCCCGTCATCGAGCCCGCGCCCACCACTGTTCTGCATAGCGGAACAGTTTACCACCGGACACCCCTTGACCGAGGCGCGACGGCAGATCTAAGATCACCCCACTGTTCTGTTATTCAGAACAGTGTTCTTGAAAATCGTTCCTTCAGTGCAGCGAACGAATCCTGCGACGACTTGCCGGGCGGATGGCGTCCCGCGGTCCCGACCGGGCAGGGCCGGGACCGTCACCCACAGCATCGACGCGAGGAGCACCACATGACGCTCGCCGAGCGGGCCCGCCGGGTGATACCGGGCGGTGTCAACAGCGGCCAGCGCAGCATTCCCGGTCTGACCGACCTGGTGATCGCCCGTACCGGGGGATCCCGGTTCTGGGACAGCGAGGGCCGGGAGTTCACCGACTACCACGCCGCGTTCGGACCGCCGCTGCTCGGTCACAACGACCCGGACGTGGCCGCCGCGGTCGCGGACGCCTCGGGCCGCCTCGGCCTCACCGGGGTGGCGGTCACCGAGGCCGAGGTGGTCCTCGCCGAGCAACTGGCCGAACTGATCCCCTCGATCGAGCAGGTGCTGCTCACCAGCACGGGCAGCGAGGCCACCTTTCACGCGCTACGGGTGGCCCGCGCGGCCACCGGGCGCCGGCTGGTGGTCAAGTTCCAGGGCTGCTACCACGGTTGGCACGACTCGGTCAGCCTCAACGTCATCTCGGCCCCCGACCGGGTCGGCAGGCACGACCCGACCTCCACCGGCATCTTGCCCGAAGTGCTCGACGCCACCTTGGTGTTGCGCTTCAACGACGCCGCCGCCGTACGGCAGGCGTTCGCCGAACACGGCACCGACATCGCCGCGGTCATCGTGGAACCCATCCCGCACAACGTCGGCGCGCTGCTGCCCACCGAGGAGTTCCTGCGCACGCTGCGCGAGGAGTGCACCGCGGCCGGCAGCGTACTGGTCTTCGACGAGGTCATCACCGGCTTCCGGCACGCCCTCGGCGGCTACCAGGCGATCTGCGGCGTCACCCCTGACCTGACCACCCTCGGCAAGGCCATCGCCAACGGCGCCCCGATCGGCGCGCTCGGCGGCCGTGCCGACCTGATGGAGCGGTTCAGCAGCCGCCCCGGCGGCCCGGTGTTCTTCGCCGGCACCTACAACGGCCACCCGCTCCCGGTCGCCGCCGCCCTGGCCACGATCGGCAAACTGCGCGAACAGCCTGTGCACGAGCACGTGTTCCGGCTGGGGGAGCGGGTGCGCACCGAACTCACCGCGCTCTACCGGCGGATCGGCGTACCCGCCGTGGTCACCGGCTACGGCTCGGTCTTCGTCACCTACTTCATGCCGGGTCCCGCCCCGCTCAGCTACGACGACCTGCTCGCGAACGACACGGCGCTGTTCGTCGGCTACCGCCGCCACCTCGTCGAACACGGCGTCTTCGAACTGCCCCTCAACCTCAAGCGCAGCCACCTCTCCTACGCGCACACCGACGCCGACGTGGACCGCCTGCTGGAGGCGACCGAGGCGGCCGTCACCCACACCCTGGCCGAGGGCGGACCCGGCGACCTCGCGCACGCCTCCACCATGGGCGGCACCGGACCGATGACAGGAGCCCGCTGATGCTGACCGTGAACACCACCCGCCCGGCCGGTCCGGCCGGCCGGATCAGCAAGGTCGAGACCCTTCAACTGGGCACCTCCTGGCGTGACTTCGGTTACGTCCGGATTCACACGGACCAGGGTCTGACCGGCGTGGGCGAGATCACTCACCCCTACCGGGTGGACGAGACCTGCCGGCTCACCGAGGCGATGGGGCACCGGCACCTGCTGGGCGCCGACCCGTTCGACGTCGAAGAGCTCTGGCTGCGCATGTACCAGGGCGACTTCCTGCGCGGCGGCGACGTCGGCGGTGTCGTCGTCTCCGGCGTGGACCAGGCCCTGCACGACCTGATGGGCAAGGCGCTGGGCGTGCCCGTCTACCGGCTGACCGGCGGTGCCACCCGGGACCGGGTCCGGGTCTACGCCAACGGCTGGTACACCGGCGAGCGCGAGCTGGCCGAATTCGCCGCCAAGGCGAAGGAGACCGTCGCCAAGGGCTTCACCGCGCTGAAGTTCGACCCGTTCGGCGCGGGGCTGCACGAGCTGGAACGGGCCGAGTTGCGCCGCTCGCTGGCGCTGGTCGCCGCGGTGCGCGAGGCGGTCGGCCCCGAGGTGGACCTCTTCGTCGAAGGCCACGCCCGGTTCGCGATGGCCACCGCACGCCGGCTGGTGCACGAGCTGGCACCGTACGACATCGGCTGGTTCGAGGAACCGCTGCCGTGGACGCACATCGAGCGCTACGCCGAGCTACGGCAGATCGCGGCGTTCCCGATCTCCGGCGGCGAGCACTTCCACAACCGCTACGAGTACAAGCAGCTCTTCGCGAGCGACGCCGTGGACATCGTGCAGCCCGACCTGTCGATGGCCGGCGGCTTCACCGAGCTGCGGAAGATCGCCGCGCAGGCCGACGCGCACGGCATGCTGGTCGCCCCGCACAACTCCAACTCGCCGCTGTGCACCACCGCTTCGGTGCACGCCGCGCTCGGGATCACCAACCTCAAGATCCTGGAGACCTTCGACGGGCTGCTGGAGCCCTACGTCTTCGACGCCGTCCGCGGCGCGCTGCCGATCACCGACGGCCACATCGGGCTGCCGACCGCACCCGGGCTGGGCATCGAGCTGGTGGACGAGGTCTTCGCCGAACACCCTCCCACCCACCGCTTCTGGAACATGTTCGCGGACGGCTGGGAGAAGAGGAACCGCACATGATCGTCGATGTGCACTCCCATCTGTTCCGGCACAGCCACGACTTCGACGACGCCTTCCGCGCCGAGTCCGCCCGCGCGCACGCCGGCGAGGTCGATCTCACCGTCAGATACGAGGACTACGCGGCGAGCGCACCCGAGGGCACCCGCACCGTGGTGGTCGGCGGCAAGGCCCGGCGCAGCGGCCTGTGGGTCGACGACGCGGCCGTGGCCGCCTACGTCGCACAGCACCCCGACCGGCTGATCGGCTATCTCTCGCTCGACCCGACCCAGCCCGGCTGGCAGGACGAACTCCGCTTCGGTCACCGGGAACTGGGGCTGCGCGGGATCAAACTGATGCCGATGTACGCCGGGTTCGACCCCGCCGACGAGGCGTACGAACCCCTGTACGACTACGCCGAGCGGCACGGCCTGCCGCTGCTGGTGCACACCGGCACCACCTTCGTCTCCCAGGCGCCGCTGGAGTACGCCATGCCCCGGCACCTGGACTGGGTGGCCATGCGCCACCCCGAGCTGCGCATCGTGCTGGCACACCTCAGCCACCCCTTCGAGGGCGAGTGCGTCGCGGTGATCCGCAAGCACCAGCATGTCTACGCGGACATCAGCGCGCTGCACTACCGCCCGTTCCAGCTCTGGCACAGCCTGCGCCTGGTGCAGGACTACGGGGTGTGGGACAAGCTGCTGTTCGGCAGCGACTACCCGTTCACCACGGTGAACGACTCGGTGGACGGGCTGCGCCGGATCGCCCGCGTCCCCGGCATTCCCGGCCTCGACCCGCTCGACCAGGACGCGGTGGAGGCGCTGATCCACCGCCCGTCGCTCGACCTGCTCGGATTGGGAACGACGACATGAGCCGTTTCGACCTGAGCGGGCGCACCGCCCTGGTCACCGGCGCCGCTGGCGGCCTGGGCCGGGCCTTCGCCGGGGCACTGGCCGAGGCCGGCGCCGACCTGGTGCTCACCGACCTGCCCGGCGCCGACGGGCTGGCCGAAACCGCCGCGCTCGTACGGGAGTCGGGGCGCGGCGCGCTCGTCGTCGAGCAGGACCTGTCCGACACCGCGGCCCTGCACGGCTTCGCGGACCGGGTGCGCGAACAGGCCGGGCCGCTGCGCATCCTGGTCAACAACGCGGGCACCGCCGCCCTGGAGCGGTTCAACGAGATCACGCCGGAGAGCTGGTACCGCGTCATGCGGGTCAACCTCGACGCGGTCTTCTTCCTCACCCAGCGGGTCGCCGAGCACATGATCGCCGACGGGCTGCCCGGCCGCATCGTCAACGTCACCTCCAAGAACGCCCTGGTCGCCGAGGCGGGGCTCGCCCATTACAACGCCTCCAAGGCCGCCGTGGACCTGCTCACCCAGTCTCTGGCGGTCGAGCTGGCCCCGCACGGCATCACCGCCAACAGCCTCGCCCCTGGCATGGTCGCCACCCCCATCGACGGCGAGTTCCCCTTCGACCGGGAGGCGTTCGAGGACGCCTACCGCCGACGGATTCCGCTGGGCCGCTACGCCCGCCCCGACGAGTGCACCGGCGCCCTGCTGCTGCTCGCCGGCGACGAGGGCGCCTACCTGACCGGCACCCGGATCGTGGTGGACGGCGGGGTCCTGGCCGATCAGATGCCGCGCACCGCGTTCATGCCCCCGTACCGCACCTCGCTCCGCCCCCGGCGGAAGGACGGCACCACACCATGACCAGCACCCGCAGACACCTGCTCCGCTCCGGCGGCCTCGGCGCGGCAGCCGCCGCGGCCGGCGCCCTCACCAGCACGGCCCTGGCCGTCCCGGCCCAGGCCGCCGCGCCCGGCCAGAGCGGTTCCGAGCCGTCCGGGCAGCGCGGGGGGACGGCCGGGGGCACGGCGTACGCCACCGTCGCCGAGCTGCTCGCCACGCCGTGGAAG
>NZ_MECL01000200.1 GCF_014596445.1 Streptomyces sp. CBMA29 | reverse complement strand
GCCGCGGGCCGCCGCGCCTTCCGCGAGGGCCGCGCGGGCCGTTTCGAGCAACGGCCCGAGTTCTGCCGGTCCTTGGCGGCCCCCGGCCAGTTGTGGCTTCGCCATGAGTCGTTGCCGCCTGTCGTCGCCGGTGCCTCTGCGTACTCAACGACGCCGGACACCAACGGGTATCGCCCGCCGCGCGCTCACCCCGCGCAGGGCCTTGTCTTCAGGGGCGCGGCCCCTGTGCGCTCACCCTGCGCAGGCGTTGTCTTTAGGGGCGCGGCCCCCGGGCGTTCACCCTGCGCAGGGCGTGTCTTCAGGGGCGCGGCCCCCGGGCGGTCCTTCTGCGGGGGCGCCGGCCACGGTTTTTAGGGGCGCGGGGAACTGCGCGGCCCGCCCCCACCGGGCTTTCAGCCCGAGAACAACAGCATCTGCCCCACTGGGGCCGGTTTTTCACCCGCGCCACCGCGCGGGCTGAGCGCGCAGTTCCCCGCGCCCCTAAAAAGATCGGCCCGCCGCACCCGGCAGAGCAGCCGTCCCAGGGCCGCCCCTAAAAGACCGGCCCACCGCACTCGGCGGAGGAACCGTCTCAGGGGGCTGGGCTACCAGGTAGACCTGATGCGCGCGGCACGCGAGAGGTCGTCGAGGCGGTCGGTGAGGGCGCGACGGAAGGCGGGGATGAGGGTGGGGTCGGACAGGGCGGTGCGGCCGAGTTGGAGGGCGGATTCGGTGACGACCTCCGAGGGGAAGCCGTAGCGGCTGATGGCCTCGGCGATGGCCGCGCCGCGACGGCCGGTGACGGCGATGGCGTCGGGGTAGAAGCGCGGGACGAACGGGCTGAGCAGAGCGTCCTGTTCGGGGTGCCAGAAGCCCTGGGCGGTGGCCGCGAAGAGGTAGTTGGACAGGGTGTCGTCGTGGAACATCGACGCCCAGGCGGCCTCCTTGGCCTCCTCGTCCGGCAGGGCGGCCCGGCAGCGGACGGCGCCCTCACGGCCGGTGCCGCTGGGGTCACGGGCCAGCTCGGCGTCGATGTCGGCGGCGGTGGCGTGCCCGAGGACGGCGAGCCGCAGCAGCGCCTTCCAGCGCAGCTCGGCGTCGAGGTCCGCGGCGCCGGGAATCTTGCCGTCGTCGTACCACTCGCGCAGTACGGCCGCCTCGCCCGCGGTGACGGCGCTGTCGATGAGGGTACGGGTGGCGGTGAGCCGGACCCCGGGGCCGCCGTCGGCGAGCAGGGCCCGGCTGGTGGCGGCGAGCTTGCCGAGGGCGTCGGGGCGCAGCGCGGGGTCCAGGTAGCGGTCGGCGACCTGCGTACGCGCGAAGGTGAGGACGGCCTCGACCAGCGCCGGGTCGGTCTCGGCGGGCAACTGCCGTGCGACCAGGGCCAGATAGTCGCGCGGGGCGATCTTCGCGTCGCGTACGAGATCGCGGGCCGCGCACCAGGTGACGGCCCGGCTGAGCGGTTCCGGCAGCGCGCTGAGCGTCTCCTCCAGCGTCTCCCAGGTGTGTTCGTCGAAGCGGACCTTGGCGAAGGAGAGGTCGCCGTCGTTGAGCAGCACCACATCGGGCCTGGTGCCGGGCAGTTCGTGCGCGCTGACCGCGGCGCTCGCGTCGATGTCGACGGTGAGCCGGTCGCGGGGTACGAGCCGCGCGGGGTCGTCGGCGGCCCGGTCGTACAGCCCGACGGCGATCCGGTGCGGCCGGTCTCCGCTGTGGCTGATCTCCAGCCGCCAGCCGCTGTCGGAGGTGGCCACGGTGGCGGGCGTGAGCGTGTCGACGCCGCTGGTACGCAGCCAGGCGGCGGCCCAGCCGGGCACGTCGCGTTCGGTGGCGCCGGCCAGCGAGTCGATGAAGTCGGCGAGGTTGGCGTTGCCGAAGCGGTGCCGGGCGAAGTGCTCGTTGATCCCGGCGAGGAAGTCCTCCTGGCCGAGCCAGGCGACGAGTTGGCGCAGCGCGGAGGCGCCCTTGGCGTACGAGATGCCGTCGAAGTTGTTGAGCGCGGAGGCGGTGTCGGGGACGGCCTCGGGGTCGGGGGCCACGGGGTGGGTGGAGGGCCGCTGGTCGGCGTCGGTGCCCCACGCCTTGCGGGCGACGGCGAAGTCGGTCCAGGTGCCGGTGAAGTCGGTGGCCTCCGACAGGACTTGGAAGCCCATGTACTCGGCGAAGGACTCGTTCAGCCAGATGTCGTCCCACCAGCGCAGCGTCACCAGGTCGCCGAACCACATGTGCGCCATCTCGTGCGCGATGACGACGGCCCGGAACTGCGCCTCGGTGGGCGTGAAGGCCGAGCGGAAGACGAACTCGTCGCGGAAGGTGACCAGTCCGGGGTTCTCCATCGCGCCCGCGTTGAACTCGGGGACGAACGCCTGGTCGTAGGAGTCGAAGGGGTACGGCTCCGCGAACAGCTCGTGGTAGCGGTCGAAGCAGCGCCGGGTGATGTCGAACAGCTCGTCGGCGTCCCGGTCCAGGTGCGGGGCGAGCGAGCGGCGGCAGTGCAGGCCGAAGAGGAGCCCGGCGTGCTCGGTGCGGACCGAGTGCCAGGGTCCGGCGGCGACGGCGAGCAGATACGTGGAGATCGGCGGGGTCGCGGCCGTCGTCCAGCGGCCGTCTCCGGCGGGCGTCTCGCCGGTACGGGTGGCGAGCGTGTTGCCGAGGACCGTCCACTGCGGCGGCGCGGTCACCGTGACCTCGAACACGGCCTTGAGGTCGGGCTGGTCGAAGGCGGCGGCGACGCGCTGCACGTCCTCCATGAAGAGCTGGGTGTAGAGGTACGTCTCCCCGTCGGCGGGGTCGGTGAAGCGGTGCATGCCCTCGCCGGTGTGCGAGTACCGCATGTCGGCCTCGACCCGCAGCTCATGGTCCCCGGCGGCGAGGCCGGGCAGCGGGAGGCGGTTGTCGTCCAGCGTGGCCGGGTCGAGCTCCGTGCCGTCGAGCACGACGCGGCGCAGTGCGGCGGGCTTGACCTCCGCGAAGGTGTCGCAGGCGCGGTCGGCGGTGAAGGTGATCACCGAGGTCGAGCCGAAGACGTCCTCCCCTCGGGTGAGATCGAGGTCGATCGCGTAGTGGCGGACGGTCAGATCGCTGGCGCGGGTCTCGGCCTCGGCGCGGGTCAGAGCAGGCATGCCGCACATGCTGCCGCACGTCGGCGGCTCCGTCACCTGGTACCCCCGCGAGGCCGCCGCCGCGGGACGCCGGGGCCGCCGATGGCGGCGACAACGGCGCGGGCCGACGCGTAGGCTCGGTGGGTACGGGGAGGTGGTCATGGCCGAGCAGGCTGGACCCGGCGCATCGTCGACGGCCGGTGGCGGGGCCATCGTGCACGGTTTCCCGCACATCGACACGGTGCGGTCCGCGCTCACCGCGCTCTACCGGCGGCTGTCGGGCGACGGGGTGGCCAGGTTCGCCACCAGCGTCCGTCCCGAACTGGTGGACTTCCCCGCGGACGAGGACCTGTATCTGGGCGCGCAGCGGGTGGCCCGCGTCATGGTGCAGCACTTCCGGCTGCCGGACGCCCGGATGGTCGTGAGCTTCCGCGACATGGTGCACGCGGGCAATGTGGAGCTGGCCGCGGGACCCGAGTACTTCATCGAGCTGCACTCGCGGTTCAGGACCGACCGGCGCGATGTCGGGGCGGCGCTCGCCCACGAGGTCATGCACGTCTACCTGCACCGGCTCGGTCTGGAGTTCCCCGGCACCCGGGACAACGAGATACTGACCGACACCGCTACCGCGTATCTGGGCGCGGGCTGGCTGCTGCTGGACGCCTACCGCGAGGAGGCGGCGATCCGCGGTGAGCGGCTGATGATGTCGGCGTACAAGCTCGGCTATCTCACGCCGGAGGAGTTCGGCTACGTGCTGGCCAAGCGCGCGGTGGCCTTCGGTGACGACATCGAGCCGTGGTTCCGCAGCGCCCAGGCCCGCGACGCCTACCGCGCGGGGCTGGCCCGCGCCCAGCAGGACGTGCGCCGCGCTCCCCTGGCCGAGGCGGGCTGGGCGGCCCGCCGCCGGTACGCCAAGGACCGTCGCGCGCTGGCCTCCGGCCCGGACTACACCTTCGAGGCCGCGCCCTCCGGCACGGTACGGGTCTCCTTCCCGTGCCCCACCTGCTTCCAGCGCGTCCGCGTCCCGTGCCGGGGGCGGCTGCGCGCCCGGTGCGCCCTGTGCAAGACGGAATTCGACGTCGACGCGTGACCCTGCGCGGGGGCGCGGCACCGCCCCCGCGAGGGGAAAAGCACAACGCCCGCCTCCTTGGTCGGGGAGTGGCGGACGCTGTGTTTTCCCCCTTGCGGGGGCGGTGCGCGTCCCGCACGCCATTGTGCGGAACGGGTGGGACAGGCAGGGGCCCGTGTGGCCTGGACGTCAGACCATGAGGGGCCGGTCGGTCGGGCGGATGGGGGCGTGCAGGGCCGAGGCCAGGCCGGTGAGGTAGGAGTCGACGGCCTTCGCGGCGGAGCGGCCCTCGGCGATGGCCCAGACGATGAGCGACTGGCCGCGCCCGGCGTCACCGGCGACGAAGACACCGTCGACGTTGGTCGCGTACGAGGCGTCGCGGGCGATGTTGCCGCGGGCGTCCAGCGCGAGTCCGAGCTGGTCGACCAGGCCGTTGGACTGGTCGGTGCCGGTGAAGCCCATCGCGAGGGTGACCAGTTCGGCCGGGATGACCCGCTCGGTGCCTTCCTGCGGGACGAACTTCCCCTCCTGGAAGGCCACCTCGACCAGGTGCAGCGCCTTGACGTCGCCGTTCTCGTCGCCCTCGAACTTCATGGTGTTGACGGCGTAGACCCGCTCGCCGCCCTCCTCGTGCGCCGAGGTCACCTTGTAGACGGCGGGCATCGTCGGCCACGGCTGGCCCGCGGGCCGGTCGTCGGACGGCCGCGGCATGATCTCCAGTTGGGTGACCGAGGCCGCGCCCTGCCGGTGGGCGGTGCCGACGCAGTCCGCGCCGGTGTCGCCGCCGCCGATGACGACGACGTGCTTGCCCCGCGCGGTGATCGGCGGGGAGACGAAGTCGCCCTCCTGCACCTTGTTGGCCAGCGGCAGGTACTCCATCGCGAAGTGGATGCCGCCCAGCTCGCGGCCGGGTGCGGGCAGGTCGCGGGAGACGGTCGCGCCAGCCGCGATGACCACCGCGTCGTACCGCTTGGCGAGCTTGGCCGCGTCGAGGTCGACGCCGATCTGCACACCGGTGCGGAATTTGGTGCCCTCGGCGCGCATCTGCTCGATGCGCCGGTTGATGTGCCGCTTCTCCATCTTGAACTCGGGGATGCCGTAGCGCAGCAGCCCGCCGATCCGGTCGGCGCGCTCGTAGACCGCGACGGTGTGCCCGGCGCGGGTGAGCTGCTGGGCCGCGGCCAGTCCCGCCGGGCCCGAGCCGATCACGGCGACGGTCTTGCCGGACAGCCGGTCCGGCGGCTGCGGGGTGACGTCGCCGTTGTCCCACGCCTTGTCGATGATGGTGACTTCGACGTTCTTGATGGTGACGGCGGGCTGGTTGATGCCCAGCACGCAGGCCGACTCGCACGGCGCGGGGCACAGCCGCCCGGTGAACTCCGGGAAGTTGTTGGTGGCGTGCAGCCGCTCGCTGGCCTCGGTCCAGTCCTCGCGGTAGGCGTAGTCGTTCCACTCGGGGATCAGATTCCCCAGCGGACAGCCGTTGTGACAGAACGGGATGCCGCAGTCCATGCAGCGTCCGGCCTGCTTGCTGATGATCGGCAGCAGGCCGCCGGGGACGTAGACCTCTTTCCAGTCCTGCCTGCGCTCCTCGACCGGGCGGGTCGGAGCGGTCTCACGCGGGGTGGTGAGGAAGCCCTTGGGGTCAGCCATTTGCCGCCTCCATCATCTTCGCGGTGGTCTCGGACTCGGAGAGTCCGGCCTGCTCGGCGGCGTTCTTGGCGGCGAGCACTGCCTTGTAGTCCCTCGGCATGACCTTGCCGAAGCGGGTGAGGGCGCCGCCCCAGTCGGCGAGCAGCCGCTCGGCGACGGTGGAGCCGGTCTCCTCGAAGTGGCGGCGCACCACATCGTGCAGCCACGTGATGTCGCCCGCGTCCAGAGACTCGACGCCGACCATCCCGAAGTTGATCGCGCCGGGGTCGAGGTCGAGGACGTAGGCGATGCCGCCGGACATACCGGCCGCGAAGTTGCGCCCGGTGGCGCCGAGGACGACGGCCCGGCCGCCGGTCATGTACTCGCAGCCGTGGTCGCCGACGCCTTCGGAGACGACGGTCGCGCCGGAGTTGCGGACGCAGAACCGCTCGCCGGTACGGCCGCGCAGGAACAGCTCGCCGCTGGTCGCGCCGTACGCGATGGTGTTGCCCGCGATGGTGGAGTACTCGGCGAGGTGGTCGGCGCCGCGGTCCGGGCGGACCACGACCCGGCCGCCGGACAGGCCCTTGCCGACGTAGTCGTTGGCGTCGCCTTCGAGCCGCAGGGTGACGCCCCGGGGCAGGAACGCGCCGAAGGACTGGCCGGCGGAGCCGGTGAAGGTGACGTCGATGGTGTCGTCGGGCAGGCCCGCGCCGCCGTACTTCTTGGTCACCTCGTGGCCGAGCATCGTGCCGACGGTGCGGTTGACGTTGCGGATCGGCACCTGGGCGCGGACCGGGGCGCCGGACTCCAGCGCCTCGGCGGCGAGCCGGATCAGCTCGTTGTCCAGGGCGCGGTCCAGGCCGTGGTCCTGCTCGACGGTGCGGTGCAGCACCGCGCCCTCGGGCAGCTCCGGCACGTACAGCAGCGGGGCGAGGTCGAGGCCCTGCGCCTTCCAGTGCTCGACGGCGTGGTCGGCGTCGATCAGCTCGGCGTGGCCGACCGCTTCCTCGATGGAGCGGAAGCCCAGCTCGGCGAGGATCTCGCGGACCTCCTCCGCGATGAACTCGAAGAAGTTCACCACGAATTCGGGCTTGCCGGTGAAGCGGTCGCGCAGCACCGGGTTCTGGGTGGCGACGCCGACCGGGCAGGTGTCGAGGTGGCAGACGCGCATCATGACGCAGCCGGAGACCACCAGCGGCGCGGTCGCGAAGCCGAACTCCTCGGCGCCGAGCAGCGCGGCGATCACGACGTCCCGGCCGGTCTTGAGCTGGCCGTCGGTCTGCACGACGATACGGTCCCGCAAGCCGTTGAGCAGCAGCGTCTGCTGGGTCTCGGCCAGGCCCAGCTCCCAGGGTCCGCCCGCGTGCTTGAGCGAGGTGAGCGGTGAGGCGCCCGTACCGCCGTCGTGTCCCGAGATCAGGACGACGTCCGCGTGGGCCTTGGACACACCGGCCGCGACGGTGCCGACGCCGACCTCGGAGACCAGCTTGACGTGGATGCGCGCCTTGGGGTTGGCGTTCTTCAGGTCGTGGATGAGCTGGGCGAGATCTTCGATGGAGTAGATGTCGTGGTGCGGCGGCGGCGAGATCAGGCCGACGCCCGCCGTGGAGTGCCGGGTGCCGGCGATCCACGGATAGACCTTGTGGCCGGGGAGCTGACCGCCCTCGCCGGGCTTGGCGCCCTGGGCCATCTTGATCTGGATGTCGTCGGCGTTGACCAGGTACTCCGACGTCACGCCGAAGCGGCCGGAGGCGACCTGCTTGATGGCGCTGCGCCGGGCCGGGTCGTACAGCCGGTCGGCGTCCTCGCCGCCCTCACCGGTGTTGGACTTGCCGCCGAGCTGGTTCATGGCGATGGCCAGCGTCTCGTGCGCCTCGCGCGAGATCGAGCCGTACGACATGGCGCCGGTGGAGAAGCGCCTGACGATCTCGGAGACCGGTTCGACCTCGTCGATCGGGACCGGGCCGCGGTCGTTCTTCAGCCCGAACAGGCCGCGCAGCGTCATCAGCCGCTCGGACTGCTCGTTCACCCGCTGCGTGTACTGCTTGAAGATGTCGTAGCGCCGGGTGCGGGTGGCGTGCTGGAGCCGGAAGACGGTGTCGGGGTCGAACAGGTGCGGTTCGCCCTCACGGCGCCACTGGTACTCGCCGCCGATGTCGAGCCTGCGGTGCGCGGCGGCGATGCCGGACAGCGGGTACGCCCTGGCGTGCCGGGCGGCGACCTCCTGCGCGACGACGTCGATGCCCGCGCCGCCGATCTTGGTGTCGGTGCCGTGGAAGTAGCTGTCGACGAAGTCGGCTTCCAGGCCGACCGCCTCGAAGACCTGCGCGCCGCGGTAGGAGGCGACGGTGGAGATGCCCATCTTGGACATGACCTTCAGCACGCCCTTGCCGAGCGCCTTGATCAGGTTCTTCAGCGCGGTCTCGACCTCGACGCCGGGCAGGAAGGTGCCCGCCCTGACCAGGTCCTCGACGGACTCCATGGCCAGGTAGGGGTTGACGGCCGCGGCCCCGTAGCCGATGAGCAGCGCCACGTGGTGCACCTCGCGCACGTCGCCCGCCTCGACGAGGAGGCCGACCTGGGTGCGCTGCTTGGTGCGGATCAGGTGGTGGTGCACGGCGGAGGTGAGCAGCAGCGAGGGGATCGGCGCGTGCTCGGCGTCGGAGTGCCGGTCGGAGAGCACGATCAGGCGGGCGCCGTCCTCTATGGCGGCGTCGGCCTCGGCGCAGATCTCGGCGAGCCGGGCGGCCAGCGCCTGGCCGCCGCCGGTGACCCGGTAGAGGCCGGACAGGGTGGCGCCCTTGAGTCCGGGCAGGTCGCCGTCGGCGTTGACGTGGATGAGCTTGGCCAGCTCGTCGTTGTCGATCACCGGGAACGGCAGGGTGATGTTGCGACAGGAGGCCGGGCTGGGCTCCAGCAGGTTGCCCGACGGGCCGATGGTGGAGATCAGCGAGGTGACCAGTTCCTCGCGGATGGCGTCCAGCGGCGGGTTGGTGACCTGCGCGAAGAGCTGGGTGAAGTAGTCGAAGAGCAGCCGGGGGCGCTCGGAGAGCGCGGCGATCGGCGAGTCGGTGCCCATCGAGCCGAGCGGTTCGCCGCCGGTCCTGGCCATCGGCGCGAGGATGATCCGCAGCTCTTCCTCGGTGTAGCCGAAGGTCTGCTGGCGGCGGGTGACCGAGGCGTGGGTGTGCACGATGTGCTCGCGCTCGGGCAGGTCGGAGAGGTTGATCAGCCCGGCTTCCAGCCAGTCGGCGTACGGGTTCTCCGCGGCGATGCCCGTCTTGATCTCGTCGTCCTCGACGATCCGGTGCTGGACGGTGTCGACCAGGAACATCCGGCCTGGCTGGAGGCGGCCCTTGCGGATCACCTTCTCCGGGGCGATGTCCAGGACGCCGGACTCGGAGGCGAGCACGACCAGGCCGTCGTCGGTGACCCAGTAGCGGCCGGGGCGCAGTCCGTTGCGGTCGAGGACCGCGCCGACGACGGAGCCGTCGGTGAAGGTGACGCAGGCCGGGCCGTCCCAGGGCTCCATCAGCGTGGAGTGGTACTGGTAGAAGGCGTGCCGCGCCGGGTCCATCGACTCGTGGTTCTCCCACGCCTCGGGGATCATCATCAGCACGCTGTGCGGCAGCGACCGGCCGCCGAGGTGCAGCAGTTCCAGCACCTCGTCGAAGGACGCGGTGTCGGAGGCGCCGGGCGTACAGATCGGGAAGATCCGCTCCAGGTCGCCGCCCTGAGCAGCGCCCGCCGGGCCGAAGAGGTCGCTGGCGAGCTGCGACTCGCGGGCCCGCATCCAGTTCCTGTTGCCCTTGACGGTGTTGATCTCACCGTTGTGCGCGACGAAGCGGTACGGGTGGGCGAGCGGCCAGCTCGGGAAGGTGTTGGTGGAGAAGCGCGAGTGGACCAGCGCGATGGCGGTGGCGAACCGCGGGTCGGACAGGTCGGGGAAGAACGGTTCGAGCTGCCCCGTGGTCAGCATGCCCTTGTACACGATCGTCCGCGCGGACAGCGACGGGAAGTACACGTCCGCCTCGCGCTCGGCGCGCTTGCGCAGGACGAAGGCGGGCCGGTCGAGGTCGATGCCGGAGGCGTCACCGGCGGTGTCGGCGACGAAGAGCTGCGAGAAGTACGGCATGGTCGAGCGAGAGGTGCTGCCCAGCAGCTCGGGGGCGACCGGGACCTCGCGCCAGCCGAGTACGGCCAGGCCCTCTTCTGCGGCGATCCGCTCGATGGCGTCGACGGCTTTGGCGCGGTCCTCGGTCTCGACGGGGAGGAAGGCGAGGCCGACCGCGTAGTGGCCCTGGTCGGGCAGCGCGAAGCCGGCGGCCTCGCGCAGGAAGGCGTCCGGGATCTGGAGGAGGATGCCCGCGCCGTCACCCGAGTCGGGCTCGGCGCCGGTGGCACCACGATGCTCCAGATTGCGCAGAACGGTCAGCGCCTGCTCCACGAGCCCATGGCTCGCCTCGCCGGTGAGGGTGGCCACGAAACCGACGCCGCAGGCGTCGTGCTCGTTGCGGGGGTCGTACATCCCCTGCGGGGCGGGGCGCCCGTCCATGAACGCGGAACGCGAACGCATGGCTCTCCCGTCGTCGTCTTTGGCTTGTATGCATTGCCTGTTCCCAGGCATGCGCAACAGGGACGACGTTGGCCCTCTGCGATTTCGTGCAGGTTACATGATGGACGAGTGTTCGAGAAGCGGATACTCAGTTCCAGCATGTGGACATAATGAGGGGTGGAGCGAACAGATCAGGCCAGCGCCGTGTCGGAGGTTTTCCGGCCGGGTCCAGCGCGCTGCCGGGCCGCTTTCTGCCGGTGCGCCACCGGGTAATGCCCCGTGCGACGGCTACTGAAACGACGGGGAAACATGAGGCTTGTGGCCGCTGGTTTCCTGTGGGTTTCCCGAGTCCGGTGGAGCGGGCGCACGGGCCATCGCCGATCACCCGATCGGAGCAGTCGGCCGACCGCAGCGTCAGCCGTTCAGACCGTTGGGACCGTTCAGACCGGTCGGACCGTTGGGAGCGGTCAGCCGACCGCTGTGCCGATGAGCGCGCCCAATACGAAGGTAACCCCGCCGGCCGCCGCGCCCAACAGCAGCTGCCGAACCCCGCTGTACCACCAGGAACGCGCGGTCACCCGGGCCACGGCCGCACCACAGCCGAACAGTCCGGCCAGCGCGAGGACCGCCGCGGGCCACAGCGAGTCGCCGCCCAGCAGATACGGCAGTACGGGCAGCAGGGCGCCCAGCGCGAAGGCGACGAAGGAGGAGGCCGCCGCGACCAGCGGCGACGGCAGGTCGGTCGGGTCCACGCCCAGTTCCTCGCGGGCGTGTATCTCCAGCGCCCGCTCCGGGTCGGCGGAGAGCTGCCTGGCCACCTCGCGGGCGAGCTTCGGATCCACACCGCGCGACACGTACAGCTCGGCCAGCTCCCGCAGCTCCGCCTCCGGGTGGCGGCGCAGCTCGATCCGCTCGACCTCCAGCTCGGCCTCGACCAGCTCCCGCTGGGAGGCCACCGACGTGTACTCCCCCGCCGCCATCGAGAAGGCGCCCGCCGCCAGGCCCGCGAGCCCGGTCACCACGATGGTCCGCGACGAGACGTCGCCGCCCGCCACTCCCGTCATCAGCGCCAGGTTCGACACCAGGCCGTCCATCGCGCCGAACACCGCCGGGCGCAGCCAGCCGCCGCTCACGTCGCGGTGCGAGTGGTGCGGTACGTGATACGGCGCCGCCGTCGTCTCCTCGACAGCCGTTGACATCCGTCCCCACCCCTCCCCCTGGCGCACCCCTCAGGAGCGCGCACCCCGCCACAACGAATTCGACCGTACGCGCGAATCCGGCATGCCGCCAGCAAGGAAAGGCTGCCCTGACCTGCCCTTTCTCCCCGAGAGGGTGCGCCGCCTTCGCGCAGGGCCTTGCCTTGAGGGGCGCGGGAGGCACCTCCCAGCGCCCCCGAAAAGATCGGCGTGCCGCCCTGACAGGCCGGCCGCAGGTCGTCAGAGGGCCTCTGAGGCTCGCTTCGGTTCGACGGAACCGACGGAATCGACGGAAGCCTCGTCCTCGACGGAGGAGGAGGAGGAGTCGACCGCGTCGACCGCGTCAACCGCGTCGTCCGGGTCGGACGACGACGGCGAGGCGTCGTCGGGGCCCTCGCCGGAGGCGAGAGGTTCGATGTTCTCCTCGCGACCGGGCCGCTTGCGGCCCACGACGACGAAGTACACGACGGCGCCGATGAAGACGATGATCGCGGTCCAGTCGTTGAGCCGCATGCCGAGGATGTGGTGGGCGTAGTCCACGCGCATGTGCTCGATCCAGGCGCGGCCCACCGTGTACGCGGCGACGTAGAGGGCGAAGGCCCGCCCGTGGCCGAGCTTGAAGCGGCGGTCGGCCCAGATGACCAGCAGGGCGACGCCGACGCACCACAGGGACTCGTACAGGAACGTCGGGTGGTACGTGGCGATGTCCGGCGTGCTCTCCGGCCGGTGCGCGGGGTCGATCTTGAGGCCCCAGGGCAGCGTGGTCGGGCCGCCGTACAGCTCCTGGTTGAACCAGTTGCCCCAGCGGCCGATGGCCTGCGCGAAGGCGATGCCCGGCGCGATGGCGTCGGCGTAGACCGGCAGCGCGATCCCCCGGCGGCGGCAGGCGATCCAGGCGCCGAGCGCGCCGAAGGCGATGGCGCCCCAGATCCCGAGGCCGCCCTGCCAGATCTTGAAGGCGTCGACCCAGTCCTTGCCGCTGGTGAAGTACAGCTCGTAATCGGTGATCACGTGGTACAGCCGGCCGCCGACCAGGCCGAAGGGCACCGCCCACACGGCGATGTCCGCGACCGTGCCCGCCCGGCCGCCGCGGGCGATCCAGCGCTTGCCGCCGAGCCATACGGCTACGAAGACACCGATGATGATGCAGAACGCGTAGCCGCGCAGCGGAATGGGTCCGAGGTGGACGACTCCGTGCGACGGGCTGGGGATGAATGCGAGTTCCATGGCAATCACCGACGCTACCTTGCCGGGCGGGAAGTGCGGCAACCCGCCCGGCTACGTATGGATAACGGCCGGGACTCCTGCGGCCCCGCGGGGGAAATCCCCGCGGACGCCGAAAGTCCCGGAATCACGCCTCAGGAGGCCCCTCAGCGGGCCGCTCAGGAGGCCGGAGTGGTGGTCACCGCACCCGCCTTTTTGCCCTTGTTCGCGTCCGTGACCATCTGCTTCAGCGAGTCGGGCGTGAGATTGCTGTTGCTCCCGTAGACGCTCTTGCCGTTGAGCAGGATCGTCGGCGTGGAGTTGTAGCCGGACTTCCCGAAGGCGCTGTTGGACGCCTTCACCCAGCTGTTGTGGGTGCCGCCGTTGACGCACGCGGTGAAGGTCGGCGTCTTCAGGCCGCTGACCTTGCCCGCCAGGTCGAGCAGGTGGTTCTTGTCGGAGAAGGTGTCGCTCTGCTCCTCCGGCTGATTGTCGTACAGCACATCGTGGTAGGCGCGGAATTTGCCCGCGTCCTGGGCGCAGGCGGCGGCATTGGCGGCGTCCAGCGAGCCGGAGCCGCCGAGATTGCCGTCGATGAGCGTCACCAGGTGGTATTCGGTGCGGATCTGCCCGCTGTCCTCAAGGCTGTGGATGGTCGGGGTGAAGGACTTCTCGAAGGCGTCGCACGCCGGACAGCGGAAGTCCTCGTAGATCGACAGCACCGAGGGCGCGTCGGCGGCGCCGACGGGGATGACGAGACTGTCCTTCCCGATGGCGCCCTTGGGTGCGGCGGCCGGGGTGGAGCCGCCGCCGCTGTCCTTGTGGTCGGCGACCACCACCCCGATCACGGCGGCGATCGCCAGCACGGCGACCACCGCGCCCGCGACCACCATGGTGCGCCTGCGTCGGGCGCTGGCCTTCTCTTTTTCACGCTGTTCGTACAGGGCCTCGCGGGCGCTGCGCTTTCCGTCTCGGTTCTTCTGGCTCACATCCCTGACCAACGGTGCGGGAGGGCACTTCAGCGCCTTCCCGCACCGCGATTCGCCCCATCGTGTTACGCGGGGGCCGGTCGTACGGGGCGCGGCCGGTTCCTTCGTGTTCCTTCGTACGGTCGCGGCCGGTGCCGTCAGCCGCGCTCGCGGACGCCCGCGGCCAGTTCCGCCGCCAGTTCCCGTACGGCCGTGAGGGCCGCGGGCAGGTCGCCGTCCGCGTCGAGGATCCGCTTGACGAAGGCCGATCCGACGATCACACCGTCGGCGAAGGCCGCGACCTCGGCGGCCTGCACCGCGTTCGACACGCCCAGGCCCACGCAGACCGGCAGGTCCGTGGTGGCGCGGGTGCGGCGGACGAGGTCGGACGCCTGCTCGCCGACGCTCTCCCGCGTGCCGGTGACGCCCATCAGGGAGGCCGCGTAGACGAAGCCGCTGCCCGCCGCGGTGATCTTCGCCAGCCGCTCGTCACGGCTGGAGGGGGCGACGACGAAGACGGTGGCCAGACCCTGCTGCTCGGCCGCCTTCCGCCATCCCTCGGACTCCTCGACCGGCAGGTCGGGCAGGATGCAGCCCGCGCCGCCCGCCTCGGCCAGCTCGGTCGCGAACCGCTCGGCGCCGTAGCGGTCCACCGGGTTCCAGTACGTCATGACCAGCACCGGCTTGCCGGTGGCCTGGTGCGCCTCGCGTACGGTGCGCAGCACGTCGGCGATCCGCACGTGGTTCTTGTTCAGCGCGATGTCGTCGGCGGTCTGAATGACCGGCCCGTCCAGCACCGGATCGCTGTGCGGCAGCCCGACCTCGACGATGTCCGCGCCGCCCTCGAAGGCGGCCTTCACGGCCTCGATCCCGCCGTCCACGGTCGGGAAACCGGCGGGCAGATACGCCACGAGCGCGGCCCGCCCCTCGGCCTTGGCGTCGGCCAGTGCCCGGTCCAACAGCTCTACGTTCCCGCTCACTTGACCGCCACCTCGTTGTCCTCGTCGACCTCGGCGGTCGCGTCGTACAGCCCGAAGTAGCGGGCCGCCGTGTCCATGTCCTTGTCACCGCGGCCGGAGAGGTTGACCAGCACCAGGCCCTCGGGGCCCAGCTCGCGGCCGATCTCCAGCGCCCCGGCCAGGGCGTGCGCGCTCTCGATGGCGGGGATGATGCCCTCGGTACGGGACAGCAGCCGCAGGGCCTGCATCGCCTCGTCGTCGGTGACCGCGCGGTATTCGGCGCGGCCGATGTCCTTGAGGTACGAGTGCTCGGGCCCGACGCCGGGGTAGTCCAGGCCCGCCGAGATC
The DNA here is from genome assembly GCF_014596445.1 of Streptomyces sp. CBMA29. GTDB lineage: Bacteria > Actinomycetota > Actinomycetes > Streptomycetales > Streptomycetaceae > Actinacidiphila. The sequence goes on along the minus strand of NZ_MECL01000200.1, from coordinate 3,899 downwards.
GAGTACGGCTCGGTGATCTGGCCCTCGTCGTCCTGGAGGACGTAGGAGCGCGAGCCGTGCAGGATGCCCGGCTCGCCCTCGGTGAGGGTGGCCGCGTGCTCCCCGGTGGCCACGCCGTGGCCCGCGGGCTCGCAGCCGACCAGCCGGACCCCGGCGTCGGGCAGGAAGGCGTGGAAGAGGCCCATGGCGTTGGAGCCGCCGCCGACGCAGGCCACGGCCGCGTCGGGCAGCCGGCCGGTGCGCTCCAGGAGCTGGCGGCGCGCCTCGACGCCGATCACCCGGTGGAAGTCGCGGACTAGCGCGGGGAAGGGGTGCGGTCCCGCGACCGTGCCGAACAGGTAGTGCGTGCGGTCCACGTTGGCGACCCAGTCGCGGAACGCCTCGTTGATGGCGTCCTTCAGCGTCCGGCTGCCGGAGGTCACCGAGACCACCTCGGCGCCGAGCATCCGCATCCGCGCGACGTTGAGCGCCTGCCGCTGGGTGTCGATCTCGCCCATGTAGACCGTGCAGTCCAGGCCGAACAGCGCGCAGGCGGTCGCGGTGGCGACGCCGTGCTGGCCGGCGCCGGTCTCCGCGATCACGCGGGTCTTGCCCATCCGCTTGGTCAGCAGCGTCTGGCCCAGCACATTGTTGATCTTGTGCGAGCCGGTGTGGTTCAGATCCTCCCGCTTGAGGAAGATCCGCGCCCCGCCCGCCTGTTCCGCGAACCGGGGGACCTCCGTGAGGGCGCTCGGGCGGCCCGCGTAGTTGGCCATCAGGTCGTTCAGCTCGGCCGCGAAGGCGGGGTCGGTCTTCGCCTTCTCGTACTCGACGGCCACCTCGTCCACGGCGGCGACCAGCGCCTCCGGGATGAACTTGCCGCCGAACGCGCCGAAGTATCCGGCGGGGGTGGGGACGGATCCGTCCGGATCCGGATGGAAGAAGTCGTGCGTTTCTGGCATGGGGTATCCCTGGATGTGCGCCGTCAGGCGCGGGTGAAAGGGGGGACGCGTACGCGGGTCCGTGCCGTGCGTACGTGGCTCTGCTCGCGGCTCAGCCGCGGCGCCATCGCCTGCCGTTCACCTGGCCGGGCTCGCACCCGATCACGTACCGCACCCGGCGCCCCAGCACCCTGCGCGCCGGCGCGCGGCAGCCGCGGGGGCGGCAACCGGGGGCGAGACGCGCGGCCAGGGACATGCGCCCGAGTCTAGCCCTCCGGGCAGGTCCCCCCTCCCAGTGCCCGCCCCTCCGGGTGCGTTCGGCCAACGCAGGGCCTCGCTTTGAGGGCCGCGGTGCCGCGCGGCGCCTTCGCGCAGGGCCTTGTTTTCAGGGGCGCGAGGAACTGCGCGGCCAGCCCCCACCGGGCCGGTGGCCCCGAGACAACCGAACTGCCCCGCTGGGGCGGGTGGTGACCTGCGGGAGCGTCGTGGCTGGCTGCGCAGTTCCTCGCGCCCCTAAAAAGACCGGCTCGCCGCCCAGACGAAAGGCGGTGTGCCCCGTCAGGGGCGCGAGGAACTGCGCGACCAGCCCCCACCCGGCCGGTGGCCCGGCGACAACCGAACTGCCCCGCCGCGGCCGGTGGTGACCTGCGGGAGCGTCGTGGCTGGCTGCGCAGTTCCTCGCGCCCCTAAAAAGACCGGCTCGCCGCCCAGACGAAAGGCGGTGTGCCCCGTCAGGGGTGCTGGGTGGGGCAAGGTCCTGGGTAGGGAACCCTCCCCCGGAGGGGGGTCAGCGGCCGAAGCGGAGGGCCGGGTGGGCACCGGCGGCCACGAGATCAGCGACCGCGGCACGCGGATCCTTGCCGGTGACGAGCGACTCGCCGACGAGCACGGCGTCGGCGCCGTCGTTGGCGTAGGCGATCAGGTCGTGGGGACCACGGACCCCGGACTCGGCGATCTTCACGATGTGGTCGGGAATCTCGGGCGCGACACGGGCGAAATTCCCGCGGTCGACCTCAAGGGTCTTGAGATTACGCGCGTTGACCCCGATAATCCTCGCCCCGGCGTCCACCGCCCGCTCGACCTCCTCCTCGTCGTGCACCTCGACGATCGGGGTGAGGCCGATCGACTGGGCGCGCTCGACGAGCGAGACAAGGGCGTCCTGGTCGAGCGCGGAGACGATCAGCAGCGCGAGGTCGGCACCGTAGGCGCGGGCCTCCCAGAGCTGGTACGCGGTGACGATGAAGTCCTTGCGCAGGACCGGGATGTCGACCTTGGCGCGGACCGCTTCGAGGTCGGCGAGGGAGCCGCCGAACTTCCGCTCCTCGGTGAGGACGCTGATCACGGCGGCGCCGCCCGCCTCGTAGTCGGCGGCGAGCCCCGCGGGGTCGGCGATGGCGGCCAGCGCGCCCTTGGAGGGGCTGGACCGCTTGACCTCGCAGATCACCTTGACGCTGTCGCCGCGCAGGGCGGCCACCCCGTCCTTGGCGTCGCGCGCCTTGGTGGCCCGCTCCTTGAGTTCGTCGAGGGTGACGCGGGCCTGCCGCTCGGCGAGGTCAGCGCGGACTCCGTCGATGATCTCGTCGAGCACACTCACGCGAGAGCTCCCCTTCCGGACCGGGTTCGTACAGCGAAATGATCAAGCCAATGGTGGGAACCACCGACACTCCGATGGTATCGGGCGCCGGGCGCAGTGCCCGCATCCGGGGATTCCCGGTCCCACCACCTGGACAAACATGCCCCGGAGGCGGGCAGGTCAGGGGATCAGCGCCGCGCCGAACGGCAGGTTCCGGACAACGGTGAAGACCAGCGCCAGGGCGAGGAGCGCCCTGCCGTACGCCGGGCGCAGGACGGGTTCGAACGGTCTGCCGCGCAGCCTGCGGGTGAACCAGACGGCCCACACGACGGCGAAGACGACGTATCCGGCCACCGCGAGCGCGTTGCAGCCAAGCGCCGTGCCGAAGTGGCCGTGGGCGACGGCGTAGGCGCTGCGCAGGCCGCCGCAGCCGGGGCAGTAGATCCCGGTGTAGTGCAGCAGCGGGCAGGCCGGGTAGTGGCCGGGCGTGTTGGGGTCGACGGCGCCGACGTACGCGAAGGCGCCCGCCACCGCGCCGAGGAGGGCGAGCGGTACGGCGGTGCGCGAGGCGGCGCCGAGGGCCGCTCCGGGAGCCGTCCCGCGCGCCGCCGTGGGGGCCTGACCCGCCGTGTCGTGAATCACATCGCCGATTCTGCCCCCGGACGCACGAAGGCGCAGCGCGCGGACCCGGAGGTCGGCGGCTGCGCCCGGCGGGCGGGACCGGATGGGGTCAGGCGCTGGCGGGCGCCTCCGCGGGCGACTCCGTGTGCGTCGTCGCCTCCGGGGTGCGGACCTCCTGCGCGGCGTGGGCGCGGGCGACCCGTACCTCGGGTGACTCCTTGCTGCCCAGGCCCATGAGCTTCATCGCACCGCCGACGACGGGACCGAGCAGGATGACGCCCATGCTCACCCAGAAGGGGACCGGCTGGGCGGCGACCATGAACACGCCTCCGGCACAGAAGCCGATGAACGAGATGATCGAGCCGGTCCACGCGGCGGGGGTGTGGCCGTGGTCGTGATGGACCGCCATGAGTGCTCCCTGAATCCTCTCGGTCGGTGGCGTCCTTTCGCCGCCGACTTCGTCTTCCATTGTTGCGCGTGTCCCGGGGTTGTTTTGCACGGGGGTGAAAAGGGCGGGGAACGGGCGGGCGAGGAACGCGCGGGACCGGTCAGCCGGGGGTCTGCGTGGGGTCCTCGCCGCGGTCCAGAGCCTTCCACAGGTCCTCGGCCCGGTCGGGGTCGATGGGCGCGGGCGCGGCGGCGGCCCGGCCGCGCAGTGAGGGGCGGCTGCCCGGCCGGTCGTAGCGGCTGGACATCGCGGGCCAGGCGTGGCCGTAGCGCAGTGCGAGCAGGCCCGCGAGGAGCAGCAGTGCGCCGCCGGCGACGGCGACCAGCGGCCAGCCGGT
>NZ_MECL01000199.1 GCF_014596445.1 Streptomyces sp. CBMA29 | reverse complement strand
GCTCGTCGCTCGTGCCCGCCCTCGCACGGGACCGGGCCGACCGCGACACGGACGGCGACCGCCTCCCGGGGTGAGCGCGGCTCGTACCGCCCTTGGCGCGCCCTGTTCCGCGCCGGTACGGACCGGCGTAGGTTCTGGGGCGGAGCCGCGGCCGCAACGGCCGCCGGGGGAGGGCTGCATGACCGTGCTCAAGAGCAAGACCGCTGTGGCCACCGGCGGTTCGCGGGGCATCGGCCGGGCGATCGTGGAACGGCTCGCGCGCGACGGCGCGGACGTGGTGTTCGGCTACGCGCGCGAGGCCGAGGCCGACGCCGATAGCGATACCGACGCCGAGGCCGCAGCCGGCAAGGGCGCGATCGAGCAACTGACCCGCGTGGCCTCCCGCGAGCTCGGCGCGCCCGCCAGCACCGTCAACACGGTCGCGCCCGGCGCCACCGACGTCGACCTCCTGCGCGAGGCCAACCCGGGCGTGGACTTCCAGCCGCTCATGGGCCTCACCCCGCTCGGCCGCCTGGGCCGCCCCACCGACATCGCGGACGTCGTCGCCTTCCCCGGCGGCCCCGCCACCCGCCGGCGCACCGGCCGGAATCTCCGCGCGGACGGCGGCCTCAGCTAATGGGTCCCGGCGGTGTCCCCGCCGTGCCCCCACGGTGTCCCCGCAACAGATCATCGAATTCCGGCTCCCAACGAGACCGCCGGATGACTCGCGAGACGAACACGGAGAAGACGTCATGACAGCATCCATCCTGGTCACCGGCGGTACGGGCACCCTCGGGCGGCACGTGATCCCGCTCCTGCTGGAGGCGGGCCACAAACCCAGGGTGCTGAGCCGTACGGCCCACGCGTCCGGCGACGGCGTCGAGTACGTCACCGGTGACCTGCTCACGGGCGAGGGAATCGACGCGGCGGTGGACGGCATCGAGACCGTCCTGCACCTCGCGGGCGACGCGAAGGGCGACGACAAGTCGACCCGCGCCCTGCTGACCGCCGCGTCGGCCGCGGGCGTACGGCACATCGTCTACATCTCGGTCGTCGCGGCGGACAAGGTCCCGCTCGGCTACTTCAAGGTGAAGCTGGCCGCCGAGCGGATGGTGGCCGAGTCCGGGCTGCCGTGGACGACGCTGCGCGCCGCGCAGTTCCACGAGTTCGCCTTCACCGTGATCGGCAAGATGGCCAAGCTGCCGGTGCTGCCGATCCCCGGCGTGATGCGGCTCCAGCCGGTCGACTCACGCGAAGTCGCCGCCCGCATGGTGGAGTTGACTCTCGGCGAGCCCGCTGGGCAGGTGCCCGACATGGTGGGACCCACCGTCTACACGCTGACCGAGGCGGCCCGCGGCTACCTCCAGGCGGTCGGCAAGCGCCGCCCGATCATGCCGGTCCCGATGCCGGGCAAGGCCGGGCGCGTGTACCGGGACGGGGAGAATCTGACCACCGAGGGCGCCACCGTCGGCGAGCGGACCTGGGAGGCGTTCCTGGCCGAACGGGCGGTCTGACCACGGCGGTTGGGCACACCGCGGGCCGCCGCCCGCGCCGCGCGGGAGGGGGCGCTCCCTCACGTGAGCGGGGGCTCGCCCCTGCCCCGTACCGGATTCTCCGGCTGCCCGGACGCGCCCCCCGGCGGGCGCGGTTCGGGTACGGGGGCGGGGGCCGCGCCGCCCGCGACCCGTTTGCTCGACCGGCGGGTACCGGTCGTCGCGTAGGCCGAATAGCGCGGCACCCAGCGCAGCAGTGCGCCCGCCGCCGCGAGGCCGACCGCGCCCATGAGGGCGATCCCGGCCGCGAGGCTGCCGAGGGCGGCGGCGGCCGAGACGACCAGCGGACCGCCCGCCGCGCCGGAGTCCGCGCACAGCCGCCACACACCGAGGAACTGCGAGCGGGCGCGCGGCGGCGCGACATCGGCGCCGAGGGTCATGAGGATGCCGCTGCCGATCCCGTTGCCGAAGCCCATCAGCATGGCGACGACGGTCAGCGACGCCAGGCTGTGGGTCAGCGGCAGCGCGGCCTGCGCGCAGCCCAGGACCACCATGGACGGCACGGCGACCCACAGGCGGCCCGCCCGGTCCATCACCTGCCCCGACGGGTAGAAGGTCAGGGTGTCGACAAGACCCGCGATCCCGAAGACCACGCTGGTGGACGAAGGGCTCAGACCCAGATGGTCGGCCCACAGCGGCAGCACGGTCTGCCGGGTCGCGCGGACCGAGGCCACCAGCAGGACGGCCAGGCCCAGCGTCAGGAAGACCCGGCGGTGGCCGCGCAGCACCGACCGTACCGAGGCGGTCTCCCGTACGGCCCCCGCCGCCGGGTCCGCGACATCGCGCACGGTGAGCAGCACCACGACCGTCACCGCCGTGCACAGCAGCGCCAGCCAGTAGATGTCGTGCACCGGGAACCTGGTGAGCACGGCCGCGCCGAGGAACGGCCCGACGAAGGCGCCGACGCGCGACATCCCGCCGAGCGTGGACATCGCCCGCGCGCGCAGCCCGGTGGGCACGACCTCGGTGAGATACGACTGCCTGGCCAGGATGAAGACGGCGTTGGAGGCGCCGGTGACGGTCACGGCCGCCGCGAGCTGCCACACACTGCGGGCCAGCGCGCAGCCGGTCAGGGTCACCGCCGTGACCCCGGAGGCGACCAGCATCGCCTTGCGGTCGCCCAACCGCGCCGCCAGCGCACCGGCCGGCACGTCGCCGAGGATCTGCCCGACGCCGAGCAGTGCCAGCACCAGCCCGGCGCTGCCGACGCTCGCGCCGAGCGCTCTGCCGCTGAGCGCGAGCACCGGAGCAAGGGCGCCCATGCCCGTCTCGAAGATCAGGACCGGCAGGAAGACCGCCGGTATCAGACTTCTCAGGGACACGGGACGCGCACTCACCTGTTGATTGCCTCACCTCGGGCCGGACCTCACCGGGCACGCCCTCGTACGGCGGCGGCCGTCGACCATTCAACAACAGCCGGGATGTCGGTCCGGGCCCGACCCGTTCGTATCGACGGTGAGAGCCGGTCGGCGGACCGGCCACGCGAGCTGGGCAGGAGCCCGGTACGGACCGAGGAGGCGACCCGTGCCGCAGTATCCGCTCAGCGTCTGCCAGCCCGGCACCGACGAGCCGCCGTCCGCCGAATTCCTCGCCCCGAGCCGGCGCCGTAGGGCCGGTGGGGCACCGTATGACCGGCGTCAACCGGCGCGCAGTGCGGCCAGGCGGTCGAGGAAGACGCGCTGCCCCTTGACGATCTTCTCGTGGGCGCGGGGCAGACCGAGCCAGGCCACCCGGTCGATCTCCGGGAACTCCCGGAGGCGGCCCGACCCCTTCGGCCACTCCATCGTGAAGGTGCCGGGCACGGCGAGGGCCGGGTCGAAGTCGGCGTGCAGCGCCCAGGCCGTGACGACCTTGCCGCCGGACTGCTCGGTCTCGCCGAGCGGGAGGAGTTCGCCGTCGGGCAGCGGCAGGCCGACCTCCTCCCGGAACTCGCGCCGGGCGGCGTCCACCGCGGCTTCGTCCGGCCCGTACTCGCCCTTGACCATCGACCACGCGCCCGCGTCGCGCCGGGCCCAGAAGGGCCCGCCCATGTGCCCGAGTAGGACCTCGATCCCGCCGTCCCGGTCCGTGCCGCCGCCCTCGCGGAAGAGCAGGACCCCGGCGCTGCGCTTGTTCACCACACCGCCAAGTCTGGCCGTCCGGCGGAGGTTTACGGGAGAGGCGCACCAGACAGACGCGTGCCGGACCGGGCCCGGGTCAGGCCGCGAGCGCGGTCACCCCGCGCCGTCCACCGGGCGCGTGGCACGATGATCGGACCGCGAAGAGCGGCCCTGACCTGTAAGCCCCTGTCCCGAAGCCCCTCACCGCCCCCCGAAACCCCGGAGCATTGCGTGCGCCACCTCGACTACGACGACATCCGGCAGGCGGCCGACCGCATCGACGGCCACATCAGGCCGGTGGCCGTCACCAGGGCCGACCCCGGCCTCGTCGTCGGCGGCGCCGGCGGGGGCCGAGGTGGCGAGCCTTACGAGCTCTGGTTCGCCCTGGAATACCTCCAGTTCACCGGCTCCTTCAAGGCGCGCGGCGCGCGGAATTTCCTGCTCGCGCACAGCGCCGCGGGCACCCTCCCGGCCGCGGGCGTCACCATCGCGTCCGGCGGCAACGCCGGGCTCGCCTGCGCGTGGGCGGCCAGGGCGCTCGGCGTCCCCGCCACCGTCTTCGTGCCCGAGACGGCCCCCGCGGTGAAGGTCGCGCGCCTGCGGGCGTACGGCGCGGACGTACGCCTGGTGGGCAAGGAGTACGCCGAAGCGCTCGCCGCCTGCGAGGAGTTCACCGCCGCCACGGGCGCGCTGGGCAGCCACGCCTACGACCACCCGTACATCGCCGCGGGGGCGGGCACCGTACTGGACGAGATCCGTGCCGCGATTCCCGGCCTGGACACCGTACTCGTGGCGGTCGGCGGCGGCGGACTGTTCGCCGGGGTCGCCACCGCCGCGCGCGAGCACGGCATCCGCGCCGTCGCCGTGGAGCCGGAGAACGCCCGTACGCTGCACGCGGCCGTCGAGGCCGGTCACCCGGTCGACGTGACCGTGGACTCCGTCGCGGGCGACTCGCTCGGCGCGCGCCGCGCCACCGAGATGGCGGTCCACGCGGGCCGTCAGGACAACGCCCGGTCCGTCCTGGTCCCCGACCGGGCCATCATCGCCGCCCGCCAGACGCTCTGGGACGAGCTCAGGATCGTCACCGAGGCGGGCGGGGCCACCGCCTTCGCGCCGCTGCTGCCGACCGGGGGGTCGACCGGGGCGTCGACCGGGGCAGAGGACGGCGGCGGGCGGCCGTACGAGCCGCGCCCCGGCGAGAAGGTGGCGGTCCTGCTGTGCGGGGCCAACACCGACCCCGGCGATCTGGTGGCCCGCGCGGAAGGCTGAGCCGCAGGCGTTCGAGGTCGCCTGCCGGGCGGGGGCGTTCCGACCGGCGCCGCTCAGCGCAGGACGGCCGCCAGCAGATCGGAGCCCAGCGACGTCAGATCGGGCGCGTTGAGGGTGTACCGGACGTAGCGGCCGTGCCGCCGGCTCGTGAGCAGGCCCGCGCGGCGCAGGACGGCGAGGTGGCGGGAGACCTCGGGGGGCGACAGCTCCCAGGCGTGGGCCAGTTCGACGGTGGTGTGCGGGCCGCGCGCGAGGGTGCGCAGCAGCCGCAGCCGTACCGGATGCGCGAGCGCCTCAAGCCGTAGCGTGACCATTTCCATCGGCACCTGCTCGGACGGGCCCGGCTCGGCCACGGGGTACCGCACCACCGGCCGCCACCCGGGCGCGTGGACCGCCACCAGGTGCGGGCGGCCGAAGACGCTCGGGATGAAGGTGACCCCGTCGTCGCGGGCGGAGGTCGCGCTGTCCTGGAGCTTGTCCACGACGATCCGGTCACCGCCGGGCGTCAGGGCGACCGCGCCGGAGACCGAGGCGAGCGCCGCCCCGAGACCCTGCCGCTTGAGCAGGTCGTGCTTCAGCCGCAGGTCGGAGGCGATGCGGATGGCGGCCCCCGACCAGGCGGCGTCGAAGAACGCCCCGGCGCACTGTTCGAGGGTGTCGCGCACCCGTGCCCGTACGGCGGCCGGGTCCGCGAGCAGCCGTTCCGCGAACGCCTCCTGCAACGCGCCGCGCGCCTGGGCGAGGTCCAGGGCCCGTTCGCGCGCGGTCGCGTCGGTGAGCGGCGACGGCGAGCCGAAGTGGATCCGGTTGCCGCCACAGGTGGTGACCAGCGCGGCGGTCACGTAGCGGGCGTCGTCGATCCGGTCCACATCGTCCAGTTCCTCGGCGAGGGTCGGCCGGGGCGTGGGCGGATTACGACTGGCAGGGTGACCGGATCAAGCGGCACCGCAAGGAGATCCGGGAGGCGTACGGGTTCCGGGCGAACACCGAGGAGGACCAGGAGCGGCTGGCGGCGGCTGTGGTGGCCCGGTGCCGGAAGGAGCACATCGAGCCGCCGGCCCCAGGGCGGGGCAGGACGAGGCAGCCGCAATCCCGGCGTGACAACCGGTTCCGGGCCGGCCCTACCTCGTGAGCGGCTCCACTCCAAGGAGGGCTGCGGTTTTGGTGTAGACGGTCCGGGCGAGACCGTCGTTCAGGGCCAGGCGCGAAGGGGTGTCCGGCTGGGACTCGCTGAAGAATCCGCCGCTGGGGCGCGGTGCGGGCGAGGCGCTGGCGAGCCAGACTGGGGTCCGCACACCTTCGTCCGGGGTGATGGCGAACGGACGGAACAGCGGGGCGGTCAGCCGCATCAGACCGCCGGCGTTGCTGTTCATCCCGGTGCCCTTGACCATGCCGGGATTGGCGTTGTAGAGGCTCATGCCGTCAGGCAGGCGGTGTGCGAGTTCTCGCGCGGCCAGGAGGCTGACGAGTTTGCTCGTCGCATAGACGTTGATCTGGTTGTAGAAGCGCTTGCTCCACGATGTTCCCGCGACATCCGGATCGGTGGCATCGAGCCTGCCACGCTTTTCCACGAACGAGGACATGTTGATGATCCGCGCTTCGAGCGTGAGCACTCCCTCGGACAGGAGGGCGTGGGTGAGCAAGAACGGGGCGTGGTGATTGAGTGCGTAGGTGCGTTCCACGCCGTCCGGCGTCTGCTCGTACCGAGGGAACGCCGCCCCTGCGTTGTTGATGAGGACGTCCACCGCGTGTCTGTCGGCGGCCAGTTGCGCTGCCAGTTCCTGTACCTGCGACCACTGTTCCAGGTCAGATATGTAGGTCCTCAGCGGTGCCGCGTCACCGCCCGCAGGGGCCAGGCCGCGCAGGCTGTCGGCGGCGGCCCGGGTGCGCGTCGCGTCCCGGCCGACGAGGACGACGCTCTGACCGGCCTTGATGAGGTGGCGTGCCGTCACAAGGCCCAGGCCCGAGGCTCCGCCCGTGATGACTGCGGTCTTGCTGCTCATTGCTGCTCCTCTTTCACGGTCTCCTTGACGCTGGCGGCCCCACCTGTCGGGCGGGGGCCGTCGATCACTTCACGGAGAAGCGTGTGCAGGCGCAGCCTGCTCTCGTGGTCGAGGAGGGCGAAGGGTGAGTGCTCGGTGGTGTGCTGGACGACGCGATCGCGCAGCGCGCATCCCTCGGGGGTGAGCTGGATGACTTTCGCGCGGCGGTCGGTGGGGTGGGGCACGCGGCGGACCAGGCCGCGCTTCTCCAGCCGGTCAATCATCGACGTGGCGGTTGAGGCGTCGCACTGCAAGAGGTCGGCCAGACGGCGCGCGGTCATCTCCCGCCCACGACTCAGCCTCCACAGCGCATCGGTCTGAGTGTCAGTCAGCCCCGCTTCCCGGGCCAGGTCTCTGAGCTCGCTATGCACCTGCGTGCGGATTGCGAACAGGTAGTCGTGAAGCTCTTCGGTCAGCTGCCGATCATCCATGACCACATAGTACATGGATAATCCAATCATTGGAAAAACCATGTACTATGAGCACGGCTGGGGCGCCCCGGCCGTGGCCACCGTGTCCGTGGTCTGCACGCTCGGCGAGATCATCTACGCCGGAAGCGCCACCGCGCTCGTCACCGCCCTCGCCCCGGCCCACGTCCTGGGGCGCACCCTCGCCCGCTTCCAACTCTCCACCGGCTTCGGCCTCGCCGTCTCTCCCGCGGCCATCACCGCCCTCGCCCCGTACGGCTCGACCGCCCTGTGGGGCAGCCTCGCCGCCGCGACGCTCCTGTCCTCCGCCGCGGTCGCCACGGAGAAGGACCAGGGGATGCGGCTCAGCGGTTGACGCGGCGGACGGAACGGCTTGTGCCGGACGGCTCTCCTCAAAGCCGGTCTTCGCTGCTACGGTGAGAGTTCGGAAGGTTAACAAACTCAGGCTGCCGGACAGGCTTCCGGGCTGCCCAGACGCGTGCGGGCCGCGAGGACGTCGGCGTGAGGACGCCGGCGCCGGGGGCGGCCGTACCGCCGTACGCCCGTACCGGCACCGCGCCACCGGCACCGCGCCACCGCAACACCCCTACTTCGACCAGTGCATCGACACGGAGGCCCGTTATGCCGACCCCATCCACGCCGCGCGCCTGGGACGGCGCTCTCTTCGTCGGCGGGGCCTTCGTCCCGGCCGAGAACGGGCGTACGTCGACGGTCCTCGACAAGGCGCGCCAGGAACCGCTCGGCCGGGCGGGCTGGGCCTCGCCCGCCGACCTGGACCGCGCCGCGCGGGAGGCCGCCGTCGCCGGACGGGCCTGGGCCGCCGCGGACTTCGGCGTCCGCGCCGACGTACTGCGCGAGGCCGCCGCCCGACTGCGCGCCCGCGCGGGGGAGTTCGCCGACCTCATCGTCCGTGAGACCGGCTCGATCCGTGGCAAGGCCGAGTACGAGATCGCCGGAGCGGTCGAAGAACTCCACCAGGCCGCCGCACTCGCCGGTCACATACGGGCCGAGACGCTGCCCACGCGCGCGCCCGGCCGGGAAAGCGTCGCGCAGCGCGTCCCGCTGGGCGTCGTCGGTGTGATCACCCCGTGGAACTTCCCGCTGGTGCTGGCCATGCGCGTCCTCGCGCCCGCCCTCGCCGTCGGCAACGCCGTCGTCCTCAAACCCTCACCGCACACCCCGCTCAGCGGCGGACTGCTGATCGCCGATGTCTTCGCCGAGGCCGGACTGCCCGCGGGCGTACTCCAGGTCGTGCCCGGCGGGCAGGACTCCGGCGAGGCGCTGACCGCGCACCCGGACATCGCCATGGTCCACTTCACCGGATCCAGCGCCGTCGGCCGCACCATCGCGCGGGAGGCGGGCGAGCGCCTGAAGAAGGTCTCCCTCGAACTCGGCGGCAACAACGCCCTGATCGTCCTGGACGACGCCGACCTCGACCAGGCCGGACAGATCGGCGCCTGGTCCGCCTTCCACTACCAGGGCCAGACCTGCATCACCGCGGGGCGGCACATCGTGCAGCGGCCCGTCTTCGACGCCTACGTGGCCGATCTCGCCGCGCGCGCCGCCCGGATCACCGTCGGCGACCCGGCCCGGGACGGCGTCGGCCTGGGCCCGATGATCAGCGCGGAACAGCGCGAACGGGCCCGCAAGCTCCTCGCCGAGGCCGTCGCCGAGGGCGCCACCGTCGTCGAGGGCGGCGACGGTGACGGCCTCTTCCACCGGCCCACCGTCGTCACGGGCGTCACCCGCGACATGGCCCTGTGGACCGAGGAGATCTTCGCCCCCATCGCCCCCGTCCTGGCCGTCGACACCGACGCGGAGGCCCTCGCCGTCGCCAACGACACCCCGTACGGCCTGGTCGACGCCGTCCTCACCTCCGACCTCGCGCGCGGTCGCCGCCTCGCCGCGGGGCTCGGCTCCGCCATGGTCCACATCAACGACTCGACCTGCCTCGACGAGCCCCAGGCGCCCTTCGGCGGCCTCGCCGCGTCCGGCCTCGGCGGCCGTTCCGGCGGTGAGTCCAACCTCCACGAATTCACCCAACTGAGGTGGTTCACCGTGCAGTCCACGCCGGTCCACTACCCGTACTGACCCGCGCCTCCGCCCAGGGGAGGACCGGAGCGTTCTTTTCGGGGCGACCTGGTGCGCCCTCCGGCCGGGTCGGGTGGGGCCGTTGAGGGGGAGGGGGCCAGTGGGGGATGATCGGGGGCATGAGGGTACTGGTGGTCGGAGCTTCTGGAACCGTCGGGAGCGCGGTGGCCGCCGCGCTGACAGCGGCACGGCACGAGGTGGTCGCGGCCTCGCGCCGGGGTCCGCTGAAAGTGGACCTCGAAGTCCCGTCCACGATGGACACGCTCTTCGGTGAGGTCGACGGTCTGGACGCGGTCGTGTGCTGCGCCGCCAACGGCCCGCTGCTGGAGCTGGCATCGGCCACGGACGAGGACTTCGCGGCCGGAGTGCGGGCCAAACTCTGGGGCCAGGTCGCCCTGGTCCAGCGCGCGGCCCGCCATCTGCGCGACGGCGGCTCCATCACCCTGACCGGCGGCACCTTCGCCGCCCCCATGGCCGGCGGCTCGCTGGGCGCCCTCATCAACAGCGGCCTCGAAGGCTTCGTCCGCAACGCCGCGAGCGAACTCCCGCGCGGGCTGCGCCTCAACCTCGTCAGCCCCGGCTGGATCAGCGAGACCCTCCAGGCCATGTCCGCCGATCCCGCCGCGGGCACCTCCGTCTCCGAGGTCGCGGAGGTCTACGTCGGGATCGCGGAGGGGACGGTGCGGGGCCGCACCTTCCGCCCGTGAGTCGCGGGCGGGGCCGCGGGTTCCGTGCCTGAGCCGGAGGTCGCTTCGTCGCGGTTCTCGCGTCCGTCGCGTTCCCCACGTTTCTCGCGGTTCTCGCGTTCCCCGCGTTCCTCACGCGTGCCGTGAGGGGCGGGCGGCCGCCCAGGCCGCCTCGATCATCCCGAAGACCTCGTCCACCGCGGCCTGCGGATCGGCCGACTCGCGGGCCAGCGAGAAGGCGTCGATCACGAACCGCGCGAGCGTCCGGCAGGCCGTCGCACTCTGCGGCAGTCCCGGATCGGCGACGAGGGCCGCGGCCACCGACTCCGCGTGCCGCAGCCGCATCGACTCCTCGTACTTCCGCAGTGCGGGCGACCCGTCGATCATCCGCCAGACCGGCGCGGCGCCGTCCGCCGTGCAGTGCCGTACCAGGGCGTGCGTCTCGCGGCGCAGCGCGGGCACGACCGGCTCGTCCGGCGCCCGTTCGGTGACCGCCCGCGTGAGGCGTTCCTCGAAGTCCTCGTCCTGCTCGAACACCAGCGCCTCTTTGGCGGCGAAGTGCGAGAAGAGCGTGGTCACGGCCACGTCGGCCTCGGCGGCCACGTCACGGATTCCCACCGCGTCGTACCCGCGCTCCAGGAAGAGCCGCAGGGCGGTGTCGGCGATCTTCTGGCGGGTCGCGGCCTTCTTGCGCTCACGGCGTCCGGTCGGCACGGTCATGGCCGCACACTATCAGCTACGAAACAGGAACGGTTTCAAAACGCTAACCGTTAGTGTTACGGTCGGCCGCATGAAGAAAGTGAGCTTCGCCGCGTTCGGCGGCCCCGATGTCCTGCGCCTCATCGACGCCGAGGAGCCCCACGCGGGCCCCGGCCTGATACGCGTCGCCGTACGGGCGGCCGGTGTGAACCCCGCCGACTGGCGGGTCCGCGAGGGCCAGGTCCTCACGGCGCATCCGGTAGAACTGCCCGCAGGAGTCGGGCTGGACGCCGCCGGGGTGGTGGACGAGATCGGCGAGGGCGTCGACGGTGTCGAGATCGGCGACCACGTGTTCGGCGAAGGGACCGGCACCTACGCCGAGTTCGCCGTCCTCTCGGCCTGGGCCCGGATGCCCGAAGGGCTGACCTTCGAAGAGGCGGCCGGATACCCCTCCGTGGTCGAGACCGCGCTGCGGATCCTCCGCGAGGTCGGCGTCGAGCCGGGGCAGACCCTGCTGGTCAGCGGCGCCTCCGGGGGCGTCGGATCAGCCGTCCTCCAGATCGCCCGCGACCGCGGCGTCACCGTCATCGGCACCGCGGGGCCCGCCAACCAGGACTACCTCCGCGAACTCGGCGCCCTCCCCACGACCTACGGCGACGGCTGGACCGACCGGGTCCGCGCCCTCGGTCCCGTCCACGCCGCCCTCGACCTCGCGGGCTCCGGCGTCGTCCCCGAACTCGTCGCCCTCACCGGCGACCCCCACAAGGTCGTCTCCATCGCCGACCTCACCGCCCCCGACCACGGCGTCCGCTTCTCCGGCACCGCGGGCAGCGTCCCCGCCGCCCTCGCCGAGGCCGCCGCCCTCATCACCCGCCGCGCACTCCACATCCCCGTCGACACCTCCTACCCCCTCGCCGACGCCGTCGCGGCCCACACCGACAGCCAGTCCGGCCACACCCGCGGCCGCAGAGTCCTGATCATCTGACCGCCCCCAACGGTGCAGAGCCGCCCGTCAAGCCCTCGTGCGCACAGCCATCTCGTCGCCGCCGCCGTGACGAATCCGGTCGAGTCTGCGCCGGCTTCGTTCACGTTCGGCGGGATCTGGCACATATTCCGTGAGGGTGATCAGCAGCTCGTGAGTCCGTCAGCAGGTGTTGGCGAACGCTGGTCAGTCAGCCCAGCCCTCGGTGTTCGAGTACGACTCGTAGGAGTATCGCGTGTCGCGGTCCCATTCCTCCCCGGTGATGCGCTTGTATGCGTGGTCCGGTACGTAGAGCAGGTTCTCGGCCCAGATGAGCTTCGTGGCGTACGGCTTGAAGACCGCAGGGTCTTGAAGGACGCTCTCGAAGATCGCGCGGCCGGCCGCGACGACAGCAGCACGGGTGTAGAGGAAGGCGTCACCGGACAGGTCGTATCCGTATTCCTTGCGGTCGAGCTGGTACAGCGCCCACGACAGTTGTTCCGCGAAGCCTGTGACCAGCGACAACGGGCACTGGGCAAGACGCTCGATCAGTGCGGGTGCAAGCAGCTCGGCCTCAGGGTCAGGTCCCGCGGGCCTACAGTCTTCGATGAGCTGCCAGAAAGCGTCTTCGTTCATACGGGCGAGCATGCCGCAGGGGTCTGACATTGATGCTGATACGCGGGTCGTGGTGGTCGTGGCCCGGGGTCTGACAGACGCCCTGCTGGGCTGTCTTCCGGTTGTTCTGTCCGGGCGATCAGCGACAACGGCGGCCATCTCGCGGATGCCGAGCCCCTGGTCGCGGAGAGCCGCCTCGGCTCCGGCGGGGTATCGGCCAGCCGCCGCTCGTAAGGGCTGTGCACCCGGCTCGACCCGACGGTCGTGCAGCACGGAAACCCACAGGCGTGAGGCGGCTTGCCCAGTGTCTCGGGCTCATTGACGACCTCCACCGTCACCGTGACGGTTGTCAGCGCTATCAGCTTGTCAGTGTCCTGGGCCACCCGAGGGCCAGTGGCGCGGTGGCCGGACAGGCAGTCGCCGAGCGGCGAGGCCGACGTACCCCTGAGGCCGCTGGGGAGAGCTTGTGCGGACGCAGGCGGTCTCTCGCGCTCTGCCCAGGTTCGCCCCTTGTCGTTGAAGCGGATCACCGGCAAGGTGAGGACGTGGTCATCCCTTTTATCCATGACGGTGTAGCGGGATCCGTAACGGTGGCCGTCGATCCCGTTGGTGAGCCCGAAGTGGTCGGCAAGCCGCCGGGGGCGCGAGGGTTCCCGTGCTGCAGCGCCGTTGTCGAGCACCCTGCCCAGGGCTATCGCGCAATGTTCGGCTGGGTCCAACTGGTCCAGTCAACGGACAGCCCCTCGAACGGGACGGCCTTCGAGATGGACCCGTTCTTCCTGTTTGAGGACGCGCCTTCCCCCTATGCCTTCTTCGGCGTCAAACCCACGCTTTTCGACGCACCGTCACGGGATGAGCGCAAGCCGCTGGCGTGGCTCGCTCACAGCTTCCTGGCCTGGACTCCGCTGGAGGAGACCGAGCGGCGTGTCGTGCCGTTGACCGGCTTCTCCTGGGGGTTCGACATCGACGACACCGGCCAGATCACCCCACGGGGCGTGCACGCATTGTCACCCCCTGACTGGGGCATGCACCTGCCCCACCTGAGTGCTTGTCATCCCGGCTGGTCCTTCGATCGGTGGTAGCCAGGACAGCAGGATCGCCCCAGGGGTGGTCAGGTGGCTGCGGTGGCCTGTTGGCGCGCTTTGGTGTGGGCGAGGCGGTAGGAGTCGCTGCCGGTCTCGATGACGTTGCCGCCGAAGGTGAGGCGGTCCACGACGGCAGCGCAGAGGCGGGGATCGGTGAACGTCTTGGTCCACGAGGAGAACGACTCGTTGGAGGCGATGGCCATACTGTTCTTTTCCTCCCGCTCGGTCAGAACCTCCATATAGCCCAGCTCGTCGATCTATGCGGATATCAGCATAGATTGACCTATGCCGACACCGCGACTATGCCGAGCAGGATGTCAGCGCTGCCTGCGTTCGGACCGCCGGAGGTTCGCGGTTGAGCGTGGGCGATATTCGAAGATTGGTCAGGTTTCCGGTTCGGCGCAGGCTGAGATCATCCGTTTGGAGCGAACTCGCTTCGCGCCAGGTGACCTGGGCAAAGCCCTGGCTGCCTGGGCTGAGCTGGCGCGTACTCCGCGACGGCGTGCGCCTGACATTCGCACAGGCTGCGGTGAACCGTCCTGCTGTCCACCGGAGGCGGACGAATGGCGGGAGCTCCTGGAGGTCGCCATGCATGCCCTGCCTTCGAAGTCCGCGCGCGAGCTCGCCCGCATCGTCGGGCGCTTGGACAGCAGAATTCTGGATCACCCGGCATTGAGACACACCGTTTCACGGTGCGGTCGTTGGTGGCACTTCAGCAGGTGGCCGTGGGAGGACTGAGTGCGATGGCGTCGAGCGGGTTCACCTCGCAGCCAGTCCGATCGACGTCACAGGCGGTCGAGGAAGGCGAGGACCTTGTCGGTGGGCTGGTAGCGACCGGGCGGGCGGCGACCGGTGCGGTGAGGGCGAGTGCCTTCTCTTTGATGGTCATGTCGGCGTGGACGTATGCGTCGGTGGAGCGGACGCCGGCGTGGCCGAGCCAGAGCGCGATGACCGTGGTGTCGACGCCAGCCCGCAGCAGCGACATGGCGCAACTGTGCCGCAGAGCGTGCGGGTGGATGCTCTTGTCGATGAGGGACGGGCAGGCGTGCGCGGCGGTGCGCGCGTGGGTGCTCAGTCGCTGGGCGACGGCGTCGCGGCTGAGCCGACGCCCCATGCGCGTGCAGAAGAGGGGGTCGCCGCCGTGGCCGGCGCGTTCGTTCAGTGTACGGATCCAGAACCGACGCCCGTGGCGGCATCGGCTTGCGGGCAGCGGGCCACGGAGAGGTCAGGGCCTCGCGGACCAGCCGCCGGTGTACCCCGTAGCGGCGGGAGAGTTCATGGATCGACAGTTTCTCCGTACGCGACTCCCGGCGGATCGCCGCGAAGGGCTCAACCTTGGATCTCGGGCCGTCCATCCGGGCCCCCTGACTGTCGGAAGCACAACCGATGCTCCCACGCAAGACTTGCCCCTGGGGCCACTTCTGACGAACACTCATTCCCCGATCAACCCCCTGGGGCCACCGGACCCGTTCCTCCGGGGCCAGAGAAGTCGTTCAGAGCCACCTTGACCATTGTGCCGGGGTGACAGCGCCCGACGACGGGACCGCCCGTGATCCGGTCGTCAGGGCCGGCTAGGTCATCGAGTCGAGGGCGCGGGTCAGGGCGACGTGGACGGCGCCGAGGAGGGTGGCGCGGTCGGCGAGGCCGCCGATGGTGATGTCGGTGGGCCAGGTGAGCTCGTGGACGGTGCGGCGGACTTCGAGGAGGACGAGCTGGTTCTGGCCGACGCCGCCGCCGAGGACGACGAGGCCGGGGTCGAGGAGGGCGACGACGGCGGCGACAAGGCGGCCGATGGCGGCGGCGTGTTCGTCGACGACGCGGCGGGCGGCGGCGTGGCCGGAGGCGGCGGACGCGAAGAGGGCCCTCGCGTCCAGCGGCACGGGTCCGCCGCCGGAGGCGGGCCAGGCGGCGCGGCAGCGTTCCATCAGGGCGTCGGAGCCGAGGAACCGCTCGAGCCCGGCGCGCCGGGGCTGTTGGGACTCCGACCAGGGAAAGGGCAGCATGGCGGCCTCACCTGCGGCGCCGTTGGCGCCCTGCATCAGACGTCCGTCGAGCACGATGCCGACGCCGATCTTCACGCCGACCTGGATGTACGCGAACATCTGCTGGTGGCGGGCGACACCGAAGCGGTGCTCGGCGACGGCGGCGCAGTTGACGTTGTTCTCGACGGTGACCGGCACCCCGTCGGGCACGGCGAGCGCGTCGGTGATCCGTACCGTGCCGTCCGGCTGAAGGCCCCCGCCCCCGCCGCCCCCGCGCCCCCCGCCCCCGTGCCCCGCCCCGGAAGCCCCCACATTCGGCAGCGTCGGCGCCGCGACCACCACCTCGCGCAGCGGCCCGTACCGCGCCCCGACCTCCTCGCGCACCGTACGCACCACCCCCGCCGCCGCGTCCGCCGCCTCGGGTGTGACCGTCGGCTGGTCGGAGGGCAGCCGCACCTCGGCGGTGCAGATCTCCCGCCCGTCGAGGGTGTACGCCGCCGCCCGGACCACGGTCGCGCCGATCTCGACGCCGAGTACGTGCCCGGCGGTCGGCGCGAGCGAGTAGAGGACGGCGCTGCGCCCGGTGGCGCCGCGTGAACTGCCCTGCCCGGCGACCAGGCCGAGCCGTGACAGCTCCGCCATGGCCACCGACATCGTGGGCCGGGACAGCGCGAGCGCGGTGCTGAGCTGCGGCCGGGTCGCCGGGCCTTCGGTGGCCAGCGCGCGCAGCACGGCGCGGGCGCTGGCGGGCAGGTCGAAGCGGTCGACGGCGGCGGTGGTGTCCATCAAGTCCCTTGTCAGACGGCGTCGGACGGTGCCGGACGGCGTGCGGCCCGTGCCGGACGGTGCCGGTCGTACCGGATGGTGCCGGTCGTACCGGATGGTGCCAGTCGTGCCGGACCGTGCCGGTCGTGCCGGTCAGGTCCGGCCGGGCCCCGGCGAATGGCGCCCCGCCCAGGAGGGCGGCTCCCGATCCCGCCCCGCGGCCGACGCGGCAAGCGTGCAGGGCAAAGTTACCCGATCGACGTCACGGCACCCCGCTGTGTTCACCCGCTTGCCCGAACCCCGCCGCCCGCGCGCCCGCCGCGAGCCGTACACGACACCGCCCCGAGGCCACCATTCCGCCGCCCTCCTGGCCACCTCCTGCCCACCGCCCCACCCCGCGCCGGACCACCATTCCGCCTCGCCCTGAGCCACCACCCCACCCCGCTCCAAGCCACCGCCCCACCCCGCGCCGGACCACCACCCCACCCCGCCCGCGGGTACCTGACAACTCTTGACACCCTCCAACCCCGGGAGGAACATCTACAGTTGATCGTTTGACAACGTTGTCGTAAGCGATACACACGAAGGGCGGGAACCGTGTCGGACAGATCAGTGCGACCCCTGGACAGAAGGCGGTGGAAGGGCCGCGGCGTGAGCGCCGTGGCCGCGGTGGCGACGGCGGTCCTCGGCATCGGCCTGGGCCTCGGCGCCGGACCCGCCACCGCGAGCCCGGGGGCCTCCGGGGGGCATGGCGCCGACCCGGCCTCGTACGTCAATCCCCTGATCGGCTCCTCGAACGCCGGCAACACCTACCCCGGCGCCGTGCTGCCGTTCGGCATGCTGGCGTGGAGCCCGCAGAATTCGACGGGCAACCAGTTCTCGACGCCCGCCCCCGGCGGTTACCGGTACGACGCGACGAAGATCCGCGGCTTCAGCCTGACCCACCTCAACGGCGTGGGCTGTTCCGGCGCCAACGGCGACATGCCGATCATGCCGTACGTGGGCGACGTCGACTCCTCGCCGAGCGCCGACACCAAGGACGCGAAGTACGCCTCGACCTTCTCGCACGCCAACGAGACGGCGCAGGCGGGCTATTACCAGGTCGGCCTGGACAGCGGGGCCAGCGCGCGGCTGACCACCACCGAGCGCACCGGCACCGGCCAGTTCGGCTTCCCGGCCGACAAGCCCGCCAGCGTGCTGTTCCGTACGTCCAACTCCGAGAGCGGCAGCGCCGCCGCGGACGTCACCGTGAACGCGGCGGCCCGTACCGTGACCGGCTCGGTCAGCGCGGGCAACTTCTGCGGACCGCAGAGCGCGAACAACCGGCACGACGTCTACACCCTCTACTTCACGGCCCACTTCGACCAGCCCTTCGCCAAGGTGGGCACCTGGACCGACGGCACCCTGACGCCGGGTTCCACGTCGGCCAGCGGCGGCACCGGCTACAACTCCAGCGGCAACGCGACCGCGGGCAAGGGCTCGGGCGCCTACGTGACCTTCGCGTCCGGCACCAAGCAGGTGCAGGCCAAGGTCGCGATCTCGTACGTGAGCGCGCGCAACGCCGAGGCCAACCTGACGGCGGAGAACCCGCGGCGCGCCAGCTTCGACTCGGTCAGGTCGAAGGCCACCGCCGCGTGGAACACCGCGCTGCGCAAGATCCAGGTGTCCGGCGGCTCCGCCGACCAGAACGCCACCTTCTACACCGCGCTCTACCACTCGATGCTGGAGCCGACCCTCACCAGCGACGTCAACGGCCAGTATCTGGGCGGCGACCGCAAGACCCACTCGCTGGCCAGGGGACAGCACGAGCAGTACGGCACCTTCTCCGGCTGGGACCAGTACCGGGCGCAGGTGCAGTTGCTGACGCTGCTTCAGCCGAGAGTCGGCAGTGACTACGCGCAGTCGCTGTTCAACTACGCCCAGCAGCGCGGCGGCGAATGGGACCGCTGGCTGCTGGAGAACGGCAAGACCAGCATCATGTCCGGCGACCCGTCCGACGCGGCGCTCGCGGGCATCTACGCCTTCGGCGGCCGGGACTTCGACGTCAGGGGCGCCCTCGCCTCGCTGGTGAAGGCGGCCACCGTGCCGACCGCCAACGACTCCGACAGCTCGGGCTGCAACGTCGAATGCGTGGGCCAGCGACCGGCGTTGGACAAGTACCTGACGCTCGGTTACGTGCCGTCCGACAACTGCCACTGCTGGGGAGGCGCCGCCGAGACCCTGGAGGACGCCGCCGCGGACTTCGGTCTGGCGGAGCTGGCGGGACACGTCGGCGACCGGAAGAACCAGCAGAAGTTCCTCGACCGCAGCGGCAACTGGACCAACGTCTTCGATCCGAACGCGACCGCGCAGGGCGGCTACATGCGCGACCGCAAGTCCGACGGGTCGTGGGTGGGAGCCAACTTCAACCCCGCCACCGGCAGCGGCTTCGTCGAGGGCAGCAGCGCCCGCTACACGTGGATGGTCTACTCCGACATCGCCGGACTGGCCAAGGCCATGGGCGGCAACGCGACCGCGGTCTCCCGCCTCGACGCCTTCTTCCGCAACCCGGACGGCACCTTCGACTTCTCCGCGAAGGACGACACGCGTTACGACGCCACCAACGAGCCCGACATCAACGCGCCGTACGTGTACGACTACCTGGGCGCCCCGTACAAAACCCAGGAGACCGTGCGCGCCGAGACCGACGGCCTGTGGACCAACGCGCCCGGCGGCATCCCCGGCAACGACGACGCGGGCACGATGTCGTCCTGGTACGTCTTCTCCGCGCTCGGCATGTACCCGCAGGTGCCCAGCCGCGCCGACCTGGTGCTCTCCAGCCCGGTCTTCCCGCGCGCGGTGATCCACACCGGGCTCGGGAAGACGATCACGGTCAACGCCCCGCAGGCGTCGGCCAAGAACATCTACGTCCAGGGCCTGCGCGTCAACGGCAAGAAGTCCGACAAGCCGTGGGTCCCGGCCTCGTTCGTCACCCGTGGCGGCACCCTGGACTACACCCTGGGCGGCACCGCGAACACCACGTGGGGCAGCGCGGCCAAGAACGCGCCGCCGTCCTTCCGCGACGGTGAGGCCCCGTTCTTCGCCTCGACCGACCCCGGCCAGGTGAAGATCGAGCCCGGCGGCTCCGCCGACGCCGCGATCAAGCTGTCCACGATCCAGGACAAGAAGGTCGACGTCCGCTGGACCGCGAAGCCGCCCGCGGGCATCACGCTCAAGCCCGCGTCCGGCACGGTGACCGTCCCGAAGGGCGGCGCCACCAGCGCCAAGCTGTCCGTGTCGGTCGCCGCCGACACCAAGTCCGGGGTCTACACGATCCCGATCACGCTGACCGACTCGCACGGCGGCACCGCGCCGGGCGCCTCGCTGTCGGTGACGGTCGGCGTGCGCGGCACGATCACCTGGTACGTCAACAACAACGGCATCTCCGCCGACGACAGCAACCCGGCCGCCAACTTCGACGGCGAGGGCTGGAGTTACTCGGCGGCGGCGCTCGCCGCGGCCGGTGCCACGCCCGGCGGCACCGTGTCCTCCGGGGGCTTCGACTTCACCTGGCCCCAGGTGGCGCCCGGCGCGCCCGACAACATCGTGGTGGGCGGCGGCGACCAGGTGCTCGACGTCTCCAAGTCGGCTGCCGGTGCGACCACGTTGAGCCTGCTCGGCAGCGCGAGCGAGGGCCCGACCACCGGCACGGTGACGCTGACGTACACCGACGGCACCACCCAGCAGGCCGACATCGGCTTCAGCGACTGGACGCTCGGCGGCGGCTCCCAGCAGCCCTCGTACGGCAACGTCGTGGCGGTGCACACCGCGTACCGCGACGTCCAGGGCGGCGGAAAGGACCCGGTGGGCACCGAGATCTTCTCCACCGCGCCGATCGCGCTCCAGGCGGGCAGGCAACTGGCCAGTGTGACGCTGCCGTCCAGCACGAACGGCGGTGACATGCACATCTTCTCCGTGGCGACCGCCTGACCCCGGCAGTCCACCGCGCAGAACGCGGGGCGGGCGGGACCGGCACGACCGGCCCCGCCCGCCCCGCACCCATGACCAGTGCGAACGATCCGATCGCCGCCCGTTCAGGCCGAGTTGGCCCACGCGCTGTGGTGGCGTCGGCCCGTCAGGCCCTAGGGTCACTGCTGTCACAGGGCTGCCCCGTGCCGCGGGCGGCTCCCACCGTTCACACCGGGGGTTCCGTTGACCGCACGCGCACTCCGTAGCCGCGCCGCCGCCCTGCTGCTCGCCACCGCGGCCCTGACCGCCGTGGGCACCTCCACCGCGCACGCCGACTCGCCCGGCGGGTGGCGGGCCGACGGCAACACGGTGTACAGCACGCTCACCGCGGGCGAGGGCATCGCCACCCGGGCCGACGGCTCGGTCCTCACCCGCGGCCTCGGCTCGATCCCGCTGCGGCTGCGCATCGCGGGCTGGAACCACGTCGGCGACCCGGACATCGTCAACGGCTACGTCTTCGACGCCTACCAGGGCGGCGACAGCGCCACCTCGAAGATGTTCGAGGTCACCACACCCGACGGACACAGCTACGACTACGTGCACCCGCTGGGCCAGGGCGAGTTGCTCAACAACTCCTTCGCGACCGTCTCGCCGGACGCGCAGTGGCTGGTCGAGGGGGAGTGGGGCACGGTCAACCGGCTCCAGGTCTTTCCCGCCCCGGTGACCAACCCCGCGACCCCGGCCACCGGCGGCACCCTCGCGCAGGCCGGACAGATCAGCCTCGACAAGGCCGTCACGGACGTCCAGGGCTGCGACTTCGTCTCCGCGACCCGGCTGGTCTGCGTCTCCGACGACGACGCCAAGGACGTCTTCCAGGTCGACCTGCCGCACGCGCTCGACGGCACGCCCGTCACCGGCCGGGTCGCCACCCTCTTCCAGGTGCCGCGCAGCAGCATCTGCTCGGGCGGCTTCGAGACCGAGGGCGTCGACTACGACGCGAACGCGAAGGTGCTGCGGGTCGAGATCATCTCGCCGAGCGTGTGCGCGGTCTCCACCACCGCCTACGCCTACCGTCCGACCACCGGCTGACCCTTCCCTATCCTCCCGTCACTGTCGTCGCCGCACCACGGGCTTGGTCCAGACCTATTGACGAGTGGTTCA
This sequence comes from Streptomyces sp. CBMA29, assembly GCF_014596445.1. Taxonomy (GTDB): domain Bacteria; phylum Actinomycetota; class Actinomycetes; order Streptomycetales; family Streptomycetaceae; genus Actinacidiphila. Next base: position 50,076 of record NZ_MECL01000199.1, on the reverse strand, counting down.
GACCACTTTACGATCCGGTCCACTACGGCCTGTGAGTGCGCGACGACACCACGAGGAGTACGACATGATCGGTCGGAGGGTGCGTCTGCTGGGAGTCGGCCTCGCCATGGCCTTCCTGGCGCAGATTCCGGTCGCCGCGGCGACCCACGCGGCACAACCGGCGTCGGCCGCGGCCGACACCTGCGCGACCAAGGCACGGCCCGCGGGCAAGGTGCTCCAGGGGTACTGGGAGAACTGGGACGGCGCCGCCAACGGCGTGCACCCCGGCCTCGGTTGGATCCCCATCACCGACAGCCGGATCGCCGCCCACGGCTACAACGTGATCAACGCGGCCTTCCCCGTCATCCAGTCCGACGGCACCGTGCTGTGGCAGGACGGCATGGACACCGGCGTGAAGGTCGCCACCCCGGCCGAGATGTGCCAGGCCAAGGCCGCGGGCGCCACGATCCTGATGTCCATCGGCGGGGCCGCGGCCGGCATCGACCTCAGTTCGAGCACGGTCGCCGACCGCTTCGTCGCCACCGTCGTGCCGATCCTCCAGAAGTACAACTTCGACGGCATCGACATCGACATCGAGACCGGCCTCGTCGGCAGCGGCAACATCAACACCCTCTCCGCCTCGCAGGCCAACCTGGAGCGGATCATCGACGGCGTCCTGTCCCGGATGCCCGCGGGCTTCGGCCTGACGATGGCCCCCGAGACGGCGTACGTCACCGGCGGCAGCATCACCTACGGCTCGATCTGGGGCGCCTACCTGCCGATCGTGAAGAAGTACGCCGACAACGGCAAGCTCTGGTGGCTCAACATGCAGTACTACAACGGCAGCATGTACGGCTGCTCCGGCGACTCCTACCAGGCCGGTACGGTGGCCGGCTTCACCGCGCAGACCACCTGCCTCAACAAGGGACTCGTCGTCCAGGGCGCGACGATCCGCGTCCCGTACGACAAGCAGGTCCCCGGTCTTCCGGCCCAACCCGGCGCGGGCGGCGGCTATATGACGACCAGTCTGGTCTCGCAGGCGTGGAACAGCTACAGCGGCGCCCTCAAGGGTCTGATGACCTGGTCGCTCAACTGGGACGGCTCGAAGAACTGGACCTTCGGCAACAACGTCAAGGCGCTGCAAGGCCGTTGATCCCGCAGGACTCCGGGGCGCCCGTCCGCGGCGGGCGGGCGTCCCGGTCCACTCCGCGACAATGAGCGCGGACTCAGCCCTCGATCAGCCCTCGATCAGCGCCGGCGCGAGCCTGCGCCACTGCGCCAGCGGCAACGGCCGCGCCGGATCGCCGGTGACCACCTGGACCGCGAGGTGGTCGGCGCCCGCGGCGAGGAATTCCGCGGCCCGCGCCGCGACGACGCTCTCGTCGCCCACGGCGAAGACCGCGTCCACCAGCCGGTCGCTGCCGCCGCCGGCCAGGTCCTCCTCGGTGAAGCCCGAACGCAGCAGATTGCTCGTGTAGTTGGGCAGCGCCAGGTACAGCTTCAGATGGTCCCTGGCCTTGGCACGCCCCGAGTCCAGGTCCGTGTCCAGCACGACCTTGACCTCGGGCGCGAGCAGCGGTCCCGCACCCAGGACCGCGCGCGCCTTCGCGGTGTGCTCGGGGGTGACCAGATACGGGTGCGCGCCGCCCGCACGGTCACGGGACAGCTCCAGCATCTTCGGGCCGAGCGCCGCCAGCACCCGCCGCCCGGCGGGCACCGGCTCCGGCGCCGCGTCCAGCGCCGCCAGGTAGTCGACCATGGCGGAGTACGGCCGCGCGTAGCCCTTGACCATCGGGCCGTGGCTGACACCGAGCCCGAGCAGGAACCGGCCCGGATGCGTCCGCTCCACCGCCGCCCACTGCGAGGCGACGTCCGCGGCCTCGTCGTTCCAGATGTTGAGGATGCCGGTCGCCACGGTCAGCCGGGTGGTGGCCTTCAGCAGCGGCTCCGCGACGGCGACGCCGGGACTGCCGCCGAGCCAGACGGCGCCGTACCCCAGCGCCTCGACCTCGGCGGCGGCCTCGTCGTACGCGCCGGTGTACGTCACTCCGGAGCCGTTCACCGCCGCGGTCCAGGCGCCGCTCCAGATCCCGATCCTGCCCAGCCGGTCGTACTGTCCCATGTGAACCCTTCCTCGATGCGCGCCGCGCGCCCGCCCGGTCGGCCGGGCGCGGTCCCGTCACCCATGCAAGCGGAACGGGCGGCCCGTCTGTTCCGCACCCGGTGAGCCGAACGGGTACGAACAGCCGGGCCGCCCGCGTGCGGCGCCCTGGGACGGCGGCGCCTGACCCGCTCTAGGGGGTCAGTTCCACGATCCGGGTGAAGCTGTTCTGCGCCGCTGTCACCACGACGCGGACCCGCGTGGTGGTGACGGAGCCCGCGAAGGGGATCCAGCGGTACTGGTCGGTGTTGCCGGTGATGTCGGCCTGCGTCACCCACGCCGCGCCGTCCCAGGTCTGGACGGTGAAAGCGGTCGGGACGCCGTCGCTGTGCGAGGCGAAGCCCACGCCGTTCAGCGTGGCCGCGGCGGGGGCGGTGACGGTCAGGGTGTCGGGGTACCGGGAGTCGGTGTCGTCGTTCCAGAAGGTGCTCAGATCACCGTCGACGGCATTGCCCGCGGTATACGTACGGGTCGCGCCGTCCACGACGTTCGGCGCGTGTTCGCTGGAGGCGGCTGCCGTGGTGCCCTGCGGCCAACTGCCGAGGACCAGCACCTTGAGAGCGGCCTTGGCCGTCGTACCGTCGGACGACCGTACGGTCACGGTGACCGGATACGTACCGCTCCTCGTCCCGCTCGGCGGTGTGACCTTGACGTTCGCCAAGGTCGCGGTGGACGCCGGGGTCAGCGGGACGCGGGCGGGCGTGGACGTCACGGTCCAGCCCGCGGGGACGTCGGCGCCGACCGTCGCCGAGGCGTTGGCGGCGGTCGAGTGGCCCTCGACCACCGCGCCGATCGTCGTACCGCCGTTCCCCTTGACCAGCGCGGGCGCGGGCGCGCCCGCGGAGACCGACACCTGGGTGTACGGGGTCCGCGGCGGGCGGACGGTGAAGGTGTAGTCACCGGACCCGGCGGTCACGGTGAGCGTCTTGCCGTCCGCCGTGCCCACGCTCAGGCCGGGGTCGCTCTGGCCGCGGCGGCCGTCGGCGAAGATCGTCCGGCCGCTCTCGGTCACCGTCGACCGGGCGCCGCCGAGCAGCGGCACCTTGACGGTCGCGGTCGAGCCGACCGGCACCACCGCGTGGTAGGTCAGCGTGGACCCGTGACGCTGCCAGGAACTGACGACCGTGCCGCGCGCGGTCCGCTGCCGCGCGGAGACATGAGTGAGGTCGCCGACCACGGCGGGCGCGAGGGTGAAGGCGCGGTACGCGGCGCCCGCCGGTCCCGTGTCCGGCTGGATGCCGCCGAGTTGCTGGTAGTACCACTGGCCGATCGAGCCGGCGAGACCGATGTGGTCCTTGGACGATGTGCCGTCCGCCGCGGAGGAGTTCGGCCACTTCTCCCAGATCGTGCCGGGGCCGTTGGTCACCATGTAGCCGAAGCTCGGGAAGTCGGTGCGCTCCGCGACGGCCAGCGCCACGTCGTTGCGGTCGAACATGCCGAGCGCCTGGTAGACGAAGGACGTGCCGACGAAGCCGGTCGTCACATGGTTGCCGTGCTGGGCGATGTCCTGGACGAGCCGGTCGACGGTCGCCTCCCGCTGAGCGGCCGGGACCAGACCGAGTACCAGCGGCATGGCGTAGGTCAGTTGGGTGCCGGTGCTCCACACACCGGTGCCGGCGTCGAGGAACCGCTTGGTGAAGCCCGCCCCGATCTGCCGCGCCAGGTCGGTGTAGCGCTTGGCGTCCGCGGCGTCGCCGACGACCGCGGCCATCTTCGCCAGCAGGGTGGCGTCCAGGTAGTAGTAGCCGGTCTGGAAGAAGACGTGCGGGGTGCTGACCATCGCCACCCAGTCGTCGCCCCAGGAGCCGGGCGCGTTGGTGACGACGTGGTCGCTGTCGCTGATCGTGCCGAGGTAGTCGACCCAGCTCTTCACCTGCGCGTAATTGGCCCGCACCAGGCCCGCGTTGCCGTACTGCGTGTAGGAGTCCCAGACGATCTGCGGGTAGGCCGAGCCCCAGGCGGGGTCGGTGAACCAGTCGGTGGCGCCCTGGGTGGGCGCGACCGAGGGCAGGCTGCCGTCGGCGTGGGCGCTGGTGACGACGGTCTGCGCCCACTGGTCGTAGAACGCCTGCATGTCGAAGTTGCTCATCGCCTCGACGTCGGTGTCGCCCGCGTCGCCGAGCCAGCCGTGCTTCTCACGCGTCGGGCAGTCCAGCGGAATCGACTGGAGATTGTTCAACTGGGTCTGCACGAGGGCGGTCTGAATGCTGTTCAGCAGCTTGTCGGACGTGTCGAATTGTCCGGTCGTGGCGACGTCGGAGTGCACTTCCCGCGCGGTGACGGTGATGGAGGCGCCCGCGGGCACGCCGGTGAGCTGGGCGTACCGGAAGCCGGAGTAGTTGAAGTGCGGGGCGTAGGTCTCGGTGCCCCTGCCCGCGAAGGTGTAGTGCTCGGTCTGCCGGACCGGATCGCCGTCGCCGAAGCTGATGTTGGACGTGGTGACCTGGCCGTCCGAGGCGAGGATCTCGCCCTTCTTGATGTCAACGGTGGTGCCGGACGGGGCACTTGCCTTGATCGTCACCCAGCCGACGATGTTCTGCCCGAAGTCGTACACCTGCGCCCCGGCCACCGGGTGCGTGACGGCCACCGGCTTGAGGGTCTTGACGATACGGGTCGCAGGCGTCGTGTCGGCCTGGAGCCGGGTCAGGGCGCTGTAGACGGTGGCCGGGTGGGCGCCGTACACGCCGAGTTCGGCGAGCCGCAGGCTGCACCCGGAGGCGTTGCGGTAGAGCTTGGTGGCCGTGACGCGCACATAGCGGGCCGTCACCTCGGCCGGTATCGCGACCGACGCCGTACCGGGGTTGGGCTGGTCGGCGCCGGTACGGTCCACGACGGTCGTCGCGGTGGCGAAGGTCGGGTCGTCGCTCGCCTCGACGCGGTAGCGCACCGGGAATCCGGCGCCGGGCAGGTCGCCCGCCGTGTCGTTGGTCGGCCGGGCGGGGAAGAGGCTGACGCCCGAGAGCGGCTGGGCCGAACCGAGGTCGATCTGCGCCCACTTGGCGTCGTTCGCGGTCGTCGCGACGGCTGAGTGGTAGCCCTGGGAGGCGTCCGTCGAGCCGTCGACGCCGTCGGTGAGGGCGGCGGGCGACCAGCCGCAGCAGGAGGTCGTGTCCAGCGAGGTCACCGGCTTGCCCTGCGCGAGGCTCTGCGGGTGCGTCGCGGCGGCGACCGCCACGACGGGCTTCCACGCGCTGTCGTCGAAGCCCGCGGTGTCCCAGCCGGTCACGGCCCGACGGGCGTCGTACATCTCGCCGAGGTAGAAGTCGTCGCCGGTCACCGGCCCCGCTGCGGTGCGCCAGGCAGGTCCGGTGCCGAAGGCCCCGGAAGTGCCGTCGGTGTAGGTGACGTTGAGCTGCGCGACGAAGGTCGGCTGTCCGGAGAACTGTCCCTTGCCCGCCATGAAGGCCAACGCGTTGTGTCCGCGCACCAGTTGCCGGGTGACGTCGAAGTCGCGGTAGAGCACGCGCTTGGCGTAGTCGGTCACCGTCGAGTTGAGGACCTGGTCGGGTTCGGCCACCGCGCCGTTGACGTGCGGTTCCACGATGCCCTGCGCGCCGAAGTACAGCCGGGCGCGCGCGACGGATTTGGGGAGGTCGACGACGCCGCGCACCAGCGCGCCGTCGGCGACCCGCAGCCACGACGCGGACCAGTCGGACGCGGAGAACAGCGCGGTGTCGAAGTGCGCGGGGGCCGACCAGGGGGAGCGGTCGCCCGCCCGGTCCCAGGTGCGCACCGACCAGGTGTAGGTGGTGTTGCTCGCCAGCGCGGGACCGCCATAAGAACGATTCACCGACTCGGCCGAACGAACGCGGCCCGAATCCCACACCTGATGCGCGTGGCCGCCCTTCCCGACGGCCGCGGTCTCGACCACGACCTGATACGCCGTCTGCGCCTCGGCCCGGCGTGAGTCGTTCACCACCCACGACAGCGCGGGGCGCTGACCGCCGACGACCGCGTCCGAGGACTCCCCGTCCACCTGCAAGGACGTCGGCGCGAGTGCGCCGACGTGCCCGGACGACGCCTGGGCGGGCGTCACCGAGCCGACGGCGGGAAGCATGGCCGCGACGGCCACGGTCACCGCGAGGAGCGCCGAGCGGCGCCGGGGGGCGACGCGTGCGGCGGTCGTCCGGATCGGCCGCTTCACGGTGTTCTCCTGGTATGCGATCGAAACGTTTCAAGATGCATGGATAGATTCATACGGCGTGTGGCGGTGTCACGACAAGGTGTGCGACAGCGATTTCTGTGTCGGCCGAACCGGCGGTGACGCGACCCTTGACCCTCGGCGGTACGGCCCTGCAAGAATCCGTGTGCGATTGGTTGATTCTGTTCAATGCCGTTTGTTCGCCCGTGAGTTGCCGACGCTCGGTCGAGGGCGCCGGATCGCGCGTACCTCAATGAGGAGGGATCCACCATGCCGGTCGATCGCAGGTCGTTCCTGATCGCGGGGGCGGCGGGGGCCGTCGCCGTACCCTCGCTCCCCGGTCTCACCGGAGTCGCGAGCGCCCGTTCCGGATCAACAGGAACCACCATTCCGCGGACGGTCGACCTCGCCGACGGGTGGCGTTTCGCCCTCGTGAACCCGGGCGGCATCACCGACCCGACCGGCGCCTACGCCGACGCCGCACAGCCCGGCTACGACGACTACCGTTGGCGTACCGTCCGCGTCCCGCACGACTGGAGCATCGAGCAGACCCCGACCACCGCCAACGGCGCCTCGGGCGGCACCGGCTATCTGCCCGGCGGACTCGGCTGGTACCGCAAGGCGTTCACCCTGCCGCCCCCGGTCGCGGGGCGCCGTGTCTCGGTCGAGTTCGACGGCGTCTACATGGACAGCAACGTCTACTGCAACGGCACGCTCGTCGGCAACCACCCCTACGGCTACACCGGGTTCGCCCTCGACCTCACCGACCTGCTGCACACCGACGGCCGCACCCCCAACGTCATCGCCGTCGAAGTCCGCAACCAACTCCCCAGCAGCCGCTGGTACTCCGGCAGCGGCATCTACCGCAACGCCCGCCTGGTCATCACCGACCCCGTGCATGTCGCGCGCTGGGGCACCCATGTGACGACGCCGGGACTCGCCGACACCCTCGCCGCCTCCCACGGCAAGGGCTACGCCACCGTCCGCGCGCAGGTCTCGGTCGTCAACGAGTCGGGCGCGGCGGCCTCCGCCACCGTCGTCAACACCGTCCTCGACCCACGTGGCCGCCAGGTGGCGAAGGCCAGTTCACCGCTGACGCTGCCCGCCGCGGGCGGAGCGCGCGACATCACCGCCGACCTGCGCGTGGACCGCCCCGACCTCTGGTCGTTCGACACCCCGGAACACCGGTACCGCCTGCTGACCGAAGTCCGCGTCCACGGACGGACGGTGGACACGTACAGCACCGGCTTCGGCATCCGCCACGTCACGGTCGACCCCGACCGCGGACTGTTCGTCAACGGGCGGTACGCCAAGCTCAAGGGCGTCGACCTGCACCACGACCAGGGCGCGCTCGGCGCCGCCGTCCACATCGACGCGGTGCGCCGCCAGATGACGATCATGCGGTCGATGGGCGTCAACGCCTTCAGGACCTCGCACAATCCGCCGTCGCCCGAGATCGTCCAGGTCTGCGAGGAACTGGGCATCGTCATGATGGTCGAGGCGTTCGACTGCTGGCGCAGCGGCAAGAACACCTACGACTACGGCCGGTTCTTCGACGCCCACAGCGCCGCCGACATCACCGAGATGGTCGACGCCGCCCGCAACTCGCCCGCCGTGATCCTGTGGTCGATCGGCAACGAGATCCCCGACTCCACCAGCACCGCGGGCCTCGGCATGGCCGACGGGCTGATCACCGCGGTCCGCGCGCGCGACACCAGCCGCCCGGTCGTCATCGGCTCCGACAAATACCGCGGCCTGCCCGCGGCCGGCTCCGCCGCCGACCTCATGCTCGCCAAACTCGACGGCCTCGGCCTCAACTACAACACCGCGGCCTCCGTGGACGCCCTGCACGCCCGCTACCCGCACCTGTTCCTCTTCGAGTCCGAGTCGTCGTCCGAGACCTCGACCCGCGGCGCCTACCAGGAGCCGGACCACCTCAACACCGGCGAGAACTACACCCCGGGCAAGCGCGCCACCTCCAGTTACGACAACAACCTCGCGTCCTGGACGATGAGCGGCGAGTACGGCCTGAAGAAGGACCGCGACCGTGCCTTCTTCGCCGGCGAGTTCCTCTGGTCGGGCACCGACTACATCGGCGAACCCACGCCCTACGGCGTCTTCCCGGTGAAGGCGTCCTTCTTCGGCGCCGTCGACACCGCGGGCTTCCCCAAGGACATGTACCACCTCTTCCGCAGCCAGTGGACGAGCGAGCCGATGGTCCACCTGGTGCCCATGGACTGGACCGACCACACACCGGGCGAGACCGTCGAGGTCTGGGCGTACGCCAACGTGGACACCGTCGAGCTCTACCTCGACGGCCGCTCGCTCGGGGTGCGGCGCTTCGACACCAAGAAGACCGTCGACGGGCGGACGTACCTGGAGACCACCGAGGCGACCGGCGACGACAAGACGGTCACCGGCGGCCCGTACCCCGGCAGCTACACCAGCCCCAACGGCAGCGCGGGCAAACTCCACCTGACCTGGAAAGTCCCCTTCGCACCGGGTGAGTTGAAGGCCGTCGCCCGGAAGAACGGCAGGACGGTCGCGACCGATGTGCTGCGCACCGCGGGCGAGCCGCGCGGCCTGCGCCTGACCCCGGACCGCAACTCCCTGACCGCCGACGGCGACTGCCTGGCCTTCGTCACCGCCGAGGTGATCGACGCGCACGGCACCGTCGTCCCCGGCGCCGACCACCTGATCACCTTCAAGTCCGCCGGCGGCTCCCTGGCCGGACTCGACAACGGACAGCAGGAGAGCGCCGAGCGCTACCAGGCCACCACCAGAACCGCCTTCCACGGCAAGGCACTCGCCATCGTCCGCTCGGGCACCGAGGCGGGCCGCCTCACCCTGACCGCGAGCGCGCCGGGGCTGCATCCCGCGACCACCTCGATACGGACCGGCCGCGCGCCGGGACCCGTGGCCACCACACCGCCGGTCCGCTTCGCACCCGACCCGGGCCCCGGGCCCGTCATCTACCCGCTGGCGGACGCCAGTTACTCCGGCGCGGGCACCTCGCTGCCCGCCGCGATGCTCGACGGCAACCCCGCCACCGGCTGGTCCAACGCCTTCAACAAGAGCGCCACCGCGCTGCTGCCCGCCTTCCGCGGCGCCCGCCCCGCCGACTGGGTGTCGGTCGCCTGGGCCGCGCCGCAGCGGATCGACGCCCTCTCGGTCACCTTCACCGTCGACGCCACGCACTCCCTGCCCGCCGCCGTCACGCTCTCCTACTGGGACGGCGACCGCTACGTGCCCGTCAAGAACTTGGCGATCACCTGGGCGACGGCGAGCGGCGCGCCGACCGTGATCACCTTCCCGGCCGTCCGCACCCCGCGGCTGCGCCTCGGCCTGACCAGCGCCGCTCCCGGCGCGACCGACGGCGCCCAGCGCATCACCGACTTCACCGTCAGCGGGAGCTGACCGGGACGCGGGCGCCGGTCGTTACGAGGCGTCCTCGTCCTCTTCCTCGTGCGGGGCCTCCGGCGGCGCGAGGAACGGGTCGTTGACCGGCGCCGGGTTGGGCACGCTGGCCGGGCGCGGGGAGGTCTGCTCCGGATTGGAGAAGAGCGAAGGCGAAGAGTCCATGAAGATCCCCCAGTGAGTGGTGATGACGGCGGTCGCCGCTGCCTCGGTCCGCCCGCGGCGGTCGTCGCCGTCGTTGGTGACGGCTCCGCCCTGGTGCGGGGGAAAACGGCAGGTCGTCCGGGGACGACGGTACGCGCCGCCTATGACGGTACGCCCTGCGGGCCGCAGGACCGAACGTGGCTTTGGTCCTGGCGGGTCGTCGGGGACCTGAGCGGGGCCGGAACAGGTCCGGAACAGGTCCGGAGCGGGCCCGGCGCCGGCCCTGGTCCGCCCGGCTCGGGCCTGTCGCGGCACGGTGACGGCCCCGTCGCGGCCCGTCGCGGCCCCGCGCGGTCAGTCGTGCGGTCAGTCGTGCGGGCGTCCGGATGACGTCGGCCCGGCGGCGGCGGCGTCGGGCGCGCCGCGCACCAGGGCGCGGCTCGTGGCGACCGCGAGGTCCGCGGTGCCGTCGACCCCTTCCCGGGGGCTCACGCGGCTGAAGAGGCCGCCGGGGTGCAGCGTCGCGTAGCCGTGGGCGGCCGTCACGTGCTGCTCCAGGAGGGTCAGCGCGGCGGCGGGACCCTGGCCGAGGGCGTCCTGGGCCAGCTCGAAGAGCAGGTCCACCAGCCGGCGGCCCGCGTCGGCGAGGCCGCGGTCCTGGAGTGCCACCAGGGGCCTGGCGAAGATCACGTCGAAACCGGCGCCGCGCGCGCCGACGAAGCGGACGTACGCCCCCGCGGTCGCCGCGAACCGCTCGGCCGGGTCCTGCCCCGCGCCGTCGGCGGCCTGCCGGAACCGCTCGGCCAGTTCCTCGGCGGCCCGGGTCGCGACCGCGGCCAAGAGGTGGTCGCGGTCGGCGAAGTGCCGGTAGGGCGCGGCCGTGCTCACCCCGAGCCTGCGGGCGACCCGCGCGACCGAGAAGGCCGCGGGCCCCGCCTCCGCCAGCAGATCGAAGCTCGCCTCGATCAGCGCGGGGCGCAGCTCGCCGTGGTGGTAGCGGCCCCGCTGCGGGCCGCCCTGCGCGTTCCCCGACACGGGCCGCCTCCTCGCGCGCTGGACGTGATAGCCCTCTTACCGTACCGTAGTGATAGCCCTCTTACATACCTCGCGTGCGGAATTCACGGCACTCGCGGCACTCTCCCCGCACGCGTGAACCCCCTCAACCCCGCAGGGACGGAAAAGTCATGACCGAAATCAAGGACAAGGTCGTCGCCATCACCGGAGCCAGCAGCGGAATCGGCGAGGCGACCGCGCTGCTGCTCGCGGAACGCGGCGCGAAAGTGGTGCTCGGCGCCCGCGGGACGGACCGGCTCGCCGCGGTCGCCGCACGGATCGAGACAGCGGGCGGCGAGGTCGCCCACCTGCGCACCGACGTGCGCAGCCGCGCCGACGTGGCCGGGCTCGTGGGTCTCGCGACCGAGCGCTACGGGCGGCTCGACGTGCTGGTCAGCAACGCGGGGGCGATGCCGATCTCCCCGCTCGACGAACTGCGCGTCGAGGACTGGGAGGAGATGGTCGACGTCAATCTCAAAGGCGTGCTGTACGGCATCGCCGCCGCGCTTCCGGTATTCCGCGCGCAGGGCTTCGGCCATTTCGTGAACACCGCGTCCACGTCGGCCCACCGAATTGTGCCGAGCCAGTCGGTCTATTCCGGTACGAAAATGGCAGTCCGAGCCGTCTCCGAGGGGCTGCGCCAGGAAGCGGGGGGCAAGCTGCGGGTGACGATCATCTCGCCCGGTATGACGATGACCGAATTCGCGGGCGGCATGCGGCGCCCCGAAGCGCGCGCCAAGCTGACCGAAATGGTGGAAGGGATCGCGATGCCGCCGGACGCCGTCGCCCGCGGTATCGCCTTCGCGATCGAGCAGCCCGCCGACATCGACGTCGGCGAGATCGTCGTCCGCCCGACCGCGCAGAGCTGACGGCGCGGGACCGGGTCGGCCGGTCCCGCGCCGCCGGTACGCGACTGCCGCGCGTCGGACGTCGGACGTCAGCGGTCAGCGGTCAAGGGTCAGGGGTCAGGGGCAGGTGCCAGGGGCGGCGGGTCTCAGGCGGCCGTGGTCGTCATCTGGCCGGTGCCGCTGTCCTGGAGCCACTGCGACCAGGACAGGTTGAAGTCGGCGTAGCCGTTGTCTCCGGGAGCCTTGCCGCGCGGGGAGCCGGTGATGGTGACCGGGTCGCCCTGCTTGACGTAGCTGTAGAACCACTTGGCGTCGGCGAGCGACAGGTGGACGCAGCCGTGCGAGCCGACGCTGTGCCCCGGCTGCGGGTCCCCGGTCGAGTAGTGGATGTACGTGCCCGAATTCGTCAGGTGCACGTCCCACGGCAGGGTCAGGTCGTAGTAGTCCGGATTGCTCTTGTCGCAGGTTATGCGGACGCTACAGGACGTCATGTGGACCTTCTCCGCCTTGTCGATGACGGCCATCGTCCCGTCCCAGGACGGCCATGTGGGGCTGCCCGCGTCGATCGGCAGGGTCTTCACGACCTGTCCGTTGTGCGTGACCTTCATCGTGTGGCCCGGCACCGACACGGTCGCCTCGTTGTCGTCGCCGATGGTGAACGCGTGGTGGTAGCCGTGCACCCCGTACCGCCCGTTGCCGTTGGGCACATCGGTCAGATTCGCGTCGACCGTGACCTTCGTGCCCGGCTTCCAGTACGACTCGGGCCGGAAGTCGACCCGGGTGGTGCTGAACCAGTGCCAGGCGCCGGTGGTCGGCACGGACGTGGTGATCTTGAGGTGCTTCTCTATGGTCGCGCGGGCCGAGGTCGCCACCGGGTTGGTGAAGAGCACCGAGACCGGCATCGCGACGCCGACCGTGGTCCCGGTCTGCGGGGTGATCGTGTCGAGCAGCATCGGCGGCCCCTTCGGGGTCGGCTTCGTCGGCGAGGGCGTGGCGCTCGGCTTCGCCGAGGACGACGCCTTCCCGTCGGCAGCGGACGAGGCGGCGTCATGCCCGCTCCCGCCGCACGCGCTCGTGCCCGCGAGCACCGCTCCGGCCACCAGCGCGACACCCAAGCTGCCCCTGAACCCACTCATGCCCGTGCTCCACTCGTATCACTGCGTCACTTACGTCCGGTACGTACGGTCGGGTCCCGGCGCGTCCGCTACGCCTGATCACCACGGTACGTCTACTACAGACCCCCACCCGATCACGGCGGTTGCAGGGCTCACGTAAAGCGACGGCCAAGCCTGCCGGATCGCCGCGTGGCGTGCGTCACACAGGGTGATGCGCTGTCACCGGGCGTGTGTCCGGCGCTCGGGCGCGCGGAACCGGCGTTCGGACCTGCGAAATCGCTGCTCGGGCACGCGACATCCGTGCTCGGACACGTCGATGCGGTGTTCGATCGGCCAGGACTCAGTGCTTGATCAGGCAGAAGGGGTGCCCCGCGGGGTCCGCGTAGACACGCCAACTCCGGGTCCCGGCACCGTCGTCGAGCAGGATCGCACCCCTGGCCAGGACCTTCTCCTCGGCCTCGGCCAGATCGGGCACGCCGAAGTCGAGGTGGAACTGCTGTGGGGAGGCGGGCTCCGGCCAGCGCGGCCTGCGGTATTCGGTGACCCGCTGGAAGGCCAGCACCAGCCCGGCCGCGGTGTGCAGTGTCGCCCAGCCGTCGCTCAACGACCAGCGCGGATCGGGCCGGTCGACCGTACCGCCGAGCAACGACTTGTAGAACCTGGCCAGTTCCGCCGGATCGGAACAGTCGAGCACCACGCACTGCAATTCGGCAATCATGAACAGAGCGTAGGGGGCACGGCGGCTCCGGCGCGCGGCGGCAGGGCCGAAACCGGCGGTACGGCCCCCGCACGACGGAATCTTGCGAACGGAACCTGTCTCACGCCGTCACACCTGGCGATAATGCGAGGCATGGGGTCAGTGATCACTGTGGTGTCGGTCGCGCTGGTGGTCGCGGGCGCCGCGGCGGCCCTGTTCTGGCTGGTTCGCGGGCGCAGGGGATTCGGTACGCCCGCCGACCGGGCCGCCTTCGCCACCCTGCACTCGGCGTCACTGGCCGCGCCCCCGCTGCGCAACGGCCTCGACCCCGAGTCGGCCCGCAGCGCCGCCCGCCATCTGCGGGCGCTGCTCGGCACACCCGCGCTGGCCGTCATCGGCGACGGCGAACTGCTCGCCTGGGAAGGTCCGGGCCGCAGGCACGCGGCGCAGGCCGTGGAACACGCGCGGGAGGCGATGGACGCCGGGCGGCCGTGGGTGGTCCCGGCCGAGGAGATCCACTGCGGCGACGACCGGTGCCCGATCCGCAGCGCCGTCGTCGTACCGCTGGTGGTGGACGGCCTGGTCGTCGGCGCGCTGTCGGTGTACGCGCGCCAGGTGTCGGCGGGCCTGGTCAGAGCCGCGGGCGAGGTCGCGCACTGGGTCATCTCGCAGTTGGAACTCGCCGAGCTGGACCGCTCCCGCACCCGGATGATCGAAGCCGAACTGCGCGCGCTGCGGGCGCAGATCTCCCCGCACTTCGTCTACAACTCGCTCACCGCCATAGCCTCCTTCGTCCGCACCGACCCCGACCAGGCCCGTGAACTGCTGCTCGAATTCGCTGAGTTGACGCGCTACAGCCTGCGCAGACACGGCCAGTTCTCCACCCTCGCCGAGGAGTTGCGGTCCGTCGACCGCTATCTGCGCCTGGAGCGCGCCCGCTTCGGCTCCCGGCTCCGCGTCGACCTGCTCATCGCGCCCGAAGTGCTGCCGGTGGCCGTACCGTTCCTCTGTCTCCAGCCGATCGTTGAGAACGCCGTACGCCACGGACTCGGACCCAAGTCGACGCCGGGGCGCATCACCATCAGGGCCGAGGACGCGGGCGCGGAGTGCCGCATCAGTGTGGAGGACGACGGCGTGGGCATGGACCCGGAGGAGGTCAGGATGCGGCTCGCCGGAGAGGACGACGGCGACTCGCTCGGCCTAGGCAATGTCGACGAGCGGCTGCGTACGGTCTTCGGCGACGAGTACGGCCTGGTGGTGGAGACCGCCCCCGGCGCCGGGACGAAGGTCAACGTCCGGGTGCCCAAGTACCGGAACGGAGTACGCGCATCGTGAAACCGTTGCAGGTCCTGGCCGTTGACGACGAACCGCCCGCCCTGGAGGACCTGACGTATCTGCTGCGCGGCGACCGGCGGGTCGGCCGGGTGCTCACCGCGGGCAGCAGCGACGAGGCCCTGCGGCTGCTGGAGGACGAGTCGGTCGAGGCCGTCTTCCTCGACATCCGGATGCCGGGCCTCGACGGTCTCGACCTGGTCCGCGTACTCGGCCGCTTCGCCCGGCCGCCCGCGGTCGTCTTCGTCACCGCCTACGAGGACTTCGCCGTCGACGCCTTCGCCCTCAAAGCCTGCGACTACCTGCTCAAACCGGTCGGCAGGGAACGGCTGGCCGAGGCGGTCCGCCGCGTCGCCGCCGTCATCGAGGGCAACACGCCGGGAGCCGCGCCCGCCGGCCGCTCCGACGAGCGCATCCCGGTCGACCTCGGCGGGGTCACCCGCTTCATCCGCCGCGAGGACGTCGCGTACGTCGAGGCGCAGGGGGACTACGTACGCCTGCACGCGGGCGGCCACGCGCCACTGGTCCGGATAGCGCTCGCCGTCCTGGAGGAGCGCTGGGCGCAGCACGGCTTCGTCCGCATCCACCGCGGCTACCTGGTCTCGCTCCGCCACGTGGAGGAGCTGCGCTCGGACGCCGGGCACTGGACGGTACGGGTCGCGGGCGGTGAACTCCCGGTCAGCCGACGCCACTCCAGGGAACTGCGGGACCTGCTGATGCAGTGGTCGCCCGCGCCGGGCGAGGGGCCGTCATGAGCGGTTCGCAGCCGCCCCCGCCGCGCCGGGTCGCGGTGACCGCGCCGCGCCGCGACCGTACCGGCGGCTGGTCCGCGCGGGCCGTCGCCGAGGACCTGCACGCGCAGCCGCGCCTCGGCCAGGTCTATGTCCGCTCCCTGGTCAGGGACCAACTGCGGCTCTCGCTCGGTGTGCTGGCCGTCCTCGCGGTCGTCATCGGCGGACTGCCCGGCGCGTTCGCGCTCGCGCCGGGGCTGCGCACCGTGGAGGTCCTCGGGGTCCGGCTCGCCTGGCTGCTGCTCGGTGTCGTCGCCTACCCGCTGCTGGTGGGCGCGGCCTGGTTCCACGTACGGCACGCGGAGCGCGTCGAGCGGGACTTCACGGATCTGCTCAACGCCCCCGGTCCGGCGCCGGGTCCGGGCCCGGGGCCTGGACCCGCGGCCACGAAGGAAACCGCCCCCGGCCCGGAGGCCGGATGAATCCGGCGCTCGGCTTCACCGCCCTCGTCGTCGTCCTCGTGGCGACCGTCGCGGTCGGCTTCTACGGCCTGCGGCTGTCCCGCGCCACCTCGGACTTCTACGTCGCCTCCCGCGAGATCTCACCGCTGTGGAACGCCTCGGCGATCGGCGGCGAGTATCTGTCGGCCGCCTCTTTCCTGGGCGTCGCGGGCCTGTTGATGGCCTACGGCGTCGACATGCTGGCCTACCCGGTGGGTTACACGGCCGGATATCTGGTGCTGTTGCTGCTGGTCGCGGCGCCCCTGCGCCGCTCGGGCGCGTACACGCTGCCGGACTTCGCCGAGGAACGCCTCGGGTCGACGGCCGTGCGCCGGGTGGCGAGCGTCTTCGTCGCCGTCATCGCCTGGCTCTACCTCGTACCGCAGTTGCAGGGCGCGGGCCTCACCCTCCAGACGGTGACGGGCGCGCCGCGCTGGGTCGGCGCGGTGGTCGTGGCGGCGGCTGTCGTCGGCGTCTCGGCGGCGGGCGGCATGCGCAGCGTCACCCTCGTGCAGGGCTTCCACTTCTGGCTGAAGCTCACCGCCATCGCGGTGCCCGCCGTCTTCCTCGTCCTGGCCTGGCGGTCGGCGGGCACGCCCTCGCTGACCGCGCCCGACGTGCCGCGCTTCCCGCACACCACGGTCGTACGGCTCGACACCCAGGTCCGCTTCGACGTGACGACACCCGTGACGGTGACGGTCAGCGGCACCCTCGACGGCACGGCCTACGGCGAAGGACCGGCGACCGGCGGCGACCAACACGGCGTGCCCGTACGGCTGGTGCGGGGCGAGCACACGGCGGAAGGCGGCGCCGGCCTGACCTTCCCCGAAGGCGTCCCCGTACCGCACAAGGTCGGTCTCGAACCGGCGACCGGCGCCATGTGGGCGAGCCCGCTGTCCGGGGCGGGCGGCAGATCGCACCCGCTGTACGCCGTCTACTCGATCCTGCTGGCCACCTTCCTCGGCACGATGGGCCTGCCGCACGTCCTCGTCCGCTTCTACACCAACCCCGACGGCCGGGCCGCCCGCCGTACGACGCTGCTCGTCCTGATCCTGCTGAGCGGCTTCTACCTGCTGCCGCCGGTCTACGGCGCGCTCGGCCGGATCTTCGCGCCGCAACTGCTGCTCACCGGGCAGACCGACACCGCGGTCCTGGTGCTGCCGCAGATCACACAGGCCGGTGAGGCGGGGCGGCTGCTGGCGGCGCTGGCGACCGCGGGAGCCTTCGCCGCCTTCGTGTCGACCGCGTCGGGACTCACGGTGTCGGTGGCCGGCGTGGTCTCGCAGGATCTGCTGCGCGGCTCGACCCACGGCTTCCGCTGGGCCTCGCTCGCGGCGGCCGTACCGCCGCTGGCGATGACGGTCGCGACCCCCGGCCTGCCGGTGGCCGACGCGATCGGCCTGGCCTTCGCCGTCGCGGCCTCGTCCTTCTGCCCGTTGCTGGTGCTGGGCATCTGGTGGCGCGGACTGACCGACCTGGGCGCGCTGTTCGGCCTGGTGGCCGGTGGCGGGCTCGCCGCCGTCGCGGTCGTGCTGACCAGCGTGCGCGGACCCGGCGGCGGCTGGATCGCCGCGCTGCTCGAGGAACCCGCGGCCTGGACCGTCCCCGTGGCCTTCGCCGTGATGGTCGTCGGGTCGCTGCTGACCCGCGGCCGGATCTCGCGCGCGGACGTCGACCGGGTGATGCTGCGGATGCACCTTCCGGAGGAGGTCGGCGCGCAGCCGGAACCCGGTCGGCCCGGTCAGTCCGGCCAACTCGGCGTCCCTGTACCGCGGGAGACGCCCGGCGCACCGGGACCCGCCGGTGAGCGGTCACCGACCGTTCGCCGTACCTGACCGACCGCTCACCGTATCTGACGGACCGTCCGTCGCCCGGACCCGACCGCTGGGCGACGTCCGATGTGTGGCTGTGGCCCCCCGACGTCGCCGTTCCTAGCGTGGGAGCGGGCCCAGCACGGCCTGCGGCGGCGTACGTACCGCGACTCGCGCCGCCGTTCCTCAACGAGGAGGGAACCGCAGATGAGCACCCCCGTCACGACCGAACGGCCGCCCGTGGACGGCATCGCCGACCCCGGACCGCTCGGCCTCGCCGCGTTCGCCGCCACCACCTTCGTCCTCAGTTCCTTCAACGCCCACCTCATCGACCAGAATCTGCTCACGGTGGTCCTGCCGCTCGCGCTGTTCTACGGCGGACTCATGCAACTGCTCGCCGGAATGTGGGAGTTCAAGAAGGGCAACACCTTCGGGGCCACCGCCTTCGGCTCCTACGGCGCCTTCTGGCTCTCCTACGCGGCCTACGTGAAATTCGTCGTCGGCGACCTGCCCCCGGACACGGCCAACCAGGCCACCGGCCTCTATCTGCTGATCTGGGCGATCTTCACCGTCTACATGACGGTCGCGGCCCTGCGGACCAACGCCGCGCTGTTCGCGGTCTTCGTGGCCCTGTCGGCGACCTTCATCGTGCTGACCGTCGCCGAATTCGACAAGTCCGTCACCATCACCAAGGTCGGCGGCTGGATCGGCCTGGTCACCGCCGTGTTCGCCTGGTACGCCTCCTTCGCCGTCGTCACCAACAGCACCTGGAAGCGCGCGGTCGTCCCCGTGCTCCCGTTGTCAGGACTCCCCGTCGGCCGCCGCGGCGGACCGGTGGAGGAGCCCCACTCATGACCGAGGAGACCCTCTCCAACCTGCTCAGAGAAGACCGGCGCTTCCCCCCGCCGCCCGAACTGGCCGCGCGGGCCAATGTCACCGAAGCCGCGTACGAGGAAGCCGCCGCCGATGTCGAGGCGTTCTGGGCAGCGGCGGCCGCCCGGCTCGACTGGGCCGAGCCCTGGACCCGGGTACGCGACTGGAGCCGGGCGCCCTTCGCCCGCTGGTTCGTCGGCGGGAAGCTCAACGTCGCCGACAACTGCGTCGACCGGCACGTGCGCGCCGGGCTCGGCGACCGGGTCGCCTTCCACTGGGAGGGCGAGCCCGGCGACACCCGCACGCTCACCTACGCCGACCTCAGGGAAGAGGTCTGCCGCGCCGCCAACGCCCTGCTCTCGCTGGGCGTGCGGGCCGGCGACCGGGTCGCGCTCTACATGCCGATGATCCCCGAGACGGTCGTGGCGATGCTGGCCTGCGCCCGGATCGGCGCGCCGCACACCGTGGTCTTCGGCGGCTTCTCCGCCGACGCGCTGCGCGGCCGGATCCTCGACTGCGACGCGCGGGTGGTGATCACCGCGGACGGCGGCTACCGCAAGGGCGCGGCCTCCGCCCTCAAACCCGCCGTGGACGAGGCCGTGGAGAGCTGCCCCGACGTCCGCAGCGTCCTGGTCGTGCGCCGTACGGGCCAGGACGTGGCGTGGACCTCGGGCCGGGACGTGTGGTGGCACGACCTGGTGGACGCGCAGCCGGCCGAGCACGAGGCCGAGGCGTTCGACAGCGAGCACCCGCTCTACATCATGTACACCTCGGGCACGACAGCCCGCCCCAAGGGCATCCTGCACACCACCGGCGGC
The DNA here is from genome assembly GCF_014596445.1 of Streptomyces sp. CBMA29. Classification (GTDB taxonomy): domain Bacteria; phylum Actinomycetota; class Actinomycetes; order Streptomycetales; family Streptomycetaceae; genus Actinacidiphila. The sequence continues at coordinate 30,456 of NZ_MECL01000199.1, read as the reverse complement.
TACCTCACCCAGGCCGCCTGGACGCACTGGGCGGTCTTCGACGTCAAGCCGGAACAGGACGTGTACTGGACGGCCGCCGACATCGGCTGGGTCACCGGCCACTCGTACATCGTCTACGGCCCGCTCGCCAACGGCGTGACCTCGGTGCTCTACGAGGGCACGCCCGACTCCCCGCACCAGGGCCGGTGGTGGGAGATCGTCGAGAAGTACAAGGTGACGATCCTGTACTGCGCGCCCACCGCGATCCGCACGTTCATGAAGTGGGGCGACACGATCCCGGGCCAGTACGACCTGTCGTCGCTGCGGCTGCTCGGCTCGGTCGGCGAACCGATCAACCCCGAGGCGTGGATGTGGTACCGGCGCGCCATCGGCGGCGACCGCTGCCCGGTGGTCGACACCTGGTGGCAGACCGAGACCGGCGCGCAGATGATCAGCCCGCTGCCGGGCGTCAGCACCTGCAAGCCGGGCTCGGCGCTCCGGCCGCTGCCCGGCATCTCGGCGGAGGTCGTGGACGACACGGGCCGTCCGGTGCCGAACGGCTCCGGTGGCTACCTCGTGCTGACCGAGCCGTGGCCCGGCATGCTGCGCACCATCTGGGGCGACGAGCAGCGGTACATCGACACGTACTGGTCGCGCTTCCCCGGCTGGTACTTCGCGGGCGACGGCGCGAAGAAGGACGAGGACGGCGACATCTGGCTGCTCGGCCGGGTCGACGACGTGATGAACGTGTCAGGGCACCGGATCTCCACCACCGAGGTGGAGTCCGCGCTGGTGTCCCATCCGCTGGTCGCCGAGGCCGCCGTGGTCGGCGCCACCGACGCGACCACCGGGCAGGGCATCGTGGCCTTCGTGATCCTGCGCGCCGACGGCGAGCAGGCCGCGCGGGAGGCGGGCGGCGACGACGTGGCCAGGCGACTGCGGGCGCACGTGGCCAAGGAGATCGGGCCGATCGCCCGGCCCCGGCAGATCCTGGTCGTCGCCGAACTGCCCAAGACCCGTTCGGGCAAGATCATGCGGCGGCTGCTGCGGGACATCGCCGAACACCGCGACCTCGGCGACGTGACGACGCTGACCGACTCCACGGTGATGGACACCATCCGTGAACGGCTGCCCGGCGGCTCGTCCTCCGGCGCCACGGCGGACGAGGAGTAGCGGGGAGCGGCGGCGGCGTACCGCGCCGGATCCGGTCCCGGCCGGTACGCGACGACGGCCCGCGAGGCGGTCTCCCCACCGCCCGCGGGCCGTCGTCCCTCAATTCCCCTACCGCTGGCGCGTCTTGTGCGAGACGAGCGTGTGGTGCCCGGCGCCGACCGCGGCCACGTACACGTTCACCCCGTCACTGCTGACGCGCGCGCCGCCGACGGCCCGCGTGCCGTCCCAGACGGTCCGCCCGTCCAGGGTGACCCGCGCCTTCGCGCCGCCGGTCGGCACCGCGAGCCTGCCGGTGGTGCCGCGCGGCGCGTCGGTGGCCAGCGTGAATCCGCTGCCGTTCGCGCGCCAGGACGCGGCTATCGCGCCGTGCGGTGTGGGCACCTTGCCCTGCGCCCACGTGAGGTCGCCGGGCGTGGGCACGACCGCGTACGAGGCGAAGCCCGCGCCGGTCGGCCGGATGCCCAGCACCTGGTTGGTGAGGCTGACCGTCGGTCCCGAAGCCCAGCCGTGCGCGAGGCTGGTGAACTGCGAAAGAGCGGGCTGCCCCGCCAGGTTGGCCTTCTCCCAGAAGGTGCCGCCCGGGTCCTGCGAGAGCTGGTAGCCCCAGAAGGTACGGATCAGATCCAGGCCGCCGGTCTGCTGCGCGCCGCTCGCGTCGGCCAGACCCAGCCGCGCGCTCGCCTCGAAACCGCTGGGCAGCGGCTCGTAGACGGGCCCGATCGACGCGTTGGGCGTGCTCGGCGCCATCGTCAGCGCGCCGTAGGGGCCCCAACTCGTCCGCCGCAGATAGTCCATCGCGCTGCTCGCCCGCCGCTGGTCGGCGACACCGGTGAGCGCCGCCGCCGCGTTGGCGTCCTGCGGATAGGCGCCCGGGATCTCCCGCGAGAGCCGGTACGCACCGACGGCCGGGTCCCAGAGCTGGTCGTTGACGGCCTTCTTCACCACGGTCGCGCGGTTCGCGTACACCCCGGACGCGGCCTTGTCGTGCTGGGCGGTGGCCAGCTCCGCCATCTCCTGGAGATCGCGCACATACAGCGCGTTCACATACGTCTCGTGCCCGCAGTCGCTGTAGCCGTAGTGACCGCAGGAGTTGACCGCGCCGAAGGCGATCAGCCCCTGCGGGTCCTGGGCGCGCACCGACTCCAGCCACGCGGTGGCCTTCGTCAGCGCGGGCCACCACCTGTCGAGGTAGGCGCGGTCCCCGGTGTAGAGCCAGTGCTGGTACTGGTTGTAGACGAACCACGTCACGTACTCGCCGTACGTGCGGATCTCGTCCTGATTGTGCGGCCCCACCAGGCTCTCGCCGGGCATGTAGCCGTCCGGCAACTGCTGCGCGGCCAGCGAGGACAGCGAATTGTCCACCGCGTCCGTGTCGTTGGTGCTCAGATACGTGACCGGGACCTGCACCGCCAGGTCGCCCTGCCACACGATGCGGTCCCGCTTGGCGCCGTCGAAGATGACCTCCTTGGCGGGGTCGGCGTTCGGAACCTGGCTGTCCGCGTGATCGCCCTCACCCGTCGCATACGGCCAGCTCTTGGCCGTGTCCGACATCCAGGTGTCGAGCTGCACGGTGTACGCGCCCGCGTACCAGATCTTGTTCAACTCGTCGTCGCTGGACAGGAACCAGCCCTGGTACGCGGCGGGCGACTTCTGCCGCGGCGCCGCGTCGAACGTCGCCGACACCGCGCCGAGGTCCACCCAGCCGGGCCCGTCGAGGAACACCGTCGCGTAGCGGAAACCGCCGCGCAGTTGAGTGTCCGTCAAGGTCGCGGGCAGCTTCGCCGTGTCCAGGGTGAGGGTGTGGCTGTCGGCGTCGTAGGTGTACGGCTGGCCGGGATAGCCGTTCCAGATGTTCGCGGTGTCGCAGCCCGGCGCCTGGGCCGCCTCGCCGTTGTTGTCGCCCGGAGCGGTGGCCGCGTACTGCACCGACTCGCTGAAGCACACGTGCAGTCGAGGCGGCGTCTTGGACGCGCCCGCCACCTTGACGCTGATCCGGCCGCCGACGTCCTTGCCGAAGTCCACTGCCAGCAGCGGCGATTGGGTGCGGTCTCCGTTGCTGACCAGCCGCACGGTCCTGCGGCCGTCGCCCAGTACCGCCTTCGGGTCGCCCTGGATCGCGCCGCCTCTGGCGGTCGCCGACAGCACGCGGACCGGGGTGACCGTGTGGCCGGCCGGCGCCAGGACGTACGGGCGCCAGTCGCCGGGGCGCGGGGTGTAGCCGTCCTGCGTCCAGGGGTCGTTCGCCTTCGCCGCGGCGGTCGTCGTCGGCGCGTCGGCGCCGAAGGCCGAGCCGGGCAGCAGGCCGAGCATGACGGTCCCGGCTGCGACGGCCGCGGCAGCCGCGCGGCTCCTGCGGACATGAATGGGCATACGTCGTTCCCTCTCTGTGTCCCTCTACGGAAGCGGGTGCGTTCCCCGCGCGAACCCTTCGGGGCGCGCGGGCGGCCGGTCAGCGGCGGCGCACGGTCACCTTGCGGGTGCCCGCCGCCACGCCCGCGATCCGCACGTAGCCGCCGGAGAAGGTCACTCCGGTGCGCCGCGCCGACCCCTGCCAGACCGTGCGGCCGTCGAGACGTACGACACAGGTGCGCGCGTCGGTCACCGGGACCGCGATCTCGTCCACGGCGCCGCCCGGCGCGCTCACCGTCAGGTCGAACTCACCGCCGCCCCGCTGCTGCCACGACGCGCCGATCACACCCTTCGCGGTGGTCAACTGACCCTGTGCGAAACGCTGTTCGCCGGGGTGCGGCTCCACGCGGTGCCCCGCGCCCGCGTCACCGGTGGGGGAGATGCCCAGGAAGCGGTACGTCAGCGCCGAGGTCGGGCCCGTCGACCAGCCGTGCGCGGCGCTCATGTACGAACCGGAGTAGTCCGACGTGCCGTCGGTGCGGTAGCCCTCCCAGAACGTACTGGCCGTCCCCGTGGGGCTGTCGAGCATGAAGCCCCACTCGCGGCGGATCAGGTCGAGCGCGGTCGCGTCCTGCCCCGCGGCGAAGTGCGCGTGCACCTCCATGCCGCCGGGGAACGGGTGCACGGAGGAACCGCTCTTCTCCGGCGACAGCGCGCCGACCGCCGTCCAACGCCAGGCCAGCGAGGCGCTGATGGTCCGCGCGCGGTCCGCGGAGTCCACCAGGCCGAACCACACGGCCAGCGCGTTGCCGTCCTGCGGATACAGCGAGGCGCCGCCGCCGGTCGGCTTGTCGCGGTACAGGCCCACCGCCTCGTCCCAGTAACCGCCGTTCTCCAGCGCCGACTTGAGCGCGGCGGCCTTCGCCCTCCACGCGCCCGCCGAGGCCGGGTCGCCGAGCGTCGTGGCGAGCGCGCTCGCGGTCACCAGCGCCCGGTACATGATGGCGTTGGCTTCGAGATTCTTGCCGTCCGCGTCCGAACGCGCCCAGTCCGCCGCGCTGGTGACGTTCAGCAGCCCGTCACCGTCGATCTTCGCGACGATGTACGTCACGGCCTTCTTGTACGCGTCGTACGCTGTGCGCGCCCACGCGGTGTCGCCGCTGAGCTGGACGTAACTCGCCGTGCCGATGAGCGTCCACAGGTGGTAGGCGTCGGAGTTGCCGATGAAGTTCACCGCCGGGCCCGCGTAAGGGAGCGCGCCGCCGGCGTCCTGGTGGTTGTAGAGCGTCTGGAGCGAGTCGCGCACGGTCACCAGGTCGCCCAGCGACACATAGTCGGTCAGTACGGAGATGCCGAGGTCGCCCGGCCACACCGTACGGTCGCGCTTGGCGCCGTCGACCAGCACGGTGCCGCCCGCCTCGCCGACCTTCGCGCTGTTGTCCCAGCCGAGGTCCGGCGGGCCCCAGACCCGGCCCTGGTCGGCGGCGATGATGTTGGTCTGCACGGTGTAGGCGCCCGCGTACCAGACCCGGTTGAGCATGTCGTCGTCGCAGTAGAAGTAGTTGGGGTACGCCGACAGGTCGGCGGCGTTCGGCGCGAAGGTGATCCGTACCGAGACATCGGTCAGGTCCACGGAGCCCGAGGTCTCGTTGACCACCGTCACGTAGCGGAAGCCGCCGCGCAGTTGGGACGCCGGGTGCGCGGTCGCGGCGGGACCCGCGCCCGCGACCGGGGTGTCCTTGTCGGTACTGACCCGGCCGCCGGGCGTCACCGCGTACCGCACGGCGGGCTCGTTGTTGCCGCCGCCGTTCGACCCGTCGCTGGATGACGTGCTGACGAAGTTGGACAGCTCGGAGTACGTCAGCCCGATCGTCTGATTCGTTTCACCGCTCGCCCCGAAGCTGAGAGTGACGAAGCCGCCGACCTCCTTGCCGAAGTCGAAGGTTACGGAGGAGCCCTTGCCGGTGATCCGGGTGACGGCCTTGGCGCCGCGCCCCTTGACCACCAGCGCCTCGGGCTGCCGCACCACGCCGGTGAGCGTGTAGACCGCGACCGGGCGCACCGTACGGCTGCCGGGGGAGAGGTTGAAGGCGTCCCACTTGCCCGACGGCGCCTTGCCGCCGGGCCGCGAGGCGGGGGCCGAGGCGGGGACCGAGCCTGGGACCGATCCTGGGGCCGAGCCTGGGACCGAGGCGCCCTGCGGTGCGGCTCCCGCGGCCGGTTCCGCGGCGACGGCCCGGCCCCCGCCCGCCTCCGTCGCCGCGACGAACGCGGCGGCCAGCCCCGTCGTGACGAGCACGCGCCGTGTTGGTCCCTGCACTTCACTGTGCGGCATGTCTCTCCCGAATGAATCGTTTCAAGATCGCGAACGAGGAAACCCCCGCTGATCTTCCTGGGCCGCGGAGCACACTACGTCGGTGTTTCGCGGCCCGTCCATACCCGTGCGGGGAGTTGTTGCCCCGGCCGATCGTGGAGGATCCGTGCCGCAGGGGCGCCTTTGGGGCTGTGACCAGGGAGGCTGTGGGGGTGGGGGAGGCGTCCGCCGGGGGAGAAGCGCCCTCTCAGCGGATCAGGCGGATCGAGTGCCGTGGCTCGTCCAGCCAGACGTCCTGGCCGCCGGCCGTCACGGTGAGTCCGAACCGTTCAAAGCCCGGACTGTCGTTCATCTTCCACCACCGGTAGGCCGATTCGGCCTCCGTCCACAACGCGCGTCCGCCGGACTGGTAGACGTCGGTGTCCGCGCCGTCCCGGAAGACGGCGACGGCCCACGACATGTCCGACAGGCCGTACAGCCACACCGGGCGCATCCCGTCCCGCTTGTCGGCGACGATCCGCAGGCAGTCCGCGATCCTGAGCCCGAGGGCGAATTCCAGGGCGTCCCACGTCCCGGGGAAGAACTCGTCCTCCGGGATGTCCGAGACGGTACGCCGGACACCTGGGCCGGCCGTTCCTTCGGCGGGGACATGGGCGGCGTGGCCCGGCCAGGACAGCCGTTGCGCCCGCAGCTTCATGAACTCGACCGGCCGGGTGAAGAATCCGGACGCCGCCGTGCCGTCGCCGGACACGACCAGCCGTGCGACGGCGTCCCGGTTGCCGAACCGGGTGCCCCACGGCAGGACGACGACCCCGCCCGGCCGTGTCTGCTCCAGCCACGCGCGGGGAAACGTCCGGACACCGGCCGTGGCGATGATCCGGTCATAGGGGGCGGCGGCGCGGTGCCCCTCCAATCCGTCCCCCGTGATGACGCCCGGACGGAGACCGGCGAGCGCGAGCGCACTCCTCGCGGCGGCGGCGACACCTGCGTCGACCTCCATCGTGAAGACGTTGTCGCCGCCCAGCCGATGCGCCAGATACGCCGCGTTGATCCCCGGCCCCGTCCCGATGTCGAGCACCCTGTGGCCGTCCTCCACCGCGAGGTCGCCGAGCATCCGGAAGACGACGCTCGGCATGCTCGCCGAACTGGTCGGTACCCGGCCCGGCCCCGGTCCCGCGTGCTCGCCGTCGTCCCACTGCGTCGTGATGGGCACATCGGAGTCGGCGTAGCCGTACCAGGCATCCGGTTCCCGCGAACGGTCCACGGCGACGGACGCCTTGGTCTCCATGTCGAACGGCCACATCAACGACGGCAGGAACCCCGCCCGGTCGACGGCCTCGAACGTTCCCGCCCACTCCGGGGACAGCGCCCCCGCCTCCCGCAGGAAGCGGCCCAACTCCCGCCGGCCGACCCGCTCCGGCCCACCACGCCCACTCACTTCTTGTGCTTCCCGTCCCCTTCGGGTGAGCCACCGTCAGGCGACGGCGGCTCCTGCGGCCCCGGCCACGGCTGACCCGGAAGGTTGTCTCCGTCACCCATGCTGAATCTCCCATTCTGTCCCCGAGGACGTGCCTCCGCCGGAAGATGCCTCAGCGGTCTTCCATGCGGTGACCACACCCCGAGCGGGCGTCCATCGCCGTGAACCCGACGCTAGAGAACGGACGTTGACTCTCGGCAGTGCCTATGCTCGATTATTCGCAGATCCGGTGCGGGTATGCCGACTTATTCTCCCGAGACCCCCCGGTTCCAGTAGCGTGTGACGTCCCGGCGCGGCCAGCATGAAGGGACCAACTCCGGCAGCGAGAGGAACCGACGATGGTGCGAAGGCTGCGTTTCAATGGCACGGGAAGCGGTGTCAACGGTTGCCCGGCCATTCACGAGGATCTGGACTCCGGCGAAGTCATCGTCCACGGACCGGTCCTGACCGACCCTTCTGACATCGCCCGGCTGAAACACCTGGGGCCCGACGAGGTCCCGATCGTCGTCCCCCGTGCGCTACTGGTGGACTTCGGCCCTAAGGAGGCAGACCGCGTGGCCGACATCATCGGCATGGATGAGTTCGAGCGCCTGTTCACCCAACTCGAACACACCGCGTGGCGGTTGGAGACTCGGCGCCGCTACGCCTCCGACGAAGCCACGGACACGTGGGCGCAGTTCAGCCGTGGTGAGCCGGTGAACTGGGAGGGCGCGAACGAGCAGTGGTGCGCGGAGCGGCGCGAACAGTCCGCTCTGGGCAAGCGGTTCGAGCGGGTGCGGCTTCTCGACAGCCCGGCGACCCCCGGCCAGCTCTATCTCCTCGACAACGCACGGCGTAATTCGGCTGTGGGGGAGGACATCCGGTGCCTGGGCCGCGCCGACGCGCAGCGGCTCCAACTTCCTGAAGAGGACTTCTGGATCTTTGACTCCCGTCTGGTCGCGCTGCTGAACTTCGACGCGGACGACAACCTGGTGAACGTCGAACTGATCACGGAGCCCGCCGCCGTCAACCGCTATGCGCAGGTGCGCGACGCCGCCTGGCACTATGCGGTGCCTTACGACACATACGCGTGAATCCTGGGCGGCGCCGGTGAGCACGGACTATCAGCAGGCGCGGGAGAATCTGGGGCTGCGGCTGCGTGAGCTGCGGCTCTCGGCACCCGGAGAACGCCTCACCGGTTCCGACCTGGCGCGGCTTCTGGGCTGGCCGCAGCCCAAGGTCAGCAAGCTGGAGAACGGCAGGCAGACCGCCACGCCCGAGGACCTTCGGCAATGGGCGGAGGCCACGGGGCAGCCGGAGGCGTACGGGGAACTCGTGGCGCGGCTGCGCGGCTTCGAGTCGCACATCAGGTCCTGGCGGCGCCAGCTCGCGGCGGGGCACAAGGCCGTCCAGGACACGCACCTGGCACGGCACAATGCGGCCACGCTGTTCCGTGGCTGGGAGCCGGCCATGGTCGTGGGCATTCTTCAGACGCCCGACTACGCCCGGTGCGTCTTCACGCGGTACGCCGAACTGCAACAGTCGCCGCGCGATACGGAAGACGCGGTGCGCTCCCGTATCAAGCGCCAAGAGGCACTGTACGAACCGGGGAAACGTTTCCGGATTCTCATGTGGGAGGCTGCTCTCCGGGCTCTGATCTGCCCGCCCGACGTCCTCGCAGCGCAACTCGACCGGCTGACCGGCGCCGTGGGCCTGGACACGCTGGAGCTGGGGATCGTCCCGTTGACCGCGCCCCTGAAGATCCCGCCCGCCACCGCGTTCTGGGTCTATGACGACAGCCAGGTGATCGTGGAGACCTGGCACGCGGAGCTGTGGATCGACGACGCGGTGAGCGTCGGAACGTACCTGCGCACCTGGCGCACCCTGCGGGAATCCGCCGTGTACGGCGCCGACGCCCTTCGGATCATCGGCGCCGCGCGGCGGGACCTGCGGGGTGTCTGAGGGGGCCTGAAGGGGCCAGAGGGGGCCGGTCGGACCGTCGCGGGCAGCGACTCCTCGCCGGTGGACGTGCGCAGGCACAGCCCGTCGCCCCCGTCGCCGATGCCGGCAATCCAGGTCCCCAGGCCAAGCCCCAAGGAAAACCACGCGACGTGCGGCGCCCGATCGTCGATACTCCGCGCGTGGCCACCATGAACATCGGCAGGACCGAACGCGCCCCGTACCTCCGCTTCTCGCCGGCCGCGCGGGCCCGACGCGGCTTCGGCGCGATCCCGCCGACGGCCCTGGTCCTGCTCGGCACCCTCAGCGTCCAACTGGGCTCGGCGGTGGCCACGCACCTGTTCAGCGCGGTGGGCAGCCTCGGTACGGTCGCGCTGCGGCTCTTCTTCGCCGCGGTCGTGCTGACGGCGCTGTGGCGGCCGTCGCTGCGGATGGACCGCCGGTCGTGGACCGTGGTGATCGGCTACGGCGTCACGATCGGCGTGATGAACCTCTGCTTCTACCAGGCGCTGACCCGGCTCCCGCTCGGGATCGCGGTGACCACCGAATTCCTCGGACCGCTGACGGTGGCCCTGGCCGGGTCGCGGCGGTGGCTGGACGCCTTCTGGGCGCTGCTCGCGGCGGCCGGTGTGCTCCTGCTGGTCGGGGGACGCGGAGACATCGACCTCGTGGGTTTCCTGTTCGCGCTCGCCGCCGCCGCGTGCTGGGCCGCGTACATCCCGGTCGGCGCGGCACTGGGCCGTCACACCGCCCACGGCAACGGTCTCGCGCTGGGCATGGTCGTCGCGGCCCTGGTGGCCGTCCCGTTCGGTGTGGCCGACGGCAGTACGGCGCTGGTCCACCCGTGGGTGCTGGCCGCCGGGTTCGGTGTCGCGCTGCTGTCGTCGGTGGTCCCGTTCTCGCTGGAGCTGGAGGCGCTGCGCAAGATCCCACCGCGGGTCTTCGGCATCCTCATGAGCCTCGAACCGGCGATGGCCGCCCTCATCGGCCTGATCGTGCTCCAGGAGGCGCTGCGCTGGACGCAGTGGGTCGCGGTGCTGTGCGTGGTGGCGGCCTCTGCGGGCGCCGCGCGCGGCGCCCGCCTCGACGTCACGGACGCCCCGTAGGGCCTGTCCGGCGGACCGCGCCGGACAGGCCCCGGCAGGGCTCAGCCCTTGAGCAGGAAGGTGAAGTCGCCACCCGCCTTTCCGCTCAGGCGGTGCGCCGAGACGATCTTCCCTTCGTCGATCAGCCGCTTGACCTCGGCGCGTGAGACGCCGAGCCCGTCGGCGATCAGCCGGACGGGCCGCAGCGGGATGTGCGCCGCGAAGCGCACGGACACCTCCAGGGCATCGTCGTCCGCGGGACCGGGACCGGGACTGGGGCCGGGGCCGGGGTCGAGGCCGGGGCCGGTGACGTCGAGGCGCCAGGCGCCGGTCCAGTCGAGGGCGACGCCGTTGCGGTGCAGGACGGCCGGGTGCTGGAGCAGTTCGGCCGTCAGCCCGGGGTCGTTGGTGTGGAGCCTGTCCAGCAGGTCGGGGCGCAGGGAGCGCACGTTGACCCGCTCGAAGACCGTGAGCTTCGCGGTCTGCCCGCATCCCGCGCACAGGACGAGGAGCCAGACGTCGAGGGACTTGTGGTGCGCGTTGACCCGGAATTTGCCGCTCGCCCGGAAGCGATCGGACGGGCACGAGTGGCAACGGCGCACGACAAGAGGCGGGCAGGTGGGAGCGACCACCCAGGTTTGTGACACGAATGAACACCTGTTCGGTGAGAAAGACCGCAGCGAAAAGGGGCACGGCGCCCGGGGGCGGCGTGCGACAGATCAGCGCCAGGGGTGTCTCAACAGGTGTACAACGGTGTTCCTTTGCCACGGCGACAGGTGCGACAGGTGCGCCAGCACGATAACCGTGCGTGGCGGCGTGGTTCCACGGGTTTTCGCGGCCCTGCTCTCGGCAGGACCCCGCCATGCCGCGAATTCCCCCAATTCGGTATAAAACGCCCGCAAGACGACCGCACTCCCTGTCGAGTCGGTGCCGTTTCAAGGGATTTGACGGATAAATGCCCGCCATTGTGGGGGTATGCACCCCATCCTTTGATCATCCTGTGCTGCGCCATTGACGCCGGGCACTCTTCGGGCAAGGATTCCTGACGTCTCATTGGCATGTCCCCGTGCCTCCCACCACCTGTATCCCAGGTGTGCTCTGACAACGTTGTCAAACGAGTAGAGGACAAAATGACTCCACGGATGCCGCGTCTGCGCTCCGCGGCGCTGGCCGCGCTCACCGCGCTGCTCGCCGCGGGAGCGGCGGCGCTGCCCGCGCAGACCGCGTCGGCCGACGGCGGTTCCGCCGTCGCCGGCGGCGATCTCACGCACCTGGTCAACCCTTTCATCGGCTCGCAGGACGACGGGAACACCTACCCCGGCGCCGCCGTGCCGTTCGGAATGGTGCAGCTCTCGCCCGACACCGGCCACAACACGGGTTACGACTACAACCAGGACCACATCCGCGGCTTCAGCTCCGTGCACCTGTCAGGTGTGGGCTGCGGGCTCGGCGGCGACCTGCCCGTACTGCCGACGACCGGTGCGATCACCGCCACCGACGACGCCGCCTACGCCGCGAAGTTCAGCCACGCCGACGAGACCGCTTCCCCCGGCTACTACAAGGTCAAGCTCGACACCGGCATCACCGCCGAGTTGAGCGCCACCACCCGCACCGGCTGGCAGCGCTACACCTTCCCGGCGACCGACCAGGCCAATGTGCTGCTCAACAGCGGCCAGGCGCTGCACAAGGTGACCAGCAGCACGGTGACCGTGCTCGACGACCGTACGGTGCTGACCGCCATCACCGGCCGCGGCTTCTGCCAGGACACCCAGCCGTACACGGTGTACACCGAGACCCGCTTCGACCGGCCCTTCCAGTCGTACGGGACGTGGAGCGGCAAGACCGTGACGGCGGGCAGCCGCACCTCGACCTCCACCGGGCTCGGCGGCGCCTACGCGCGCTTCGACACCACGAAGGACCAGCAGGTCACCGCGGTCACCTCGCTGTCGTGGGTGAGCCAGGACGGCGCCGCGAAGAACCTCGCGGCCGAGGGGCGCGGCACCTTCGACACGACGGCCGCCGCCGCGCGGAAGTCCTGGCAGGACCGGCTCGGCCAGATCCGGGTGCAGGGGGGCAGCCAAGAGCAGCAGCGGACCTTCTACTCCTCGCTCTACCGCTCCTTCCTCGCGCCGAACGTCGGCAGCGACGTGGACGGCCGCTACACCGGCTGGGACAACAAGGTGCACCCGGCGGGCGGCATCACGTACTACCAGAACTGGTCGCTGTGGGACACCTACCGCACCCAGCAGCAACTGCTGTCGCTGCTCGCGCCGAGCGAGTCCCGCGACATGGCGCTGTCGCTGCTGCGCGTCGCGGACGAGGGCGGACAGCTCCCGCGCTGGGGGTACGCCACCGCCGAGACGAACATCATGACCGGCGACCCGGTGACCCCGTTCCTGGTGGACGCCTACCGGCAGGGCCTGCTCAAGGGCCATGAGGAGGAGGCGTACCGGGCGCTGAAGAAGCACGCGGACACCGTGCCGCCCGCCTCTTCGCCGTCCGCGGGCCGCCAGGCCGACGTCGAGTACCTGGCGAACGGCTATGTGCCGTACGACCCGGCGCGGCCCGGCAAGCCCGGTGACAACGACTTCCAGCACGGCCCGTCCGCGACGCTCGAATACGCGCTCGCCGACGCCGCCCTGGGCGGGATGGCGCAGTCGCTCGGCCACACCGCGGACGCCCGCCGCTATCTGACCCGAGGCCAGAACTACCGGAACATCCTCGACCCGAGCACCGGCTTCTTCCGGGCCAGGAACACCGACGGCGCCTTCGTCGGCCCGGTGGACCCCGCCTCCAGCGTCGGCTTCCACGAGGGCACCTCCTGGCAGTACATGTGGCTCGTCCCGCAGGACCTGCCGGGGATAGTGGATCTGATCGGCGGCAACGCGACCGCCAACGCCCGGCTCGACTCCTTCTTCGCCTACGACCAGTTGGTGAAGGACCCGGCGGGCACCGCGCGCGATGTCTGGGTCAACGGCCCGTACTCGTACTACAACCAGGACAAGTACAACCCGCAGAACGAGCCCGACCTCAGCTCTCCGTACACGTATCTGTCCACCGGGCAGCCGTGGAAGACCACCGACGTGGTGCACGCCGGGCTGACCCTCTTCACGGACGCGCCGAACGGCGTCACCGGCAACGACGACCTCGGCACCATGTCGTCCTGGCAGGTGCTCTCGGCCATCGGCATCTACCCGATGACGCCGGGCACCGACCTGTGGGGCCTGTCCACGCCGCTGTTCGGCCGGGTCGACCTGACCCTCGACCGGCACTACTACCCGAGCGGCAGGATGACGATCACCGCGCCGGGCAGCACCGACACCAACCGGTACATCCAGTCCGCGCGGCTTGGCGGCAAGAGCCTGCGGACCACGTACATCAGCACCCGGGACATCAAGGCGGGCAAGGACCTCTCGCTCACCGTCGGCACCAAGCCGTCGAGCTGGGGCACCGGCAAGAACGACGGGCCGCCCGCCCCCGACCACGTGGCGGCGCCCGTACGGCACACCGCCGCGTCGGTCTCCCCGGCCGCGCCCGGCGTGCTCGCGGGCGGCCCCGGGACGGACGTGGACGTCTCCGCCGTCCTCACCGCCCCCGGCAAGGTCTCGGGCACCGTCACGGTCAGCGCGCCGCACGGGCTCACCGCGAGCCCGCGCACGAGCGGCTTCCGCGTGGACTCGGGGACGCTGCCCACCACCAAGGTGGTGCCGGTACGGATCTCCGCCCCGACGGGCACCCCCGGCGGCACCTACCAGGTCACCGTCAAGGTCACGCAGTCCGGCGGCCCCTCGGTGACCAGGACCGTACCGGTCTCGGTCGCCACCTCGACCTGCCAGGGCGGCAGCGGGTACTGCCCGCAGGACCTGTCCGCGCAGTACGACGTGGACGGCGTCAGCACGGCGGGCGCGACCGGCGCCGACTTCGACGGCACCGGGACCAGCTTCCCCGCGGAACAGCTCCCGGTGCCGGGCCCCGGCGTGCTCGGCGGGCGTGCCTACACCTTCCCCGACACCACCGGCAGCGCGGCCAACTTCGCGACCGCGCACGGCCAGAGCGTCGCGCTGGTGGAGCGCTCCTACTCGGCGCTCGACGTGCTGCTCACCGCGCACCACGGCGATGTGAACGCCGCCGCCACCGTGCACTACTCGGACGGCACTTCCGCGCCCGTCACCCTGACCGCGACCGACTGGGCGGCCGGCGCCCCCCGGCTCGGCGAGGACGCCGCGATCCACGCCGACTCCCGCTACGACAAGCAGGGCGCGCCCGACGGTGTCGGGGTCGACATCTGGCACATCGCGGTCCCGCTGGACAGCGCGAAGACCGCCGTCTCCCTCACCCTGCCCGACGACGCCCGGCTGGCGCTGTACGCGATCAGCGGACGTGACGCGTGACGAGTGACGCCCCTGAACCCGCACCTGAACCCGCACCTGTACCCACCGCGGCACCCGCACCCGTAACGGAACGTCCCGGAGCACAACCCGGAGCCGCAAGCAGAAAGGCAACACCCATGAGACGTGGCCCACTTCGCCGCACCCTCACCAGAACATTGCTGGCAGGCGCGGTATCGATGACCTTGACCGTGCCGGCGTCCGCCGTGGCGCACGCGGACGCGGACGCGGCCAGGTCGGGCGGCGCCCCCGCCTTCACCACCTCCTTCGAGTCCGGCGACACGCAGCCCACGTGGAGCAGCACCGCCGAGACCGACGCCAAGGGCAACCCCCTGGTCTCCGGCGTGACCGCGGGCACCCTCCCGGTGCTGGCCGGCAGCGTCAAGGACAAGATCGCCGAGGTCACGGCCAGTTCGGACAATCCGCCGAACGAGGTCGCGAAGAACGCGGCCGACGAGGACGCCAACACCAAGTGGCTCACGTTCGCGAACACCGGCTGGCTCCAGTACAAGCTGTCCGAGGACGTGACGGTCAAGAAGTACGCGCTGACGTCCGCGAACGACTCGCCGGAGCGCGACCCGAAGGACTTCACCCTCCAGGGCTCCGACGACGGCAGCACCTGGACGACGGTGGACACCCGTAGCGGCGTGAAGTTCAGCGGCCGGTACAAGTCCACCATCTACGACGTCGCCGACCCCGCGCCGCACCGCTACTACCGGCTGAACGTCTCGGCCAACAACAGCGGCGACATCGTGCAGCTCGCGGACCTCATCCTGTCCGACGGCTCCCCGGCGCCGACGCCCGTCGCGGGCATGACCACCGAGGTCGGCAAGGGCCCCGCCTCCGGGCCCAACGTGAAGCCGAGTGTCGGCTTCAGCGGCCTGAAGGCGCTCCAGTACTCGGGCACCCACACGAAGTCCGGCGCCGTGCACGCCTACAACAAGCTCTACAAGGTGCGCATCCCGGTCAGCCGCAACACCCAGCTCTCGTACGACATCTTCCCCGAGCTGACCGGCGGCGACCTGAAGTACCCGAGCACGTACGCCTCCATAGACCTGCACTTCACCGACGGCACGTACCTGAGCAAGCTGCGGAACCCGGCGCTCGACGAGTACGGCACGACGCTCAGCCCGCAGGGCCAGGGCGCGGGCAAGATCCTCTACGCCTCGCAGTGGAACGCCGTCGTCTCCGCGATCGGCAAGGTCGCCGCGGGCAAGACGATCGACCGGGTCCTGCTCGGCTACGACGACCCGGCGGGCAGCTCCGAGGCGGGCGCGTCCACCCAGTTCAAGGGCTGGATCGACGACCTGACCATCGGCGCCGCACCGGCGCCCACCGCGAAGAGCTACGCCGAGCACGTCGACACCCGGCGCGGCACCAACGCCTCCGGCTCCTTCTCGCGCGGCAACAACCTGCCGCTGACCGCGGTCCCGAACGGCTTCAACTTCTTCACGCCGGTCACCGACGCGGGCTCGACGAGCTGGGAGTACAGCTACGCGGCCCAGAACAACGCCGACAACCTGCCGACGCTCCAGGCGCTCGGCATCAGCCACGAGCCCAGCCCGTGGATGGGCGACCGCGACACCTTCCAGGTGATGCCGTCCGCGGTGTCCGGCACCCCGGACCTGAACCGGAGCAAGCGGGCGCTGGCCTTCGACCACAAGGACGAGGTCGCGCAGCCGCACTACTACGGCGTCACGTTCAAGAACGGCATCAAGGCCGAGATAGCACCGACCGACCACTCCGCCGTCTACCGCTTCACCTTCCCCGGTGACAACGGCGACCTGCTCTTCGACAACGTGAACAACAACGGCGGCCTGACCTTCGACGCCGCCAAGGGCACCCTGGACGGCTTCTCGGACGTCAACATCGGCGGCGGCGAGGCCGCGACGCGGATGTTCGTGCACGCCGAGTTCGACCGGACCCCCGGTACGGCCACCAAGGTCACCGGACAGGGCCGCGACAACGTCACCGGCTACGCGCAGTTCGACACGTCCAAGAGCAAGACCGTGACGATGCGCCTGGCCACCTCGTTCCTCAGCGCCGACCAGGCGAAGAAGAACCTGGACCTGGAGATCCCGCAGGGCACGTCCTTCGACAGCGTCAAGAAGAGCGCCGAGCGGCTGTGGAACGCCAAGCTGGGCAAGGTCGAGGTCCAGGGCGCCAGCGACGACCAGCTCACCACGCTGTACTCGAACCTGTACCGGATGAATCTGTACCCCAACTCCGGTTCCGAGAACACCGGTACGGCCAGGAAGCCGGTGTACAAGTACGCCAGCCCGTTCTCCAAGGCCACCGGCGCCAACACGCCCGCCGAGACCGGCGCGAAGATCGTGGACGGCAAGGTCTACGTCAACAACGGCTTCTGGGACACCTACCGCACCGAGTGGCCCGCCTACTCGCTGCTGGAGTCGAAGACCGCGGGTGAACTCGCCGACGGATTCGTGCAGCAGTACAAGGACGGCGGCTGGATCTCGCGCTGGTCCTCGCCGGGCTACGCCGACCTGATGACCGGCACCAGCTCCGACGTCGCCTTCGCGGACGCCTTGGCCAAGGGTGTCGACAACTTCGACGCCAAGGCGGCCTACGAGGCCGCGGTCAAGAACGCCACGGTGTTCCCGACCGCCGGCGGTGTCGGCCGCAAGGGCCTGGACACCTCGGTGTTCACCGGATACACCAACACCTCGGTCGACGGCAGCGTCTCGTGGTCGCTTGACGGCTACATCAACGACTACGGCATCGCCACCATGGCCGCCAAACTCGCCAAGGACCCGCACACCTCCAAGGCCGACCGGCAGCGCTACCAGGAGGAGTCCGCGTACTTCCTGGGCCGCGCGCAGAACTACACCAACCTGTTCAACACCGGCGTCGGCTTCTTCGAGGGCCGCAAGGCCGACGGCTCGTGGCGCGTCCCCGACGCCCAGTACGACCCGCAGCAGTGGGGCAACGAGTACACCGAGACCAACGCCTGGAACTACGCCTTCACGGTGCCGCAGGACCCGAACGGCCTCGCCGCGCTCTACGGCGGCCAGAAGGGCCTGGAGAAGAAGCTCGACGCGTTCTTCACCACTCAGGAGACCGCCGACGGTGACGCGGGCGGCTACGGCGGCACCATCCACGAGATGCTGGAGGCCCGCGACGTCCGGATGGGTGAACTCGGCCTGAGCAACCAGCCGTCGTTCGCCATCCCCTACATGTACGACTACGCGGGCGACCCGGCCAAGACCCAGGCCGTCGTGCGCGAGGCCACCCGGCGGCTGTTCACGGGCAGCTCGATCGGCCAGGGCTTCCCCGGTGACGAGGACAACGGCGCCACCGCCACCTGGCAGATCTTCAGCGCGCTGGGCTTCTACCCGCTCCAGGTCGGCAGCGACAACTACGTGATCGGCTCCCCGCTGTTCACCAAGGCGACGATCCACCTGGACAACGGCAAGAGCATCGTCGTCAACGCGCCGAACAACAGCAGCAGCAACATCTACGTGCAGTCGCTGAAGGTCAACGGCAAGGCGTGGAACAAGGTGTACCTGACGCAGAGCCAGCTCTCGTCCGGCGCGCGCCTGGACTTCACCATGGGCTCCAAGCCGTCCAAGTGGGGCACGGGCAAGGACGCGCTGCCCGCGTCGCTGACCCCGGCGGGCAAGGCGCCGCAGCCGCTCGCGGACCTGACAGGTCCCGACCTCGGCACCGCGACGTCCGGTGACGGCACTGATGTCGCCGCGCTCTTCGACAACACCTCGAAGACCGCGGTGACCTTCCCGGCCGCCGACCCGACGGTGCAGTACACCTTCACCGGGAGCTCGGCGAAGAAGCAGGCCGGTTTCTACACCCTGACCTCCGGCAGCACCGCGGCCCAGGACCCGAAGAGCTGGCAGCTCCAGGGCACGACCGACGGCAAGCACTGGAGCACGCTGGACTCCAGGAGCGGCGAGAGCTTCGACAGCCGCCTCCAGACCCGGCCGTTCCAGATCGCCCACCCCGGCGCGTACTCCACGTACCGCCTGGTGGTGACCGCCAACAACGGTGCCGCGTCCACGACGCTGACCGAGGTCGAACTGCTGGCACAGCAGGGGAAGGGAGGCCACGGGCACTGACCCGCGTCTCGTACGACCCGTGTGAGACCGGGGGCCGCGACACCATGTCGCGGCCCCCGGCCGCGTTCCGGACCGCGTTCCCGGCCGCGTTTCCGGTCGTGTTCCCTGCCCCGGTTCTTCGGCCCCCGCGTCAGGGATGTCCCGGTGGGGCTGTCCCCACCCCCGTTCGGGCGCGGGCCGCAGTGACCCGGAACCCCGCGGCGCGGGAGGGTCGTTGAAGGCGCCGCGGTCGCGGTGACCTGACCGGACAGCGGGAAACGGGGAGTCGGACCGATGACGGATCTCACGCGGTGCACGCGAAGGACGATGTTGCGCGGGGGCGCGGCGGCGGCGATCGGCGGGGCGGTCGCGCTGAGCGGCGCGGGCGTCGCCGAGGCCCGCTCGGGCGGGCGGCGGACCGGGACCGGCGCCGCGGGCGGCGACACTGTCCCCTACCCCTTCTTGAAGGGCGCCTTCGCGCCGGCCGCCGAGGAGGTCACCGCCTTCGACCTGCCGGTGACCGGCCGCATACCGGCCGCCCTCGACGGCCGCTATCTGCGCAACGGCCCCAATGTGCTGGGCCTGGAGGACCCGCGGACCCACCACTGGATGCTCGGCCAGGGCATGGTGCACGGCGTACGCCTCAGGGACGGCCGCGCCGAGTGGTACCGCAACCGCTGGGTGAGGTCGGCGGGCGTCGCCGCGCAACTGGGGGAGCCTTACCACGGCCCCGTGCCCGACGACGACTTCGCGAACAACACGCACGTGATCCCGTACAAGGGCAAGGTCCTCGCGGTCCAGGAGAGCGGCCCGATGCCGTACGAACTCGACGAGGAGCTGAACACCGTCCGTCCGTACGACTTCGGCGGCACGCTCAGCGGGGCGTTCACCGCGCACACCAAGTACGACGAGCGGGCGGACGAACTGCACGCGATCACGTACTACCCGACCTGGGACCATGTCCGTCACCTGGTGATCGACCACACGGGGAAGGTCGTTCGGACCACGAGGATTCCGGTCGCGGACAGCCCGATGATGCACGACTTCGCGCTCACCGAGCGGTACGTGATCATCTTCGACACCCCGGTGACCTTCGACGCGGCGGCGGCCGAGGCGGGCGCGATCGTGCCGTACGTCTGGAACGACACGCACCCGGCGCGGGTCGGGGTGATGCCGCGCGGGGGCGGCCGGGTCCGCTGGTTCGAGGCCGACCCCGGCTCGTACTACTCGCACACGCTCAACGCCTACGACGACGGGCACTCGGTGGTCGTCGACTTCATCACCTTCCCCGCGCCCTTCTTCGCGGCGGGCCGTGGCACCCTCAGCGACGGCCCCTCGGCGCTCGGCACCCCCCGGCTCGACCGGCTGACGATCGACCTGGAGCGCGGCCGGGCCCGCCCGTGGCGGATCGACGACCGCCCGCAGGAGTTCCCCCGCATCCGCGAGAGCCTGGTCTCGCGCCGCCACCGCTACGGTTACGCCGCCACGGCAGCCGCGATGTGGACGGCGTACGAGACGCTGGACGGTGTGCCGCCGGACACCCGCTTCGGCAACGCGCTCATCAAGCACGACCTGCTGCGCGGCACCACCCAGACGCACCGCTTCCCGAAGGACGCGGCCGTGAGCGAGCCGGTCTTCGTCCCCGCGCACGAGCACACGAAGGCCGAGGACGACGGTTACGTCCTGTCCTACGTCCACAACCCCGACCGAGGCGCGGCCGACCTCGTCATCCTGTCCGCCCAGGACTTCACGGCCGCCCCGCTGGCCAGGATCCACCTCCCGGCCACCATTCCGCTCGGCCTCCACGGGAGTTGGGTGCCGACGGTGAGTTGAGGGGGGAGCGCCCCGGCCGGTCCCGCGCCGATCTGTCTCACAACAACTCTTTCGAAAGAACTGTTGTGGGTTTAGGGTCGGCGCATGACCGACGACTCCCCGCCGGAACCGGAAGCGGACGTACGGCTCGACACCGCCGCCCTCCGGGTCCTCGCGCACCCCTTGCGGATCAATGTGCTGACGATGCTGCGCCAGCGCGGGCCGTCCACCGCGACCCGCGTCGCCGACGAACTGGGCATCAACCCCGGCTCCGCCAGCTACCACTTGCGGCGGCTCGCCCTCGGCGGGCTCATCGTGGAGGAGCCGGGGCGCGGCACCGGGCGCGAGCGGTGGTGGCGGGCCGCGCACCGCCAGTCGCAGCACGACCCGGCGAGCGGTCCGCCGGAGGAACGCGAGGCGGGCCGCCCATACGCGCACGCCGTCGCCCTCGCCGGGGTCGACCGGCTGCGCAGGGCCGCCGACGAGATCCCGCTGCTCCCGCGCGAATGGCTCGACGTCAGCGCGTACGCCGACTTCGTCCTGTGGCTCACGCCCGAGCGGGCCGGCCGCGTGAAGGCGGAGATCTTCGAGGTCTTCGCCCGGCTCCGCGAGGAGGCGGAGCATCCGGTCGAGGGCGCCGTACCGGTCGCGCTCCAGCTCCAGGTCTTCCCCGTCCCCGGCACGGTCGCGCCGCTGACAGCGGCACCGGGCGCGCAGCCGGACGAGCCGCCGGACGAGCCGCAGACCGCGCAGCCGGACGACGAGGGCGACGCATGAGCCGGCCGGAGGCGACCGGCGCGATAAGCGAGGCGGGCGCGGGGGAGTTGTGCGGGGCAGGGGCCGATACGGGTACGGCGGCCGGGTCCGTACCCGCCGGGTCCGTACCGGTCGCGGCCGTACCGGTTGCCGACGGCTCGCCCGCCTACCGCGACGCGAACGTGCTGCGCTGGCTGACCGCGTACACCGCGTCCGTCACCGGTGATCTGCTGTACTTCCTCGCCCTGACCTGGGCGGCCACCCGCGTGGCAGGGCCCTCCCAGGTCGGCCTGGTGATCGCGGCGGGCGCTCTGCCGCGGGCCGTGCTGATGCTCGGCGGGGGAGCGGTCGCCGACCGCTTCGGCCCCCGCAGGGTCGCCGTCGCCAGCGACGCCACCCGCTGCGCGGTGATCCTCGCCGCCGCCCTGATGCTCGTCGCGACCACGCCGGGCCTGTGGCTGCTGATCCCCGTGGCGCTGGTCTTCGGCGTCGTGGACGCGGTGTTCATGCCCGCGGTCGGTGCGCTTCCGCCGCGCATCACCACCCACGATCAGCTCGCGCGGGTCAACGGGATGCGCGGACTGTCCATCCGGCTGAGCAACGCCGTCGGCCCGCTGCTCGCGGGCGTCGTCCTCGCCGCCGGGGGCGCGGCGGGCGCCTTCACCGCCGCAGGGGTCCTGTTCGCCGCGTCGCTGGCCCTGCTGCTGACGGTGCGGACGGCCGAACCCGTCGCCGTACGGGAGGCCGAACGCCCTTCCCTGCTGCGGGAGTCCGGCGAGGGTCTGCGGTACATACGGCGGCACGCGCTGCTCGGCCCGCTGGTCGTCGTGGTCGGCCTCAGCGAGATGTGCTTCAGCGGACCGGTCGCCGCCGGTCTCGTCCTGCTCGCCGACGAGCGCGGCTGGGGCGCCTCCGGCATGGGGTGGATGGCGAGCGCCTTCAGCGTCGGCGCGGCGGGCGCCGCCCTGCTGCTCACCGTCGGGTCGGGGCCGCCGCGGGCGGGACTGGTGATGTCCTGCGCCCTGCTCCTCACCGCGGCGGGCACCGCCGCCCTCGGCTACGCCCCCACGCTGGCGTCCGCCGTCGTGCTCGGCGCGGTCGTCGGTGTCGGCAGCGGCCTCACCTCGACGCTCACCGGCGCCCTCGTCCAGACCGTCACCGAACCCCGCTACCTCGGCCGGGTCACCTCCGTCAGCACCCTGTGCGCCCTCGGCCTCGCCCCCGTCCTCTTCCCCGCGGTCGGCCTCACCGTCGCCGCCTGGGGCTGCGGGGTTCTCTTCGCGGCCTTCGGCGCCGTCTGTCTTCTGGCCGCGGCCGTCGCCCTCGCGTCCACGACGCTGCGCCGCGTCGGCCTCGGGACCCCGCACGGGGTGTGATCCAACTCGCTTGTGGCGTATGGCCCCGGCCCCCGATACTGGCCGTACACGGAGCGGCACGTACAGCGGCACGCGGAGCCGTACGCGCACGCGCAAAAGCACGCATACCGCACGGGCGGGTACGCGCAGGGCCCGCGCCGAGCGGGAACTGCCGCGTCGGCACCCGCGTCCTGTCCTCCAGCGGCCGGACGCGCGGGCGCGCCCGCGGTGGGGTGGGGAAGCGCGACGGGCGGTGGTCCCGTCCGCGCAGGAGCAGGGGGGAATTCGCCATGACCTGGGACCAGCAAGACGGAGCGGGCGCCGGCGGTAGGCCGGGCGCCAACGGGACACCGGACGGCGGCGACGCGCCGGGCGTTGACGGTACGCCGAGCGCCAGCGACACGCCGAGGAGCGGCGGCACACCGGAGGGTTTCGGGCCGCCGCCGCCGCCACCGCCCGCGCCGCCGGCCTGGCTGCCGCAGCAGCCCGCCGCGCAGCCCGGCATCCCTTCCGGTTACGCGTCCGGTTATCAGTCCGGCTACGCGCCCGGCTTCCCGGCCGGTCCGCCCGCACCGCCGCCCGCCCCGGCGAACGCGCTGCGGGCCGTCGCCGTCGGCCTGCTCAATCTCAGCGGCCTCGGCGTCGGTTACGCGCTGACCCGCCGCTGGCTCGCGACGGCCGCCTGCCTGGTCGCGACCGGCGTCCTGCTCTTCGTCGCGCTGCCCGCGAAGGCGGACGGCGTGTCCGGCGGCGTCGTCGTCGCCTACGCGGTCTTCCTCGTCCTCGCGGCCGCGCACGGCGCCTATCGCGGCCTGCGCACCCCGCTGTCCTGGCCGCCGCGGACGCCCGTCGCGATCGTGCTCGGCCTCGTGCTGCTCGCCGCGCCCGTCGGCGGCGTCGTCCTCTACGACAGCGCGCGCGACGAGGCCACCCAGAAGATGCTGCTCGACCGCCTCGACACCGCCGACCAGCTCGTCCAGGCGGCCAAGAACAAGCCGTTCGACCAGGCGCGCACCGACTACACCACGGCGCTGGCCGCGTACCGCGACCTCAGCGACCACCACGGCGGCTCCCGCGCCGCCAAGCGCGTACCCGACCGGCTGACCACGTACTACACGGCGGTCGGCACGTCCTACGCGCAGAAGAAGTACTGCGACGCCATCGAGCCGCTGAAGTACCTGCGGACGGTACCCGAGCACTTCGACAAGAAGGCCCTCGGCACGCTGACCGGATGGCCGGACGACCGGCTCGCGACCTCGCTGTACGCGTGCGGCACGGCCGACCTGGCCGACGCGAGCGGCGCGGAGGCGAAGGACGGGTACCTGAGCGACCTGCTCTCCACGTACCCCAAGTCGCCGCAGGCCGCGAAGGTCGAGCCCGCCTTCAAGTCGACCATCGACGCGGCGGCCAAGGGTCTGAACGGCGGCGACCCGTGCGCGGCCACCGACAAGGTGCGCGCCCTCGGCGTGCGCGCGGGCAACCTCAAGGGCGAGGACACGGGCGTGGCCGCGGCCTTCGACAAGGACGCCCGCCGGGCCGACACCTATGTGCAGTCGGGCAGTTACACCTGCGCCGTCCACGAGTACAAGGGCGGCGACTTCAGCGGCGCGCTGGACAAGATCCGCGACTTCGTGAAGAAGTACCCGCGCGACAAGAACACCGCGTACGCCAAGAAGCTCGCCATCGCCGCCGAGGTCGCCGTGACGGTGCCCGACGCGGGCAAGCGCATGCCGACCAAGGACTCCGGCGGCAGCATCTCCGTGACGGTCAGCAACGACAGCCCCGACCAGGTCGAGGTGCTGTTCACCGGACCGGTCACCGGCAGTTTCACGCTCAAGGGCTGCGGCGCCTGCAAGACGTACTCCAGCCAGGCGGCGGCGCGGACCTCGGCGTGCAACAACAGCGGCAGGAACTACCCGAAGAAGACGCTGAACCTGCCGGTCGGCACCACGTACTTCCTGCACAAGTCGACCAGTTCGGGCGATTCCGCGACGCCCGGCAGCGACACGGTGAAGCTGCGCAGCGGCTACATCTACACGGAGTGCGCCTACGTGGTGCGCGATTCGGCGCTCAGTTTCTGAGGCGAGGGCTTCTGAACGAGCAGGCCGTGGGTGGTCGACGGCCCGCGACCCGCGCGGACACGGCGGGGCCCGGACGGCCGGGCCCCGCCGTCGTCACTCCGCGATGCCGCGCGTCAGCAGCACGACGGTCACGAAGGTGCGGTAGAGCCGCACCGGATCCTCGTCGGTCATCCGTACCGTCACCGCGTTCGCCGGGTCCCGCTCGACGCCCGTGATCCAGGTCGCCATCTCCGCCAGGTCCGGATTGCGCATCCGTACCGTCAGCGTCGCGGGCAGCGCGATGTCCGGCAGGGCCGCGGACGGCAGCCCCTCGACCGCCCTGCGGGCGGCGTCCCGGATCACCTCGCGCGCCTCCTCCGGGTGCAGGCTGTCGGCCGCGAACCGCGACACCGACGACTTGACGACCGCGCCCACCGCTCCGGGACAGAACGGCTCCAGTTCGGCGGCCGTCGTCGCGTCCCCGGTGACCAGCAGCACCGGCACCCCGTGCCCGAGCGCGACGAGCGCGTTGATCCCGCTCTCGCCCGCCACGACCCCGTTGAGCCGCACCTCGCTGATCGCCGCGGGGTTGTACGTGTGCGACAGCGTGGCCCGCTCGGCCGACATCGAGCCGTGGTAGGAGACGAAGAAGACCCCGTCGTACGAGGAGTCCAGGCCCTGCATCATGTACAGCGGCTTGTGACGGCCGGACAGATAGCGGGCCCGCCCGGCCAGTTCGTCCGGGCGCAGATTGGCCATCGTGGAGTGCGAGTCGTTGACCAGGAACGCGTTCGCGCCGCCCGCCGTCGCCCCCTCGATCGCGGCGTTGACCTCCGCCTGGAGCAGCGTGCGGCAGTACGCGTACTCGGGCTGCCCCGGACGGCACTGCGACCAGTCGACGACCCCCGCGGTGCCCTCCATGTCGGAGGAGACGAAGATCTTCACAGCACGGTCCGGGGGCGGAATTCGGGCTCGGTCGACGCGTCGGTCATCAACGCGTAGACGCTGCCCTCCTGTCCGGCCGCGCCGCCGTGCCTGCCGTCGGGGGTCAGGGCCAGCGCGCGCAGCTCGGAGCGGAACTCGTCGGGCAGGGTGGCCGCGTCGGCGAGCGCGTCCCGGCACGCGTCGGACGGGTCGAGCCCCGCCGCCAGCAGGTCGACGATCGTACGGGCGGTGCCGCCGCGCATGCTCAGCTCGCCGCGGCCGGTGCAGGCGGCGCCGCCGGAGCGCAGATCGCACCAGTTGCCCGCGCCGGGCAGCGCGGAGTCGCCGACCCTGCCGGGGTACTTGTACGGATAGCCGGAGGTCGAGACCCCGACGCACATCTCGCCCGACGCGTCCAGCGCGATGATGTTGATCGTGCCCCAGGGGCCGTCGTGCGGGGCCAGCCTGCGGATCAGCGCGAGTGCGCTCTCCCGGTAGCGGGCGTCGCCGTCGGTCGCCGCGGTGTTCTCGCCCTCCACCGACTCCTCGGAGTCGGCGACCTGCTTGCGCCACTGCTCGCGCGACGCGTCCGTCAGCAGGTCCGCCGTGTCGAAGCCGCACTCCCGCGCGAACAGCGCGGCGCCCTCGCCGACCAGCAGACTGTGCTGCGGCAGCTTCTCCAGCACCGCGCGGGCCACCGAGATCGGGTTCGGGTACCCCTTGAGCGCGCCCACCGCGCCGAACTGCCGCCCGGAGCCCAGCATCAGGGAAGCGTCGAGCTCCACCACGCCCTGCGCGTTGGGCAGCCCCGCGGTGCCCACGTAGTGGTCCGCCGGATTGTCCTCGCAGCGGCGCATCGCGGCCTCGACCGCGTCCAGCGCCGAGCCGCCGCGCCGCAGCACGTCCATCCCGGCCGGTAGTCCGACCTCGCTGCGCTCACTGCCGATGATCACCGCTTCGGGCATGTTCCTCCTGTCCGGTGCCTGACCGGCCGGAGCCCCCGTCGTGTGGGGGTTCCCGCCGCTTCGCCCGTCCGACCTGCGTATACGCGCCCGCGTATACGAAGTGCCGGACGCCTCCGCAGTCTGGCACCAGCCGCCCGCGCCGCGGTACCCGGCCCGGCGGGGGCCGCCGTCCGTCGCGCGAAAAACCATGCGGGGCCCGCCGCGCACCGGGGGGAGACTGGAGCGCGTGGACACGATGACGCGATTCGGCCTGACGGTGGTGGAGTGGGCCGCGGGCGGTACGGGAGCGGCGGCGGCCGAGGCGGCGGCGCGCGAGCTGGCCGCGGCCACCCACGTGAAGACCGCGGTACTGGTCGAGGGGACCAGCGACCAGGCGGCGGTCGAGGCACTCGCGGTCCGGCGCGGCCGGGACCTGGCCGCCGAGGGAACGGTCGTCGTGCCGCTCGGCGGCGCCATGAGCATCGGACGCTTCCTGAGCCTGGTCGGCCCCGAAGGGCTCGACCTGGCGCTGGCGGGCCTGTGCGACGAGGCGGAGGAGGGCTACTTCCTGCGCGCCCTGGACCGCGCGGGCGTCGGCTCGCCCCGCGACCGTACGCAGATGGAGACCCTCGGCTTCCATGTCTGCGTCGCGGACCTGGAAGAGGAGCTGATCCGGTCCCTGGGCACCGACGCGGTGCGGGAGGTCGCGGCCGAACTGGGCGAGGCGCGCTCCTTCCGGATCTTCCAGAAGCAGCCCGCGCAGCGCGAGCGCCCCGTCGACCGGCAGCTCCGGCGCTTCATCGGCACCCACAGCGGACGCAAGTCGCAGTACGCGCACGCGCTGGTCGACGCGCTGGAGCCGCACCAGGTCCCGCGCCCGCTGGACGGGCTGCTCGCGCACATCTGACCGCGCACCGGCCCATGCGGACAAAGCGCCGTATACGGTGACGGCGCCGTCGCGCCCGCGGGCCCTCCGCGCCCGCGCCCTTCGACAACCAGTGTTGTCATGGAGTCGATCTCCTCCCTAGGATGCGGAGCATGCCGATCACCGTGACGGCCACCGAACCAGGCGGCCGGGAGCAGCCCGCGCCCGTCCCCGCCCCTCCTGTCGACTCCGCGGGACCCGATCAAGCCGCCGAGCCCGCCGATTCCGCCGAGCGGGCCATGGCCGGTCTGACCGACGCCGCCGTACGCGATCTCGTCGGTGAACTGGCTTCGCGATTCGCCGAGTTGGCGCCGCGCGACACGTCGTCGGGGCAGGACCCCGAGCCCGCCGCCGCGCCGCTGAACCGGCTGCGCGTGCTGGCCCATCTGATGCGTGCCGTCGACCGGTGCGCGGCGCAGGAGGCCGCGGCCGCGGTCCGGCTCGGCGCGAACTACCCGCGGCTCGGCCAGGCGTGGGGCATCACCCGGCAGGGCGCCCGGCGGCGCTGGCCCGGACTCGTCTTCACCTCGAATCCCCCCTCGAGGCCCCTCGTGATCAGGAGCGACCCGATGAACGCCCTCACCCCGCGCCGCACATACAGCGTCCTGCTGGTCGAGGACGACCCCGCGGACGCCCTGCTCATCGAGGACGCGCTGTCCGAGGGCGGCATGACCCGGCAGCTCTCGCACGTCGGTGACGGCATCGAGGCGCTGGAGTACCTGCGCGACCCGGAGCACGAGCGCCCCGACCTGATCGTGCTCGACCTGAACATGCCGCGCATGAACGGCCGCGAATTCCTCGCCGTACTGCGGGACGACGACGAACTGGGCTCCATTCCGCTGGTCGTCCTGACCACCTCGGCGGCGCCGGACGACATCGCCGACGCCTACCAGAAACACGCCAACGCGTATGTGACGAAGCCGGTCAATCTGGACGACTTCCTCGAAGCCGTGCAGCGCATCGACACCTTCTTCCTGGAGACCTCCGCCCCGCTGCCGGCCCCCGGCGAATAACCGCTCTGACCCGGCCCGCACCCCCGCATAGGGTGCGGGAATGGCCGACACTTTCTCTCCACCCGCCCCGGGGGACATCCGAAGTCCTGTCCGCTTCCTGCTGTGGCTGGTCAGAAACCAGCCCGGCCGGGTCACGGCCGGGGCGACCCTCGGCACCGTGTGGATGCTCGGCCTGGCCGTACCGCCCTATCTGCTCTCCCGCGCCATCGACGACGGTCTCCGACCGCGCGACCACACCGCGCTGTTCGGCTGGGCCGCGGCCATGTTCGGCGTCGGGGTGCTCAACGCGTTCATCGGCATCGCCCGGCACCGCACCATGACCAAGGTGCGGATGGACGCCTCCTTCCGCGTGGTGCGCGCCACCGTCCGGCGGGCCACGGAACTGGGCGCCACGCTGCCGCACCGGATGAGCGCGGGCGAGGTGGTGGCGATCGGGATGGCCGATGTCATGGTGATCGCCCAGTCGTTGACCGTCACCGGGCCCGGAATCGGCGCGGCCGTCTCGTATCTGGCGGTCGCCGCCGTGCTGCTGTCCATCTCGCCGCTGCTCGCCCTCGTGGTGCTGGCCGGTGTGCCGTTGGTCGCCGTCACCGTCGGCCCGCTGCAACGCCGCCTCCAGCGGGTCGGCACCGGCTACCGCGACGAGCAGGGCGAACTGACCGCGCTGCTGGTCGACGTGGCGACCGGGCTGCCCGTGCTCAACGGCCTCGGCGGCAAGGACGTCTACGCGGCCCGCTACCGCCGCCGCTCGCAGGCGCTGCGCGACCAGGGCTACCGGGTCGGTTCGGTCACCAGCTGGGTCGGCGCGCTCGCCGTCGGGCTGCCCGCGCTCTTCCTCGCCCTGGTCACCTGGCTCGCCGCGCGCATGGCGGCCGACGGCTCGCTCGCCATCGGCGAGCTGGTCGCTGTGTACGGCTACGCGGCCATGCTCGTCGTCCCGGTCTTCTTCTTCATCGAGGGCGGCAACGACGTGGCCCGCGCGCTGGTCGCCGCCCGCCGCGTGACCGGCTTCCTCGCCCTGACGCCGGAACAGTCCGACGGCGCGCACCCGGTGGACGCCCCGCCGTCGCCCGCCGCGCTGCGCGACCCGCTCTCCGGCGTCGTCGTCCGCCCCGGAGTCCTCACCGCGCTCGCCTCCGCCCGCCCCGCCGACACCGCCGCCGTCGTGGAACGCCTCGGCCGCTTCGCCGCCTCCGACGCCGAGTGGGGCGCCCTGCGGCTCGACACCGTCGCGCTGCACGAGACACGCGAGCGCGTCCTGGTCGCCGACAACGATGCCGCGCTCTTCAGCGGCACCGTCCGCGAGGCCGTCTCGGGCCGCGCCGACCCCGACGACGGCACCGTGCACGCCGCGATCCGCACCGCGGCGGCCACCGACATCGTGGACGCGCTGCCCGCGGGCCTCGACTCCTCCCTCAGCGCGGGCGGCCGCAATCTCTCCGGCGGCCAGCGCCAGCGGCTCCGGCTGGCCCGCGCGGTCTGCGCCGACCCCGAGGTGCTGCTGGCCGTCGAACCCACCTCCGCGGTGGACACCCACACCGAGGCGGCGATGGCCACCGGGCTGGGCGCCGCGCGCACCGGCCGGACGACGGTGGTCACCACCACCTCGCCGCTGGTACTCGACCGGGCCGACGAGGTCGTCTACCTCGTCGAAGGGCGCGCGGTCGCGGTCGGCCCGCACCACGAACTCCTGCACACCGAGCCCGGCTACCGCGCGCTGGTCTCCCGCGGCGCACAGGAAGAGGCGATCCGATGACCACGCAGAGCGACCCGCCCGCGGCGGACACCGAACCGTCCCGGCGCCCGGCGGCGGGCCCCGGCGGTCCGGTGACCGGCCAGTGCGCCCCGCCCGCTGCGGACACCGAACCGTCCCGGCGCGACGGCGTCCCCGCCC
>NZ_MECL01000198.1 GCF_014596445.1 Streptomyces sp. CBMA29 | reverse complement strand
GGGAGCGAGAGC
Organism: Streptomyces sp. CBMA29; assembly: GCF_014596445.1. Classification (GTDB taxonomy): domain Bacteria; phylum Actinomycetota; class Actinomycetes; order Streptomycetales; family Streptomycetaceae; genus Actinacidiphila. Next base: position 73,125 of record NZ_MECL01000198.1, on the reverse strand, counting down.
CCGGCCGGCCGCCCAGCCGAGCAGGGCGCCGATCAGCACCACCGGCCAGGCCACGGCGCAGCGCAACAGCACCAGCCGCGCGGTGGACGCGCCCCGCGCGCGCTGCAACCTCAGGTGCGCCCGCCGTCGGCGCAGCAACAGCCGTACGGCGACGGCCACGGTCGCCAGCGCGACCGCGGCGAGCGCGTCGACGGCGAACGTCGCCAGCGCCCTGGCCTGATGGTCCTGAGCGGTGAACTCGGCGAGCAGCGGCGTCAGGAAGTCGGTCACCAGCAGGGACCCGGTGGCCTGACCGCGCACGCGGCAGCCGATGTCGCCGGTGATCCAGTCGGTCCCCTGGCACAGGGCGGCGCTCAGGTCCGCGCTGTAGTGGGACAGCGGGCCTGCCAGCGCGCGGGCCTGGTCGAGCGCCGCTCCCGACAGGTCGGCCCGCAACTGCCAGGTCACCCGGGGCCCGCCCACCCCGGCCCCGGCCAGCAGGTCGGCGGCGTCGAGGCCGACCAGGCCGCCGACGGCGAGCACCGTGCCCGCGGAGCGCTCCGCCGGGTAGCGCGTCGGCTGGTCCAACGACTCCCGGCCGCTCCAGAAGCCGTCGGCCGCGGCCGTGGTGCGGTAGACCCCGCTCACCAGCAGGTCGGCGTGCGGCGGCGCGTTCTGCACCGCGGGCGTCCTGGCGAATTCCAGCGTCAGCCGGCTGCCGGCCGTGACGCCCAGGGCCCGCGCCGTGGCCTGCGACAACCCGATCTGGGGCGCGGTGCCCAGCGGTGTGCGGTCGGCCGGGGCGCGGCCACTGACGTAGCGCAGATGGGACCGCGCGGACGGCAGATAGCTGAGCGCCAGCTTCGTGTCGGTGTTCGCCGGACCGGGAGGCAGCGGCGCGACCAGGGACGCCGGGTTGTAGTCGTAACCGCCGCCGCCGGTGAAGGCCAGGCGGCGTGCGGCGGGGCCGCTGAGCTGCTCGGTCAGGGCGCTTCCCGCACCCAGCAGGCTGGCCATGTCCACCGCGGGCCGCTCGGTGTCGAAGACCTCCGGCGTGGTGCTCAGACTGATCAGCGGCGCCTGGGCCTGCGCCGCGTCGACGCGCTGCCGCAGCGCCCGGTCCTCCTGGCGGCCCACGAGGGCCGGGGCCCACGCGCACAGCGCCGTCAGCACGACCACCATGACCGTCAGGCAGACCAGCAGCGGGAGGTCACCGCGGGTCTCCTGACGTATCAGGCGCAGCGTCACCGCGGCGCCCGTTCCGCCGGTCCGCCTCACGGATGTGTCCGTCGCCCCGACTCCCTTCTCGGCCAACCCCGTTCCCTCGGCTCGTGTCCGCCGGACCCGGCTCACCGGTCCTCACCCGCTCGCAGCACCCGTACGAGGTCCACCCGGGCCAGCAGCCGGGCGAGCGCCAGCACGATCGCGCTGATGGCCAGAGCGGTCGCCAGCGCCGTCAGCGTCACGGTGCCCCACGCGGTGACGTGCGGCAACGGGGGATACGGGGCGTGCCCGCTGTCGTCCACGGTGACCAGCGGCAGCACCGCCGAGGCCAGGGCCATGCCCATCAGCGCGCCCGGCACCACCGCGAACAGCGCCAGACTCAGCTGCTCGGCGCCCAACAGCGCGTACAGACCGCTGGACCGGACGCCGATCGCCCGCAGCAGCGCGAATTCCTTGCGGCGCTGCCGGGTGGAGACCACCGCGTGCACGGTGAAGGCGATGACCGCGAAACCGGGCGCCAGGTAGCGGACGAGTTCCAGCACCCGCCGCAGCCCGGCGCGGAACGGGTCGTCGCGCAGCGCCGCCGCGGTCCGTTCCAATGTGGTGACCCGGCCCAGCGCGGGCCGCGCCTCGGCGGCTGCGGCCGTACGCGCGCTGTCGGTGCTGCTGAGCCACCAGAACGCGGGATCCTCCTGGTCGACGCCGGCCACGGTCATCGCGGCGGCGAGCTGGCGCTGATCGGCGATCAGATGCCCCTGTCCCCGGCCCAGTCCTGGCAGCGAGCCGACCAGGCCCACGATCGTCGCGGTGACCCGGCCGCCGCCCAGATCCAGCGTGGTGGTGCTGCCCACGCTCAGGCGTGTGGCGCGCAGGGCCGCGGCGTCGGCGCGTACCGGGAGCGGCGCGGGACCGCCGGCCGGACCCGCCACGAGGCGCGTCTGGCTGCCGGGCCGGGTGTCGTAGTCGCTGTCGGCCAGTCCGCCGAAGGCGTCTCCGGTCGCGGTCGAGGCCCTGATGCCGGTGCTGACCGTGGTCCTGAGCACCTCGGAGCGGCCGGGGGCGATCGAGCACACCCCGGGAGTGCCGGGACTGTAGTCGCCCGTCGGTTTCCCCTCGCAGGCCCCGGCGGTGGCCTCGGAGGCGTGGGCCGTACCGTCGGCCCAGACCTGGCCGCCGGGAAGGCGGGTGACCCACGTGTCCGCGCTGCCGCGCGCGCCGACCCGGATCAGCTCCAGGTCCAGCCGCGCGGGCCGCGCGTCCGGCTGCGGCAGGACGTTCACGGCGGTCACCGTCAGCGGATACGCCCGGGAGTGGCCGTCGCTCAGCGCCACGTCGAGCGGGACCACGACCGTGTGCCGGGCGCCGTCGGCTGCGGGCAGGCGGGTCGCCAGCGTACTGACGAGGCCGGACGCGTCCTGCACGGTCAACTCCAGGTTCGGGGCCGTGCGGCTGCCGTCGCTGCGCAGCCGCTCGTCCAGCAGCAGCGCGGTCGGACGCCCGGGGATCGGCACCCCGAAGACGACCGGTGACGGGTTGGGGGGAGCGGGCCCGCCGACCGTGCCGACCAGGCCCTCGGTGGCGCCGCCCGGCAGGTTCGCCGTCGACTGGGTCACCGGGGTCACGGCGGTCACCGCGGGCAGCGCGCGATAGGCGGCGCTCAGCACGGAGGAGGGGTAACCGCCGTCCGCGGACGGCTGGACGCGTACGTCCGCGCCGACGGTGAACGCGGCCTGCTCGGACGCCAGTGCGCCCAGGCAGGCCAGCGCGGTGGTCGCGAAGGCGCTCACGGACACGGCCAGGCACATCAGGACGACCGGTCCCGCGTTGCGCGCGGCCCGGCGGCTCAACTGCCAGCCCGCCAGCGCGAGGGCCAGGCCCCGGCTGCGGCGGCCGAACGCGTCCAGGAGCAGGGAGGTCAGCGGCAGCAGCCGCAGCAGCAGCAGGGCGGCGGCCCCGGCCACCAGTGCGGGCACCAGGACCAGCACCGGGTCCACGCCCGCGCCGCCCGTGCCGACGTCGGCGATCAGCGAATGGTGCCGCCGCAGCTCCAGATAGCCCAGGGCCGCGACGGCCAGCAGCGCCAGGTCGGCGCCAAGCCGCTGGGCGGCGGCGGGTACACCGCGGGTCGGCCGCGACCGCTTCGAGCGCAGTACGGGCAGCAGCACCGCCGCCGCGTGCACCAGGAGGGTCAGCCCCACCGCCGCCCACGCGGCGGTTCCCCTGCTGCCCGGACGCAGCAGCCCGGCCAGAAACGGCGCGACGGCCGCGGCCGGCACGCCGGTGAGCGCCCACTCGGCCGCCGCCGCGCGCAGCAGTCGCGGGGTGCCCGCGCCTCTGGCCTGCTGGAGGGCCAGTTCGTCGCGCCGGTGCTCGGTGAGCTGGCGGGCGGCGAGTACCAGGGTGGCCAGGGCGAGGACCGCCAGCAGCACGCTCGGCAGGTACAGCGAGGACCGGGCCGCCACCATCGGCACCGCCAGGCCGTCGATCGCGCCCGGCAGCCCCGAGACCACCGTCAGGTCGTCCAGAGCGGGCTGCCGTCCGCCGAACACCGACACACGGCTCGCGCTGCCGGAGAAGGCACGCATCCGGTCGTGCAGTCCGGCGAGGCTGTCGGCGTCGATCCGGGCGAAGTCGGGCTGCACACTCCAGTGGACCGTCAGATGGCTGTTCAGGACGACGCTCCCGGTGAGAGCCGACGCCGAGACCACGAGCAGGTCCTGGCTGGCGGTCTCGTCCGCCGTCACGTCGCCCGCCATCGCGGGCCAGAATCCGACGGCGCCGGTCGGCCGGAAGACGCCGGTGATCCGCAGCGTCATGGAGTGTCCGAAGCCGTCGCGCACCTGGAGGCGGGAACCGGCGGTCACTCCCAGCCGCCTGGCCAGCGCGTCCGGCAGCGCCGCGTCGACCGGGGCGGTGGACCCGGTGGCGATCCGTACGTCGGGCAGCGAGGTGAACGCGTCCGCCGTCGCGTCCGCCGTGCCGACGGGCCAGCGTCCGGCGACCAACTGCCCGAACCTGCCCGCGTCCTGGACGGCGACCGGGTGCAACCCGCTTCCCCCGGGACCGCGCGGCGGGCCCGTGACCCCGTCGATCCCCGTCACCGAGACCGGTGAAGAGCCCAGCAGCCCCACATAGGTGTGCTGCGGCACCCCGGCGAACGCCCGGCCGGCGGCGGCCCGTACGTCTCGGTCGGCGACGGCCATTCCCCCGGCGCGGAAGGGCGCGTTGACGGTCACCTGCGCGTCGAGGTCGGCGGCCAGCCGCCGTACGGCGCCGGCCTGTACCGAACTCCCGGCCAGGGCCGCCAGCGCGGCCAGCGCCGTGGCGCACAGCAGGACGGTCACGGCGACGGCGGCCAGTACCAGGCCGTGCCGCGTGGCCTGCCGTACCACCGTGGGGAGCCGCCGCCGGGCCGGTCCCGGGACCCCCGGGCGTTGTCGCGGCGACGACGTGAAGGCCGTGGCGACCACATGAACCCCCGCGTTATCGAACATGTGACGGTGACGGCGCGCCACAGTCCTACCAGGCATCCCCCCACGGGGCAAGCAGGGGCCCGGCTCAGGCGGAGTCGGCGCCGACTGCCCCTGAACCGGGCGGGGTTGGTGCGGGGCGGGCTCCGACCGTGGAGACGATCGGCGGTGCGGGCCTGCGGGGAGGCCGACCCCCGGCCTCGGCGGCGCGGGACGGGGGCCACCCGCGTACCCGATGAGCCGACCCCACACCTGTCACGGGCGCGCACTCACTCGGGCGGCTCACCACTGCCACCGTGGTGGCGCAGGGGACTCCGCGCGGAGAGAGGCCGCCCCGGCTCCGGAGTCCGCTGTCACCCCGTCACCGTCGCCGCGCCCCGCCCGAGTACCGGCTGAATCAGGTTTGTTGACCGTGGTGGCCCACAGCAAGAACCCTTCTGCCGCATTTCGGACCTGACGCGTTGCACGGTCCCCCAGCGCATGGTGCTTTATGCGTAGCTTACGCCTCATATCGGACTTGCTCGGTGCGGTCGCCGTCACCGTACGGCGCGGTCAGCGAGATTCCGTTCAGGGCTGAGCCGTCCCCGCTCTCCGCCGTCCCGCCCCCAGCCGGGGGGCGGCGGCCCCGCCTGGAAACGGATGGTCCATGCAGTCTTCCCGCCCGCCCCGCCGCACGGCGGCCCGCGCCGCTGAACGCTCACTCGCCACCGCCGGCCTGCTGGCCCTGGTGTCCTCCGTCGTCCTCACCGGTCTGACCCCCGGCGTCAGCTCCGCCTCCAGCCACCGCGAGGCGCCGCTGATCGCCGGGGACCCCAAGGCGGACAACACCGACGTCTACGCCTTCACCAGCCCGGACAACCCCGACACCGTGACACTGGTGGCGAACTGGATCCCGTTCGAGGAGCCCAACGGCGGCCCGAACTTCTACCCGTTCGCCAACGACGCCCACTACAACATCAAGATCGACGCGAACGGCGACGGCAAGGCCGACACCACGTACACCTGGTCCTTCACCGACCACTACCGGGACGAAGCCAACCAGTTCCTCTACAACACCGGTGTCGTGAAGTCGCTGGACGACACCACCTTGAACTTCCGTCAGACGTACACGCTGACGGTGACCGACGCGGAGGGCAACACCAAGACGCTCCTCAAGGACGCGCCCGCGGCCCCCTCCAACGTCGGCAAGGCGTCGATGCCGGACTACGCCTCACTGCGCAAGGAGGCCACCGTCGCCCTCCCCGACGGCGGCCAGACCTACGCCGGGCAGGCATCCGACCCGTTCTTCCTCGACCTGCGGGTCTTCGACCTCCTGTACGGCGGCAACCTCAAGGAGACCGGCCACAACACGCTCGCCGGTTACAACGTCAACACCATCGCCCTCCAGGTGCCCAAGTCCGCGCTGGCACTCAAGGGGGACGCCACCCGCAACCCCGTCATCGGCGTCTGGTCCACCACCGACCGGCAGGGCGCGGCGGTCGCCGCGCCGTCCGGCAAGGGCGACGAGGGCATGGCGTCCCACGGAGCCGCGGGAGCGGGGGGCACCCCCGGCGCCGCTGGCGCCGCGGGCTCGAAGGGCTCGCAGGACGAGGGCAAGGGCGGTCCGCCGATGCCCGACAAGGGCGGCGAGTCGGGCTGGCACCAGGTCTCGCGCCTCGGCAACCCGCTGGTCAACGAGGTCGTCGTCCCGCTGAAGTACAAGGACGCCTTCAACACCCTCAACCCGGACCAGGACCACACCGTGCAGCCGGTCGTCGACAAGGTCCTGGACCCGATCGTGCCCAAGCTCATCCAGAGCATCTACGGCGTCCCGGCGCCCGCCACCCCGCGCAAGGACCTCGCCGAGATCTTCCTGTCCGGAATCTGCAAGGCGTGCGGACCGATCCAGGCCGACCTCAACTCGCAGTTGCTCAACGCCGACGTGGACAAGGCGAAGTTCACCCCGTCCGAGGAACTGCGGCTCAACATGGCCGTCGCGCCCTCCGCCAACCCCAACCGGCTCGGCGTCCTCGGCCAGGACCTGGCCGGCTTCCCCAACGGCCGGCGGCTCAACGACGACGTCGTCGACATCGAGCTCCAGGCGCTGGAAGGCGCCGCGCAGACCGGAAAGATCGTGCCCGCGCTGGCCGCCGGTGACGCCGTCGACACCCCCTACCGCCAGCCCGGTTCGACCTTCCCGTACGTGGCGCTGCCCAACACCGCCGCGGTCAACCAGGCCGACTCGCTGCACCCCGACGGCGGCGTGGGCGCCGGCTTCGGCGGCACCGCGTTCCACGGCGGCTTCCCCGCCGTTCCGGTGACGGCCCTGGGCGGCGGCGCCCTGCTGGCCACCGCGGGACTCCTGGCGCTGCGCCGCAGGCGCGCCGACCGGGTGTGACCGCCCCCGCCACCTCAGGCCGCCCGTCCTCCGCACCGGAGGCCGGGCGGCTGCGGCGCGCCCTCAGCTTCCGCCCCGCCCGGCCCTGGCGCCTGATCACCGCGCTGGGCGTCCTCGCCGGTCTGGGCATGATGACGGCCGGCGGCTGCGCGCTGCTGACCGCCCGGCCGCCGAAGACCACGCAGATCGACGTCGGCACGCTGCCCGTCCCCGCGACCGCCGGGGGCCACGCCGCCGCCATCGCCCCCGCGGCGCCTGCCGCCCGGCCGGTCCGGATCCGTATCCCCGGCATCGGACTCGACCACGCCCTGACCGGCCTCCAGGTCCAGCAGGACGGCCACCTCGGCGTGCCCGAGGACCCCGGCCAGGTCGGCTGGTGGAGCGACGGCCCGCGCCCCGGCGACCCGGGCGCCGCGATCGTCGTCGGCCACGTCGACTCCCTCACCGGTCCGGCCGCCTTCTACGGACTGTCCACGCTGCGCCCCGGCGACCCGATCACCGTCGACCGCGCCGACCACACCCACCTGGACTTCACCGTGCGGGCGCTTCGGCAGTACGAGAAGGACGCGTTCCCCGACGACCAGGTCTACGCGACCGCGGGTCCGCCCACACTGCGGCTGATCACCTGCGGCGGTACATACGCGGGACCCGAGGGCGGCGGCTATCTCGACAACGTCGTCGTCTACGCCACGCTCGCCGCCCCGAAACCGCCGCACCCGTCCCCCCACGCCACCCCCAAGACCCCCCAACGGAGCGGGAATTGACTACGTCCGTCCGCCGGAGCCCCCGGCGTCATCTGCTGTCCGCCGCCGTCACCACCGCCCTCGGCGTGGGCCTCTTCCTCGCCGGCGGCCTCGGCCTCGCCCCCTGGCCGGTGACGGGCGCCGACCGCGCCGCGGGTCCCACGGGCGAAGCCGGGGCCCCGGCGGCCGGCGCGGACCCCCTCGCCCAGGACATCGACGGCATCCAGGCCCACCTGCGGCAGAGCCCGCGCGACGCCGTCGCGCTCGGCACCCTCGGCCTCGACTACGTCCAGCAGGCCAAGAACACCGCCGACCCGACGTACTACCCCAAGGCGGAAGCGGTCCTGAAGCGCTCGCTGTCGGTGGACGCCACGGACAACTTCACCGCGATGGGCGGCATGGCGGCCCTGGAAGCCGGGCGGCACGAATTCCGCCGGGCGCTCACCTGGGCGCGCAAGGCCGTCGCCGTCAACCCGTACAACTCGTCCCTGTACGGCACCCTGGCCGATGCCCTCACCCAGCTCGGCCGCTACGACGAGGCCGCCGACGCCGTACAGCGCATGGTCGACCTCAGGCCCGGCGCGCCCTCGCTGGCGCGCGCGTCCTACGTCGCCGAGCTGCGCGGCGACATCGACACGGCCAGAACCGACATGCGCCGGGCCCTCCAGGACTCCGCGGGCCCGGCCGACCAGGCGTTCGCCCACTACTACCTCGGCGAACTCGCCTTCAACAACGGCGATCCGGCCACCGAGCTGACCGAGGCCGCCGCAGGTCTGCGCGTCGCGCCGACGTACACCTCGCTGTTCCAGGCCAAGGCCAGGGCCGAGGCCGCGCTCGGCAGGACCGCCGCCGCCCTCGCCGACCTCAACCGGGCCGTCCAGCGGGTCCCGCAGCCCGAGTACGTGCTCCAGCTCGGCGAGCTGTACCAGTCCCTCGGCCGCACCGCGCAGGCCGACGAGCAGTACCAGGTCTTCCGCGCCGAGCAGAAGCTCTTCGCCGCCAACGGCGTCGCCCTCGACTCCGACGCGGCCCTCTTCGAAGCCGACCACGGCAACGCCGCGCAGGCCCTCACCATCGCCCGCCAGGGCATCAGGTCCCGGCCCTTCATGGACACCCACGACGCCCTGGCCTGGGCCCTGCACGCCAACGGCCGCGACCGTGAAGCCCTCGCCGAGAGCGACCTGGCCCTCGCCCAAGGCAACCGCAACGCCCTGTTCCGCTACCACCGCGGCATGATCGAACGGTCCCTCGGCGACACCGCGGCGGCCCGCGCCGACCTCGCGACGGCCCTGTCCGTCAACCCCCACTTCAGCCCCCTGGCCGCCCCCAAGGCCCGCGCGGCCCTGACCGCCCTGACCGCCCCGGGGCAGCGCACCTGACCGGCGGGCGACGGCGCCGGGGCGTTCGCGCTTCTTGACGTGGGTTCGTGTGCCGTGCAACGGTGAGGATATTACTTAGGGATGTTAAGTGATTCCTCGAGGAGCCGTATGAAGCTGAGGTTGTCGCCCGAGGACGCGGCCTTCCGTGCCGAGTTGCGGCGGTTCTTCACCACGCGGGTGCCGGGGCACATCCGGGAGACGGTGGCGGCGCGCGAGGAGTTGACCAAGGAGCAGATGGTCGAGTCGATGCGGACGCTCGACGCGGCCGGGATCGCGGTGCCCAACTGGCCGGTCGAGTGGGGCGGCAGGGACTGGACGCCGCTGCGACGGCACATCTGGCACGAGGAGATGCAGGCGGCCTGCGTTCCGCCGCCGATCACCTTCAACGCCTCGATGGTCGGCCCGGTCATCGCCGCGTTCGGCTCGCGGGAGCTCAAGGAGCGTTTCCTGCCGGCCACCCGGAACGTCGACATCTGGTGGTCGCAGGGCTTCTCCGAGCCCGACGCCGGTTCCGACCTGGCCGCTCTGCGCACCTCGGCGGTACGCGACGGCGGGCACTACGTCGTCAACGGCCAGAAGACCTGGACCTCCTACGCCCAGTACGGCGACTGGATCTTCACGCTGGTGCGCACCGATCCGGACGCCCCGCGCAAGCAGGCCGGTATCTCCTTCCTCCTGATCGACATGGCGTCGCCGGGCGTCACCGTCCGGCCGATCCAGCTCATCGACGGCGGGAGCCTGGTCAACGAGGTCTTCTTCGAGGACGTGCGCGTCCCCGTCGGCAACCTCGTCGGCCAGGAGAACCACGGGTGGGACTACGCCAAATTCCTCCTCGGCAACGAGCGGGTGGGGATCGCGGGCGTGGGCGGGACCAAGTGGCTGCTGGCGGAGGCCAAGACATGGGCCGGGGACCGGCTGCGCGAGGATCCGCTGCTCGCGGCGGACTTCGCGCGGCTGGAGAACGACCTGCTGGCGGTCGAGCTGACCTCCGTCCGGGTCGCCGCCGACTCGGCGGACGGCAGGGCGCAGCCCGCCTCGTCCGTCCTCAAGCTCGCCGGATCCGAACTCCAGCAGGCCGTCACCGAACTCGTCCTCGGCCTCGCGGGCGAGCAGGGGCTCTCCGGTGACCCGGCCGCCGGAGCGCCGCCGTGGACCCGCCCGGCCGCCGCGACCTATCTCCACCTGCGGGCCGCGAGCATCTACGGCGGCTCCAACGAGGTGCAACGACAGATCATCGCCGGCACGATCCTGGGGCTGTGAGACATGGACTTCGACCACACCGACGAGCAGCGCGCCCTGCGGGACGCCGTCCGCGGTCTGCTGGGCACGGCCTACGGCACGATCCAGGGCCGCCGTGACGCCACGGCCAAGGAGCCGGGATACGACGAGTCCATGTGGTCCCGGCTGGCCGCGATGGGCGTCCTCGGACTGCCGTTCGCGGAAGAGGCCGGCGGTATGGGCGCGGGCCCGGTCGAAGTCGGGGTGGTGGCCGAGGAGATCGGGCGCGTACTGGCCCCCGAGCCCTTCGTCGAGGCCGTCGTCCTGTGCGGCGGACTCCTCGCGCGGGCGGGCGCCGACGTGTCCGGGATCGCGGACGGCACCCTCCTTCCGGCGTACGTCGGCGGTCCCGGCGTCACGGCCCGGCGCGACGGCGAGCGCTGGGTGCTGGACGGCGGCGCCTCGCCCGTACTGAACGGCGCGCGTGCCGACCTGCTCGTGGTGGTCGCCGACGTCGGCGGAACACCGGCGCTCTTCACGACGGCCGGGGGCGAGCGGACCCCGTTCAGTACGTACGACGGGGGACGCGCCGCCCGGGTGGCCTTCGACGCGACCGCCGCCGGGCCGCTGGGCGATCCGGCCGCCGACGCGACCGGCCTGATCGCGTACGCGCGGGCCCGCGCGCAGGTGGCGTACGCCCACGAAGCGCTCGGCGCCATGGAGCGCGCGCTGGAGATCACCCGCGACTACCTGCGCGACCGCCGCCAGTTCGGGAAGCCGCTGAGCGCCTTCCAGAACCTCAGCTTCCGCGCCTCCGATATGTACGTCTCCCTCGAACTGGCGCGCAGCACGGTGCTCTGGGCGTCGATGGTGCTCGCGGAGCGCGACGAGACGGGCGGTGACGGGGCGGGCGGTGACGGGGCGGGCGGCGACCGGACGCAGAGCGGCGCGGCCGAAGGCATCGAGGCGGCGTCCCGCGCCAAGCTCCGGGTCGCCGAGTCCGGCCGGCACATCGGTCAGGAGGCGGTCCAGTTGCACGGCGGGATCGGCATGACCATGGAGTACCAGGTCGGGCACTACGCGATGCGGCTCACCGCCATCGAGCACCTGCTGGGCGACCGGCGCCACCACCTCTCCCGCCTGGCGGCGGCCGTCGGCGACCACCGGGCCGTGAACCCGCTCCAGTAGCCGACGGACGAGCCGGCCGATGACCCGACGGACGAGCCGGCGGATTCTGTCAACGATCCGTTAACCATGCTAATTTATTGCGCAATCCGAAAGGGGCCCCATGGCAGGGTCGGTCACCACACACGAAGCCCGCCTCACCCACGACGGCGCGGAACCCCTCACCGCCGGTTCGTTCGAGGTGGCCGAACGGGAACTGCCCCCGGCGGCCGGCGGCGAGATCGTCGTCGAGGTCCGGTACGCCTCCCTCGATCCCTCGCAGCGCATCCGGCTCCGGTCGGAGGGCGCCGGTTTCGTGCCGCCCGCCGGAGTCGTCGGCACCGTCGTGCAGTCCCGGAGCGACGCGTTCGCCGTCGGGGACACGGTGACCGCGCCGGGCGCCTGGGCCACCACGGTCTGCGTCCCGGCCGCGAGCGCCGAACGGTACGACGCTCCGGACGGCGTGGCCCTCCATCACGCGGTCGGACTGCTCGGCCTGACCGGTCTGACCGCCTACTTCGGGGTACGGCGGGTGCTCCGCCCGCTCCAGGGCGAGAAGATCGTCGTGACCGGCGCCTTCGGGGGAGTGGGCCAGGTCGCCGCGCAGCTCATTGCCGCGAGCGGCGCCGACGTCCTCGGCGTCGTGGGCGGCCCCGACAAGGCGCACGGCCTCAAGCGGCTCGGCATCAACGCCGTCGACCGCCGGGCCGCGGACTGGGCCGCCGAGGTCGACCGCTGGGCGCCCGAAGGGCTGCACGCGGTCTTCGACAACGTGTGGGGCGAGACGTCCGCGCGGCTGGTCGAGCGGCTGCGACCGCTCGGCCGCGTCGCCCTGTGCGGGCAGATGTCCGGCATCGGCGAGGCGGTGGTCCCGCCGCTGCCGCTGGACAACTGGTTCCGGCTGGTGACCCGTTCACTGACCGTCCAGGGTTTCCGTGCGGCCGACTTCGCCGCCGAGAACGCCGACGCGCGCCGGGCGCTCGCGGACATGATCGCCTCGGGAGCCCTCGACCAGGAGATCCACCTGGCGCCGGGCCTGGCCGCCGCGGGCCCGGCCTTCGCCGACCTGCTCACCGGCCACGTCGTCGGCAAGCTCGTCGTAGCGGTGCGGGAGTGAGAGCGGTGCCGGAACGAGCGGAGGTACGGGCATGAGCAGCGGTACGAGCGCGGGTACGGAGGCCCTGCGGGACGACGTACGCGCCCTGTTGGCCGGGGACGGCGGCAGACTCGCGGACCCGTACCCCACCTGGAACAGGCTCCGCGAGGAGATCCCCGTCTGGAAGCAGGGCGACGTGGTGATCCTGAGCCGGCACGAGCACGTGCACCAACTGCTCGGGGACAACAACATCCTCTACAGCCGTCAGGGCACGAAGACCTCCGCGCGCTACGAGCGCGCGAAGCGGGAGTTCGGCCCGCACGGCAGCGCCGCCTTCGGCCGGGTCCTCGACCAGGAGTTCCACCAGTTGGTGCGGATGGATCCGCCGGACCACCCGCGGGTGCGGCGGGCGGTCCAGCCGCCGTTCTCGGCGCGCAATCTGGCCCGCGAGATGCAGGACAGGGTCAGCGAACGGGTCGACCGCAATCTGACCGCGCTGGCGGCGGGCGGCGGGGAGGCCGACTTCAAGAAGTTCGCGTACTCCCTGCCCCTCCAGGTGCTCGGCGACCTCCTGGGCATCCCGATCGACGACCTCGACATGGTCCACTCGTGGGCCCAGAAGATCGCCGAGAACAAGTTCAACGCCGACTCCGAGAAGGCGGCGGTCGAGGCCGACGAGGCGTACCGGCACCTGATGACGTACATCGACGTGCTCGTGGCGCGCCAGCGGGCCAGCGGCTCCGAGACCGGCCTCGTGGCCGCGCTGCTGGACTCGGAGAACAGCGGCGCGGTCTCCCACGAGGAGGCGATGGCCATGATGGCGCTGATGATCTTCGCGGGACACGAGACGACCAGCAATCTGCTGGCCATCGGGCTGCTCGAACTGCTCCGCCACCCGGACCAGTGGGACCTGCTCGTCGCGGAGCCCGAGCGGGTCCCGGCGGCGGTGGAGGAGCTGCTGCGCTTCGTCACGCCCGCGCACTTCCTGCCGTACGTCGCGAAGGAGGGGCGGGAGATCGACGGCGTCGCGGTCGAGGCGGGCGACACCGTCATCGGCGTGCTCGCCGCGGCCAACCGGGACCCCGCGGTCTTCGCGCGGCCGGACGAGCTGGACATCGCGCGCTCCGACAGCCGCGCGCACGTCTCGCTCGGCCTCGGGCCGCACTTCTGCCTGGGGGCCGGTCTGGCGCGGATGGAGGCGACGGCGCTGTTCGGCACGATCGCGCGCAGGTTCCCCGGCGCGCGACCGGTCGAGGCCGACCTGCGCTGGGGCGGCCGTTCGCTGCGTACGCCGCTGGCCATGCCGGTCCGACTGCTGGGCTGATCAGATGCCGTGACGGCGACCGATCCCGTGCCTTGACGGTGGCGGGCAGCACTTCTATCGTGTTATTTCACATCGCTAAATGAATGATCGGGAGGTTCCGGTGCGCTACCTCATCACGGGCGCGGGCAGTGGGATCGGACGTGCGGTGGCGACCCTGGCCGCGCGCGCGGCCGAGAGCGAAGGAGCCGGGCAGGCGCGTCTCGCGCTGCTCGACCGCGACGCCGGGGCCATCGAGGCGGTCGCGGCCGAACTCCGGGGGACCGGCGCCGTATGCCTGCCGCTGGCCGTCGACCTGAGCGATCCGGCGGCGGTCGGCAAGGCGGTGGAAGAGGCCGTCTCCGCCTTCGGCGGCCTCGACGCCCTCGTGAGCAACGCCGGGATCAGCTTGGCCGACCCGCTCGAAGACCTCAGCCTGGAGACCTTTCAGCGCACGTTCGACGTCAACACCCGTGCGACCTTCCTGCTGGCGCGGGCGGCGTTCCCCGCCCTGCGCGAGTCGCGCGGTGCGATCGTCGCCACGGCGTCGATCTCCGCGACCCATCCGACACCGCCGCTCGGCATGTACAGCGCGAGCAAGGCGGCGCTGAAGATGATGGTCCAGCAGATGGCGGTGGAATGGGGCCGGTACGGGATCCGGGCCAACTGCGTCTCGCCCGGCCCGACGGACACCGGCCTCACCCGCAGGTCGTTCGGCGACGCGGAGGACAAGGCCGCCGCGGCGAACCGGCGCTACCGCGAAGCGGTCTCCCCCATGCGGAAGATCGCGCGGGCCGAGGACATCGCCGAGGCCGTGCTCTACCTCGCGGGTCCGCGCGCCGGGCATGTCACCGGCGTGGACCTGCCCGTCGACGGCGGCCTGTCGCTGACCGTCATGCCGCTCACGGGGGGCACACCCGGATACCGACTCGACGAGATCGCGCAGGAGGCGACGTCGTGATGACCGACACCACCGCAGGGACGCTGCCCGGATTCCTCTCCTCCGAGGTCGCGGCCGACCCCGACGCCTTCTACCGGCGGCTGCGGGCCGAGGCCCCCGTGCACTGGGACGACGGCTACCGCGGCTACCTGATCAGCAAGCACGCCGACGTCGGAGCCGCCTACCGCAACCCGCTGTTCTCCACCCAGAACTACGAGGTCAGCCTCCAGCCCGTCTTCGGCCGCTCGATGCTCCAGATGGACGGCGCCGAACACAGCCGCAAGAAGGCCCTGGTCACGCCGTACTTCCGCGGCAAGGGCCTGGAGAAGTGGGCGCCGGTCATCGCGCGCAATGTCGCGACGATCCTGGACCGCTCCGTCGCGTCGGCGTCCGCGCACATCACCCGCGGCTTCCAGCCGGGCGACACCGTCGACCTGCTGGCCGACTTCGGCTACTACCTGCCGGTCTACGTGATCACCGACATGCTCGGGCTGCCGCACAGCGACTACGACCGGTTCTTCGACTGGTACAGCAGGCACGTGGCCTTCCTCGGCAACCTCGCCCGCGATCCGGAGATCGACGAACTCGGCCGCCGGGCCACCAGGGAACTGTGGGAGTACCTCGCCCCCGTGGTCGAGGACCGCCGTTCGAACCTCGGCGACGACCTCGTCTCCGGGCTGATCACCGCCGAGATCGACGGTGAGCGCCTGGACGACCTGGAGATCCTCACCCACGTCACGCAGTTGCTCAACGCCGGGTCCGAGACCACGGGCAAGGCGCTGGCCAGTATGTTCGCCTATCTGCTGCGCGAGCGGACGCTGTTCGAGGAGGTACGGGACGACCGCTCGCAGGTCATCCCCGCGATCAGCGAGACCCTGCGGATCAGCCCGCCGTCCCAGATGAACGGCCGCAAGATCGCCCAGGACGTCGAGGTCAAGGGCACCCTGCTGCCCGCGGGCACCCTGGTGATGCTGCTCATGGCCTCGGCCAACCGCGACGAGGACCGGTTCTCCGATCCGGACACCTTCGACTTCCACCGGCCCGACCTCGACCACACCAAGACCTTCACCGCGGCCGGTGACACGTTCGCCTTCGGCTCCGGGCGGCACTTCTGCCTCGGCGCGATGCTCGCCAAGTCCGAGCTGGAGATGGCCTCCAACGTCCTGCTCGACCGGTTCCCCGGCATGCGCCTGGCCGACGGGTTCGAGCCCGCGTGGTCGGGCCTGAAGATGCGGTCGGTGGACCGGCTGACGGTGACCCTCTGAACGACCGGCCGCCGGGGGCGGGGCCGGGTCTGGATCTGGGTCCGGGTCCGGGGGCGAGCGGGCGCGCCCTGTCGGCGCTCCTGGTGTCCGCCGCCCTGGTCTCGGCGGCGGTCGTCACCCTCGGCGCCCCGCTCGTGCCGCAGGTCCAGCAGACCTTCGGCGTCGGCACCGAGGCGTCCCAGTGGTCGTACACGATCACCCTGCTCGTCGGCGCCACCCTCACCCCGCTGCTCGGCCGGCTCGCCGACGGGCGGCGGCGAAGACCCGCGATGGTCGTGGTGTGCGCGCTGGTCACCCTCGGATGCGCGGTCTCCGCCGCCGGGACCCACTTCGGGGTCTTCCTGGCGGGTCGCGCGCTCCAGGGCATCGCGGTGGCGCTGGTGGCGATGACCATCGCGTGCGCCCGCGACCTGTACCGCGGTCCCGCGACGGCCCGGCTGGTCGCGCTGCTGTCGATCACCACGGCGCTCGGCGCCGGGGCGGCCTACCCGCTCACGACCTTCGTGGCCGACCACTTCGGCCTGCGGGCGGCCTACGGCGGCGCCACGCTGCTCGCGCTGCTCGTCACGCTCGCGGTGGCCGTCGGTCTGCCGCGAACGGCGCCGGTGGGCCGCGACGCGCCGCTGGACGTGCCGGGCGCGGTGGTCCTGATCGCCGCCACGGCGTGCGCGCTGCTGGCCGTCAGCCAGGGCAACTCCTGGGGCTGGACGAGCGCCGGGGTGCTCCTCCTCGGAGGTGCCGCCCTCGGCCTGTCGCTGTGGTGGATCCGGCTCGAACTGCGCGCCGCCCACCCCTTGGTGCAACTGCGGCTCTTCGCCCGGCGCGACGTGCTCGCGGCGCACCTCACCGGCCTGCTGATGGGCGTGAGCCTGTACAACACCCCCGTCCTCATCACCCGGATCGGTCTCGCCTCCCGCGACACCCGGTACGGCGTGGGGCTCAGCCTCAGCGCGATCGGTGTGGTGATGGTCCCCATCGCGCTGTGCAACTACCTGAGCAGCCGCACCGCGACGGCGCTGGCGCGGGCCAGGGGCCGACGGGTCGCACTGGCGTCGGGAGGCGTCGTCGGCGCGCTCGGGCCGCTGATGCTGATCGAGGTCGACGGGCATCTGGCGCTGCTGGTGGCGGCGGTCGTCCTGACGTCCTGGGGAGCGGGGGCGACCTTCGGGACACTGCCCGGCCTCATCGTCGACTCGGTCGAACCGGGCGAGACCGGCAGCGCCACCAGCGTCAACATCCTGCTGCGGGCGGTCGGCGGGGCGGTGGGCAGCGCGGTCACCGCGGCGCTGATCGGCGCGGCCCACGGACCGGCGGGTGAGGCGACGACGACCGGGCTGACCTGGGCCGCGCTCGCCTGCGCCGCCACCTGCGCGGCCTCGGTCGTGGTCAGTTGCTGTGTGCCGAGCCGCCGCGCGCGCGGGTCACGGCCGCGGCCGGCCGCCGTCGAACCAGTCCCACTCCCACGGGCGGATTGACAGCATCGGGGTGCTCAGCAGGACGTGCTCCGCGTCGCCGGGCGCGCTGCTCCGCCCGATCCAGTCGGGCCGCGCGTCCTCGACCCGGGCGCTTGTCTCCAGGACGTCGCCGTCGAGATACAGCACGCGCACCGTCAGGCCGTCGTCGGCGCTCCCGGCCGGTGACCCGAACCCGCCCGCGCTCTCGGCGAACCGGTACGTCGCCGCGCCCGCGACGCCGGGCACCGCGAGCACCGCCGGGATCGACTCCCGGTCCAGCGCGGCGAAACGGGCGGCGCCCGCGGGCTCGGTGGGAGCGGCCGTCCTGGACAGCGTGAGGTGAACGCCCCGGTGCGGGCGGTGCGGGAGCGCCGCCGCCGCGACGAGGACGCGCGGGGCCGCGTACTGCTTGACCGGGTGGAAGAAGCCGACCGGCCGTCGTTCGGTCCAGGTCAGTTCGGGGCGCCGGCCCCACCACAGCGCGCGCTGGTTGAGGTCGGTCCACTCCCGCAGCGCGGACTCCAGCGGGGCGCGGAACCCGTAGGCGACCGCGTACTGGACGGGTGCGTAGGCGCCGTCGCCGACATGACCGGCCGCCGCGCACCGCGGGGTGCGGACCCAGCGGTCCCCCCAGGCGACGCCGGGGAGCAGCGCGTTCTCCGGCAGGTGGTCGAGCTGGTGCCACGCGTTGTACTCGGCGTGCCGGGCGGCGTCGCTGAGGTGCGTGAAGGTGAGGAAGAGCCGGTCGGTGCTCATATCGGGCGGCTTTCGGCTCGCGGGTCTTCGGCGGTCGGGTCTTCGGCGGTCGGGTCTTCGGCGGTCGGGTTTTCGGCAGGCGTCCGCGACCACTCGCGCAGGACCGCGTCGTTGTCGGCGCCGAGCCGGGGCGCGGGGGCGGGTGTGTCCTGCCCCCACCCGGCCGACCGCGTGACCGGACCCGGTACGGGGAAGGAGCCGACGCCCGGCTGATCCACCTGGTGGAACAGGCTGTTGGCGGTCACGAGCGGATCGCGGACGAATTCGCCGACGGTCCGGTAGTCGCCCCACAGGACGTGCCCGGCGTCGAGCGCGGCCACGGCCTCGGCGTGGGTGTGCGCGGAGAACCACGGCGCGAGGATCGCCGAGATCAGGTCCCGGTGCTCGTACCGCGCCGCCTCGTCGCCGAAGTCCGCGCCGAGCGTGCGCTGAAGGCTGTCGAGGACGGTACGTGTGCCGGTCAGTGCGACGAGCTTGTCCCAGTGCCTGGCGGTCAGGGCGACGACCATCACCCGGCGGCCGTCGCCGGTCGCGAAGTCGCAACCGTAGCTGCCGTAGAGGTAGTTGCCGTCGCGCAGCCGCCCCGCGCCGTTCACCACCGCGTCGGCGACGAAGCCGAGGTGGGCCATGGTCGCGGCGGCCACGTCGGCGAGGCCGACCTCGACGAGCCGGCCGCGGCCGGTGGCGGCGCGTTCGGTGTGCGCCGCCAGCAGGGCCAGCGCCACGTGCAGACCGGTGAGCAGGTCCCAGGCGGGCAGGACGTGGTTGACCGGGAGCGAGGAGTCCACCGGCCCGGTGAGCCAGGGCAGGCCCACCTCGGAGTTGATCGTGTAGTCGACGGCCGGCCGCCCGTCGCCGCGGCCCCCGATATGGGCGACGATGACATCGGGCCTGACGCGGCGCAGTTCCTCGTAGTCGAGCCACGACTGGCCGACCGCGTTGGTGACCAGCAGCCCGTGGCCGCCGCCGGGGGCGGCCAGCAGTGAGCGGACCACGTCGCGCCCGGACTCCGACCGCAGATCGACCTCGACCGAGCGCTTGCCCTTGTTCAGTCCTGCCCAGTACAGGCTGGTGCCGTCCGCGCCGCGCGGCAGCCGCCGGGTGTCCGTGGCGCCGCCGACTGGGTCCACCCGTACGACGTCCGCGCCGAGTTGGGCGAGCGTCATCGTCGCCGAGGGGCCCGCGACGTACGTCGACAGGTCGAGGACGTGGAGTCCGGTCAGCGGCCCGCTCATGCGAACGGGGAGACGTACGGGATGTTCTTGGCGGCGGCGGCCTCGGCGATCCAGCCGTCGATCTGCTCGGCCACCTCGTGCGAGACCAACTCGATCCACATGCCGGGGGACTCGGGGTTGTAGTGGAAGGTGGCGCGGCCGATGCCGCCGTCCTCGGCGACGCCGTTCAGCTCGCGCCGGTATCCCCTGGCCTCCAGCGCCGCCGCCGCCGCGCGCAGGTCGTCGGTGTAGTAGCCGAGGTGGTGGACCCTGCGCCCGCCCGTCACGTTGAGGTACGGCGCCGGGTCGATCTGCTCCAGCAGTTCGATGAAGTGCGGGCCCTGGAGCGAGTAGGTGAAGCGGACCTCGCGCCCGACGACGCCGTCGGGGCACTCCAGCGGAACCGTCGAGGTCAGCGGCGGTGCCCAGTCCAGGCGCAGGGCGTCGCCCATGGCCGCCATCGCCTTGTCGAGGCTGTCCACGATCATGCCGGTGTGGTAGAGCCGGAGCAGCGGCTCGGTGCTCATGAAAGGCCCCTCTCTGTGGTCGGGCGACGAACGTTACATCATGCTAAGTAAATCCGGCAGTGCCGACCGCGGCCGACGCGGAAGGTTTCCGACGACCCCTTGACAGGGGTGATCCGCGACCTCAGTCTCATACCAGTTAGCCATGTGAAAGATTCTGGTGCGGACCGTTCCTGGGCACAAGGGAGTGCGCAATGATCTCGCTGGTCGTGACCGGCCTCTCGCAGGCGGCGGTGCTGATTCCGCTGGTCCTGGCGGTGAGTCTGGTGTTCCGTGTGAGCGGCGTCGTCAACTTCGGCGCGGGCAACTTCTGCGTCTTCGCCGGCGCCGCGTGCGCGTCCTGGGGAGCGGGCAACAGCGGCCTCGGCGTCGGCCTGACGATCGTGGTCGGCGGTGTCCTGGGCGCCGCCTGCTACGCGATCGCGATCGTGCCCGCGCAGCGCAAGAAGGTGCCGGTCATCGGCCTCACCCTCGCCACCCTCGGCTTCGGACTCCTGCTCAACTTCCTGACCCGCACGTGGTTCGGCGGCGAGCCCTCCATCGTGCAGCCCTGGATCCACGGGTCCGTCGCGATCGGCAGCTACGAGACCTCCAAGCAACGGCTGCTGGTCATCGGCCTGTCGCTCCTCCTGCTGCTCGTGATGTGGTTCCTGTTCGACCGGACGCTCATCGGGCACCACCTGTCCGCCGTCTCCTTCGACCACGAACTGGCGCAGGTCTACGGCGTCCGCACGATGCGGTTCGAACTGCTCGCCTGGGTGGTCTCGGGTGCCTGCCTGGTCATCGGCGGCATCTTCCAGGCATCGCTCGGCAGCGTCTCGGTCGACGTCGCGCCCACCCTCCTCGTGCTGAGCCTGGTCGGCGCCGTCATCGGCGGCCTCGGAAGTCTCTTCGGCGCGGTGGGCGGCGCCGTCGTGGCCGGCTTCGTGATGACCTTCACCGACCAGCACATCGCCGCCAGTTACCACCTGACCTCACTCTTCGTGATCCTGTCCCTGGTGCTGCTCGTGCGGCCGACAGGGCTGTTCACCTTCCGCGGAACGGCTGAGCGCGTATGAGCACCATCGGACTGGACAAGGCCGCACGGCGCGAGGTGAGCGGCGCCCCGAAGAAACCCGAAGGAATCCGCGGGGCACTGACCTCGGTCTGGGCCAAACACGTCGCGGGCCCACTGGTCCTGGTGCTCGTCGGACTCATCGCCAGCGGCAACGACTACTACGTCCACCTGGCGTCGGCCGGAGTCATCGCGTACATCCTCACGACGGCTTTCAACATCGTCTACGGCTACGCGGGCATCTTCAATCTCTCGGTCGTCATCACCTATGGCGTCGGCGCCTTCACCAGCGTCTATCTCGAAGTCCGGTTCGGAATGCCGTTCTGGCCCGCGCTGGTGATCTCCGTGGCGGTCACCACCGTGCTCTCCGTTCTCGTGGCGGTTCCCACCCGGGGGCTCAACGAGCTGTTCCTCGCCATCCAGACGCTCGCCTTCGCGCTCGCGCTCGCCGAAGTCATGGTGAACTGGCACGAGTTCAGCGGCGGCACGATCGGCATCTACTCGATTCCGCTGCCCACGTTCTTCGGTCACCAGCTCATCAGCGGCTATCTCTCGTACTACTGGCTCGCCGCGTTCTTCGCGTGGCTCACGTACGAACTCGTCCTGCGCATCCACCTGTCGGCGATGCGGCGCAAACTGACCGCGCTGCGCGAGGGGCCGCGCGTCCTCGCCTCGGTGGGGGTCTCGCCCGACTCGACGCGGCTGGTCGCCTTCGCGATCTCCGGCGGCCTCGCCGGACTCGCCGGGGTGCTCTTCGCCCACTTCCAGCTCGTGATCGACCTGGAGACCTTCAGCTTCACCCGCCTGGTCGCGCTGCTGCTCGCCGCGATCCTCGGCGGTAGCGGCTACTTCCTCGGCCCGGTGTTCGGCGTCGTCGCCATCCTGGTGATGGACGAGCTGTCGCTGGCCACCAGCCAGGCCCAGGACCTGGTCTACGGCGTGGGCATCCTGGTGCTCGTCGTGCTCACCCGCGGCGGCATCGCGGGCGGCCTGGACAACCTCGTGAAGTGGCTGCGCGGACGCCGACGGCCGGACGAAGCGGCCGAACCCACCGGTGAGTTGGAGCCGCAGGACCCGGGTGTCGCCGTCACTGAGACGGTGATCCAGGTGACCCACCGCCTCGCGGACTCGGTCAGGGCCGTGCACCGGGACGCACGGGTCGAGGTGCGCGGAGTGTCGGTCGCCTTCGGCGGCAACACCGCGGTCAACGACGTCTCGCTCTCCTTCGCGACCGGTGAGGTCATCGGGCTCATCGGCCCCAACGGCGCGGGCAAGACCACGCTCCTGAACGCGATCACCGGGGACGTCCGGGCGACCGGCTCGGTCCGCCTCGGCGACGACGAGATCCTCGGCACGCCCGCGCAGAACCTCGTACGGGCGGGCATCGGCAGGACGTTCCAGAGCCCGAAGGTCATCCCCGAACTGACCCTGCTGGAGAACGTCATGCTCGCCGGGGACGGCATCGGCAAGGTCGGCTGGCTCCGCCAGTCGCTGCTGAGCCCGGCCGCCCGCAAGCAGGCGCTGGCCGGACGCGACCGGGCGATGACCCTGCTCACCGACCTCGCCCTCGCCGACCGCGCCCGGAGCCTGGCAGCGGACCAGCCGTACGGCGTGCTCCGCCTGGTCGAGATCGCCCGCAATCTGATGCTCGACCCGGCGTTCCTGCTGCTGGACGAACCCGGCGCGGGACTCACCGAGTTCGAACGCCAGGAGATCGCCGCGACCGTACGCGCCCTCGGCGCCCGCGACCTCGGGGTGGTCCTGGTCGACCACAATCTGCCGCTGATCACCAGCGCCTGCGACCGCGTCTATGTCCTGGACCACGGCCAGGTCATCGCGGAGGGCCCGCCCGACGAGGTCTTCGCACAGCAAGAGGTCATCTCCGCCTACCTGGGGGTTCCCGGATGAGCACGCCGCTTCTCGACGTGACCGGCCTGACGGCCGGCTACGGCGACCACCAACCCGTACTCCACGACGTCTCCTTCACCCTCGCCGAGGGCGAACTGCTCGGCCTGGTCGGGATGAACGGCGCCGGCAAGACGACCCTGATGCGCGCTCTCAGCGGCGGCCTCAAGCCCCGGTCGGGTGAGGTCTCGTTCCAGGGCGAGCGGATGAACGGGTCCTCGACGGCCGCCAGCGTCCGCAAGGGGATCGTCATCGTGCCGGAGGGGCACCGCGTTCTGCGCCCGCTCACGGTCGAGGAGAATCTCCAGATCTCCGCGATGCGGCTGAGCAGGCGCGCCGTGCGGCGCGCCATCGCCGAAAAGCAGGCCCTGGTCTACGAGTTGTTCCCGATCCTGGCGGAACGCCGCACGCAGCTCGCGGGCCTGCTCTCCGGCGGGGAGCAGCAGATGCTCTCCCTGGCCCGCGCCGTCATCCAGCGGCCCAGACTGCTGCTCCTGGACGAGCCGTCGCTGGGTCTCGCCCCGGTCGTGATCGAGAAGATCTACGCGTCCCTGCGGGCGCTCCAGGCCGAGGGCATCTCGATGCTGGTCGTCGAGCAGAACAGCGACCGCCTGGCCAGGGCCAGCGAACGGCTGATCGTCCTGCGCGACGGCCGGATCGCCGCCACCGGCACGCCGTCCTCCCTCCGGGGAGCCGAGCTCAACGCCGCCTATTTCGGCTGAGCGGCCGGATCGCCCAGGTGTCAGGCCGCAGGGCCATGTACGATACTTTACGTGGCTAAATAAATTGCCCGGCTTCCCTCTCCCGACACCCCTCGCCCGACGCCCCCGCCCGAATACCACGGTCCGATTCCCATCGCCCGACTCCCGAGGAGTTACGCCCCATGCTCACCGTTGACTACGCGGCACGACGCTCGATCGTCGAGCCGGACAGGCTGCGCCGCTTCTTCGGCGCCCGCAGTATCGCGGTCGTGGGAGCATCGCCGAGCTCCAGTTGGGCGCGCAATCTCCTCAACGCCCTCGAACTCGGCGGCGGGGTGCGGGACGTGCGCTTCGTCCATCCCAAGTACGACGAGGTGTTCGGCAAACCCACCGTCTCGACGCTGCGGGACCTCGAAAAGCCCGTCGACATGGCCTACATCATGGTCGGCCCGAGCCGGGTCGACGCCATCTTGGAGGACGCCGCCGCGGCGGGTATCAAGAACGCGGTCATCCTCGCCTCCGGATACGGGGAGTCCGGAGCCGACGGACGCGACCGGCAGCGGCGGCTGGCGCAGAGCGCGGTGGATCTCGACCTGACGCTCATGGGGCCCAACACCATCGGGTTCATCAACGCGGTGGACGGGGTGGTGCCCTGGGCCGTCGCCACCGAGTCCGCACCCGTGGCCGGTCCGGTCGGCGCCGTCTTCGAGAGCGGTTCGATGGCGCGGGCGACGTATCAGTTCGCGCAGGCGCACGGAGTGGGCTCGACGCTGTGGGCGTCGGTGGGCAACTCGGCCGTACTGACCAGCCTGGACGTCCTCGACTACCTGATAGAGGACGAGAGCACCCGCGCCATCGCCCTGTTCCTGGAGACCGTGCGCGAGCCGGACCGGCTCTTCGAACTCGGCACGAAGGCGCTGCGGGCGGGCAAGCCGATCGTGGTCTACAAGGCCGGGCGGAGCGAGGAGGGCATGCGCTCCGCCATGGCGCACACCGGCGCCGTGGCCACCGACGACGCCGTCGCGGACGCGGCGTTCCGGCAGGCGGGCATGGTCCGCGTCGAGAGCGTCGAGGAACTGGTCGCGACCGCCGGGGTGTTCGGCTACAGCCCGCGGCTCCCGGACGGCCGCCGCATGGGCGTCGTGACCTCGTCGGGCGGCGGCTGCAACATCATCGCCGACCTCGCCTCGGTCAACGACCTGGCCCTGCCCGGCTGGCAGGAGGACACCGGCGCCAAACTGGCCGCGCACCTGCCGGAGTTCGCCTCGATCCTCAACCCCCTCGACACCACCGGCTTCGGCCACGCCCGCGCCAGACCCCGGCCGACGAAGGCCGAGGACGACCTCATGGAGATCGCGGTCGAGGACTCCGGCATCGACTTCATGTTCTCGATGATGACGCCGCTGCCGGACGAGCGCCCCGAGGACCCGACGTTCATCGAGAGCCGGATGAAGATCATCGGCGAGATCGTGGCCGCCTCGCCCGTACCGGTCTTCCTCTCGTCCAACACCTGCCTGGACATCTCGCCGTACGCCCTGTCGCTGCTCTCCGAGAACAACCTCTTCCTGCTGCCCGGCGTCGACCTCGCGATCACGTCCCTCGGGCATGTGGCCCGGTGGGTCGAGCAGCGCGACGCGCTCCGGGCCACGGCGAGCGGGACGGGGGAAGTGCCGGCCGCCGCGGTCGGGTGCGGGCCGACGGCCCGCACCTGGGCGGAGGACGAGGGGCGGGCCCTGCTGGAGGCGGCCGGTGTGCCGATCGTCCCCGCCGTGCTCGTCCACTCGGCGGCCGAGGCGGCGGGCGCGGCGGCCAAGGCCGGCGGCCCGGTGGCGATGAAGATCTGCTCGCGGGCCGTCGCGCACAAGTCCGACGTCGGCGGAGTCGTCCTCGGCGTCGAGGGCGCCGGAGCCGCGGCGACGGCCTACGACGCGATCATGGCGACGGTGGCGCGGAACGTCCCCGGCGCCGACCTGCGCGGTGTGCTCGTCTCACCGATGCGGGAGCCGGGACAGGAACTCC
The DNA here is from genome assembly GCF_014596445.1 of Streptomyces sp. CBMA29. Lineage (GTDB taxonomy): Bacteria > Actinomycetota > Actinomycetes > Streptomycetales > Streptomycetaceae > Actinacidiphila. The sequence goes on along the minus strand of NZ_MECL01000198.1, from coordinate 47,343 downwards.
TCGTCGGCGTCACGGTCGACCCGACCTTCGGACCGGTGCTCGCGGTGGGCCTCGGCGGCATCTGGGTGGAGGTCATGAAGGACACCAGCCTGCGCGTACTGCCCGTCGACGCCCGCGAAGTGCGCCGGATGCTGGAGGAGTTGAAGGGCGCCGCCCTGCTGCACGGCGCGCGCGGCAGCACCGCCGCCGACCTCGACGCGCTGAGCGAGGCGATCGTGGCGATCAGCCGGGCCGCCCTGTCGGTCGGACCGAGCCTGGACACCCTGGAGGTCAACCCCCTGCGCGTCAACGGCAGTCGGGTCGAAGCGCTCGACGTACTCGTCACGGCCACGGTGGGGGAGGACGCATGACCGCCCCGGACATGGAGCGCGGGGCCGCGCCTGCGGTCACGCCGGACACCGCGCCCGCGCCCGCCGCGCCCGAACTCCCCGCAGGAGCCCTCGACGGGATCAAGGTCCTCGACCTCACCCGCTTCCTCCAGGGCCCCTACGCGACCCGCATCCTCGCCGACCTCGGCGCGGAGGTCGTCAAGGTGGAGCGGCCGGGCGGCGAGTGGGACCGGCGGCTGCGCCAGGCCCCGGACGGATACGCCGGGTTCTTCACCGGCCTCAACCGCGGCAAGAAGTCGGTCGCCGTCGACATCACCACCCCCGAGGGCCGGGACATCGTCAAGGCCCTGGCCCGCGAGTGCGACGTCGTCGTGGAGAACTTCCGGCTCGGCGTCATGGAGAAACTGGGCCTGGGCTACGACACCCTGCGCCAGGAGAACCCGGGCATCGTCTACGCCGCCGCGTCCGGCTACGGCCCGCTGGGCCCGCGCGCCAAGGAGCCGATGTTCGACATGGTCGCGCAGGCCGTCTCCGGCCTCTCGGACTTCGTCCGCACCCCGGACGGGGCGCCCCGGCTCGCCAGCCGCGGCATGGCCGACTCGGCCGGTGCCGTCTTCCTCGCGATGGGCATCCTGACCGCGCTCCTGGCCAAGGAACGCACCGGGCGCGGCCAGCGCGTGGACGGCTCGCTCGTCGGCTCCTGCCTGGCCATGCACACCGCCGAGGTCACCATCGCGCTGCACGGCGACGAGGTGCGGCGCACACAGGGCCGCGTGACGTCGACCTCGGGCGCGTTCCGCTGCGGGGACGACCGCTGGATCGTCATCGGCGCCACCGACCAGAAGGTGTGGCACGGGCTGACCGAGGCCCTGGGCCGGCCCGGTCTGCGTGACGATCCGCGGTTCGAGAAGAGCAGGATCCGAGAGCGGCACCGCGACGTCCTGGAGCCGGTCCTGGAGGAGATCTTCCTGACCGCCGACCGGGACACCTGGGTCGAGCGGATGCGGGACAACGGCGTGCCGGTCGCTCCCGTCAACACCTTCGTCGAGGCCGCCCGCGACCCCGACGTCCTCGCGAACGGCTTCGTCGTCGAGCAGCGGGACGCGACCTGGGGGACCGTGCGCACCGTCGGCAACCCGTTCCTGCTCAGCGCCACCCCCGCACGGGTCGGCGACTGGACACCTGAACTGGGCGCCGACACCCGCGACGTCCTCGCGCGCCTCGGCGTCCCGCAGGACCGTATCGACGCGCTCGTCGCGGACGGCGTGGTCGAGCAGGCACGGCCGGCGCACGCGCTATCGGAATCGCCCCGAGCAACGGAATCGCCCCGAGCAACGGAAGAGGTGGGCAAGGCGTGAAGTACGGAACCCCGGAGAGCATCGCCGCCGCGGCGGAACAGGTGCTGTACGACGCCGACCCGGCGTCCGGCATCGCGTATCTGACGCTGAACCGGCCGGAGAAGCACAACGCCATGAGCGTGCCCATGCGCGACCGCGTCATCGAGCTGATGGCGCGGGCCGGGGACGACCCGACGGTGCGGGTCATCGTGATCCGGGGCAACGGGAAGTCGTTCTGCAGCGGCAACGAGATCAACGAGCAGTGGGGCCAGAAGCGGCCGCACGAGCGGCGCCGCACCCTGACGGTCGGCTACCGGTACGGCGCGGACATGGCGTGGGGCCGGCTGGGCTTCAGCCAGGCGATCTCCCGCTCGCCGAAGGTCACCGTCGCCCAACTGCACGGCTACTGCGCGGCGGCGGCGTACTTCATGATCGCGTGCAAGGCCGACGTGGTGACGGCCGCCGAGGACACCAGGATCGGCGCGCTCGAAGCGCGCTTCCTGGGTCCGGCGGGCGCGGTCGCCAGCGTGCACATCAACCGCATCCTGGGCATGAAGGCCGCCCGCCGCACCGGGTTCACCGCGATGCCGATGAGCGGGACCGAGGCGCACCACCTCGGCCTCGTCGACACCGTCACCCCGGCCGCCGAACTCGCCGCGGCCACCGGGACGATCGCGGCCGGCCTCGCCGCCCGGCCCCCCGGCCACCTGCTGTACCTGAAGTCGCGGCTGCGCGCCGCCGAGGGCGCGATGGACACCAGCGTCCCCTCGATCACCGGGCTGTTGGTCTCGCACTTCCTCCAGTCGGGCCCGGACGAGATGGACTTCTGGAAGACCGCGAGGGACGTCGGCGTCGGTGGCGCGCTGGACGCCGACAAGAAACGCAAAGGCGCGGCCGACCCCCGCCTGGGGGTGAAGGGATGAGGGCCGTCGACCTCCGCGTGGCCGACGGCCGCGCGTACATCGAGGTGGAGAGCTTCGCCCCGCTGACGGCCCACGACCCCGCCTTCGCCGACGAGTTGGCCGCGGCCGTCGTCGAGGCGTCGGACGACGACCATGTCAAGGCGATCGTCCTGCGCACCACGGGGCCCGACTTCGCGCCGCAGGCGGCCACCGGATTCCCGTCCGCGGCCGAGGCGCCGACCACCTGGCACCGCGCCTTCGCCGCGTCGACCGCGGTCTACCAGGCCACCTGCTTCGCGAAGAAGGTCGTGATCGCCGAGGTCCGCGGGGCGTGTCACGGGGCGGGCACCGCGCTTCTGCTCTGCGCCGACCTGGCCGTCGCGAGCGAGGACGCCGTGTTCGGCTCGCCCTTCCTCGACGTGCCCGAGGCGAATTTCGTCCTGGCCGCGCTGACGGTCCGGCTCAACCGCGCCAAGTCGTGGCTGCTCAGGGGGACCGTCCACGACGCGGCCACCGCCGGGCGGATCGGGCTGGTCAACCGGGTCGTCCCGGACGGCCAACTCCGCGCGGAGGTCGTGTCGATGACCGCCGCCGTCATCGGCATGCCGCTGGACGGCATGACGATGTCGAAGATGCTCCAGCAGGCCGTCTACGACGCGCACGGCGTGGGCCGGGAGTTCGACCTGGCCGACCACTACGCGATCCACCGCGCGGCGGTCGGGTCCGGTCTCACGGAGGAGAGCGCATGAGCGAGGGCCGGGTTGAACTGGGCAAGGACCACGAGAACCACATCGCGACCATCACCGTACGGCGCCCCGCGACGGGCAACCTCATGACCCGTGCCATGGCCGAGCAGTTCGCGGCCCACCTCGCGGACATCGACCGGGACGACGACGTGAAGGCCGTCCTGATCCGCGGCGAGGGCGACGACCTGTGCGCGGGCTGGGACCCGGCCGACGCCTGGGACCAGTACGCGCAGGCGCCCGGCGGATCGGTGCGCAAGCACCCGAGCCAGCGGGCACGGCTGATCGCGCTGGACGAGGCGTGGTGGGGGAGTACGGGCCTGTACCAACGGCTGCTGCACTGCCGGAAGGTGACGGTCGTCGAGGCGCGTGGCCGCTGCTGGGACACCGGCCTCTACCTGGTGCTCTGCGCGGACCTGGTGGTCGCGGGCGAGGACGCGACCTTCGGCTCCCCCCGGTGGCACAACGTCGGGGTGGACGGCGACATGTCGCTGCTGTTCGCGACGGTCGGGCTGAAGCGGGCCAAGGAGTTGATGTACTGCAACGTCGCCTGGTCGGCGCCGACCGCGCTCGACTACGGTCTGGTCGACCGCGTCGCCGAGGACGCGCCCCGGGGGGCGGCGGAGCTGGCCGCCGTGTGCGCGTCGATCATGCGGGACGGCATCGTCACCGAGAAGTACGCCGTCTTCGCCTCGCTGGAGAAGCTGGGCGTCGGGCTCTCGTTCGCCGCGACCACCGTCGTCGGCGCTTCGCTGAGCAACATCCACTTCCAGCCGGGCGAGTTCAACTTCCTGCGGGAGGTGCGTCGCGAGGGCGCGGAGGCGGCCCTGGCGCGCTCACGCGAGGAGGTCGAGATCCGCTGACCGGCACTCACGGCCGGTGCCCGCTGACCGCCGCGGGCCGGGGGACGTCAGGGGCGGCGCGGCAGCTCGGGGTCGCAGAGCCGCTCCAGGGCGGGCAGCGCGGTGAGCAGGCTCTCCAGCTCCGTGTCGTCCAGTCGTCCCAGGTGCTCCTCCAGCCAGACCTCGCGGCTCTTGAGCACCTGCTCGCGCTCGTCGGCGCCGCTGGGCGTCAGCTCGATCAGCGCCGCCCTGCGGTCGGCGGGGTCCGCGGTACGGGAGACGTAGCCGAGTTCGATGAGGCGGTTGAGCGACCTGGTCACCGACGGCGGGGAGACCCTTTCCGACGCCGCGAGCTCGCCCGCGGAGACCGGCTGGTTGCGGCCGATGTTGAAGAGCAGCGAAATGAGGGCGTAGCTCAGACCGTCGTCATTCTGCTGCCGCAATACCCGTCCGAGGCGACCGAGCGTCATCCGCAGGCGCGTCAGATCCTCGCGCCGGATGGCGTGCTCGTGCTTGACGCGGTCGACAGAGCCGCTAGTGGTCGTGGTCATCCTTACCCCGAATCTGGGCGTTCGCCTCATCAAGTTCGCGCTGCTAAGTATGCGCCCGGCGGGCTTCCCGACGCCACGTGCCCACGTCGTAGATCTGTCAGGGCCATGTCCAGAAACCCCGTTTCATCGGGGGTTTGCGTACATCTGCGCTGATTCGCCGAACACCCTTGCGGGCGTCGGATTCAGCCATTAGTTTACATGGTTAGATAAATTGTGGCGACCGTCACGCGGAGATCCCGTATCCCTGAGGAGGGAAAATGAAGGACTTCAGGCCGGAGCTGACTTACACCAGCTTCGAGGCGCACATGCACAAGGCCAAAACACCTCTGCAGCTCAAGCATCTCAAGACGGTTGTCCACCACTCGAAGGGCGAGGTGCTGGCGGACCTCGACATGGTCCTGCCGACGCTGTCGGACGACCCGCAGTACCACGAGTACGGCGTCCTGGGGGACGTCAAGGGGGACACCGGGCCGAAGGGCATCGACCAGGTTCGAGCCAACTACACCGAGATGGTGAACAACGGCTCGTACGTCATCGAGTCGAAGAAGACCCGGGTGGTGGTCGGCGACTACGACATCGTCACCGAGGGCACCTTCCGGCAGATCCTGACTGCCGCGGTCGCCCGCAAGATGCGCTTCGTGGACGACACCTCGCCCGCGAGCCCCTTCTACGTGCTGTCGGCCAGGACCGTCGTCTTCTGGGAGTTCGACGAGAACGACAAGGCCAAGGGCGAGGACCGCTACGTCCTGGACCACCACATCGTCCCGCTGGCCGAGGAAGACCTGCCGGACGACTACCCCGACAAGTTCCGCACCGCGCCGAAGGCCGAGGTCTGAGCACATGACGACACACACCGAGGGCCGGTCCCTTGAGCAGCGGATCGACGAGCTGGAGGGCCGGGCGGAGTTCGCCGACATCGTCGCGGGCTACTGCGAGGGCACCGACCGCCGCGACATCGACCGCTTCATGAGCATCTGGCACGACGACGCCGAGTACCTGATTCCCGGCGGGCGCGGCGACTTCCACGGCACGGACGAGATCCGCCGCTCGCAGGAGGTCATCGGGAAGGTGTGGAAGGAGACCTACCACTGGACCACCAACCACACGGCCCGCTTCGAGACCCCCGAGCGCGCGACCGGCCGCAGTGACGCCATCGCCGTCTGCGTCCACCCGGACGGCAGGATCAGTTGGGTGAGCTGCACCTACCACGACGTCTACGAGCGCCGCGCGGGCGCCTGGAAGCTCGCCCGGCGGCTGGTCGAGCGCTACTTCGTGAGCGCGCCGCAGGACGTCGAACTGCTTCCGCCCTTCTGACCGCCGGATCGCCGACACGGGCCCCATCGTCAAGGAGACGAGATGAGTGCTGGACGAGTGCTGGTGGCCGGAGCCAGCGGGCTCATAGGGGCCGCGGCGATCACCGCCTTCGCCGCCGAGGGGTGGGACGTGGTCGCCTTCTCGCGACGCCCACCCGAGGTGGAGGCATCCGTACGGTGCCGGCATGTGCCGGTGGACCTCACGGACGGGTCCGCGACCCGTGAGGCCGTCGCCGCGCTGGCACCGCGGCCGACCCACCTGGTCTACGCGGCGGCGTACGAGAAACCGGATCTGGTCGCCGGGTGGTCCGACCCGCGGCAGATGGCGACCAACGAGGCGATGCTCGGCAACGTCCTCGGGCCGCTGGCCGCGGGGGGCGCGCTGCGGCACGCCACCGTCATGCAGGGGACGAAGGCGTACGGCGCCCACCTGCATCCGATCCCGATCCCGGCGCGGGAGCGGGCGCCGCGCGACGACCACGAGAACTTCTACTGGCGCCAGGAGGACCTGCTCAGGGAGCTGGCCGACCGCCACGCGTTCGACTGGACCGTTCTGCGGCCGGTCCAGGTCGTGGGACCGGCGTACGGCGTCTCCTACTGCACACCGCCGGTGATCGGCGCCTTCGCCGCGCTCAGTGCCGCGACGGGCATCCCGTTCGGCTTCCCCGGCGGCACGGTCCACCCGGTCCGCCAGGTGGTGGACGCGCGGCTGGTGGCGGGCGCCCTGGTGTGGGCGGCGACCTCGCCCGCGGCCCGGGGCGAACACTTCAACCTGACGAACGGGGAGGTGTTCTCCTGGCAGGAACTCTGGCCGTCCCTGGCCGACGCGATGGGCGTACCGTGCGCGCCGCCCCGTCCGATGAGCCTGACCGAGGAGCTTCCCCGGCTGGCCGGGGTCTGGCGGGACATCGTGACCAGGCACCGGCTCCGGCCGCTCTCCCTGCTCGACGTCCTCGGCCGGTCGCACCAGTACGCCGACTACACCTTCGGATACGGCCTGACGACGATGCCGCCGCCCGCGCTGGTCAGCACGGTCAAGGTCAAACAGGCCGGCTACACCCGGGTCCACGACACCGAGGCGACCTTCCGCGACGCGCTGCGGACGCTGGTCGAGCGCCGTGTGCTGCCCGACCTGACGGGAGCGGCCGGGTGAACGCGCCGCCCGCGGCCCGCGAGCCCCGGCTGGTCCTGGCCTGGGGCACCGTGCGCGACGCGTCGTTCCCCGACCGTGTCGCCGCGGCCCGCCGGGCCGGGTACGAGGGGATCGGACTCGCGATCCCGTACTACCGGGACCTGCTCGCGCAAGGGTGGAAGGACCGCGACCTCGCTGCGGTGCTCGCCGAGTGGGACGTGCGGATCAACGAGGTCGAGGTGCTCTTCGGCTTCCACGGCGCGCCGGGACGACCGGCGGGCGTCCCCAGTCGTCCGGGCCTGGTCTACGCCGACCCGGAGCTGGAGCGGACCGCCTTCCATCTGGCCGACACCTTCGGGGTGCCCTTCGCGCAGACCGTCGGCACCTTCGACGCCCGGCCGGTCGCGGACCCCGGGCCGGTCGCGGACGCCCGGCCGGTCGGACCCGAAGTGGTGGACGCCTTCGGGGAGCTGTGCGACCGGGCGGCGGCGCACGGGCTGAGGGTGGCGCTGGAATTCGTGCCGTACAGCAGCATCCCCGACCTGGCATCGGGGCTGGCCGTCACGGCCGCGGCGGACCGCGACAACGGCGGTCTGTGCGTGGACAGTTGGCACTTCTTCCGCGGTGACCCGGATCTGGAGCTGCTGCGTACGGCGCCGCCGGAGCGCGTCTTCATGGTGCAGTTCAACGACGGCCCGGTGCCGCCGGTCGACCCCGACCGCATGGTCGACGCCGTCCACCACCGGGTCCTGCCCGGCGAGGGCGACTTCGACCTGCGCGCGTTCGTGGCGGCCCTCGAACGGCCGGGCGTCGAGGCGCCGTTCTCGGTCGAGGTCTACTCCGACGCGCTGCGGTCGCGGCCGACGTCGGAGGTTGCGCGGCGGGCGGCGGACGCCACGCGCGCGCTCGTCGCGTCCGCGGCGCGAACCCTCTGAACACGACCCGTGGTGTGACCGTTGACACGTATTGTTTCGCCTGGTTAAGTACACATGGCTAAGTAATGGTGGGGATGAGGAGCAGATGAACCCTTACCGCGTCGCCGTCGTCGGTTCGGGACCGGCGGGCGTCTACACGACCGACGCTCTCGTGCGCAGCGCCCTCGATGTGTCGGTCGACGTCTACGACCGGCTGCCCACGCCGTACGGCCTGGTGCGGTACGGCGTCGCGCCCGACCACCCGAGGATCAAGTCCATCGTGGTCGCCCTGCGGAAGGTGCTGGAGCGCGACGGGGTCCGCTTCCTCGGTGACGTCCACGTCGGCCGCGACGTGACGACGCGGGAACTCGCGGAGCTGTACGACGCGGTGGTGTTCGCGACCGGCGCCTCCGTCGGCCGCAGGCTCGCCGTGCCGGGGGAGGAGCTGGCCGGGGTCTGCTCGGCCACCGACTTCGTCGCCTGGTACAGCGGCCATCCCGACCACGCCCACGCGGGGGAGTCCTTCCCGCTGGAGGCGGAGTCGGTGGTCGTCGTCGGCGCGGGCAACGTGGCGCTGGACGTGGCGCGCCTGCTGGTGAAGTCGGCGGCGGACCTGGCGCGGACCGACATGCCGCCGCACGTCCTCGACCGGCTCGCGCACAGCGGCGTCCGCGACGTCCATCTCGTCTGCCGCCGCGGGCCGCAGCACGCGAAGTTCACCGCGAAGGAACTGCGTGAACTGCTCGAACTCCACGATGTCGGGACCGAGTTGGACGCCGGGCTGCTGCCCGCCGGGTCGCAGGACCCGCTGACCGCGGCCAACCTCAAGGTCTTCGCCGACCTCGCTTCCCGTGAGGTGCCCGCCGGCCGGCGCACCCTGCACTTCCACTTCTGGTCCCGCCCCGTGGAGTTGCTGGGCGAGGGCGGCGCCGTCAGCGCCGTGCGCCTGGAAAGGACGCGGGAGGCCGGCGGCGCGGTCGTGGCGACCGGCGAGGTCACCGATCTCAGGGCCGGCATGGTCCTGCGATCGGTCGGTTACCACAGCACACCAGTCGGCGCCCTGCCGTTCGACGAGGACCTGGGCCGCGTCCCGCACGACGCGGGCCGGGTCATCGGCCCCGACGGCCGGGCGCTCGACGGTCACTACGTCGCCGGTTGGGCCAAGCGCGGACCGTCCGGGGTCGTCGGCACGAACCGGGCCTGCGCCGCCGGCACGGTGGCCGGTCTCGTCACGGACCTCGCGGCCCGGCCGCCCCGCGGCGCCGGGCCCGACGAGGTCGACCGGGTGCTCGCCGGGCGGGGCGTCAGGCCCGTCACGTACGACGGCTGGCTGTCGATCGACGCGGAGGAGGAGAGCCGCGGCCAGGGACTCGGCCGTGCGCGTACCAAGATCCCCGACTGGGAGACCCTGCGGCACGTCGCCGCCGCGCACGCCGACCGGCCCGGCCGGGGCGCCGCCTGACGCGCGGGCGTTCACGACCGCCCGCACCTCGGGTGTCCACGACCGCCCGCACCTCGGGCGTCCACGACCGCCCGCACCGGCGGGCATTCACCACCGTCCCTCTCAACTGTCCCCCTCAAACAGGAAGTCGGCATTCCCATGGCCTACGTCATCCACGGCGCCTGCATCGACGTCCTCGACCGGAGCTGCGTCGAGGTGTGCCCGGTCGACTGCATCTACGAGGGCTCGCGCAAGGCGTACATCCACCCCGACGAGTGCGTGGACTGCGGTGCCTGCGAACCGGTCTGTCCCGTCACGGCCATCAAGTACCGCGACGACATACCCGAGGGCCAGGCCGACTTCGTGGACGACAACGCCCGCTTCTTCCTCGAACCCCTTCCGGGGCGCGACGAGCCGCTGGGCCACCCCGGCGGCTCGGCCGACCTCGGACCCACCGGTGTCGACACCGCTCTGGTGTCCCGCCGCCCGGCGTCGTCGGGCGGCGGCTGACCACATCCACCTCGGAGGACCAACCCGCCATGGAGAGCCTGAAGGAAGCACGCGACCAAGACCCGTACCCCTTCTTCGCCGACCGACTCGCCCACGGTCCCGTCCACTGGGACGAGGGCATGAACGCCTGGATCGTCGTCGGCTACGAGGAGTGCCGGTTCATCCAGCTCAACGAGGATCTCTTCGCCCACCCGTACTTCGAACTCAAGGGCGCGGCGGACGTCTACGGGGGGCCCAAGGGAGTGCTGCTCCTCCAGGGCGAGCAGCACCACTCCGTCCACAATTTCCTCCTCCAGCACTTCACGCCGACCACGGTCCGCTCGTACCGGACCGCCTTCATCGCGGAGCTGGTGAGCACCCGGCTCGACGCGATCGAGGGGCGCACCCATGTCGACCTCGCCGCCGAGTTCGCCTCGGTGGTGCCCAGTGACGTCATCGCCGCGCTGCTCGGACTCGACTGGCGCGACGAGGAGTTGATGGCCAAGTGCCGTCGCTGGAACTCCACGATGTTCCGCTGGACCGAGACCTTCGGCGAGGACGAGGAGGCGTACGCGGAGGCCGCCGCCGCGGCGGCGGCCCTCAACGAGGTGCTGCTCCCGGTCATCAGGGCGCGCAGGGACGAGCCGCGCGACGACCTGATCTCGGTGCTGTGGGAGCAGGGGCAGGGCGTGCTGGAGCGGTGGGGGGAGGAGGAGATCCTGGCGCAGGCGCGGGTGCTGTTCTTCGCCGGTACCGACACCACCGCGCACTTCCTGAAGAACGCGATCTACACGCTGCTGAACCACCCCGAGTTGCAGGACCGGATCCGCGGGGACGAGCGGCAGATCGTGGCCTTCGGCGAGGAGGTGCTGCGCTACCTGGCGCCCGTGCAGTTCCGGGTGCGCGTGGCGACCCGTGACGTCGAGGTGGCGGGCCGGCTGATCGCCAAGGGCGACCGGGTGCACCCGGTCAACGGCGCCGCGAACCGTGACCCCCGGCAGTTCCACCACCCCGAGACCGTCGACCTGGACCGCGGCAATCTCAAGACGCACGTCGCGTTCAACGTCGGTCCGCGCTACTGCGTGGGCGCCGCCCTCTCGCGCGGCGAGGAGGTCGAGGTGATCTCGCAGTTGCTCGACCGCTACGGGACGCTGAGCTGGGACCGCGACGCGGAACCGGCGCGCTACCGCGGCTACATGCCGCGCTCGTTCAGCCCGCTCAACGTCGTGGTGGCCCCGGCCGAAGAGGCCGCCACAGACCCGGATACGGCCACCGCCACGGCCACCGTCAGCGCGGACGCGGACGCCTGCGTGGGCGCGGGGAACTGCGTCCTGGTGGCGCCCTCGGTCTTCGGCCTGGACGACGACGGCGCCGTGGCCGTGCTGCGGGAGCGGATCGGCGCGGCCGACCGCGCCGCCGCGGACGCGGCGGCGGCCGGGTGTCCGGCCGCCGCGATCATCGTGGAGGACTGACGACGCGGACAGCGCAAAGGTGGCCGGGCCCCGAGGGCCCGGCCACCGTCGTGCGCGGCTGACGTACGGTCAGATCGCGGCCACGCGGCCGGATCGCGCGGAAGCCTCGGCGAAGTCCACGACCGTCGTGTCCCGGGCCGAGCCGAGACGGTCCCGCTGGGCGATGATGTCGTCCAGCCGCAGCGCCGTGCTCCCGGTGATCTCGTCCGCCGGCGTCCACTCCCGCATGCGGGACACGGTCGGGCCGTGGACGACGAAGACCTGGCCGGTGATCCCCCGGGAGTGCGCGGAGCCGAGGAAGGCCGTGAGCGCGGCGACGCTCTCGGGGTCCCACTCGTCGGCCGCGCCCTCGGCGGGCGCCATGCCCTCGACGACGCCTTCGGTCATGCCGGTCCGCGCGCGCGGGCAGATGGAGTTGGCGCGTACGCCGTAGCGTGCCAGCTCGCGCGCCGCGACCTGGGTGAGGGCGACGATGCCCGCCTTGGCGGCCGAGTAGTTGACCTGCCCGAAATTGCCGTAGAGCCCGGCCTCCGAGGACGTGGTCACCACGGCGGCGTCGACCGGCTCGCCGGACGCCTGGTGCAGCGCCTTCCAGTGGGCGGCGGCGAAGTGCAGGGGACCGGCGTGCCCCTTGAGGTGGACGGCCATCACCGCGTCCCACTCGGCCTCGGAGAGGTTGACGATGGTCCGGTCCCGGATGATGCCCGCGTTGCAGACGAGGAAGTCGAGCTTTCCCCGGACGCCGACCGCCTGGGCGATCAGCCGCTCCGCGCCGTCCCACGTCGAGATGTCGTCCCCGTTGGCCTCGGCGCCGCCCCCGGCCGCGCGGATCTCCTCGACGGCCTCGTCGGCGGCCGGCCGGCCTTGCGGCGTACGGCCCACGTCGTTGACGACCACATGCGCGCCCGCCCGTGCGAGCGCCCTCGCCTCGGCGCGCCCGATGCCCTGGCCGGCCCCCGTGACGACGGCGACCTTCCCCTTCAGCTCGTCCATTTCTCGCCCTTCTCCTCCGTGCTCGTGCGGCTCGGTCCGCGAGATGTGCCCCCGGGTGATCAGCGTGAACAGCGTGATCAGGAGGCACTGAAACACATTTGCTTAGCCAGGTAAAGAGATTGACGCGATCCATTGCGCTCGGTTTAAGACGATGTTACACATGGCTAACCACTTCCCGTGAACGGCCTCCGCTTCGCCGTCCGCACAGTTCGCGACGAGAGGAAAGAGCATGGCCGCTGCTCCCGCGCCGACGACGAAGACCGACCGCGAGGCGTACTACCGCGAGCACGGATACTGGACCTCCGAGCGTCTCGGATGGTGGGTGTTCGACGTCGCGGAGCGCACGCCGGACCGCGAATTCCTGGTGATCGGCGACCTTCGGCTGACGTACGGCGAATTCGCCGCGTGGGCCGATGTGCTCGCCGCCCATCTGGTCGAGGCGGGGGTCGTACGCGGAGACCGCGTCATGATCCAACTGCCGAATCTGGCGGAGGCGCTGCTGGGCCAGGTCGCCGCCTTCCGGATCGGCGCGGTCAACGTCCCGGTGGTGCCGATCTACCGCGAGCACGAGATGGCGCACATCGTCAACGACTGCAAGCCGCGCGCGGTGATCTCGATCGCCGAGAACCGCGGCAGGCGCCCCGCCGAGGAGCTGGACGGCATCCTGGAGGGCGCCACCTGGGGACCGGTCGCCCGCTTCTGCGTGGACCTGGAGGAGCCGCGGCCCGGCTGGCGCGCCTTCCCCGGCCGGGACGACCGGCGGCCCGCCGTCTCGCTCCCCGACCCGCTCGAACCCGACCGCTGCTGCCTGATGCTCTACACCTCGGGGACGACCTCGGCGCCCAAGGGCGTCGAGCTGACGGGCCAGGGGTTCGTGTCCAACGCGCGCAGCATCCGGCACACCATGTCGCTGAGCGCCAAGGACGTCTTCTTCTGCGCCTCGCCCCTGTCCCACCTGGCCGGTTTCAACGCCGGGGTCGTCTGGCCCGCGTCCATGGGCGCCAAGATCGTCGTGATGCCGGTCTGGAACGGCGCGGAGGCGGCCCGGATCATCGAACGCGAACGGTGCACCTTCACCACCGCCGCCTCGGTGTTCCTCCACGACCTGGTCGCGGCCCATCGCGGCGGCATCGGCACCGGCCACCCGATCTCGGTGTTCATGTCCGGCGGCGCCGCGACCGTACCCGACCTGATCAGGGAGGCGGGCGAGGTCGGGATCACCGCGCTGCGCGGCTACGGCATGACGGAGACCGGCGGGGGAGTCTCCTGGGTCGCCCCCACCGAGCCGCTCGACATCCGGGCCGAGTACGACGGCGCGGTCGTCCCCGGCAGCGAGATCCAGGCCGTCGACTCCGAGGGCCGGCCGGTCCCGCCCGGCGCGGAGGGCGAACTGCGGATCAGGGGTCCGCAGGCGCTCATCGGCTACACCGACCCGGCCCTCACCCGCGAACAGCTCGACGAGGAGGGCTGGTTCTACACCGGCGACCTCGGCCGGGTCGACGCGCGCGGGCTGGTCCGCATCACCGGCCGTACCAAGGACATCATCAACCGCGCGGGCGAGAAGTTCTCCGCCCGCGACATCGAGGAACTCATCCAGCGGCACCCGGCCGTCGACATGGCGGCCGTGGTCGGACTGCCCGACCCGCGGCTCGGCGAGGTCGTCGGCGCCTTCGTCACCCTGGCCGCGGGCCAGGAGTGGCCGGGCGACGGCGAGATGACGGCGTACCTGGACCGGGCCAAGCTCGCCAAGCAGAAGATCCCCACCTCGTGGCAGGTGCTCCCCGAGCTGCCCAGAACCGCCTCGGGCAAGATCCAGAAACACGAACTGCGCACCACGAACTCCACGACGAACAGGAGGAGCTGAGCCGTGACCCGCCCCGACCGCACCCCGGTCATCGCCGCCGTCGGACTGTCCGACGGTCCCAAGGCGCCCCATCTCGACGCGCTCGGCCACCAGGCCCAGGCGATGCAACGCGCGCTGGCCGACTCCGGCCTCCGCAAGGACGACATCGACGGCTTCGGCTGCGCCGAGGCGTGGATCCCGGGCGTCCCCGGCGTCGACCTCCCCGAGACCGCGGAGTACCTGGGCCTCGACCCGCGCTGGATCGAGGGCACGTACACCGGCGGCTCCGCCTACGAGTTCCAGATCCAGCACGCCGAGGCCGCGATCCGGTCCGGCATGGCGGACACGATCCTCCTCACCTACGGCAGCGACCTGCTGACCCGGATGGGACGGAGCCTCGGCACGGCGTACGGCCGCAGGCCCGTCGGCGGCGCGGCGTACGAGGAGCCGTACGGCAAGACGACGGTCGCCGCGTACGCGATGGCCGCGCAGCGCCACATGTACGAGTACGGCACCACGCCGGAACAGCTCGCCAGCGTCGCCGTCGCGGTCCGCGAACACGCGGCCCACAATCCGCAGGCCATCTACCGCAAGCCGCTGACCGTGGACGACGTCCTCGACTCCCGGATGATCGCCGACCCGCTGCACCTGTTCGACTGCTGCGCGATCACCGACGGCGGCGGCGCCGTCATCGTCACCACCGAGGAGCGCGCCCGCGACCTCAGGCAGCCGTACGTCTCGATCCTGGGCACGGCCGCCCGGCAGAACCACTGGAACATCTCGCAGGCGCCGGACGTGACCACCACGGCGGGGGCGCGCTCCGGCCCCGACGCCTTCGCGCGCGCCGGACTGACCCCGGCCGACGTGGACATGGCCATGCTCTACGACAGCTTCACCATCACGGTCATCCTGCTGCTGGAGAGCCTGGGCTTCTGCAAGCCGGGCGAGGGCGGCCCCTTCGCCGAGGAGGGCAACCTCCGGCTCGGCGGGAAGCTGCCCGTCAACACCGACGGCGGCGGCCTGTCCGCCTGCCATCCGGGGCTGCGCGGGATCTTCCTGCTGATCGAGGCGGTCAGGCAACTGCGCGGCCAGGCCGGTGAGGTGCAGGTGCCGGACTGCGAGGTGGCGCTCGCGGCCGGCTCCGGCGGCTGGTTCTCCACGATCGGCGTCACCATTCTCGGGAAAGGCAGATGAGGCAGATGGCAACCGAGAACATCCGCGGCCGACAGGGGACCCTCGACGTCATCGACGTGGCCGCCACCTGGGCGAAGCCGGTCCCCGAACTCGACCCCGTCAGCGCCACCTACTTCCGCGCCGCGCAGGAGGGCACGCTGCTGATCCAGCGCTGCCCGTCCTGCCACGCCACGCAGCACTACCCGCGGCTGATCTGCCGCGGCTGTGCGGCGACGCCCGAGTGGGAGGCGGCGAGCGGGCGGGGCACCGTCTACACCTACACCGTCGTCCGGCAGGCGGGCATGCCCGGATTCGACGAGGACGCGCCGTACGTGATCGCGCTGGTCGACCTCGACGAGGGGCCGCGCATGATGGGCAACATCACCGACTGCCCCGTGGACGAGGTCCGCATCGGCCAGCGCGTCCAGGCGTATCAGGTGCGGATCGCCGACGGGATCGGCCTGCCCCAGTGGCGGCCCGAGGCCACCTCCGACTGAGCCCGCGCCACGCGACCGAGCCGCGCCACGCGACTGAGCCACGCGGCCGAGTCCGCCCCCGACCGAGAGCACATCCGGCTGAGCCCGCTCGCGGCTGAGCCCGCCCACCCTCCCCGTGACGCGCGTACGCGCCGTCGCCGGCGATCCATCATTTCACCTCGTTAAGGAGCCTGTTGTGCACAGATCCCTCTTCGGCGCCGGCGTCCTGGCGCTCGCCGCCACGATGTCGCTTGCCGCCTGCGGCTCCAACGGCGGGGGCAGCACCTCCAGCGGTGGCGGCGGCAAGACCCTGGTCGTCGGCTTCGCCGCCCCGCTCACCAGCGGCAACGCGGCAGTGGCCGAGCAGATGGTCAACACGGCCAAGCTGGCCGTGAAGACGATCAACGCCGACGGCGGCGCCGGCGGCCGGAAGCTCTCCCTCAAGGTCTACGACGACAAGCTCACCGCCGACGAGTCGGCCAAGGTCGCCCAGCGGGCCATCACGGTCGACAAGGCCGGGGTCATGATGGGCGGCTACACCAGCATCGAAGGACTGGCGATCCGCAAGATCGTCGAGCCGCGCAAGATCGTCTTCATCAACTCCTCGACGATCTCGCCCGCCCTGATGGACGGCGCGAAGTACACCTTCCGCACCACCGTCGACCAGAGCGACTACCCGGTCCAGATGATCGACCTGCTCAAGTCGCTCGGTTACAAGCACCCCGTGGTGACCGCGGACGACGGCCCGACCGGATCGACGCTGTGGAAGCCGATCGTGGACCAGGCGAAGCAGGCGGGCATGGACCCGGGCGACACCGTGCACTACACGCTGGGCGCGACCGACCTGACCTCGGCCGTGACCAAGCTGAAGGGCGAGCACCCGGACGCCGTCGTCCACATCGGCTCCGCGGCGGCCGACGCCGGACTGATGCTCAAGACGATGGCGGAGGCCGGTGTCAACGTGCCCGTCGTCGGCTTCGGCTCGCTCATCGCGCCGGACGCCCTGAAGATCGGCGGCGACGCGTACACCAAGCTCCCGGCGATCTACACGCTGGCCAACCAGCAGCCGTCCAAGCCGGAGTACCAGGACTTCGTCAAGGCGTACGCCACCGAGTACGGCGGCAGCGCGGACGCGCTCGCCCTGGGCCTCGCGGAGCAGGCGGGCGCCACCTGGGACGCCTTCACCGTCCTGAAGAAGGGGCTCGACGCCACGAACGGCGACACCGACGGGGACAAGCTCGCCAAGGCGATCGACGCGATCACGCCCTTCGCGGGCGCCGCGGGCAAGGACGGCTCGCTGATCAACTTCGGTGACGGACGCGACGGCTTCAGCAAGTCGCTCGTGGCCTTCCAGTTCGTCGGCGGCAAGCCCAAGGAACTGGCGAAGCAGCCCTCGTGACCCCGCACGACCCGGTCGACGCGCCGGGCCCGGCACCCCGGGGCCCGGCGCTCGGCGCCCAGGACATCCGGCGGATCACCGCCCTGCTCACCGCGTACTGCGACACCGTGGACACCGGTGACTTCGCGCGCTTCGCCCGCCTTTTCCGCGACGGCACCTGGCGGGGAATGCCCGGCGCCGACATCGAGGACTGGATGCGGGAGAACGTCCTCACCTACGACGGCGCCACGTACACCCGGCACCGCGTGCACGACATCAGCCTCACCCCCGGCGGATCGCGGGACGAGGCGTACGGGACCTGCGGCATCGAGGTCACCCAGCGATTCCCCGGTGAGCGGGCGCTGCTCGTCACCCGCAACACCTACGCCGACCGGTTCCGCCGCGTGGACGGCCAGTGGCGGTTCGACTCCCGGACGATCACGCGGCGGCAGCCCGGCGACGACTCCCGGCACCGGCGCCGGGGGAACGGCCGGGACGACAACCAGAAGGGACGAGGCACGTGCGGATCTTCGACGGCCTGACGGATCTGGCCGACTCGCAAGGCGAGGATCTGGGGGCCAGCGACTGGATCGCGGTCGACCAGCCGCGCATCGACGCCTTCGCCGACGTGACCGGTGACCACCAGTGGATCCACGTCGACCCGGACCGCGCCGCCTCCGGCCCCTTCGGGCGGACGGTTGCCCACGGCTATCTCACCTTGTCGTTGCTCGCCGAACTCACCACCCGGCTCTACCGCGTCGACAACGTGTCCTTCGCGGTCAACTACGGACTGGACCGCGTCCGGTTCGTCACCCCCGTGCTCGAAGGTTCCCGGATCCGCGCCACGGCCCGGCTCGCGGGGGCCGCACGCCTGGACGCGGCTGTTCAGGTGAGGCTGGAGAGCACCATCGAGATCGAAGGGTCACGGCGCCCGGCCGCGGTCGTCACCTCACTCGCCCGCTACTTCGCCTGAGCCGGGCAGCATGCGACCGCTCGAAGCACGCGTCCGCGACACCCTCGCCGCTCCCGCGACCTCGGCCGCGTACGACATCGACGCCGCGCTGGACGACGTCCTGGAAGGCGTCGGCCTGCACCGCGCGGACAGCGGCGGACGTATCGACTTCGCCGGGGCCGACCCCGTGGTGCCCAGCCCGCTGCGGCTCGCCGGGGCCGCGGGCATCGCGCTCGTGGGGAAGTCGGTGGCGATCGCCGCGCTCCACCGCGACCGCGGCGGACCGGGACAGGACATCGCGATGGACCTCCGCGTCGCACCGCACCGGCTGTGCCCCTTCTACGACCGGCGGTGGGAACTGCTCGACGGCTATCCGGTGGAGTCACCGGTGAACCGGAACCAGGCGCTGGGACTGAGCTTCCACCGCACGGCCGACGACCGGTGGGTGATGCCGCTCAACCCGTATCCGGGCCTGAAGGTCGCCGCCCAGCGGCTCCTGGACTGCGCGGACGTGCCGGAGGCGGTCGCCCGCGCCGTACGACAGCGGACCGCGGCCCAGTGGGAGGCCGCGGGGGAGCGGGCCGGAGTCGTGCTGCCGATGGTCAGGACGGTCGAGGAGTTCCTGGCCTGCGACCACTTCACCTCGGCGGTGGCCGACGCGCCGCTGGTCGAGATCGAACGCGTCGGCGACAGCGACCCGGAGCCCTTCCCCGACGGCGGCGCGCAGCCGCTCGACGGCGTACGCGCCCTCGGCATGGGCCACGTCATCGCGGGCGCGGGCCTGGGACGGGCCTTGGCCCTGCACGGCGCCGACGTGCTCAATGTGTGGCGGCCGGACGAATTCGAGCACGACGGCGCGTACGCCAGCGCCAACGTCGGCGTCAGATCCTGCCGGATCGACCCGCGGGTCCCCGAGGGGCGCTCGCGGGTGGCCGGGTTGCTGCGCGGCGCCGACGTCTTCTTCGCCAACCGCCGTCCCGGCTATCTGGAGTCGACCGGGGCGGACCTCGCCTCCGCCGTCCGGGCCCGTCCGGGACTCGTGCACGCCACGATCTCGTATCCGGGCACCGGCGGGCCGTGGGCGGGCCGCGTCGGCTTCGACCAGAGCGCGGGCGCGGTGACGGGAATGGCCGACCTCGAAGGCGACGGCGGCGTGCCGTCCCTGTCGCCGGTCCTCGTGGTGAACGACTACATCGCGGCCTGGCTGGGCACGCTCGGCGTCGTCCAGGCGCTGCGGCGGCGGGCGGCCGAGGGCGGAAGCTGGCGGGTGCACGTCTCCCTGGTGCGCACCGCCGCCTGGATACTGGGCCTCGGCCTGATCGACCCCGCCTTCGCCCGCGAGCACGCCGGACGGGCCGGGACCCCGCACGCCTACCTCGACCCCGAGGTGTTCACGGCTCCCACCCCGCTCGGCCACTACCAAGGGGTCACCGACCAGGTGCGGATGAGCCGGACGCCGGGCCGCTACCGCGAGGTCCTGGTCGCCCGCGGCTCCTGCGCCCCGGCCTGGCTGCCGCGCGGCCGGTGACCCGCGGACACTCCCGGCGGAGCGCCCGCGGACCACTGCGGCTGTACGGCTCTACGGCTCTACGGCTGTACGGCTGTACGGCTCCGGCTCCGGCCTACGGCTCGACCGTCTCGATCGCCTGCGCCGGGCAGCCCACCTCGGCCTCGCGGACGTCGTCCCACGTCGCCTCGGGCGGTTCGTCGGCCAGCAGCCGGACGATGCCGTCCTCGTCGCGCTGGTCGAAGACGCCGGGCGCGGTCAGGACGCACATGCCGGAGCCGCAGCACTTGTCGGTGTCGACGTGGACACGCATGAGGCGTTCCTTTCGTTGCGGAGCTGCGGGGTTCACCAGGCGAGGGGGAGCGCGTGGAGCCCGTAGACGGCCATCTCGTGGCGGAAGCGCAGCTCTTCGAAGGGGACGGCCAGGCGCAGGCCGGGGAACCTCTGGAGTACGGCGGGCAGCGCGACGCGCAGTTCGAGGCGGGCGAGCGGCTGGCCGAGGCACTGGTGGACGCCGAAGCCGAAGGCCAGGTGGCGGCGGGCGCCGGGGCGGCCGAGGTCGAGCAGGCCGCCGTCGGGGAAGGCGTCCTCGTCACGGTTGGCGGCGCCGACCATGCACAGGACGCCTTCGCCCGCCCGTATCCGCGTGCCGCTGACCTCCACGTCCTCGACGGCGACCCGGCCGATCCCGTTGTGGACCACCGTCATGTAGCGCAGCAGTTCCTCGACGGCGGTGTCGAGGGCGGAGCCGTCGCCGTCCTCGTCGAGCCGGGCCGCCTCGTGCAGCCGCTCCGCCTGGGCGGGCTCGCGCAGCAGGGCGAGGACCGACAGGGCGGTCATGTTGGCGGTGGTCTCGTGCCCGGCCACCAGCAGCAGCCGGCCCATGGACGCGATCTCGTCGTCGTCCAGGATGCCCTGCTCGGCGAGGCGGCTGATGATGCCGTCGTCCGGCGCGGCCCGCTTGGCGCGCGCCAACCCGGCCAGGTAGTCGCGCAGTTCGTCCTGCGCCGCGCTGACCTCCTGCGCCGGGGCGGCGGTGCGCAGCATCGTGCTGCTGCACTGCTGGAAGAAGGCGTGGTCGGCGTAGGGGACGCCCAGCAGCAGGCAGATGACCACGGAGGGCAGCGGCAGCGCGAAGTCCGCGACCAGGTCCGCGGTGCGGTCGGTGCGGGCGGCCATCCGGTCCAGCAGGTCGTCGGTGACCTGGCGTACGGCCGGTCGCATCTCGGCGACCTTGCGGATCATGAAGTCGGCGGTGAGCATGCGGCGCAGCCGGGCGTGGTCCGGGTCGTCCATCCGGATGAAGGTCGGCCGGTCGGTGGCGAGCGTCCGCAGGCCCGCCGAGAGGAACGGGAAGCCGGGCCGCCTGGCGTCCGAGCTGAAGCTCCGGTCCCGCAGCACGGAGCGGATGTCCGCGTGCCGGGTCACCATCCAGCACGACGTACCGTCCCACAGCCGGACGCGGCTCAACCCCTCCTCGCCTCGGGCCTGTTCGTACGCGGGCGGTGGGGCGAAGGGGCAGGTCCCGCGGGCGGCGGGGGCGGTGACGGCAACGGGCGGGTGCGCGGCGGTGGCCATGACGGACACTCCTGTCTTGGCGGTGCGGAAGGTGCCGGAGCGGTGCCAGGGGCAGCAGAGGTCGGTGCCCGTAGCACTAAGTGCCGTAGGCAACTAACTTGGTGTCGAGGCTAGTTCGCTCTCCGCACTCGCCGGTAGGGCGGTTTCGGGCCGTTTCACGCCGATGCGACCCGGTGGTCACGCCTTCGGTGACGGGACGTCACGCCCCGAACCGGGCGGCCACGTGATGTCGGCGCCGTGGCCCCGACCGGCGACGCCGCGTCGTGCCCTCACGCACCCGCGTGCGCCCCGCCGACCGCCGCTCGGAGCCGTCCGAAACGCATCGGTACGCGGTCGGGTACGGCCGTCGGGTACGGCCGTCGGGCCTGGGCGTCGGATATGGCCGCCGTGCGTGCCTGCCGGGCGTGGCCGCCGTCACTCCGGGAGCGCGCGCCGCCGGACGTGGGTCACCGGAACGGTCGTGGCCAGGGCCGCGCGATGGGCGGGCGGGGCCGCGAGTTGGGTGAGGTGGAGCGGGGCGCGGGGCCAGTCCCGCACGGTCGGCGCCGTGGCCAGCGCGGTGCTGACGTCGATCGCCGCGGGAGGAGCCGACAGGCCGTGGCCGGTCAGCTTCATCGCCGCCTCCTTGCGCACCCAGGCATCGAGGAACGCCTCCGGGCGCTCGCTGTGCGGCAGTCGGTCGTACGCGGCCCGCTCGGCAGAGGTCAGGGTGAGCGCCGCGAGGCCGTCCGCGTCCCGGTCCGCGTCGAGTTGGTCGAGATCCGCGCCGATCAGACCGCTGCCGACGACCGCGATCAGCAGCCACTCGCGGGTGTGCGAGACGGAGAAGTCGAAGGCGGCGTCCGCCACCCGGGGGCGGCCGTGCCGGGGCGCGCCGCACAGCGCGCAACCGCGCTCGACGGCCACCTCGGCCGGTGGCACGCCCAAGTAGCGCCCCACGACGAGCCGTTGGGCCGCCCGCGAGGTCAGCAACGTATCGGCCGCCGCGCCCTCACCGAGCGCCTGCCACCGCTCCCGCTCCTCGGCGCCGAGCAGGCCGGCCCACGCCGCGCGCCGCCGCACCGGCACCAGCCACACCTCGCAGGTCCCGGCGACGGGCGGAGCGAGGGTCCGTCCGGCCGCGATCCGCCCCGCCGTCTCCGCCACGCTCATCCGGCGTTCCGTCCCGTCGCGGCGCCGACGGCCCCGGCATCGACGGCCCCGGCATCGACGGCCCCGGCGTCGGCCGGGGCGAGATCCGTTCCGACCCCGTCCGTCGAAGCCGGTGTCGGCAGCACCGTCAGCAGATGCGTCACCGCAGTCGCCAACTGGGCGTCCAGGCCGGGCTGCGGCCCCGCCGGGACCACGGCGACCGTGATGTCCGGCTCGACCCCGCGGTTCTCCAGCCCCGCCCCGACCCCGCGGAAGTAGTAGCAGAATTCGGGCTGGGTGGTGACCGTGCCGTCGACCAGCCCGTGCCGCGGCCAGGTGGCGATCGTGCCGCCCCACGTCCGCGTGCCCACCAGCGTGCCCAGGCCGCGCTCGCGGAACATATGGCCGAAGATCTCGCCGTCGGAGCCGGTCTGTTCGTTGATCAGCGCCGCCATCGGACCGCGAGGCGACTCCAGCGGATACGGCACCGCGCCGCTCCACCGGCCGTGCTCGGTGCCCGTGCGGCTGCGCGCGAGCCGGTCGAGGAGCAGCGGCGAGACATGGCCGCCGCCGTTGAACCGCACGTCGACCACCAGCCCCTCCCGGTCCAGACCGCCGAGGAACTGCCGTACGAAGTCCGCGTATCCGGTCCTGAACATGTCCGGCACGTGCAGATACGCGAGCCTGCCGTCGGAGACGGTGTCCACGTACGCGCTGTTGCGGGCCACCCAGTCCAGGTAGCGGGCGCGGGCCTCGCTGCGGGCGGCGCGGACCACCACCCGGCGCGGGACGGCGCCGCCGCGCAGCACGGTCAGTTCGACCTCGCGGCCCGCGAGACCGGTGAGCAGTTCCGCCGGGCCGCCGGGCCCCACGAGGTGGCCGTCGACCGCGGCGATCTCGTCACCCGGCCGGATGTCGACGCCGGGCCGGTCGCAGGGCGAGGTGGCGTCGGGGTTCCACGGGTCGCCGCGCAGCACGTGCGCGATCCGCCAGCGGCCCTCGGCCTGCGGCGCGGGTTCCCAGTCGACGCCGAGGAAGCCCTGCGCCTCACCGCTCGGCGCGCCGTAGTCACCGCCGCGCTCGTACGCGTGCGAGGTCGCCAGCTCGCCGTGCAACTCCCAGACCAGGTCCGAGAGTTCGGCGCGGGTCGCGACCCGGTCGAGCAGCGGCAGATAGCAGCGGTGCACCGCGTCCCAGTCGATCCCCGACATGTCGGCGTTCCAGAAGCTCTCGCGCTGGAGCCGCCACGCCTCCCGGAACATCTGCCGCCACTCCGCGGCGGGTACGAACGGGATCTTGACCCGGTCCAGGTCGACCCAGCCGGTGGGCCGCCCCGGCGGGGCGATGGGCGAGTCGAAGTCCTCTACGGCCTCCTTGGGCGCGCCCGCGGGCACCACGCGCAGCCGGTGGTTGTGCCGGTAGAGCAGCGCCGTGCCGGTGCGGTCGGTGCTGATCTCGTCGACCGGCCCGAGATAGTCCTCGGTCACGTCGCCGGTCGCCAGGTCCACCAGGGTGACGCTGCCCTCCTGTTGCTGCTGCGGGTCGTCCGGCTCGGGCGCGCTGAGCGGTACCGACAGCAGCAGTACGCAGTCGGGCAGACCCAGCACCGCCGCGTACCGGCCCTCGGGGACCGGCAGCGGGACCAGGCGCCGTTCGATACCGGTGAAGTCGATGGCGACCGGCCCTTCCGGATCGCCCTCGTCGTACCCGTCGGGGGAGTACGCGCCGCCCGCCGACTGCTGCGGCGGAGCGAACGGCGGCTGCCGGTCGGCGGTCAGCGGCACCGCGTACGGCCGGGCGCCGAAGGGGAAGCCGATCTCGAACTGGACCTGGTCGTGCTCGGGCGTCAGATCACGCTGTCCGACGAAGTACAGATAGCGGCCCGCGGGGTCGAAGGACGGCAGCGCGTCCCGCAGCACCGGGCGGGTGATCCGCGAGGTGCGTCCGGTGTCCACCTCGGCGACCTTGATGGCCGTGCTCCTGGGCGTGTCCGGATAGGTGTAGGCGAGCCAGCGGCCGTCGGGCGACCAGGCCAGATCCTCGATCCGTTCATGGGCACTGGTGTCGAGCAGCCGCGGCTCCAGCTTCGGCCGGTCGGTGTCGACGCTCCACAACTCCTGCCGGTTGGTGGCGAAGGCGACCTGCCCGGTGGCGGGCGAGGCGGCCAGCGCGGTGACATAGCCCAGGTCGGCCAGCGGCACGCCGAGCAGTTCCGCGCCGCCCTCCGCGGGCAGCAGCACCAGCCGCTCACCGGGCCCCGAGTCGCCCGCGACCGCGACCAGCCGCTCGCCGTCGGCGAGCCAGTTCAGCAGCCGGTAGCGGACACCGTCCGGGCGCCCGTGCCGCCGTACCGGACCCGACCAGGGCGCGAGCGTGAACGCCTTGCCGCGGGCGGTGACCGCGAGGGTCTGCCCGTCGGGGCCGATCCGCGCGCCGTCCAGGAAACCGGTGGCCGACACGATACGGCGCTGGTGCTGGACGCCCGAGGGGCCCAGCTCCACCCGCAGCCGCCGGGTGCCGCCGCGCGCCGGGTCCAGCACGTGCAGGACCGCGCCGCTGTGGT
Organism: Streptomyces sp. CBMA29; assembly: GCF_014596445.1. Taxonomy (GTDB): domain Bacteria; phylum Actinomycetota; class Actinomycetes; order Streptomycetales; family Streptomycetaceae; genus Actinacidiphila. The sequence goes on along the minus strand of NZ_MECL01000198.1, from coordinate 22,284 downwards.
AGACCAGCCGGCGGCCGTCGCCGGACAGACCGCGCGCGTAGTACTCGTCGTGGTCGGTGTGCCGGGTCAGACCCGTGCCGTCGCAGTGGCAGGAGTAGACGTTGCCGGTGCCCTCGTGGTCGCTGATGAAGTAGATCCGGTCGCCGACCCAGCAGGGGTCCGCCGGATTGCCCGCGGGCAGCGCGAGCCGCCGGTACGCGCCGGATCCGTCGTCGTCCACCCAGAGTTCACCGGCCGCGCCGCCGCGGTAGCGCTTGCGGCGCGCCGGGTCGGCGATGCTCCGGCCGATCACCGAACCGCCGCCGGGCCCGTACGACACGGACGCGGCGGGGCCGGCCTCGACCAGCCGGGGCGGGCCGCCGTCGGGGTGCACGGCGAACAGCCGGAAGCCGAAGCCCTCGGGCTGGCCCGCGGTGCTCGCGTACAGGATCTCGCCGGTCAGCGGGTGCCAGCCGGTGACCGTGCACCGGCCCGCCTGATGGGTCAGCCGGCGTACGGGACCGCCGGAGACCGACGTCAGGCAGACCTCGGTGAGGCCGTCGGGGGAGCCGGTGAAGGCGACCTGACGGCCGTCGGGCGAGAGCCGGGGGCCCGCGCACGCGGTCGTGCCCGCGGTGAGCCGCCGGGCGGTGCCGCCCTCGGCGGACACCGTCCACAGGTCGTCCTCGCACACGAAGACCACGGTGTCGCCCACGATCGTCGCGTGGTGCAGATAGCCGCCTTCCGCGGCGCGGGCGCTCATGACGGCCGGGACGACGTGGAGCGGATACGGGCGGCGACCGCACGGCGCCGGTCGGCGACCTGCTCGCGCCGGCGGTGCACGTCCTGCTCGCTCTCGGTCCAGTAGCAGGCGGTGCGCCACTCGCCGACGGTGTAGGAGTCGTACGCGCAGCGGACCCGCCGCTGCTCGGTGAGTTCACCGGACGACACCAGCATCGTGTTGTGCTCCAGGACCTGGTTGACGACCACCCGCATGTTCAGCTCCGCGCGGATGTACGCGTGCGCGGCGGTGACGGCGGTCGCGCCGTACGGGCCCCGGCACTCCGGCAGCACGCCGAAGGACAGCTCACAGGTCTGGCCCGGCCAGTCGATCGAGGTGATCCAGGCGAAGCCGACGGTCGCGCCGCGGGAGTCGCACATGGTGAACATCCGCTTGACGTCGTGCTCACGCGTGAGGGTGCGGCGCTGGTTGGCGGTGAGCGCGTCGTCGTCGCTGACGACCGCGAAGTCGGTGAGATTCGCCTGGAAGCGCGATTCGCGCAACAGGGCGGTACGCGTGGGGATGTCGTCCTCGGTGAAATGCCGGACGGTCACGAACGGCATGGGTCAGCCCTCCTCGGTGGCGCAGTAGACCAGCACGTCGTGGTAGCCGCCGGTGTGGAAGACATGGCCGGGCAGCCGGCCGGCGCCGGTGAAGCCGCAGGCTTCGAGCGCGGGCACGGCCGGTGAGCCGTCGGGGACCTCGGCGACATACGACGTGCACCGGCGGTAGGTGCGCAGGAAGGCGAGCAGGGCGGCCAGCGGCTCCGGGTCGGCGGACGTGGTGGCGACCCAACCCTGGCGCGGCTGCGCGGGGTTGGGCGCGTATCCGAGCAGCACGTCACCGGCCCGGAGCACCTGCGCTCCGGTACGGGCCAGCTCGCGGGCGAGCAGCGGGCCGTTCTGGGTGACCGGGTCGAGGCCGAGGAAGCCGCGGGCGGCCTCCGGCGCGGCGCTCAGCCGCGCGGCGGCCTCGGCGGTGCCGAGCAGGGTCAGGTCAGCCATGGCGGGTCGCTCCCCAGATCTGTCGGGCCACCGGGCGGCCGTCCAGCCAGAGCGCCCGCGGGATGTCGGCCTCCGGGCTCAGCCCCGCGTCACGCAGCAGCGCGTCGCGCGGGAGCCCGTCGGGCAGCGGCACGGCCGGGGTGACCCAGCCGAAGACCCGGCTCAGGCCGAGCACCCGGAAGGCGTGGTCGAGGGCGGCCTTCAGCAGCGGCTCCGCACTGGTCTGCGCGCCGGGGCGCAGGCCGATCTCCAGCCGCGCCCTGCGGTGCACCCAGTCCACGGCGGCGAGCCGGACGAAACCGGTGCCGGGCACGACGCACAACTCGTCGTCCCGGCCCGGCGTTCCGTCCTCGCCAGGCCCCTCCGGCGCCGGTACCCGGGCCGGTTCCGCCAGGGCGGGCCTGCCGGGCACGGACAGGCCGAGCAGCTCGCCCGGCAGCCAGTGGCCGGTGAGCAGGGGCAGGTCGGCGCCCCGGTATCCGCGCAGCATCATGACGTGGGCTCCCAGATCCGGGAGAGGAAGACGGAACCGCGGCGGTGTCCGTCGTGGACGACGTGTCCGGTCAGGACGCCTTCCTCGGTGAAGCCCGCCAGGCGGGCGGCGGTCAGGCCCCGGTCGTCGAACTCGTGGACGACGACGGCCAGCCGGACCACCTCGCGCTGCCAGCGCAGCGCCCGGACCAGCTCGCGGTACGCCGACGCCCAGGCGTCCGTGCGCAGCCGTGAGGTCAGCCGCAGGTGCAGCACGTAGTGGCAGGCGTGCTCGGCGCCCATCGCCTCCAGGGCGTACAGGCCCACGGGCCGTCCGTCGGCGCTCAGCAGCCGGGTGTCCTCGTCGAGCAGCGAAAGGATCTCCCACTGCGGGCGGGTGGCGGGGCGGGCGGTGCGGAAGTAGAAGTCGGATTCGGTGAAGAAGTCCAGCACGGCGTCGTGGTCGGCGTCCGTCACTGGCCGGGCGGACCACGCGAAGGACGCGGGGGCGGGGGCGGTCGAGGTCGAGGGGGCAGCCGCGGGGGCGGTCGTAGGAGCCGCCATGGAGGCGGGGACGGACGCCGTGGCCGGGCGCGCCGTCAGATCCGTGGCGGTCATGTCCGTCCCTTCCGCGCAGCCAGGTCGTGGGTGATGTGCAGCCGCTGGATGTTGCTGGTGCCCTCCATGAACTCGAAGGCGAGCACGTCCCGGCTCCACTTCTCCAGCAGCGGGTGCTCGATCAGCGCGCCGGGGCCGAGCGCTCGGGCCGCCCAGTGCGTGGTGCGCACCGCCAGATCGGTGGTGTGCAGCTTCGCCATGGAGGGCGGCCGTACGACGTCGGGCTGGAGGTCGACGGCCGCCGCGGACTCGTACAGCAGCGCCGTGGCCGCGTCGAGCCGGGCGGAGACCACCTCGTGCCCCGACCAGCCGGGGCGCTGCTCGGTCACGTAGTCGCGGGTGCCGAGCGCGGTGCCCAGGGCCAGCGCGGCGATCTGGAGCCGCATCGCGTTGAAGGTCCTGCTGATCCCCCACAGGCCGCGCCGTGAGGCGGGCAGGTGGGCGCCGAGCAGCATCTCGCGCGGTACGGGCACCTCGTCGAGGTCCAGCCGGCAGATCCGCGCGCCGCGCAGACCGATCATGTCCAGCGGCTCGCCGTGGAAGCCCGGCGCGGGCTGCCGGATCAGCGCGCCGCGGATGGAGAGCGGGCTGCGGCCGGTCCTGGCGAAGACCACGCCGATCGCGCCCCGGGAGGCGTTGCCGACATACCGCTTGGAGCCGGAGAGCAGGTAACCGTCGGCGGGGTCGCCCGCCGCGTCGAACCTGCTCTCCATCGCCGTGGCGTCGGTGCCGTGCTCCGGTTCCGTCATGCCGAAGAAGGTCCAGGCGCGGCCGTCGGCGATGGTGTCGTAGAACAGTTCGCGCTGTGCCTCGTTGCCCAGGGTGTCGACAGCGACGCCGGCCAGGGAGGGACCGGTGTTGGCGCTGAGCACCCCCGCGTCGCCGCGGGCCAGTTCGACACTGGCGACCACGCGGGACAGGCAGGTGTCGGAGTAGCCGCCGTCGTCCACGGCGGAGCCGGAGCGGTAGTCCTTGGGGGTGGAGGCGGATCTGACCAGCGCCATGACGGGCAGGTCGAGGTGGGCGGTGCCGGCCGGGTCGGCGTCGACGGCCAGGGCGTGGGCGCGCAGTTCCCGGCCCGCTTCCCGGCACTGTTCGCGCAGCTCCCGCAGCGGGGTGTCGAGGGGGATCATGGCTGTACGTCCTCCCGGTCGGTCCAGCAGTCCGCCGCGAGCCGGCCGACGTACGCGGCGCGCACCGGTCCGTCGGCGAGGTAACCGGAGGCCCCGAAGAGCTTGGCGGTGTCCCAGTCGAGCGCGGTGATCCGGTCGTGCGCGTCGGCCACGGCCGCGGGGACGCGGTGGGCGACGAGCAGGAGTTGGCGTACGGCGTCGAGTGCGGTCATGACGTCGGCGACGGTGCCGAGCACGAGTTGTTTGCGGATCAGGGGCTCGCCGCCGCCCACCCGTCCGGACAGGTGGGCGACCGCGTCGTCGAGGAGCCTGCGGGACACGCCCACCCGTACCGCGCCGAGCAGCGCGGCGAATACGGTGCGGCGGTCGTCGGGCCCGTCGTACGAGGCCGGTGCGGCGGATTCGGCGGATTCGGCGGGCCGGTGGGGCCACGCCACGAAGGCGACGCCCTCCATTTCCGCGAGGCGGTGCGGCACGACCTCGGCGCCCGCGGGCACCCGGCCGGCCGGGAACGCGGCGACGCGTCCCGCGGGAGCGCCGACCTCCACCGTGCGCAGCGCCAGCTCCAGGCCGGGCGTGAACCCGCCGTCATGGGCCGCCGCTTCACACGCCACGAGCGTGTCCCTCATCGAATCCTCCGTTGGGCCGTGCCGTGTTCGGCTAACCGGCGACCCGCGTGAGGTCCAGCCGGATTTTGATGTAGTCGGCAAATGAGCCTGCGGACTGGAATACCTCGGGTTCGAGGGTGTCGGGGTCGACTTCGAGGCCGATGGTGTCCTCAAGGCTCATGAGGAGTTCGACAAAACGCATGGAGTCGATCTCCAGGTCTTCGAGAATCCTGGTATCCGCGCTGAATTCGGGGAGCGGTCGGTCCAGGATCACGGAGAGGGAATGCTGAAGGTGCTCGATAATCTCGGCGTGTTCCACCGGACTTTCCCCTTCCCTGGGAGAAGTGGGCCCGAGCGGTCGGCCGTCCGGCCCTGGGGCAGGGCTGCCCGCCGGCAGGGCGCCGGCCGCCTGATGGCGGACGCGGCGCCTTGCCGGCGACGGACGTCACACGGCCGTGAGCTCAGACATGTTGCAGGTCCGAGATCAGGCGGCCTTGGACGCGGCCTTCACCGCGGCCTTGACGGCCGCCTTCGACGCGGCCTTGCTCGCGGCCTTGCTGGCCGCCTTGGACGCGGCCTTGGACGCCGACTTGTCAGCGGCCTTGACGGCAGCCTTGCTGGCGGCCTTGGACGCGGCCTTGACGGCGGCCTTCACGGCGGTCTTGGACAAAGGAACCACACCTTCCATGTAAGGAAATTCGGGACCCGAGTGGGCCCCGGATGCCGGATCTGGTTTCTCCGACACCACGAGATTCCCGGACGGCGCAACTCCCGTCAACCCTTGCCGGGTTGCGCCAAGTCGAATCCCGATGGCAGCTTTTTGCCGTCAACAAGCGGCCACCGTGAAACGCTGCCGTTATTCCCGTTCGGGCCCGATGCTGGGAGGTGATTCACGGGCCCGCGCGAATGCGGCCGGGCCGGTCCCACTCACGGTCTGGAAGGAGGGCGGGATGCCCGAGGTGAGAAGCGCGGACCTCTGCTGGGGGCAGCGGTACCACTGGCTGAGGTACCAGCAGGTGCCCGCGGGCGCTCGTCACGACGCGCACATCGTCACCAACTACCCGCTGCCGCAGGGGCTCTCCCTGAGCGGCCTGCGGTCCGCGCTGGCCTGCCTGGTGCGCAGGCACGAGGGGCTGCGCACGGTCTTCGACGCACACGCCACGCCGGGCCCGCGACAGCGGGTCGAGCCGCCGGGGCCGATGCCGCTGCTGGTGGCCGCCACCGAGCAGGACGGTACGCCGGGACCCGCGGCGGTCATCGCCGAGATGTCCACCACCGAGTTCGACCCGGAACGCGAATGGCCGATCAGGGCCTGCGCGGTCACCACGGGCGGAGTGCCGCGCACGCTGGCGCTCGTCCTGAACCACACGGCCTTCGACGACTGGAGCATGCAGCTCTTCGCGCGTGACTTCGAGGCGCTGCTCGGCACGCTCGCCACCGGCCGCCGGGCGCAGTTGGCGCCGGTCGCGTACCAGCCCGCCGACCTCGCGGCCATCGAGGCCCGGCCGTCGCCTGAACGGGCGCAGATGCTGCGCTATTGGCAGCAGGCGGTGCCCGAACTGCCCGCCGACATGTTCGTACGGCGCCGTGAGCCGGCCGCGCCCGACGGCGCCGCCGCCTTCGGGGCGACGCTCACCTCGCCCGCGCTGCTCACCGCGGTCCGCGAGATCGCGGCCCGGCTGCGGGTGTGGCCGTCCGCGGTGCACCTGGCGGCGTACGCGGTGGCCATGGCCACGTACACCGGCGAGCGGACGGTCACCCACCGGTGGCTGACCAGCCACCGCCAGGACGGGCCCCGGATGTCCGTGCTGACGTGCATGTTCTCCCCGGCGCTCGTCTCGGTCGACCTCGGCGGCGACCCCGGATTCGCCGAGGTGGTCGCGCGGGTCGCGGCAGCGCTGGAGACGGCGCAGGAGCACGCGTACGCGCCGTACGACGAGATCGTGGAGCTGGTCGCCCGGGACGGTTTCCGACGCGGCGCGCCGATCAGGACCTCCTCCGAGGTCAACTTCCTCAACCACGGGACGAAGAGCTGCGGCACCCGCAAGGAACGCTTTCTGCGGACGGCGGAGCCGACCGCGTGGGCGCTGTCCGAGACCGACACCTATCTGCGGGTCGGGGAGTGGGACGACGGGGTCACCGTCGGCCTCAACGCGCGGGCTGACGTGATGGACGCGGCGGCCGTCGAGCACTTCCTGCGCGGGTACGGGCGGCTGCTGGAGGCGCACCGTGACGCGGCCGTCGACCTGCGGCTCGACGAGGCCACCGCGCTCTTCGACTTCGCCGCCCCCGCCCCGCGCCGCCTGGCCCGGCTCGGACCCGACGCGGTGGACCTGGACGCGACCGAGCGCGTGCTGCTGGCGCATCCGGCGGTACGGTCCGCGCGGGTGTCCGTGGAAGACGGCCGGCTGCTCGCCGAGGTCACGACGGAACAGCCGCTGGACGAGCGGGAGTTGCGGCTGCATTGCCTGGACACCGGATACGCGCTGCCCGGTGCGCGCCGCCCCGACACCTTCCGGGTGACGGCCGGGGAGGGCGCCCGCGCGGCGCGTACGGAAGCGGTGGCCGCGGACGCGCTGGCCGCCGTCGTCGCCGAGGTCAACGGGCTGGCCGCCGTGGACCTCGACGCCTCCTACACCGTGGCGGGCGGCCGGATGCTGCGCGCGCCGCGGGTCCTGACCGAGCTGCGCGCCCGCGGCTGGGAGGGCGCCGATCTGACCCAACTCGGCGGTACCCGGCCCCTGTCGGGCCTGGCCCACGGCCTGACCCCGGTCCCGGCGGAGCTGACCCCGGAGCTGACCCCGGCCTGACACCCGTCCGCCCGGCCCCTGCTGACCGCGCCGCCCTCGCCACGGACCACCCGCGGCGAGGGCGGCGCGGCCGTGCCGGGACCGGCTCGCGTCCGCCCCACCGCAACCGGCCGCATGCCGCACCGTCCCCGCAACCCACGGCGGCGGCCGACCCGGTGTGGGTCGGCCGCCGCCGTGCGGGTCGGGGACGGGTGCGCGGGGGGCGGGTTCAGGCGGCCTCCTCCAGGGACAGGCGCTGGGCGATCTGGACGCCGGCCTGGAAGCGGCTGACCGAGCCCAGGCTGCGCAGCAGGGCCGCGATGTGGCGGCGGCAGGTGCGGACGGACATGTCCAGGCGGCGGGCCACGACCTCGTCGGTGAGGCCCTGGGCCATCAGCCGGGCGATGGAGCGCTGGAGGTCGTCGTTGATGTCCTCCGCGTAGCCCGCCTCCTCCATCGCGAAGGGCGCCGCGCCGTCCCACAGCAGGTCGAACATGTCGACCATGCACCGGATCATCGTCTCGTCGCGGACCTGCCGCGCGGTGGGCGGTCCGCCCGCCTCGCCCGCGGTGACCACCACGGCCAGCGCGCGGTCGAAGACCACCGCCGTCTGCGGCACCGAGCGGATGGTGCGGATCGACGCGCCGCGTTCCGTCAGCTTCTTGGCGCGGGCGCGGGAGGCGAAGTCGGCGCGGTCGCGGTGCGGCGAGAGCACCCGTACGTCGATCTCCGTGCCGAGCGTGTCGTAGCAGGCGTCGAAGAGGTCGTCGGGCGCGATCCGCGCGTCGTGACCGGGGCGCAGGACGATCGCCTCCGTGGCGCAGTCACCGGCCGCCAGCCGCAGCAGGCCGCGGATCTCGGCCTCGCCCTCGACGGTGTCGATGACGCCGAGCGGCCCTTCCGCACCGCCGGGACCGCCCGCGATGGAGTCGATCCGGGCGCGCAACCGGTCGGCCAGCTCGCGCTGTTGGAGGATGGCCCGCTCGATCGGCGAGGTGAGCTGGGTCGCGGCGGAGTGCGGGTCCACCGGTACGAGACCGGCGCCGGTCGTCTCGTCGGTGCGCAGCAGCCGCAGTTCCACCAGCCGGGCGGCGGCGGCGAACACCTCCCCGGCGGACAGGCCGAGTTCGAGCGCGACCAGGTCGATCGAGCCGGGGGTGACGGCGCCGCTGCGGGTCGCGTACTGGTAGACCGCGACGAGATCGCCGCTGTCGTGGCCGCCGGCCGGGTGCCGGTCGTATCCCGCGGGACGCGGGTGTTCCGGCGGGCGGTCCGGTGTCTGCGCGAGGTCGGATATCCCCGTGAGCATGGAGGTTGCCTCCCCTTCGTGGATCAATGCGGTGCCGCGGCGGGTCAGGTTCCGTTCGTGCTCCGCCCATGGTGCGTCGGGCCGCCATCACGCCGCCCTCGTTCCGCTCACCGCCCCCGGATACCGGCTCCCGGCGCGCTATCGATCCGCTATCGGCCCACTGTCCGGGGGCCGCCGCCGGGGGCCGCGCCATCGCCCCGGGAACCCGCGTCACCTCGTCCGGGGGGCCGGGCGAGAGCGCTGCGATGGCGGTTCGAGAGCGGCCGGCGGTCAAGTGACATCTGTGCGCGGGTGGGTCCCGCGCCCCGGACGAAGACGAAGACCGGACGAAGACAAGGGGACCGATCACCATGGCCGAGACGACGCGGGAGATACCGCGCACCTTTCAGGACGTCCTGCTGCCCCGCCTGCCGTACGCGGAGGGCGACGAGCTGACGGCGGACGCCGATCTGGCCGCGCTGGGGCTGGACTCGATGGGCGTCGTGCAGCTTCTCGCGGACCTGGAGGACCGCTTCGGGGTGGAGCTGGACGACGAGCTGCTGACCGAGGAGACCTTCGCCACGGTCGGCTCGCTGTGGGCGACCGTCGCCGACTTCGTCACGCCGGAACTCGCGGCCGGCCATGAGTGAGCCGACGGTGAGCGCGTCGGCGGTGAGCGACCCGACGACGGGCCGGACGACAGCACACGGCACGGCGGCCAATGGCACGGCGAACGGCACGGCGGCCAACGGCACGGTGAAGAACGGCACGGCGAACGGAACCGTGAAAAACGGCACGGCGGTGGCCGCCCGCCGGGTCGCCGCGCCGCTGACCCGCCTGGACCGGCTGATCGCGCGCGGCGCGACCCACCGCCCGGCGCTGACCTTCAAGGACCGCACCGTCAGCTACGGCGAACTCGCCGAGCAGGTCGCCGAAGTCGCCTACGGCCTGCACCGGTTGGGCGTGCGGCGCGGCGACCGCGTCGCGGTCTACGCGGAGAAGCGCGTCGAGACCGTCGTGTCGATGCTGGCGGTCTCCGCGGCCGGGGCCGTCTTCGTCCCGGTCAATCCGCTCTTCAAGGGCCGTCACCTGGCCGGTATCACCACCGACTGCGCGGTCACCGCGCTGGTCACCACCGCCGAGCGGCTGGAGACCGTACGCGCGGCGCTGCCGCCGGACACCACCGTCCGCCACCTGGTGCTGATCGGCGACACCGGCACCGTACTGCCGGCCGACGACCGCTGGACCGCGGTGCCGTGGGAGCGGCTGCGCGAGCACGGGCCGCTGCCGGTGCCCGGCGCCGACGCCGTCGTGGACGGCGACGTCGCGGCCGTCTTCTACACCTCGGGCAGCACCGGCGGCCCCAAGGGCGTGGTGCTCTCGCACCGCAATCTGCTCGCCGGGGCCGAGAGCGTCGCCTCCTACCTCGGGCACACCGAGGACGACGTGGTGCTGGCCGCGCTGCCGTTCAGCTTCGACGCCGGTTTCAGCCAGCTCACCACCACGCTGATCGCCGGGGCCCACCTGGTGCTCACCAACTACCTGCTGCCGCGCGAGGTGGTACGGCTCTGCGCCCGCCACGGCGTGACCGCGCTCACCTGCGTACCGCCGCTGTGGCTGCAACTGGCCGCCCAGCAGTGGCCGCAGGAGGCGACCGCGCGACTTCGGTACTTCGCCAACACCGGCGGCCGGATGCCCCGCGCCACCCTGGGCCGGCTCCGCGAGATCTTCCCGCAGGCCCGGCCGTATCTGATGTACGGGCTCACGGAGGCGTTCCGCTCCACCTACCTCGACCCGGACGAGTCCGACCGCCGTCCCGACTCGATCGGCAAGGCCATCCCCAACGCCGAGATCCTGGTGCTCCGTCCCGACGGCACCTCGTGCGTGCCCGGCGAGCACGGCGAACTGGTGCACCGCGGCGCGCTGGTGGCCCTCGGCTACTGGAACGACCCCGAGCGCACCGCCGAGCGCTTCCGTCCGGTGCCGGGCGCCGTCCCCTACGGCGGCACCGAGCTGGCGGTCTGGTCGGGCGACACCGTCTACAGCGACGAGGCCGGTTTCCTGTACTTCGTCGGCCGCACCGACGACATGATCAAGTCCTCGGGCTACCGGATCAGCCCCACCGAGATCGAGGAGGCCGTGTACGCCAGCGGCCTGGTCACCGAGGCCGTCGCGCTCGGCGTCGGCGACGAACGGCTCGGCCAGCACGTGGTCCTGGTCGTCGCTGGGGCCTGCGACACCGCCCGGCTGCACCAGGCGCTCGCCCGCGAGCTGCCGCCGTACATGCTGCCGCGCCGCACGGTCGTCCTGGACGAACTGCCGCGTTCGGTGAACGGCAAGTTCGACCGGGTCGAGCTGCGCAGGACCGTGGAGGGCAACCGATGAGCGGCGCGGCACCGGGTCAGGGCGCGGACGGCCCCGACGCTTTCGGCGGCTTCGGCCGGCACGGCCGGTTCACCGTCGTGGACGGCGAGTTGGCCGTCGGCGGGGTGCCCGCGGGGCGGCTGGCCGAACGCGTCGGCTCCACCCCCTTCTTCGCCTACGACCGTTCCCTGCTCAGCCGCCGCGTCGCGGAACTGCGGGCGGCGCTGCCCGACGGCGTGGAGCTGAACTACGCCGTCAAGGCCAATCCGATGCCCGCGCTGCTGCACCACATGAGCACGCTGGTCGACGGCCTCGACGTGGCGTCGGCCGGTGAGATGCTCACCGCGCTCGACACCACGGTCCCGGCCGAGCGGATCGGCTTCGCCGGACCCGGCAAGACCTCGATCGAGATCCGGCAGGCCGTCGCCGCGGGCGTCATCGTGGAACTGGAGTCGGCCACGGAACTGGCCCGGGTCCGGCTCGCGGGCGAACAGCTCGGCATCACCGCCCGCGTCGCGCTGCGCGTCAACCCGCCCTTCTCGGTGCGCGGTTCCGGCATGCGGCTCGGCGGCGGACCGCAGCAGTTCGGGGTGGACGCCGAACAGGCGCCGGAACTGCTGGCCGGGATCGGCGCGGCCGGGCTGGACTTCCAGGGCTTCCACGTCTTCGCCGGATCGCAGAATCTCGACGCCGAGAGCATCTGCGCCGCCCAGCGCGGCACCGTGGAACTGGTCACGGAACTGGCCGAGCACGCGCCGGGACCGGTGCGCTACCTCAACCTCGGCGGCGGCTTCGGCATCCCCTACGCCGCCCGCGACCGGGCCCTGGACCTGGGGCCGATCGGCGAGAACCTCGCCAAACTCCTCGACACCGCCATCCGTCCCGCGCTCCCGCAGGCGCGCACCGTCATCGAACTCGGCCGCTATCTGGTCGGCGAGGCCGGTGTCTATCTGACCAGGGTCGTGGACCGCAAGATCTCCCGCGGCACCACCTTCCTCGTGGTGGACGGCGGTCTGCACCACCAGCTCGCGGCCACCGGCAACCTGGGCCGCGCCATCCGGCGCAACTACCCCATCGCGGTGGTGGGTTCCGCCGTCGCCCCGGCCACCGAGACGGTCGACGTGGTCGGCTGCCTCTGCACGCCGCTCGACCTGCTCGGCAAGGACGTGTCACTGCCCCACGCGGAGATCGGCGACCTCATCGCGGTGTTCCAGGCGGGCGCCTACGGCCTGACGGCCAGTCCGGTCGGCTTCCTCGGCCATCCGGCACCGCACGAAGTCCTGATCTGAACCCACCCGCCGCGGCGGCACCGGGCCCCGCGAGCCTCACGTTGCAAGGAAGGCTGACGGACATGGCGATCGCATCACCCCTCCCCGCCAGAGCCACGGCGGACCCCACGCCGGACCCGGCTGCGAACCCGCCCGCGGACTCGACATCGGACTCGACAACGGACCTGACGGGTGAGCCCACCGTGGACGGGCAGGCGCCCGCCGCCCCGGTGGGCACCGCGGTCCGCTTCCGGGTACTCGGCTCCCTCGAGGTGCGCGGCTCCCAGCAGGTGGCGGTCACGGCGCGGCGGCAGCAGATCGTGCTGGCGCTGCTGCTGCTGGAGACCGGCCGCGGCGTGGGACTCGAGACGATGGTGAACGCGGTCTGGGGCGGTACCCCGCCCGCGACCGCCCGCTCCCAGGTGCAGACCGCCGTGTCGGCACTGCGCCAGCGGATGGAGCGCGCCGGGCTCGGCAAGCGCATCCGCATGCACGGCCTCGGTTATACCCTCGACCTCGCCCCCGGCGAGCTGGACCTGCACGTCTTCGACGAGCTGGCGGCCCGCGGCCGGGCCGCCGCGGCCGACGGGCGGCCCGCCGCCGCCCGTACCGCCTTTCGCGAGGCGCTCGACCTGTGGAACGGCGACCCGCTGCCCGAGGTCGACAGCCCCGTGGTGCAGACGAAGCTGGTACGGGTCTCCGAGCGCCGCTTCGAGGTGCTGGAGGAGTGCCTGGACGCCGAGCTGCGGCTCGGCCTGCACCACGAGGTGCTGGGCGAGATCAGCGCGCTGGCCGCCGAATTCCCGCTGCGCGAGCGCCCCGCCGTACAGCTCATGACCGCGCTGTACCGCTGCGGGCGGCAGGCCGAGGCGCTGGCCGCGTACCACCAGGTGCGGCGTACCTTCATCGAGGAACTGGGCATCGAGCCGGGGCCGGTGCTGCTCAGGCTGGAGCTGGCCATCCTCAACGGCTCCAACGACCTTGACCTTCCGGCGGTCACCGCGCCCGCCACCGTCAACGCGACCGCGCCGCTGCCGCTGCCGCGGATGCTCCCGGCCCGGATCACCGACTTCACCGGCCACGCCGACGTCCTGGCGGAACTGACCGACCGGCTGTCCGCGCCGTCGGCGCCGATGGCCGTGATCACCGGCTGCGCGGGCGTCGGCAAGTCCGCGCTCGCCGTCGAGGCCGCGCACGCCCTGGCCCCGGCCTTCGCCGACGGCCAGTTGTACGCGCGGCTGCCGGTCGGCGCCGGTCCCCGCGAGGTCTCCGACGTCCTGGAACGCTTCCTGCGGGCGCTCGGCTTCACGGCCGCCGCCGTACCGGAGTCGCTGGACGGCCGCTCCGCGCTCTACCGCAGCGCGCTGGCCGAGCGGCGGATGCTGGTGGTCGTCGAGGACGCCGCCGACGTCACACTGCTGCGCCCCCTGGTGCCCGGCGCCCCCACCTGCGGTCTGCTCGTCACCAGCCGGGCCCGGCTGTCGGCGCCCGCCGACACGTACACCGTCGAACTGGAAGTGCCGCAGATCCCCGAGGCCGTGGAGCTGCTCGCGGCGATGACCGGCCGCGAGCGGGTGGCGGCCGAGCCCAGCGAGGCGATCGAATTGGCCGAGCTGTGCGACGGGCTGCCGCTGGCGCTGCGGGCTGCCGCCGCCCGGCTGTCCGCCCGCCCGCACTGGAGCCTGGCCCAGCTCACCGCGCGGCTGCGCGACGAACGCCGCCGGCTGGACGAGCTGTTCCACCAGGGCCTGGACGTACGGGCCGCGCTGCGCGGCGCCTACGAGCAACTGGCCGCGCCCGCACGGCAGCTCTTCGCCCGGCTCGGCGGACTGCCCACGGCGGAGTTCCCCGCGTGGGCCGCGGCCCCGCTGCTCGACGTGGCGACCGCGTCGGCCGTGGACGTGCTGGAGACGCTGGTCGACGCCCGGCTGGTCGATCCGGTCGGCGGCAGCGGCGTCACCGCCCGCTACCGGCTGCGCGGCCTGACCCGGCTGCACGCCGCCGAGTGCCTGGCGGAACTGGCCGAGGACCAGGACGAGTCGGCCCCGCGGCGGCGGCTGCTCGGCGCGTGGCTGACGCTCGCCGACGAGGCGCTGTTGCGCCAGGGCGGCACCCCGGCCGCCGAACTCCACCACCCCACCCGCTGGCCCATGGAACTGCCCATGCTGCGGGCCGTGTTGAGCGACCCCGGCGAGTGGTACGGCACCGAGCGCGAGTCGCTGCTGGCCGCCGTACGGCAGGCCGCCGACGTCCACGAGACCGAGGCGTGCTGGCACCTGGCGGTCGCGGTCGGAGCGCTGGCCGCGGTCCAGCGGGCCCACGACGACTGGCGGGCCGCGGGCACCGACGCGCTGCGCGCCACGCAGCGGGCCGGGGACTCCCTCGGCGAGGCCGCCATCCTCTTCTCGCTCGGCACGCTCGACCTGCGCGAGCGCCGGTACGAGCAGGCCACCGCCCGGCTGCGGGGCGCGCTCGGCGCCTTCGAACGGCTCGGCGCCGACTCCTGGCGCGCGGCGGCGGGCAAGGCCCTGGAGCGGCTGGCCCGCGAGACCGGGGCAGCGGCCGACGGCAGGACCCCGCGTCCCGGCCGCGGCGGCGCCGGACCGGCGCCCGCGACACCGGTCGAGACCTCCGCCTGGGGTGTTCCGGCCACCCAGCGCCGCTACGGCCTGGCCGCCAGCACCGGCGGCTCCGGCACTCCCGCGGCCCGTACCACCCCGGCCCCCCGCTCCTCGGCCCCCCGGCACCGCCCGGCGGCCTCCTTCCCCACCCGCCGGCGTACCGAATCGGTGGAGGAGCAGTGACGCGGGCGCCGTACCCCGTGCGGTACGGGTGCCCGGCCACCGCGTCCACCGGCCCTGACCACCGCGTTCTGCACTGGCAGCACACCGATTCCCAGGAGGAGCAATGAGCTTGAGGACCCCCTCGCCGCCGGCGGGAGTGCGGGACGAACCGTCGCGGAAGCCGGACCGGCGGGCCGCCAGGAGCGGTAAGGACAGCGACCGGGCCATGCTCGAAGTGACCGGCCTCAGCAAGCGCTACGGCGAGGTCCAGGCGCTCGACGGCTTCGACCTGACCGCGCACCGCGGCGAGATCGTCGGCCTGGTCGGCCACAACGGCGCGGGCAAGTCGACCTTCGTCGAGATCGTCTCCGGGCTCATCAGGGCCGACTCCGGCGGCGTACTCATCGGCGGCGAGGAGCCCACCAAGGCGCGCGGCCGCATCGGGGTCTCCCCGCAGAACATCGCCCTCTACCCGCCGCTGTCCGTCCGCGAGCACATGAAGTTCTTCGGCGGCCTTTCCGGCCTGCGCCGCGGCGCCCTCACGTCCGCCGTCGACGAACTGTCCGCCGCGCTGCGGCTGACCGAATTCCTCGACCGCCCGGCCGGTGTGCTCTCCGGCGGCCAGCAGCGCCGTACGCAGGCGGCCGTCGCCATGATCCACCGCCCCGACCTGCTGCTGCTCGACGAGCCCACCGCGGGCGCCGACCCGGAGACCCGGCAGGCGCTGCTCGACACCGTCAAGCTGCGCGCCGCCGACGGCGCGGCCGTCGTCTACACCACCCACTACCTGACCGAACTGACCGAACTGGCCGCGACCATCGCCGTCGCCAAGCGCGGCCGGGTGGTCGCCCGCGGCACCAGCGCGCAGCTCCTGGAGGGCCTGCCCGGCGAGGTCCGCGTGGTCCTGGCCGACGGCAGCGAACTCCACGAGTCCACCACCGACCCGACCGCCGCCCTGGTGCGGCTGCTCCACGAGGCGCGGCAGCCGGTCACCTCCGTCGACGTCCGCAAGCCCGACCTCGACGACCTCTACCGATCCCTGGCGGTGCTCGATGTCGACTGAATCCCTCTACCGGTCCGGCCTGATGGCCAAGTACAACACCCTGCTGCGGTTGCGCGACCCCGGACAGCTCATCAGCTACATCGCGATGCCGATGCTGCTGATGCTGGTCTTCAAACCGCTGTACGTGACCGCGCTCAAGACCGGCACACTCCAGGCGGTCACCGGGCCGCTGGTGATGTTCTCCGTCTTCGCGCTCTCCATCGTCGGCAACTCGATCATGGTCGAGCGCGAGTGGCGCACCTGGGACCGGCTGCGCGTCACCCGCGCCTCACGGGCCCAGCTCCTGCTGGGCAAGGCCGTACCGGCCTTCGTGATCCTGCTGCTCCAGCAGAGTGTGCTGCTGATCTTCGGCTGCCTGGTGATCGGGCTGCCGGTCCCGCCGACCCTGGGCTGGATCATGCTGGCCGTCGCGGTGTGGGGCTTCACCCTGCTCGCCCTCGGTACGGCGCTCGCCACGGTCGTGCGCAGCCGCGGCGACCTCGGCATGGTCTCCGACCTGGGCGCGATGCTGGTCAGCGCGCTCGGCGGCGCCCTGGTGCCGGTCAGCCTGATGCCCGCCTGGGCCCAGCACATCGCCCCGGCCTCGCCCGGCTACTGGGCGATGTCCCTGCTGCACGCCGCCATCGACGGCGACGCCTCGCGGATGCTGCGCCCGGCGCTGGTCTGCCTGGCGATCGGCGTGGCCTGCGGCGCCTTCGCCACCTACCGGCTCTCGCGCGGCTGGGGCCGCAGCCACCTGCTGTGAGGAGACATCGTGTCTGACATACCCGACGAGACGGACGAGACCGACGAGGCGTACGACGCCTACGACTCCGCGGTGGCCCTGGTCGGCATGGCCGGCCGCTTCCCCGGCGCCCCGGACGTGGCCACGCTGTGGCGCAACGCGCTGGCCGGTGTCAGCGGCCTGCGCGAGATCACCGACGAGGAGCTGGCCGCGGCGGGCGTCTCCGCGCGGACCGCCGCCAACCCGCACTACGTACGGGTGGGCGGGCCGGTCGACGGCATCGCCGACTTCGACGCCGCCGCGTTCGGCTTCTCGCCGCGCGAGGCGGAGACGATGGGCCCGCAGCACCGGCTCTTCCTGGAGTGCTCCTGGGAAGCGCTGGAGAACGCCGGTTACCCGCCGGTGGCCCCGCCGGGACAGGTCGGTGTCTTCGGCGGCTCCGCCTTCCCCGACTACCTGCTCGACAACGTCGCGCACGTCATGGACGAGCCCGGCGGCGGTCAGTTGGTCGCGGTCGGCAACGAACGGGACTCGCTCACCAGCCTGGTGGCGTACAAACTCGGCCTGCGCGGTCCGAGCCTGAGCGTGCAGACCTTCTGCTCGACGTCGCTGGTCGCGGTGCACCTGGCCTGCCAGAGCCTGCTGACCTTCGAGAGCGATCTGGCACTGGCCGGCGGCGCCTTCCTGCCGCTTCCGCAGCCGGCCGGCTACATGTACTACCCGGGCGGCATCACCTCGCCGCGGGGCACGGTCCGCAGCTTCGACGCGGCGGCCGACGGAACGGTGATGGGCGCGGCCGTCGGCGTGGTCGCGCTGCGCAGGATGACCGACGCGCTCGCCGACGGCGACGTGATCCACGCGGTCATCCTGGGCTCCGCGGTCAACAACGACGGTCAGGAGCGCGTCGGTTACTCCGCGCCGGGCGTCGAGGGACAGGCCGCGGTGATCCGTACCGCGCTGAACGTCGCCGACGTCAAGCCCGAGTCCGTCGGGTACGTGGAGTGCCACGCCACCGGCACCGCGCTCGGCGACGGCATCGAACTGACCGCGCTGTCACGGGTGTTCCAGACCACACCGCAGACCCCGATCGTGCTGGGCTCGGCCAAACCGGCCGTCGGCCACCTGGACCGGGCCTCCGGTGTCACCGGCCTGATCCGGGCCGCGCTCGGCGTCCGCGACGGCGTACGGCTGGCCATCCCCGGCTTCGAGAAGCCCAACCCCGCGCTGGCCGCCGCCTCCGACCGCTTCACCGTACTGCCGCGGAACCAGCCGTGGCCGGCCGGACCCGAGCCGCGCCGGGCCGGAGTCAGCTCCTTCGGCATGGGCGGCACCAACGCGCACGTCGTCATCGAGCAGGCCCCGCCGCGCGCCGCCCGCGCCGCCGTCCCCGGACCGCACCTGCTGGCGTTCTCCGCGGGCGACCAGGCCGCGCTCGACGAGGTCACCGAGCGGCTGCGCACCCACCTGGCCGCGCATTCCGAACTGGACCCGGCCGACGTCGCCTACACCCTCCAGGTCTCGCGCGGGCACTTCGCACTGCGCCGCTTCGTGGTCTGCGACGACCTCCAGGACGCGGTCGCCGCGCTCGGCGACCCCGGCCGCTGGGTGGACGGCGAGACGACCCGGCACGACCCGGCCGTGGTGCTGGCCCAGGAGGAGGGACCGGCCGACTGGCGGTCCCAACTGGCGTCCGCGGCAGCCTCGTTGCTGCCGGGAACCACCGAGGGCGGCGCCTGCCCGGCCGTCTCCGCCGTCCTGGAACAGGGGCTGCGGGCGATCGGCGTCCGGATCAGGGCCGCCGGCGACACCGGGACCGGGCACTTCGAGACGGTCACCGTCGCCCCCGACGCCGACGCTCCCTCCGGGTCGGCGGCGCGCTGGCTCGTGACCACCGTCGGCCGACTGTGGCTGGCGGGCGCCGCGATCGACTGGGCCGCACTGCACAAGGGCGAGGGACGGCGGGCCGAGCTGCCCACCTACCCCTTCCGCCGCACCCGCCACTGGGTGGAGGCACGGCCCGGGGCCCGCGGTGAGAAGCCGCCGGTCGAGGGCCGGGTCGACGACCTGGCGCAGTGGTCGTATCTGCCCGCGTGGCAGCAACGCCCGCTGCCCACCGGCGATCTGGACGAGCGGCTGCGCGCGGCCGGGCCCTGGCTGGTGCTGGCCGCAGAGGAGCGCGCCGAGGCGCTGGTACGCCGACTGGCGGTGGCCGGCGCCGAGGTCGTCACGGCACGGCCCGGCGGGGAGTTCGGGCAGGACGCGGCGGGGGACTTCACCGTACGCGTCGAACACCCGGAGGATCTGGGGGAGTTGCTGGCCCGGCAGTTCGTCGCGCCCCGCACGCTCGTGCACGGCTTCTCGCTCGCCTCACCCGAGGGCGACGGCGCCGGGCACTTCACCGCGCAGCAGGAGTGGGGAACGCACTCCGCGCTCGGCCTGGTCGGCGTGCTGGCCGCCGACTCCGAGCCCGCACAGGCCGAGTTGACCCTGCTGACCGGCGGGGCCGTCTCCGTGACGGGCGCCGATCTGCGGCATCCGGAGCACGCGGCGCTCGCCGCGCTGGCCCCCACCATCGGCCAGGAGAACGCGCATCTGTCGTGCCGTCACCTCGACCTGGACCCGGCGCAGGGCGCCGTCACACCGTCGGCGGTCGACCAGGCGCTCGCCGCGATCGTCCACCCGCACCAGGGACCGTCGGCCGTCCGGGCCGGCGACCTGTGGGCGCGGACCTATCAGCCGCACCCGCTGGAGGAGACCGACCCCGCGCGTCCGGTGTTCGGGGACGGCGAGACGGTGCTGATCACCGGCGGTCTCGGCGATGTCGGCCTGGCCCTGGCCCGGCACCTCGCGGAGAGCTACGGCTGCCGTCTGGTGCTGACCTCGCGCGGTGAACTCCCGCCGCGTGAGCGCTGGTCGCAACTGTCGGCCGGCGACGACCGGGTCGCCCGGCACCTCAGGAACGTGCTGGATCTGGAAGCGCGCGGCGCCGAGGTGATCGCCATGGGCGCGGACGTCGGTGACGAGGAGGCGATGCGGGCCGTCGTCCGAGCGGCCGACGAGCGGTTCGGCGGCATCGACGCGGTGGTGCACGCGGCCGGTACGCAGGACCCGAGCCGGTTCGAGATCGCCCACCTGTCCGACCGGGACAGCCGCGCCACGCACCTGCACCCCAAGGTGGCGGGCTTCCACACCCTCCAGGCGGTCCTCGGCGACCGCGCCAAGGACCGCAGGATCACCGTGTCCTCGCTGTCCGCGGTGCTCGGCGGCGTCACGTTCGGCCCGCACGCGGCGGCGGGCGCGGCGCTGGACGCGTACGCCCGCAGGGCCCGGCTGCGCGGCGAGGGCCGCTGGATCACCGTCGACTGGGACACCTGGGCGATCGACACGGAGCGCCGTGAGGCGGACCGCGAACCGACCGTGCCGGTCTACGAGATGACGCCGCGGGAGGGCCTGACCCTGCTGGAGCGGGCGCTGGCCTCGGCCGACCGGCTCGCCCACGTGGTGATCTCCTCCGGGCCGCTCGCACCGCGGCTCGCCCAGTGGGTCACCGGCGACGGCACGTCGGCGGCGCAGCGGGCGGCCGACGACGGGCAGCGCCACTCGCGGCCGAAGCTGCGCACCCCGTACGCCGAGCCCGCCGAGGGCACGGAGGCGGCGCTGGCGGAGATCTGGGGCCAGGTCCTCGCGGTGGAGGGAATCGGCGCGGATGACGGTTTCTTCGAACTGGGCGGTCACTCGCTCGTCGCCGTCGAGCTCTCGGCGCGCATCCGCGCGGCCCTCTCGTGCGACCTCGCCCCGACCGACCTGCTGGAGCACTTCACCGTCCGCCGTCTCGCCTCCTTCGTGGAGGGCTGACACCGGCCGGTACCGGCACCCGTACCGCCAGGGGCGGCCGTCGCGGACCTTCCGCGTCGGCCGCCCTCCGCGTGCTGTCCGCGCGGTGGTCCCGTGCGGCACGCCCGGCTCCGCCACCCGGTGGCGGGGTGCCGTCACCGGTCGGCCGCCGCGGCGCGCGCCGTGAGGGCCTTGCGGTCGATCTTGCGGTTGGCGTTGAGCGGGAACTCCTCGACCTGGACGAAGCGGCGCGGGACCAGGGCGCGCGGCAGAAAGGCCGCCAGATCCTCGGCGACGGCCGCGGGAGGCCGCCGCTCACCGAGCAGGAAGGCGGTCAACTCGCCGTCCACGGCGACCGCGACGGCCTCCTTCACACCCTCGACCCGGCGCAACGCCCACTCCACCTCGGCCAGTTCGACGCGTACCCCGTGGATCTTCACCTGGTGGTCGCGGCGGCCCAGATACGCGAACGCGTCGCCGGGCAGCGGCCGTACCAAGTCGCCCGTGCGGTACCAGCGTTCGCCGCCGTGCTCCAGGAACCGGCCCTCGTCGTCGGCCGGGTCGAGATAGCCGGGGAACATCTGGTCGCCGGTGACGCACAGTTCACCGTCACCGTCCTCGGTGGGCTCGTGCAGCAGCGCGCGCATACCGGGGTGCAGACGGCCGATCGACACCACGTCGTTGACACACGACTGGGGCGAGGTGACCGGGTCCCAGCGGTGCACACTGCACGAGATGGTCAGCTCGGTCGGGCCGTACAGATTCTCGACCACCGAGCCGGGCGCCGCCGCGCCCCACTCCCGCGCGTCGTGGGCCAGCAGCGGCTCCCCGCAGAACAGGCTCCAGCGCAGGCTCGGCATGCTGCCCGCGGGCAGCCCCCGGGGCCGCCGCCGCAGCAGCGACACCAGGCTCGGCGCGGAGAACCACACCGTGATGCCCTGCTCGGCCACGAACCGCTCCAGCGAGGCGTACGCGGTCGGCGGCACGCTCACCACGGTGCCGCCGCTGCCCCAGCCGGTGAACAGGTCGAACATCGCCAGGTCGAAGGTGAGGTCGAAGGTCTGCGAGAACACGTCCCCGCTGTGGAAGCCGTAGCGGCCGTGCACGAAGCGCAAGTAGGCGTCGACATTGCGGTGCAGCACGGGCACCCCCTTGGGCGTGCCCGTGGAGCCCGAGGTGAACAGGATGTACGCGATGTCGTCGGGCGTCGTCGGCAGCGGCTGCTCCAGCGGCTCCCCGACCGGCTCCCCGACCGGCTCCCCGACGACGGGGACGCCGTCGAGGACCCCGGCCAGCTCCGGTAGCACGGCGGCGCCGCGCTCGTCCACGATCAGCGCGTCCAGACCGGCCGCGGTGATCATCCGGGCGGTGCGGTCGGCGGGGAAGCCCGGGTGCAGCGGCACGACGGCCGCGCCCGCGAACTGCGCGGCCAGCAGACCGGCGTAGGCGGTCACGGTACGGGACGCCAGCAGGCCGACCCGCCGGGGCCGCCCGCCGGGGACCGCCGCGACGACGGTCCCGGCGAGCGCCCGCGCGGCGGCGTCAAGACGCGTGTAGTCGACGGCGGTGGAGCCGAC
>NZ_MECL01000197.1 GCF_014596445.1 Streptomyces sp. CBMA29 | reverse complement strand
CCCGGCCTCCGCTTCCGCCCCGCCCCCGCAGCGGCCCGGCCGGGCCCCGCTCGGATCGCCGTACGACGCGCCGCCGGTCACGCCGCAGGCTTCGGCGGGCGGCGGCCAGGGTCAGCCCGGTACGCAGCCCGGCTCCCCGCCCGTCCCCGTCGCGGGCGACGCCTCCGGCTGGACGATGGAGGAGCGGCTGCACAATCAGGTGTGGGGCATGTTCGAGGACCTGGCCCGCACCATCGCCGCCTACCGCAGCGCGGTGGACTTCGCCGAGTCCCGCTTCGAGCAGGAGCTCGACCGGCTGCTCGCCGACCCCGCGACCCGCGGCGGACCGGCCGCCGACGCCGCCCGTGACCAGGCGCAGGCCCGGCAGTTCGCGCTGGTCGACCAGGCCCGCGCCGTACTCGACCGGGACATCGCGCAGCTCGTCGCCGAGGCCGAGGTCGTCGAGCCCGCGCTGCCCGCCGCCTTCGCGGGCTGGGAGAATCCGGTGTGGCACGCCTACCGGGTGCCCGACCAGCCGCCGCTCGCCGTACGGCTCGGCGGCCTCTGTCTGCCCGAGGCGCCCGAACTGCGCATCCCGCTGCTGGCCCGGCTGCCGCTGGACCGCGGTCTGTGGATCGACAGCGAGGAGGACCGCGGGGTCGCCATGGACACCGCCGTGGCGATCGCCGCCCGGCTGCTCGCCTCCTACCCGGTGGGCGGTTTCGTCGTGCACGCCCTCGACCCCGCGGGCTCCGGCTCCGCCGCGCTCGCCCCGCTCACCGCCAGCGGAGCCGTGCTGATGCCGTCGGCCGGCGGCGCGGCCGGGGTCAGCGAGGTGCTGAACCGGCTGACCGAGCGCGTCGACCTGCTCCAGATGGCGCTGCGCGGCGGCGCCGCCGACTCGCTGCCGCCCGGCTTCGACACCGCCGAGCAGCTTCTGATCGTCAACGAGTTCCCGTACGGCTTCGACGACCGGGCGGTCACCCAACTGCGCTATCTCGCCGACGAGGGACCGCGCGCCGGGGTGCACCTGCTGCTGGTCGCCGACCGCGAGGACGCGTCCGCGTACGGACCCGTGCTCGATCCGCTGTGGCGCTCGCTGCTGCGGCTCACCCCGCTGCCCAGCGACCACCTGGCCGACCCGTGGGTGGGGCACGCCTGGACGTTCGAGCCGTCGTTGGTGCCGCCGGGCAGCCAGGTGCTCACACAGGTGCTCAGGGAGATCGCGGCGGCCCGCCCGGCCTACGGCCCCTGACCGGTCGCGCCGCGTCTTGGGCGGGTGCGTTGCCGCCCCACGGCTCTGCACCGGCTTGACGGCTCTGACCTGCACGCTTGTGCGATTCTTTACTAGCTCTTGGGCAATTCGTGTACTGTTCTTGGTGCGGAGCGAAACCTCCCCCTGAACGGACTCAAGTGGTGGGGATCTCCGGCAGCGACGACGCTGACAGTTGCCGTATCGAATTGCCGGAGGACCTGT
Organism: Streptomyces sp. CBMA29; assembly: GCF_014596445.1. Classification (GTDB taxonomy): domain Bacteria; phylum Actinomycetota; class Actinomycetes; order Streptomycetales; family Streptomycetaceae; genus Actinacidiphila. The sequence continues at coordinate 18,991 of NZ_MECL01000197.1, read as the reverse complement.
GGATGTCTCCCTCGCCCTCTGGGCGCTCACCATCGCCGGACTGATCGCCCTGATCGCCGTTGACTTCGTCATCGGCCGCACCCCGCACGACGTCTCCGTCAAGGAGGCAGGGGCCTGGACGATCGTCTGGGTCGTACTCGCCGGGCTCTTCGGGGTCGGCCTGCTCGTCTTCTCCGGCGGCCAGCCGGCGGGCGAGTTCTTCGCCGGCTACATCACCGAGAAGTCGCTGAGCGTCGACAACCTCTTCGTCTTCGTCCTGATCATGTCCAAATTCGCGGTGCCGTCCCAGTACCAGCAGCGCGTCCTGCTGGTGGGCGTGCTGATAGCGCTGGTGCTCCGCGCGGTGTTCATCGCGGGCGGCGCGGCGATCATCGCCAGCTTCTCGTGGGTCTTCTACATCTTCGGCGCCTTCCTCATCTGGACCGCCTGGAAGCTCATCCAGGACGCCCGTTCGGACGACGAGGACGAGGAATTCGAGGAGAACCGGCTGCTCAAGGCGGTCGAGAAACGCGTACCGTCCACCGACAAGTACCACGGCACGCGGCTGTTCATCACGGAGAACGGCAAGCGGCTGATGACGCCGATGCTCGTCGTGATGCTCGCCATCGGCACCACCGACGTGCTCTTCGCGCTCGACTCGATCCCCGCGATCTTCGGCCTCACCCAGGACCCGTACATCGTCTTCACCGCCAACGCCTTCGCCCTGATGGGCCTGCGCCAGCTCTACTTCCTGATCGGCGGCCTGCTCAAGAAGCTGGTCCACCTGTCGTACGGACTGTCGGTGATCCTCGGCTTCATCGGCGTCAAGCTGGTGCTGCACGCGCTGCACGAGTCCGGTGTGCACGTGCCCGAGATCTCCATCCCCGTCTCGCTCGGCGTCATCGTCCTCGTCCTCGCGGTCACCACCGCCACCAGCCTGATCGCCTCCAAGCGGCAGGCGGAGGCCGAGGCCGCCGCCTCCGAGGACGAGGAGCGCCCCGCGACGCCGGTCCGCTGACCGGTCCCTCCGTACTGACCCGTCGTACCGACCCCTTCGCGCGGACCGCTCCGTCACGAGGGCTACCGTGGCCCTCGTAACGGATGGTTGTGCGCGGGGTGTGGGAAGGCGCGGATGGTGGCGAGCGGCATGGTGGTCCTTCCCGAGCTGACCGGCGCGCGGTTCTTCGACGCCTGGCGGCTCGACGCCGTCGCGCTGACCGCCGTCGTCCTGCTGGGTGTCGCGTACGCGCTGGGCGTACGGCGCAAGCGGCGCGCGGGGGAGCGGTGGCCGCTGTGGCGCACCGCCGCGTTCTACGTCCTCGGCCTCGGCACCCTCGTCGTCGCGACGATGTCCTCGCTCGCCGTCTACGACCGGGTGCTGTTCTGGCCCGCCGCCGTGCAGAACATCCTGCTCGACCTCTTCGCACCGCTCGGCCTGGCGCTCGGCGACCCGCTCGCGCTGGCCGCTCCCGACAGCCGACTGCACCGCGCCTTCACCGGTCGTACGGTACGACTGCTGATGTATCCGCTGGTCAGCTCGGTGCTGGTGCTCGCCTCCGAGCTGACGATCTACTTCACGCCGTACTTCTCGACCGCCCTCGGCAACGGGCTCGTGCTCCAGCTCATGCACCTCCAACTGCTGCTCACCGGCTGCCTGTTCGTGCTGCCGATGCTCAGCCGTCAGAACCTGCTGCCGTCCTGGTGCGGCCACCCGGTCAGGGCCGCGCTGGTCTTCTTCGACGGGCTCTTCGACTCCGTGCCCGGCATCGTCGTCATGACCAGCGGCACGCTGGTGGCCGGGCACTGGTACACCGCGCACCCGCGCTCCTGGGGGCCGAGCGTCCAGCACGACCAGATGCTCGGCGGCGGCCTGATGCTCACCCTCGCCGAACTCGTCGCGCTGCCCTTCCTGATCCTGGTCTTCTTCGAGTGGTGGCGGGCCGAGCGGGAGAAGACAGCGGAACTCGACGCGCGGCTGGACCGCGAGGCCGTCGTCGCCATGTCCGGTGCCGGCGCCGGTGCCGCCGCCGGTGCCGGTGCCGGTGCCGCGCCCGCCGCGACGAAGGCCCCCGCTCCTGTGTCCGCTCCCGTTCCGGAGCTGACCCGCCCCTGGTGGGAGACCGATCAGGGCGAGGTCGGCGAGCGCATGCGGCGCGGTCGCTGAGCGGTCCGCGGCGGCCCGGGGTCACAACTGCGTTACGGGCACCACGTCACGAGTCGGCGCGTGTCACGCTCTCCCCCTCATACCTGTCCTGGGGGGACAAATTGCGTCAACGTGCCATGACCGCTGCCTGTTTACTGGCCGTCGCGGGGCTCGCGCTCGCGGGATGCGACGGCGACGGCGGGACCGACGACATATCGGGCGCCGCCGCCTCGGTCTCGGCCACACCCACGGCCGCGCCCACCACCACGGAGGCCGCGCTCACCGGCCAACTGCCCAACCTGACCGGGATGCCGCTGCTCGCCGCGCGCACCATGGCCAACGACGCCGGGTTCACCCAGATCGCCGCGCACGACGCGACAGGGGCCGAGCGCACCCAGGTCTCGGACGGCGACTGGAAGGTGTGCTTCCAGCAGCCAGGCCAGGGTGCCGCGGGTCTGTCCGACCCGGTCGACCTCGCCGTCGTCAAGATCGCCGAGATCTGCCCGGCCGCGGACGGCACTCCGGCGCCGTCACCCACACCCACGGTCACGGTCACCCGCGCCGCGGCGCCGTCGCCGACCGCCACGCACAAGGCGACGCCCAAGCCCCGCCCCACCACCGTCACCCACAAGCCGACCCCGAAGCCCAAGCCGAAACCCAAGCCGAAGCCGACCGTCGGGTACACCGAGCCCCCGGTCAACGACCACGACGGCGCCACCGCCCTCTGCAACGACGGCACCCTGTCCTACTCGCAGCACCACCGGGGCACGTGCTCGCACCACCACGGCGTGGCCGTCTGGTACAAGTAGCCCGCCCGGTCGTACGGCGACCGTACGGACACCCGGGGGAGCGTGCGGCGGGGGCGTGCGGCGGCAAGATCCGCTGCTCGCCCACCCGCCGGGCCGGGCGGTGACCGTGCCGACCGCTACCAGCCGCGCTCGCGCCATTCCTTGAGGTGGGGCCGCTCGGCGCCGAGGGTCGTGTCGTTGCCGTGGCCGGGGTAGACCCAGGTCTCGTCCGGGAGCACGTCGAAGAGCTTGGCCGTGACGTCGTCGAGGAGCGAGGTGAAGGCGGCCGGGTCGTCGTGCGTGTTGCCGACACCGCCCGGGAAGAGGCAGTCTCCGGTGAAGACGTGCGGGGCGCCGTGCGGGTCGTCGTAGACGAGGGCGACGCTGCCCGGGGTGTGGCCGACCAGGTGCCGGGCGGTGAGACTGACGCGGCCGAAGGTCACGGTGTCGCCGTCGTCCAGCGCCACATCGGTGGGGACCGGAATGCCCACCGTGTCCTCGCGGCCCGCGTAGGTACGCGCGCCGGTCGCGTCGACCACCGCGCGCAGCGCCTGCCAGTGGTCGCCGTGCTGGTGGGTGGTCGCGACGGCGCCGAGCCCGTCGGTGCCGACGACCTCCAGCAGCGTCTCCGCGTCGTTGGCCGCGTCGATCAGAAGCTGCTCGTCGGTGGCCCGGCAGCGCAACACGTACGCGTTGTTGTTCATCGGCCCGACCGCGACCTTGGTGATGATCAGGTCTTCCAGTTCATGCACGTCGGGGGTCCCGCCCACCGTTACTTCTCCGCTGTACGCCATGCCGTCAGCCTAGGGCAGGCCCGTCCGTGATCCGCGGGCCCCGCAGGATTCGGGGTGGCTAGAGCGGAGGCAGTACGGGGAGCGGGCCGTCGGGGGCCACGGTCAGGCCCTCGTACGGGCCGCGGCCGGAGAGCCAGGCCAGCAGCGGGCGGGTGGCGGCGCTGACGGTGAGGTCGGGTTCCGCTGCCGCGCCGATGGTCCAGGACGCGCCGGACTCGGTGTCCTCCAGGCGGACCGCGGCGATGCCCTCGTGCCCGGTGAGGCCCTCGGCGAGGGAGGCCAGCTCACGGGCGGCGAAGTCGGCGGGCAGGTCGGCGGCGGTGGTGCCGATGCCGAGGTCGACCAGGTGCAGCCACACCTCGCCCAGCCGCCGCCAGGGGACCTCGGCGGCGGCGATCACCCGGCCGGAGCGCAGGGCCACCTGCGTCGCCCAGCCGGACGGCGGCACCTGCGCGGCGGCCCGCTCGAACCGCTCCGCCGAGGCCCGCAGATCGGCGAGGTGGTCGTCGAGGGGACGGCCCGCGCCCTCCTCGATGGCCAGGTCGCGGGATGTCGCGTCCGCGTACATCGGGGTCTCCTCGCCGGTCCCCGCCCAGATCAGCAGATTGGCCAGGGCGTCGGCATTGCGCGCGACATGGGTGAGCAGATGCCCGCGGCTCCAGCCGGGCAGCAGCGAGGGCTCGGCGACGCCGGCGGCGGGGAGCGCGGACACCGCGGCGACGAATCGGTCGGTGGCTTCCCGGACGGCAACCGCATCGAGTACGGGATCCGGTCGTTGGACGGTCACGTACCGACGCTAGCGCGTCACCCCGCGCTCGCGCAGGACACACGATCGGGTGAAGTGGGCAGAGCGCGCCCGTAAATCGAATGCACGTGCTATATGGTCGGTGTGTCGCAACTCCTGAGAACGCGGCGAACCGGAAGAAAACCCGAGCGCACCCCGTTTAGGCTGACTGGGGGTGCCGACTCTCCCCCCGTTTCTATGAAAGGTGCGCACTGGCGTGGCCGATCGACTCACCGTCCGTGGCGCTCGCGAGCACAATCTGAAGAACGTGTCGCTCGACCTGCCGCGGGACTCCCTCATCGTGTTCACAGGGCTGTCCGGATCGGGCAAGTCCTCCCTCGCCTTCGACACGATCTTCGCCGAGGGGCAGCGCCGCTACGTCGAGTCGCTCTCCTCCTACGCCCGCCAGTTCCTCGGCCAGATGGACAAGCCCGATGTGGACTTCATCGAGGGCCTGTCCCCGGCGGTCTCCATCGACCAGAAGTCCACCTCGCGCAACCCGCGCTCGACGGTGGGCACCATCACCGAGGTCTACGACTACCTCCGGCTGCTCTTCGCCAGGATCGGCAAGCCGCACTGCCCCGAGTGCGCCCGCCCGATCTCCCGGCAGTCGCCGCAGGCCATCGTCGACCGGGTGCTGGAACTGGAGGAGGGCAGCCGCTTCCAGGTGCTCTCCCCGCTGGTCCGTGAGCGCAAGGGCGAATTCGTCGACCTCTTCGGCGACCTCCAGACCAAGGGCTACAGCCGCGCCCGGGTCGACGGGGCCACGATCCAGCTCACCGACCCGCCCAAGCTGAAGAAGCAGGAGAAGCACACCGTCGAGGTCGTCATCGACCGCCTCACGGTGAAGAACAGCGCCAAGCGCCGCCTCACGGACTCCGTCGAGACCGCGCTCGGCCTGTCCGGCGGCATGGTGATCCTGGACTTCGTCGACCTGCCCGAGGACGACCCGCAGCGCGAGCGGATGTTCTCCGAGCACCTGTACTGCCCGTACGACGACCTGTCCTTCGAGGAGCTGGAGCCGCGCTCCTTCTCCTTCAACTCGCCCTTCGGCGCCTGCCCCGACTGCACCGGCATCGGCTCCCGCATGGAGGTCGACCCGGAGCTGATCGTCCCGGACGAGGAGAAGTCCCTGGCCGAGGGCGCCATCGCACCCTGGACCGGCGGCATGTCCAAGGGCTACTTCGAGCGGCTGGTCGAAGGTCTCGCGGGGGAGCTGGGCTTCCGGACCGACATCCCCTGGGCCGGGCTGCCCGCCCGCGCGAAGAAGGCGCTGCTCTACGGCCACAAGGCCGAGGTCAGGGTCGCGTACAAGAACAGGTACGGCCGCGAGCGCGCGTACAACGCGCATTTCGAGGGCGCCATCCCGTTCGTGAAGCGGCGGCACCAGGACTCCGAGAGCGACTCCAGCCGGGAGCGCTTCGAGGGGTACATGCGCGAGGTGCCCTGCCCCACCTGCCACGGCAGCAGGCTCAAGCCGATCGTGCTGGCCGTCACCGTCCAGGACCGCTCCATCGCGGACGTCTCCGCCATGTCGATCAGCGACTGCGCCGAGTTCCTCGGCGGGATGAAGCTGGACGCCCGCGACAAGAAGATCGCCGAGCGGGTGCTCAAGGAGGTCAACGAGCGGCTGAGGTTCCTGGTCGACGTCGGCCTGGACTACCTCTCGCTCAACCGCGCCGCGGGCACCCTGTCCGGCGGCGAGGCCCAGCGCATCCGGCTCGCCACCCAGATCGGCTCGGGCCTGGTCGGCGTGCTCTACGTGCTGGACGAGCCGTCGATCGGCCTGCACCAGCGCGACAACCACCGGCTGATCGAGACCCTGGTACGGCTGCGCGACCTGGGCAACACGCTGATCGTCGTCGAGCACGACGAGGACACCATCAAGACCGCCGACTGGGTGGTCGACATCGGCCCCGGCGCCGGTGAGCACGGCGGCAAGGTGGTGCACTCCGGCTCCCTGAAGGAGCTGCTGGTCAACGAGGAGTCGCTGACCGGTCAGTATCTCTCCGGCAAGCGCGTCATCGTCACCCCCGACGTACGCCGCCCGATCGACCGCAAGCGGCGGCTGACGGTGCACGGCGCCCGCGAGCACAACCTCCAGGACATCGACGCGTCCTTCCCGCTCGGTGTGCTCACCGCCGTCACCGGCGTCTCCGGCTCCGGCAAGTCGACGCTGGTCAACGACATCCTCTACACCCACCTGGCCCGCGAGCTGAACGGGGCGCGCAGCGTCCCCGGCCGGCACACCCGGGTGGACGGCGACGACCTGGTGGACAAGGTCGTGCACGTCGACCAGTCGCCGATCGGCCGCACCCCGCGCTCCAACCCGGCCACGTACACCGGTGTCTTCGACCATGTGCGGCGGCTCTTCGCGGAGACGATGGAGGCGAAGGTCCGCGGCTATCTGCCCGGCCGCTTCTCCTTCAACGTCAAGGGCGGCCGCTGCGAGAACTGCTCGGGCGACGGCACGATCAAGATCGAGATGAACTTCCTGCCGGACGTCTACGTCCCGTGCGAGGTCTGCCACGGCGCCCGCTACAACCGCGAGACGCTGGAAGTGCACTACAAGGGCAAGTCCATCGCCGAGGTGCTGGAGATGCCGATCGAGGAGGCGCTGGACTTCTTCGAGGCGGTCCCCGCCATCGCCCGGCACCTGCGCACGCTCTACGAGGTCGGCCTGGGATACGTACGCCTCGGGCAGTCCGCGCCGACGCTGTCCGGCGGCGAGGCACAGCGTGTGAAGCTCGCCTCCGAACTCCAGAAGCGCTCCACCGGCCGTACGGTCTACGTCCTGGACGAGCCGACCACCGGTCTGCACTTCGAGGACATCAGCAAGCTGATCAAGGTGCTCCAGGGCCTGGTCGACAAGGGCAACACCGTGATCGTCATCGAGCACAATCTCGACGTCATCAAGACCGCTGACTGGGTGGTCGACATGGGCCCCGAGGGCGGCAACGGCGGCGGACTGATCGTCGCCGAGGGCACCCCCGAGCAGATCGCGGCCGTCCCGGCCAGCCACACCGGCAAGTTCCTGCGCGACGTGCTCGGCGCGGAGCGGATCAGCGACGCGTCGGCGCCCGCGCCCAAGAAGCGGGTGCCCGCGCCGAAGAAGGCGCCGGGGACGACGACGGCGGCCAGGAAGAGCACGACGGCCGCCGCGAAGAAGACCCCGGCACCGCGCAAGCGGACGGCGGGCAAGGCGTAGACCAAGCCCTGGGAAGGCCCGGGTCAAGGCGCCGCGCAGCGGCACGGCACAAAGAGAGCGGACAGGTGGGGGACGTAGGGTTACGGGTCGCGAGACCTCCCCACCTCCCCGACCTGGAGCGCACATGAGCACCGAACTGCCCGCCTGCCGCCGTACCGTCCTACGGGGCGCGGCCCTGGCCGGAGCCGCCGGGCTCGGCCTCACCGCGTGCGGCGGCTCGGGCGGCGGTTCGTCCGACGGGCCCGCCAAAGCCGTGGAGTTGGGCGCCGCCAGTGACGTACCGGTCGGCGGCGCCAAGCTCTACCGGAACGACAAGGTGGTCGTGGCGCAGCCGAAGGAGGGCGCCTTCAAGGCGTTCAGCGCGGTCTGCACGCACGCGGGCTGCGTCGTCTCCTCGGTGGACGGCACCACGATCACCTGCGCCTGCCACGGCAGCCAGTTCGACGCGGACACCGGCGCCGTGCTCCAGGGCCCGGCGACCAAGCCGCTGCCCGCCGTGCGGGTCACCGTCGCCGGCGGCAAGCTCACCGCGGGCCCGGCGAGCTGACTCACGGGAGCCGGCACGCGCGAATCGGCGGTCCCGCCGGCCGGCATCCGCACCGGTCGGCACTGCCCGGCCTGGCCCGGGAATGTCGCATCCCGCCAGTAGGGTGGGAGACATGGCGGACCCCAGCAGCTACCGACCGAAGCCGGGCCAGATCCCCGACTCCCCGGGGGTCTACAAGTTCCGGGACGAGCACGGTCGGGTGATCTACGTCGGCAAGGCGAAGAGCCTGCGCCAGCGGCTTTCCTCGTACTTCCAGGACATCACCAACCTCCACCAGCGGACCGCCACGATGGTGACCACCGCGGCGGCCGTCGAGTGGACGGTGGTCTCCACCGAGGTGGAGGCGCTCCAGCTCGAATACTCCTGGATCAAGGAGTTCGACCCGCGGTTCAACGTCAAGTACCGCGACGACAAGAGCTATCCGTCGCTCGCGGTGACGATGAACGAGGAGTTCCCGCGCGTCCAGGTCATGCGCGGTCCCAAGCGCAAGGGCGTGCGCTACTTCGGTCCGTACGCGCACGCCTGGGCGATCCGCGAGACCGTCGACCTGCTGCTGCGGGTCTTCCCGGTCCGCACCTGCTCCGCCGGGGTCTTCAAGCGCTCCGCGCAGATCGGCCGCCCCTGTCTGCTCGGCTACATCGGCAAGTGCTCCGCGCCCTGCGTCGGCCGGATCAGCGCCGACGACCACCGCGAACTGGCCGAGGAATTCTGCGACTTCATGGCCGGACACACCGGCACCTACCTGCGCCGCCTGGAACAGCGCATGAAGGACGCGGCGAGCGAGATGGAGTACGAGCAGGCGGCCCGGCTGCGGGACGACCTGGAGGCGCTGCGCCGCGCCATGGAGAAGAACGCGGTGGTGCTCGCCGACGCCACCGACGCCGACCTGATCGCCGTCGCCGAGGACGAGCTGGAAGCCGCCGTGCAGATCTTCCACGTACGCGGCGGCCGGGTCCGCGGCCAGCGCGGCTGGGTCACCGACAAGGTCGAGGCGGTCGACACCGCGGGCCTGGTCGAGCACGCCCTCCAGCAGCTCTACGGCGACGAGCGCGGTGACGCCGAGCGCTCCGGCGGCAGCGGCGGTGTGCCCAAGGAGGTGCTGGTCCCGGCGCTGCCCGCGCCGTCCGAGCCGGTCGCGCAGTGGCTCAGCGACCGCCGCGGCTCGCACGTCAGCCTGCGCGTGCCGCAGCGCGGCGACAAGAAGGACCTGATGGTCACCGTGCAGCGCAACGCGCAGCAGGCCCTCGCGCTGCACAAGACCAAGCGCGCCTCCGACCTCACCACCCGCTCCCGCGCGCTGGAGGAGATCGCCGCCGCGCTCGATCTCGACACCGCGCCGCTGCGGATCGAGTGCTACGACATCAGCCACCTCCAGGGCGACGACGTGGTCGCGTCCATGGTGGTCTTCGAGGACGGCCTGGCCCGTAAGAGCGAATACCGCCGCTTCCAGATCAAATCGTTCGCCGGGCAGGACGACGTCCGGTCGATGCACGAGGTGATCTCCCGCCGCTTCCGCCGCTATCTGCTGGAGAAGCAGAAGACCGGCGAGTGGGAGGGCGAGTCCGGCGAGGTCCCCGCGCCCCAAGAGGTCCAGGACGCCGACACGCAGGACGCCGAGGTCCATGACACCGAGGTCCGTGACGCCGAGGTCCAGGCGTCCGGCCCCATCGACCCCGACACCGGACGGCCGCGCAAATTCGCGTACCCGCCGCAGCTCGTCGTGGTCGACGGCGGACAGCCGCAGGTGGCCGCCGCCCGGCGCGCGCTGGAGGAGCTGGGCATAGACGACGTCGCCGTGTGCGGCCTCGCCAAGCGCCTGGAAGAGGTCTGGCTGCCCGGCGACGACGACCCGGTGATCCTGCCGCGCTCCAGCGAGGGCCTGTACCTGCTCCAGCGGGTCCGCGACGAGGCGCACCGGTTCGCGATCTCGTACCAGCGCAGCAAGCGCTCCAAGTCGATGAAGGCCGGCGCGCTGGACTCCGTGCCGGGACTCGGCGAGACCCGCAGGCAGGCGCTGCTGAAGCACTTCGGCTCGCTGAAACGGCTCCGGGCGGCGACGATCGAGGAGATCTGCGAGGTCCCGGGGATCGGCCGCCGTACGGCGGAGACGGTCGCGGCGACACTGGCAGCCGCGGCTCCGGCCGCACCCGCGGTGAACACCGCGACAGGAGAGATCATCGAAGAGGCCGACGGGACCCCGCCCGGGGCGGACCCGTCCCACCATCGGGGGATCAGCACATGAGTGAGCAGGACGAACAGGACGGAACGCACGTGACAACCGGCGGAGCGGGGGAGGCCGTGGAGGCCATTCCCGAACTGGTGATCATCTCCGGCATGTCCGGAGCGGGCCGCAGCACCGCGGCCAAGTGTCTGGAGGACCTCGGCTGGTTCGTGGTGGACAATCTGCCGCCCGCGCTGATTCCCACCATGGTGGATCTCGGCGCGCGCTCGCAGGGCAACGTCGCCCGGATCGCCGTGGTCGTGGACGTCCGCGGACGCCGCTTCTTCGACAATCTGCGCGAGTCCCTCGCCGACCTGGCGACCCGCAGCGTCAAGCGCCGGATCATCTATCTGGAAGCCTCCGACGAGGCCCTGGTCCGCCGCTTCGAGTCGGTGCGCCGGCCGCACCCGCTCCAGGGCTCGGGCCGGATCGTGGACGGCATCGAGGCCGAGCGCGACCTGCTGCGCGAGCTGCGCGGCGACGCCGACCTGGTGATCGACACCTCCAGCCTCAACGTGCACGAGCTGCGCGCCAAGCTGGACGCCCAGTTCGCGGGCGAGGAGGAGCCGGAACTGCGCGCCACGGTCATGTCGTTCGGGTTCAAGTACGGCCTGCCCGTCGACGCCGACCTGGTGGTGGACTGCCGCTTCCTGCCCAACCCGCACTGGGTGCCGGAGCTGCGGCCCTTCACCGGGCTCAACGACGAGGTGGCGCAGTATGTGTTCAACCAGCCGGGCGCGAAGGAATTCCTCGACCGCTACGCCGAGTTGCTGCACATCATCGCCGCCGGGTACCGGCGCGAGGGCAAGCGGTACGTGACGATCGCGGTCGGCTGCACGGGCGGCAAGCACCGCAGCGTGGCGATGTCGGAACGGCTGGCCGCACGGCTGGCCGCGGATGGGGTGGAGACCGTGACAGTGCACAGGGACATGGGGCGCGAGTGATCATGACGGGTCGGCGGCGGCGCCGGGGTACGGGCCGCCGCGCCGGGGTGCCGCCCAAGGTGGTCGCCCTCGGCGGGGGGCACGGCCTGGCCGCCTCCCTCGCCGCACTGCGCCGGATCACCGGCGATCTGACCGCGGTGGTCACCGTCGCGGACGACGGCGGCTCCAGCGGCAGACTCCGCGAGGAGATGGGCGTCCTGCCGCCCGGAGACCTCCGCAAGGCGCTCGCCGCGCTCTGCGGGGACGACGAATGGGGGCGCACATGGGCCCGAGTGGTCCAGCACCGCTTCACCAGCGAGGGTGATCTGCACGGGCACGCGGTCGGCAATCTGCTGATCGTCGCGCTGTGGGAACAGCTCAACGACGAGGTCGCCGCCCTGGAGTGGGTCGGGCGTCTGCTGGGCGCTCACGGCAGGGTGCTGCCGATGTCCGCGGTCCCGCTCGACCTGCATGCCATCGTCCGCGGCCACGACCCCGACAAGCCCGACGAGATCAGCACCGTCCGCGGCCAGGCCACGGTCGCCCTCACCCCCGGTGAAGTGCAGGAAGTGCAGGTCGTCCCGGCCGATCCGCCCGCCGTTCCCGAGGCTGTGCAGGCGGTCCTGGACGCGGACTGGGTGGTGCTCGGCCCCGGCTCCTGGTTCTCCTCGGTGATCCCGCATCTGCTCGTCCCCGAGCTCGTCGACGCCCTCATGACGACCAGGGCGCGCCGGGTCCTCACGCTGAACCTCGCGCCGCAACCAGGTGAGACCGACGGATTTTCTCCGCAGCGTCACTTGGAGGTTTTGGCCCGACACGCCCCTAAACTCACCATCGACGTGGTTCTCGCCGACGAGGCCGCCGTACCCGACCGTGACAGCCTCTCCGAGGCCGCACAGCGGTTGGGCGGCACGGTCGAGCTGGCACCGGTCGCCGCCCCCGACGGGCCGCGGCACGAACCGGAGCTGTTGGCCGCCGCGTATGACAGGATTTTTCGTATGCGTGGAAGGATCGGCCCATGGCGATGACGGCAGCGGTGAAGGATGAGATCTCCCGGCTTCCCGTCACCCGGACCTGCTGCCGGAAGGCGGAGGTCTCGTCGATCCTGCGGTTCGCCGGCGGCCTCCACCTGGTGAGCGGCCGGATCGTGATCGAGGCGGAGCTGGACACCGGGATCGCGGCCAGGCGGCTGCGCAAGGACATCCTGGAGATCTTCGGGCACTCCTCCGACCTGGTGGTGATGGCGCCCGGCGGGCTGCGCAGGGGCAGCAGGTACGTGGTGCGCGTGGTGGCGGGCGGCGACCAGCTCGCCCGGCAGACCGGCCTGGTGGACGGCCGCGGCCGTCCGATCCGCGGCCTGCCCCCGCAGGTCGTCTCCGGCGCCACCTGCGACGCGGAGGCCGCCTGGCGCGGTGCCTTCCTCGCGCACGGCTCGCTCACCGAGCCCGGCCGCTCCTCGTCCCTGGAGGTCACCTGCCCGGGACCCGAGGCCGCGCTGGCCCTGGTCGGCGCCGCCCGCCGCCTCCAGATCCCCGCCAAGGCCCGCGAGGTCCGCAATGTGGACCGCGTGGTGGTACGGGACGGCGACGCGATCGGCGCGCTGCTGACCCGGCTCGGCGCCCACGACTCGGTGCTCGCCTGGGAAGAGCGCCGGATGCGCCGCGAGGTCCGGGCCACCGCCAACCGGCTCGCCAACTTCGACGACGCCAACCTGCGCAGGTCGGCCCGCGCTGCCGTCGCCGCCGGAGCCCGTGTGCAACGCGCGCTGGAGATCCTCGGCGACGACGTACCGGAGCACCTCGCCGCGGCCGGGCGCCTGCGCATGGACCACAAGCAGGCGTCCCTGGAGGAGCTGGGCTCCCTCGCCGAGCCGCCGCTGACCAAGGACGCCGTCGCCGGCCGGATCCGCCGCCTGCTGGCCATGGCCGACAAGCGCGCCTCGGACCTCGGCCTGCCCGGCACCGACGCCAACCTCACCGACGAGATGGTCGGCTAGCGCCTCCGGCTGAGGGTGAGCTTTTTCGGGGCGCGGCCCCGGGCGGTTCCCCTGCGGGGGCGGTGCCCGCCGCGCCTCTGAACACTCGCCGCCCCCCGTGGGGCGAGGCGATCCCCTGCGTACCCGGGGCGGTGCCCGATGTCACCTCTCCGGCCCCGGCCGGGTAGGCTCGTCCCTGGTCGGGGACATCCCATATTTCGCAGCCGGAGAGGGCTCCGGCGAATGAGCGAGGAGATCGGTTCGTGACGATCCGGGTAGGCATCAACGGCTTTGGCCGCATCGGTCGTAACTTCTTCCGCGCCGCCTTGGAGCAGGGTGCGGACATCGAGATCGTGGCTGTCAACGACCTGGGTGACACCGCGACGACGGCGCACCTGCTGAAGTACGACACCATCCTGGGCCGCCTCAAGGCCGAGGTCACCCACACCGCCGACTCCATCACCGTCGACGGCAAGACCGTCAAGGTGCTCGCCGAGCGCGACCCCGCCGCCATCGCGTGGGGCGAGCTGGGCGTCGACGTCGTCATCGAGTCGACCGGCATCTTCACCAAGGCCGCCGACGCGGGCAAGCACATCGCGGGCGGTGCCAAGAAGGTCATCATCTCGGCGCCCGCCAGCGACGAGGACATCACGATCGTGATGGGCGTCAACCAGGACAAGTACGAGCCCGCGAACCACCACATCATCTCCAACGCCTCGTGCACCACGAACTGTGTGGCGCCGATGGCGAAGGTGCTGCTGGAGAACTTCGGCATCGTCAAGGGCATGATGACGACGGTCCACGCGTACACCAACGACCAGCGCATCCTGGACTTCCCGCACAAGGACCTGCGCCGCGCCCGCGCCGCCGCGGAGAACATCATCCCGACCACCACGGGTGCCGCGAAGGCCACCGCGCTGGTCATCCCCGAGCTGGCGGGCAAGCTGGACGGCATCGCGATGCGCGTCCCGGTCCCCACCGGCTCGGTCACCGACCTGGTCGTCGACCTCGAGCGCGAGGTCACCAAGGACGAGGTCAACGCCGCCTTCCAGAAGGCGGCCGAGGGCCAGCTCAAGGGCCTGCTGGACTACACCGAGGACGCGATCGTCTCCTCGGACATCGTCAACTGGCCGGCCTCCTGCACCTTCGACTCCTCCCTGACCATGGTCCAGGGCAAGACGGTCAAGGTCATCGGCTGGTACGACAACGAGTGGGGCTACTCCAACCGCCTCGTGGACCTCACGGTCTTCGTCGGCGGCCAGCTCTGACGCCGTAGCGGCCGACGCACAGCGATGTGAGCGACAGGGTCCGGACGGGTGCGACGAAGCGCCGGTCCGGGCCCTGTCCCTTGCCCACTCCGCAGTCCCGTACCCGTCAGCACCCGCAGCCGTACCCGTAGGAGACCGTACAGATGAAGACGATCGACGACCTGATCAGCGAGGGGCGGATCGCCGGAAAGCGGGTATTCGTCCGCGCCGACCTCAACGTCCCGCTCGACGGGAGCACCATCACCGACGACGGCCGCATCCGGGCCGCCGTCCCCACCATCACCAAGCTCGCCGAGGCGGGCGCCAAGGTGATCGTGGCCTCGCACCTCGGCCGCCCCAAGGGCGAGCCCGACCCGGCGTTCTCGCTCGCGCCGGTCGCCGCGCGGCTCGGTGAGCTGCTCGGCAAGAACGTCACCTTCGCCGCCGACACCGTCGGCGACAGCGCCGCGGCCACCGTGGCGGGCCTGGCCGACGGCCAGGTCGCGCTGCTGGAGAACCTGCGCTTCAACGCGGGCGAGACAGCCAAGGACGACGCCGAGCGCGGCGCCTTCGCCGACCGGCTCGCGGAGCTGGCCGACACCTATGTCGGCGACGGCTTCGGAGCGGTGCACCGCAAGCACGCCTCGGTGTACGACCTCCCGGCCCGCCTCCCGCACGCCGCGGGCGGGCTGATCGCCACCGAGGTCGGCGTCCTGAAGAAGCTCACCGAGGACGTCTCGCGCCCCTACGCGGTGGTGCTCGGCGGCTCCAAGGTCTCCGACAAGCTCGGCGTCATCGACCACCTGCTGGACAAGGCCGACCGCATCCTGGTCGGCGGCGGCATGGTCTTCACCTTCCTCAAGGCCCAGGGCCACGAGGTCGGCAAGAGCCTGCTCCAGGAGGACCAGATCCCGGTGGTCAAGGAGTATCTGGCGCGGGCCGAGGCCAAGGGCGTGGAATTCGTCCTGCCGGTCGACGTCGTCGGCGCCACCGAGTTCCCCGACCTCAAGACGAAGGCGCCGTCCTCGCCGGTCAACGCACCCGTGGACGCGATCCCCGCGGACGTGATCGGCCTGGACATCGGCCCGGAGTCCCGCAAGCTCTTCGCCGCCAAGCTCGCGGACGCCGCCACCGTCTTCTGGAACGGCCCGATGGGCGTCTTCGAGCACCCGGACTACGCCGAGGGCACCCGCGCGGTCGCCCAGGCGCTGATCGACTCCGACGCGTTCACCGTGGTCGGCGGCGGCGACTCGGCCGCCGCCGTCCGCATCCTCGGCTTCGACGAGAACGCTTTCGGCCATATTTCCACCGGCGGCGGCGCGAGCCTGGAATACCTCGAGGGCAAGACGCTCCCCGGCCTTGCCGCACTGGAGAAGTGAGCAGATGACCGAGCAGAGCACCCGCACCCCGCTGATGGCGGGCAACTGGAAGATGAACCTCAACCACCTCGAGGCCATCGCGCACGTCCAGAAACTCGCCTTCGCGCTCACCGACAAGGACCACGACGCGGTCGAGGTCGCCGTCCTGGTGCCGTACACCGACCTGCGCTCCGTACAGACGCTGGTCGACGGCGACAAGCTCAAGATCAAGTACGGCGCCCAGGACCTGTCCGCGCAGGACTCCGGCGCGTACACCGGCGAGATCTCCGGATCGATGCTGGCCAAGCTGAAGTGCGCGTACGTGGCGATCGGGCACTCCGAGCGCCGCCAGTACCACGGCGAGGACGAGGCCGTCGTCAACGCCAAGGTGAAGGCCGCCTACAAGAACGGCCTCACCCCGATCCTGTGCGTCGGCGAGGGCCTGGACGTCCGCAAGGCCGGTCAGCAGGTCCCGCACACCCTCGCGCAGCTCGACGGCGCCCTGAAGGACATCCCCGCCGAGCAGGCCGCCACGATCGTGGTGGCGTACGAGCCGGTCTGGGCGATCGGCACCGGCGAGGTGGCCACCCCCGAGGACGCGCAGGAGGTCTGCGGGGCGATCCGCGGGCGGCTGGCCGAGCTGTACGACCAGGAGCTGGCGGACGCCGTGCGCATCCAGTACGGCGGCTCCGTGAAGTCCGGCAACGTCGCCGCGATCATGAAGCAGCCGGACGTGGACGGCGCCCTGGTGGGCGGCGCGGCACTGGACGCCGAGGAGTTCGTCAAGATCGTCCGGTTCCGCGACCAGTGACGGAACCGGGGCCCGCGGCCACGAACAGTGAGCCTGGGCACCGGGCAGTGGGCTGACACGCCCCTCAGGAAGTACCCTGTCGGGGCCGGACCGGCGTGACCGCGCCGTCCGGCCCCGCGCCGTTGTCATGTAGTCGAGAGAGTTGGTCCAGCCGTGGTCATCGGGTTCTCCATCGCCCTCATCATTTTCAGCCTGCTGCTTCTGCTGCTCGTGCTGATGCACAAGGGGAAGGGCGGCGGCCTCTCGGACATGTTCGGCGGCGGTATGCAGTCCTCCGTCGGCGGCTCCTCGGTGGCCGAGCGCAACCTCGACCGGATCACCGTCGTGATCGGTCTGCTGTGGTTCGCCTGCATTGTCACCCTTGGCCTGGTGATGAAGTTCCAGAAGTAGGGCCGACGTTCGACTCCCGCGCATCCAGGGAGAACTGACGCCTCGTCGCCCCCCCGGCTTACTATGGGGAGACGTCCTCGGGGGACAGGTCGAGCGCCTGCCGCTGGACGGCACGTAAGGTCTCCGTAAACTGGCGACCTCGCAGCACCATCACGCAGGGAGTTACGACCGTGGCAAGTGGCAACGCGATCCGTGGAAGTCGGGTCGGAGCGGGGCCGATGGGAGAGGCCGAGCGCGGCGAGTCCGCGCCGCGTCTCCGCATCTCCTTCTGGTGCTCGAACGGGCACGAGACCCAGCCGAGTTTCGCCAGCGACGCGCAGATCCCGGAGACCTGGGACTGCCCACGCTGCGGCTTCCCGGCGGGGCAGGACGAGGAGAATCCGCCGGCGCCGCCGCGTACCGAGCCGTACAAGACCCACCTCGCCTACGTGCGGGAGCGGCGCAGCGCCGCCGACGGCGAGGCGATCCTCGCCGAGGCGCTGGCGAAGCTCCGCGGCGAGATCTAGCGAGATCCAGCGAGACCAGGCAAGTCCCGGACCTCGGTTGCCGGGCGGGCTCAGACCTCTGAGCCCGCCCGGCGACCGAGGGCTTTCTGTTTTCCCGGCTTTCCGGGTTTTCCGGCTTTCTGGGCGTACTCTCCGGCGAGCGCCTCAGCGCCGGCGCGGCCGGGCCGCGTGCGCGTCCGCGATATGGCCCGTCAACGCGATGGAGGCCGTAGCCCGTTCGTAGGTGAGTTGCGCGACGCGGGCGTAGAGGCAGTCCACGATGAGCAGTACGGAGTGACGGGTGCCGAAGTTGCCGCGCCTGAAGCTCGTTTCGCCCGAGGTGGACGTGAGACGTACGTCGGCGGCCTGGGCGATCGGCGAGCGCGGGTCGCCGGTGACGGCCACGGTGACGGCGCCGCGCTCCGCGGCCAGCCGCAGCGGCTCCAGCACCTCCCGGGTGGCGCCCGAGTGCGAGATGGCCACCACCGCGTCGGAGGGCGTCAGCAGGGCCGCGGAGGTCTCCGCCGCGTGCACCTCGGTCCAGGCGTGCGCCGCGCAGCCGATGCCGTACAGCCGGGCCTCGGTCTCCCTGGCCACGATCCCCGAGCCGCCGACCCCGTAGACGTCGATCCTGCGGGCCTTCGCGAGCGTCTGCGCGGCCCGCTCCAGTGCCTCACGGTCCAGCCGGTCGGCGGTCTGCCGCAGCGCCCGCAGATCGGCCTCCGCGACCACCCCGATCACCTGCTCCAGGTCGTCCTCTGGCCCGATCTGCGGCCCGAGCGCCGCCGTACGGGGCTCCGCCTCGCTGCGGCCCTGCTCCTGCGCCAGCTCGATCAGGAGCTGCTGGTACGAGTCCAGGCCGAGCGCCCGGCAGAAGCGGGTGACGGTGGCCTGCGAGGTGCCCGTACGCCGCCCCAGCTCGGCCGCGGAGCCGTGCGTCGCCGCGACCGGGTCGGCCAGTACCAGCTCGCCCACCTTGCGCAGGGAACCGGACATCCGGGGCAGTTCGGAGCGGATCAACGCGGTGATCATGGTGACTCGTCTCGGCTGGACGGCTTGAGGACTTGCCTGCGGGTGAATCTATCAACCACCATTCGTGGCGATGAGTGAAATCTACAGCCGACCGCTTGTGATCGGCATCGACGCGGGCGGCACCAGCAGCCGCGCGTATCTGGCGGAGGCGGCGCCGGAGACGGCCGGGGGGACGGCGGAGGTCGTCGTGCTCGGCAGCGGCACCGGGGGGCCGGGCAACGCGCTGAGCGTCGGCCGCGCCGAACTGACCCGGCACCTGACGGACGCCGTCGCCCAGGCGGTGCCGGCCGGCCTGCGCGGGCGGGT